>JAZAHA010000032.1:0-59912 GCA_036231565.1 Pseudomonadota bacterium
TTGTTTGGCACCTCGATGTCGGCTCATCGCATCCTGGGGCTGGAGCAGGTCCCAAGGGTTTGGCTGTTCGCCAATTAAAGCGGTACGTGAGCTGGGTTTAGAACGTCGTGAGACAGTTCGGTCCCTATCTGCCGTGGGTGTCGGAAAATTGAGAGGAGCTGCCCCTAGTACGAGAGGACCGGGGTGGACGTATCTCTGGTGGACCTGTTGTTGCGCCAGCAGCATAGCAGGGTAGCTATATACGGAAGGGATAACCGCTGAATGCATCTAAGCGGGAAGCCCCCCTCAAAACCAGTTTTCCCTTGAGAGTCGAGGAAGACTACCTCGTTGATAGGCCAGGTGTGGAAGTGTGGCGACACATGAAGCTGACTGGTACTAATTACTCGATAGGCTTGATCTTATGATGCTCATGCCCGGCGATCGCTTCGTCGGACAAAGCAAAGCAACACCTCAAAATACATCAGACATGTCTCTTCTTTTGGATCTAACGCGCTGACCGGGTGGTTATTGCAGGGGGACCGCACCCGTTCCCATCCCGAACACGGCCGTTAAGACCCCTAGCGCCGATGGTACTGCGTCTTAAGACGTGGGAGAGTAGGTCGCTGCCCGGTCTGCCCGTTAGATCCCCCTCCATGACAATTCACAAATCAACCGTCGCTTTCGCGGCGGTTTTTTTGTGCCCGGATTCCGGGATTTCCTCTCCGGATCGCGGCTCTCTGGCGCCCTTCGCCAAGCCCGCGGACGGCAAGGGGGACGTCGGGCCTGTCTGTCCCGGCCGATGGCGACATCCAAAACCGCTGCAGTCTGCATCCAAGGGCACATAACCAGCCGATGCGAGACCGCCATGCCTTTCAAGTTCTTCGCCCCCGCAATCGCCGCCGTCCTGGCCCTCACGGCCCAGGCCGGCGCCCAGACAGATACCCGGCGCGATCCCTATGCCGAGGCCCGCGCCGTCATGGCCGGCGTCAACGAGATCGTCACGCCGGACGGCATCCAGGCGCTGATGACCGTCGAGCTTGGCGGCATGGAGCAGTGGATCTCGATCCGCGGTGCCGACCGCGACAATCCTGTCCTCCTCTTCCTGCATGGCGGGCCCGGCGCGCCGGAAATGGCTGTCGGCTGGGCCTTCCAGCGGCCCTGGGAAGACTATTTCACCGTCGTGCAGTGGGATCAGCGCGGCGGCGGCAAGACCCTTCGCCACAATGGCGAGGCGGCCAGTCGCGAAGGCCTGTCACGCGAACGCATCGTGGCCGACACAATCGAGCTGATGGCCTGGCTGCGCGAGCATCTCGGCCAGGAGCGCATCATCGTGGTCGGCCATTCCTGGGGCACGGTCGCCGGCTTCCAGGCGGCGATGGCCCGGCCGGACTGGGTGCATGCCTATGTCGGGATCGGGCAGATTGTCGATATGGACGAGAATGAGCGCCGCAGTCATGAATTGACGCTGGCGGCCGCCCGGGCCGACGGCAATGCCGAGGCGATCGCCGATCTCACCGCTATCGCGCCCTATCCGGGCGACACGCCGGTGACGTTCGAGCGGATCGGCGCCGAGCGGGAATGGGCGGTGCATTATGGCGGCCTGGCCGCCTATCGCGACAATGCCGGCTTTTATTATCGCGCGCGCCGCCTGGCACCGGAATACGAACAGGCCGACCGCGAGGCGGTCAATCCGGGCGGCATTCTGAGCGTGACGGCGCTGCTCGACGATCTGATGGCCGTGCGCCAGGGCGATGTGGAGCAGGTGGACTTCCCGGTCGTCTTCTTCGCCGGCCGGCACGATCTCACCACGCCGTCAGACCTGGTCGAGGCCTGGTATCGGCGCCTGGAGGCGCCGTCCAAGGAACTGGTCTGGTTCGAGCACTCTGCCCATCTCTCGCCGATCGAGGAGCCGGGCCGCACGCTCGTCGCCCTGGTCGAACACGTGCTGCCGCTCACGCAGGAACAACGCCGGCCCTGAGTCCGGACCTCAAATCCCCCCGGCCAGTCTAAGGGCGCTCCCTCAGCCACAGACTGGCCAGCACCTTCATGCCGGCGACCACCGGCTCGCCGGCATGAAGCGTGCGTTTGTCGCCGCGCCTGTCGGCATCGACATTGTCGAAACTCAGCGCATCGCCGCGCCCGCCGCTCCAGGCGATGTCGAGCCGCGGGAAGCGCGTCGCGCCGCCCTCATGCTCCGCATTCAGCTTGACGAGGCTGGTGGCGATCCGCTGGCCGCGCCGGGCCAGATCCGCGCTCGCCAGGGCGCCGTCTTCCGTCAGAAAGTCGAAATGCGCCCGGTATTCCTCGCCCGGCCGGTAGACCAGCAGGGAGAGGGGTTCGCCCTGTTCGAAACCGGCGCCGGACAGGCGCGCCATGCGCAGCTTGATCGCCCAGAGCACCAGATCCATGGCGGCATCGGGCAGGGTGGCCGTCAGCGAGCGCCGGTAGGGATCGGGCCGCGACTGGCCGGTCGCCGGATCGAAGATCCTTGCCGGCTGCAGGAAGGGCGCACCGCCGGCGGCGAGATAGTCGCACACGGCCGCAGGCAGGAAGCCGGCCTGCTGCACGATCCGGGGCGTCTCGCTCAGGGTTTCGCCGCCCGCCGGATCTTCCTCCAGCGCTGTCAGCAGACCGGCGGGAAGCGTCTCGCCCCCGCCATCATCATCCGCGCCCGAAACGGGCAGGGCCTGTGTCGCCTGGATCAGGGCCGGTGCCAGCGGGTGGCCGGATTGTGCCAGGGCCGGGGCCAGCTGCCGGGCCACCGGGGCGACCCGGCCGCTCTCCTCGCCCAGACGCAGCAGGGCCGCGATCGCGTGCCCCGATCCGGCCTGAGCAGCCTCCGCCAGCAGGGCCTCGGCGGTCGCCCCGTCCCCCGCCATCAGGGCCAGCAGGGCAAGTTCCGTCGTCGCGCCGGCATCGCCGGCCTGCCGGTCCTCCCGCCGCAGCGCCAGCGCCGCCTCGGGAGCGGCCTCACAGCCGCGCCCGGCGGCTATCAGGAAGGCCAGGTGCCGGTTGCGCGCCGGGCTCGCGGGCGCCGCCTCCACAGCGGTGAAAACCGCCTGTTCAACCCCCTCGGGCGCATCGGGCTGGCCGGACAGCTGCAGCAGCGCGCCGAGGGCGCGCGCATCGCCGGTCCGCACGGCCGTGGCCAGCGTGTCGATCGCGGCCGCGGGCTCGCCCCGGCGCCAGGCATCGAGGGCGTTGGCAACGGCATCGCCGGCCGGAGGGGAGGTTGCAGTCATGGCAGGATGTTAGGCCATGATCGCGGACGCAGGTAAAGCGCAGCTGGCTGGTTGACGACACATCAGTGTCATCCTACATACGCGCCTCCCCACAGCACTCCGGTGCCTCGGGCCATCCTGATGCGGGGTGGAGCAGTCCGGTAGCTCGTCAGGCTCATAACCTGAAGGTCGTAGGTTCAAATCCTACCCCCGCACCCATCTTAAACCCCTGAAATAATTAAGATTTCAGGGGTTTTGCATTTTCGGTCTTTACCCGGAGCTGAGGCGCGGAATCGATCGTGTTTGACCGGGTCAGTCCTCGCCTGATTCCGGCATTTTTAGCGTCGTGACAAGCGCGCATTCCGGCGTGTCCGATCGCTTGCACTCGGCGATGATGTCTTCGAGCGATTGAGCGAGCTGACTTAGATCGGCAATTTTCCGGTGAATGCGAGCCAAATGACCCTCGGCGATCTCCGCCACCTGCTTGCACGAGTAGGATTGCCCCTCAGTCATCGTGAGCAGCTCGCGGACCTCTGCTAGCGTAAACCCCAATTGCCTGAGGCGGAGCGCGAACCGAAGCATTTCGACATCGTTCTGGGAGTATAGACGGTGACCGCTTGCGGAGCGTCCGGACGCGCCGGCGAGGCCGATGTTTTCATAATAGCGGATCGTCTCGATATTGCTGTCGAGTACTTTCGCGACCTCACCACGCTTTAGATGTTCTCGCATTTTTGTGATCGGTTCCGCAGTTAGCCCAGTTGATCCTGTAGTTACTACAGGATGTACGATGATGCGATGTTTGGTTTTCGAGATAGTGATCGTTCGGCGGTGAGTTGGCTTTCCGGAAGTGGGGCCTTCGGAGGATTTCTCGCTTTCATCGGCGCGTCTTGCTGTGTTGTGCCGATTCTCTTGGTCCATCTCGGCGTCGCGTCCGGGCTGGTCGCCAAGCTCGGCTATGTTGCGCGATGGCAGGAGTGGTTCGCGTGGGGAGGTGCGGGCTTGCTGGCTCTCTCGCTTACGCTTGCGCTGTCACGCGGGACACCCGGGAGAGTTTTCTGGATCTGGTGGGGCGTTGGTGTCGCCTTCCTGACCGCGTCTATTATCCTGCCAAATTACGAGATGCGCCTTCAATTCTGGTTGCTGAATTGGCTGAGCGGTTAAGATGCGGGGATCTGAGCCGACGTTTAAATCTAGGGGGCCGGGCAGCTTGCCGCGTGCGGGACCGATAGGCGCAATCGACTGGTGGGAGTGTTCGCTCAAAGCTGATGACTGATATCCAACTTCATTCGACCATCACCTGTCCCGAGTGTGGCGCCGCGCATCCCGACTTGGAAATGCCAACGAACGCCTGCCAGTACTTCTGGGATTGCCCGTCCTGCAGCGCACTGCTCAAGCCCAAGCCCGGTGACTGCTGCGTATTCTGCTCCTATGGGACGGTTCCGTGTCCGCCCATTCAGGAGGGCGATGCGTGTTGTGCGGGTGGGGAAGCGGCTTCCTAGCCCGATCTGCGATACCCGGCGGAACGAACTCGAAACTCGTACCGCGGCGAAGCATGACGCTGAACGGTGCGTGCCCCCGCACCCAAAAAGAACCCGCCAGCTCATTGAGTTGGCGGGTTTTTTCTTGCCTCTAAGTCCGACGGCTTTCCTTCGCAGAGTGTATTTTTGCGCTGGACGCGCGTAGGGTTCATTGGAGACGCACAAGGGGGGGGTGCATGGAAGATTGGGTGGGGCTTTGGCTTTCCGAGCGGGCGCCGGAACTTCTTATGGGCGGTGTATTCGCAGCGAGCGGCGCAATCATGACTTCGCTCTACAAGGGCTTTTTCGTAAAGCAGCGTGTTCGACAGCGAATTGGCAGCGAGATCGTCTCGGTTCAACGGAGGCTATACGAGCGCGCAAATCCGATCGATGGATGGCGGGGCAATGACCAGCGGAACGACTGGATGCTGGAGCCCTTTGTTCAGCACATTGATTTGCTCAAACACCTGGCGGACCAGGAGCGTCTGAGCGCTCGCGTCAAGACTGCGCTTGAGGACTATCGGGACAAGGCAGATGTCTTCGTCAAGGCATGGGCCCAAGCTCGTGCCCGGCATCGCGGAAACTTCTGGGTTCACTATGACGCGTCTCTCGAAGCTGGGCGCGAAGTGCTGCGCCGCCTGGGAGAGTTGCGCGCGCATCGATCGGATATCGACGCTTTGGCGAGAACCGAACGTCCGGTCGATGAAGAGGTCGGCCCCTAAAGCTCCGACAGGCTCAGCTCCACCTGTTCCATGACGCGTTTGCGGACGCGGGTGCGAAGGTCGGGGTCCTTGGCGAGGTCGCCCCACATGGTGCGGTTCATGATATGGCCGACGATGAGGGCGCCGAGCATGCGGGCGCGCAGCTCCGTGTGGGGGCCGGTCAGGGCGGCGGCGACGGGGCGGTCGCAGCGCTCGAAAATCGTGGCGCGGACCATGTCGGCCGCGGTCGCCGAGGCGATCGAGTTGAGCATGATGAGGAAGTCCTCGACGGTATTCTCGTCGTCCGGCTCCTCCACGATCATGTCGGCAATGCGCGTTGACAGCGTTGCGATATCGCCGGTGAAGAGATCGCCGATGCGCTCGATCTTCTCCGGCCGGTTCAGCACGGCGGCGAACAGGTCTTCCTTCGAGCCGAAATAGCGCGAGACCAGGGCCGGGTCGACGCCGGCATCCGACGCGATCTCCCGGATGCCCACCGTGTCATAGCTGGCCCGGGCAAACCGGCCGCGTGCAGCGGCCAGGATTGCGGCCTTCGTGGCTTCGGCATTGCGAGGCCGGGGCGGATAAATAGCTACCATGCGAATTTTTCTCACAGGGCCGGGTTGTCATCACCTGTTGACTTACTACATTCCGGCCAGATTTTACACCTAGAGGACGTGGCACCGCCGGCCCGGCGGCATGCGCGTCCGTTTTCGTCTGCGGGATTGATCCATGGCGCGCCTATTTCCGAACACCACCGGTGTCCTCCTTGTTTCGGCCATTCTCCTGACCGCCTGTGGCGGCGGGCAGCAGCAGGGCCAGATGCCGGCGCCCCAGGTCGATGTTGCAACGCCTCTTGTCGAGCGGGTCGCCGACTGGGACGAGTTTACCGGCCGTTTCGAGTCGCCGGAGCATGTCGATGTGCGGGCCCGGGTCAGCGGCTATCTTGAAGCCGTCCACTTTGAAGATGGGGCCGAGGTGGAGGCAGGGCAACTCCTGTTCACCATCGATGCGCGTCCCTTCCAGGCGGAACTGGCTGCTGCGCAAGGCCGTCTCACCCAGGCGCGCGCCGAATTGTCCCAGGTGCGCACCGATCTGGAACGCGCCGAACGCCTGATCGCGTCGCGCACCATTTCCCAGGAGGCGGTGGAGCAGCGCCGCACCGCCGTCAGCACGGCGGAAGCCGCCGTGGCCTCTGCCCGGGCCCAGGTCGAGGCGCAGCAGCTGAACCTGGAATTCACCCGGGTGACGGCACCGATTACAGGTCATGCCTCGGCCCGCCAGGTCGATCCGGGCAATCTTGTCTCCGGCGGTAATTCGGCCGGTGATGTGCTGACCACGATCGTCAGCTCGGATCCGATCTATTTCGAGTTCGATGCCTCCGAAGCTGTCTTCCTGCGCTATCAGCGCCGGCAGGTGACGGGTGAGGGCGCGCCGGTCGAGGTGCGCCTGCAGGACGAGACGGCCTTCGAGCGCCGCGGCGAGATCGTCTTCGCCGACAACTCGATCAATCCGAATACCGGCACGATCCACATGCGGGCCCGCGTGGCCAATCCGGATGGTCTCATCCGTCCGGGCATGCTGGGTACGGCCCGGGTGCGCGGCAGTGCGCCCTATGAGGCGATGCTGCTGCCGCAGACGGCGATCCTGTCCGACGGTTCGCGCCGGATCGTCTACGTGGTGAACGACCAGAACATGGTTGAGACCCGCAATATCGTCCAGGGGCCGCTGAGCGGCAGCCTGCGCGTCATCCGCGACGGTCTGCAGCCGGGCGACCGGGTGATCGTGAACGGCCTCCTGCGGGCGCGTCCGGGCGCCGAAGTCGTGCCCCGGGACACCGAGATTTCGCGCGCCGCGCCCAACCGGGGCGGTGCCGCCTTCATTGAATCCCAGCCGGCCACGAGCGCCCAGCCCGTCGACTGATCCCGTCCACAGCTGCGCGGAAGAAAGCCTCCCTCATGCGCCTGTCCCATTTCTTTATTGACCGACCGATCTTCGCCCTGGTGATCTCGGTCATCGTCACGCTGCTGGGTCTTTTCGCCTATCCGCAGCTGCCGCTCTCGCAATATCCCGAAATCGCCCCGCCGACGGTGGCGATCACGGCTGCCTATCCCGGTGCCACTGCCGAGGACGTCGCCGAACAGGTCGCTGCACCGCTGGAGCAGGAGATCAACGGCGTCGAGGGCATGCTCTACATGACCTCCTCCTCGACAGCGGACGGCATGGTGCAGATCTCCGTCACCTTCCAGCCGGGCACCGATATCGATACCGCCCAGGTGAAGGTGCAGAACCGGGTCAACCGGGCCGAGCCGCGCCTGCCGGAAATCGTGCGCCAGACCGGTGTGTCGGTGGAGGCGCAGGCGACGGGCTTCCTGCTGATCCTGTCGCTGCGCTCGACAGACGGCACGCTGGATACGGACTATATCGGCAATTATGCCAACACCCGCGTTCGCGACCGGCTCTTGCGCCTTGACGGTGTCGGCGATGTCCGCGTCTTCGGTGCCGGCAATTATTCCATGCGGGTCTGGATCGATCCGGACCGCGCCGCCGCCCACGGCCTGACGGCCAGCGATGTCGTTGCCGCCCTGCGTGCGCAGAACATCCAGGCGACCGGCGGTATTCTCGGCCAGCCGCCCTATGGCGCCGGCAATGCGCCGTCCTTCCAGGTGCCGGTCCAGGTGCGTGGCCGCCTGATCGAGGCGGAGGAGTTCGGCAATGTTGTGGTGCGCCGCGGCGAAGACGGCGCCGTCACGCGGCTGGAGGATGTCGCGCGGGTCGAGCTGGGGACCGAGACCTATCTGGTCCGCGGTTATTTCGATCAGCGCCCCGGCGTCGCCATGGCGATCATCCAGCAGCCCGGCGCCAACGCGCTGAACACGGCCTCGGCCGTGCTCGAGGAAATCGAGGCCGCCTCGGCCGAATTTCCCGAGGGCATGGACTACATCATCCCCTACAACCCGACCGAATTCGTCGAGGCGTCGGTGCACGCCGTGCAGCGCACGTTGATCGAGGCCGTCTTCCTGGTCGTGCTGGTGATCATCGTCTTCCTGCAGACCTGGCGGGCGGCGCTGATCCCGATCGTGGCCATCCCGGTCTCCATTGTCGGCGTCTTCGCCGTACAGCTGGCGCTGGGCTTCTCGATCAACTCGCTCTCCCTCTTCGCCATGGTGCTGGCCGTCGGCATCGTCGTCGACGACGCGATCGTGGTGGTGGAAAATGTCGAACGACTGATACGCGAGGGGAATTCGCCCCGGATCGCGGCCCGCAAGTCGATGACGGAGGTCGGCGGCGCGCTGATCGCGATGTCGCTGGTGCTGATCTCGGTCTTCATCCCGACGGCCTTCATGGGCGGCATTCCGGGGATTTTCTATCGCCAGTTTGCCGTTGCCATCGCCACCGCCGCGATCATCTCGCTGGTCGTGTCGCTGACACTCAGCCCGGCGCTCTGCGCCCTGCTGCTGAAACCGCACAAGGCGGATGCTCACGACGCCCGGCCGGGCCCGCTGGCTCCGCTGCGCTTCGCTGCGCGACAGTTCAATAACGGTTTTGCATGGCTATCGAACAGTTATGGGGCTGTTGTGTCGCGCCTCGTGCGCATGATCGTCATAGTCCTGATTGCCTATGCCGGCCTTCTGGCGCTCACCGGCTGGCGCCTGTCGGAAACCCCGACCGGCTTCATCCCGGACCAGGACCAGGGCTTCCTGATCGGCATTGTTCAATTGCCGCCCGGCGCGTCCCTGGAACGCACCGACGAAGTCATGGCCCGTGTCCAGAGCGCGGTCGCCGAGACCGAAGGCGTGGACGGCATGGCCGCGATTGTCGGCCTGGACGGTGCGACCTTCTCGCTGAACTCGTCCGGTTCGACCATGTTCATCCGGCTCGATCCGATCGAGGAACGCCAGGGCCATCCGGGCATGTCGGCGCAGGAATTGTCCATGCAGCTGACCGGCATGCTGGCCCAGATCGTGCCGGAAGGCCGGGCCTTCATCATTGCTCCGCCTCCGGTACAGGGGCTGGGCAATGGCGGCGGTTTCAAGGTGATCGTGCAGGACCGCACCGGCCAGGGGCTGAACACGCTGGGCCAGGTGGCCTGGCAGATCATCGGCGCCGCCAACCAGGACCCGCGCCTGACCCAGGTCTTCACCGACTTCTCGACCGACTCGCCGCGCGTCCGCGTCGATGTCGATCGCGACCGGGCCCAGCGCCTGGGTGTGGATCCGGCCTCGGTCTATTCCGCGCTCGGCACCTATCTCGGCTCGACCTATGTGAATGATTTCAACTACCAGGGCCGCACCTATCGCGTGACCGCCCAGGCTGAAGCCGAGGCCCGGGACGACATCGCCGATATCGGCCGGCTGCGGGTCAGCGGACGGGATGGCGAGCTGGTGCCGATCGCCTCGGTGGCATCGATCACCACGGAGTCCGGACCGGTCCGTGTCGTGCGGCACAACAACTTCACGGCCGTGGAAATCCAGGGCCAGGCCATGCCGGGCGTGGCGTCTGGCACGGCGCTGGATGCGATGGAGGAAATCCTTGAAGCCAACCTGCCTCCGGGCTTTGGCTATGAGTGGACCGAGATCGCCTATCAGGAAAAGGCGGCCGGCGATTCCGGCCTGATGATCTTCGCCTTCGCGGTGGTGTTCGTCTTCCTGGTGCTGGCGGCCCAGTACGAGGCCTTCACCTTGCCCTGGGCGGTGATCTTCATCGTGCCGATGTGTATCCTGGCAGCGATGGTCGGCATCAACCTGACGGGTCTGGACAATAATATCCTCACCCAGGTCGGGCTGATCGTGCTGATCGCCCTGGCGGCCAAGAACGCGATCCTTCTGGTCGAGTTCGCCCGCCAGGCGGAGGAGGAGCCGGGCAATGACAGCTTCAAGGCTGCCGCCCAGGCCGCCCGGATCCGCCTGCGGCCCATCCTGATGACATCCTTTGCCTTCATTCTCGGCGTGACGCCTCTGGCGTTCGCCCACGGCCCCGGTGCGGAAATGCGCCAGGCCCTGGGGATCGCGGTGTTCGCCGGGATGATCGGGGTGACCTTCTTCGGCCTGATCTTCACGCCGGTCTTCTACGTGGTCGGCCGCTGGATCTCGCGTTTCCTGCCCAGGCGCGACCATGCGGCCATGGACGCGGAGAGCACGGACCAGGCCTGACCGGGCCGACAGGAAGGTGACACGGGAAAGGCCCGCCGGTTGGACCGGCGGGCCTTTCTTCTGTGCGGTGCCCCGACAGGGCCCGTCAGGCGTCGAGTGCTGCCGCGATCCGCTCGCGGATATAGCGGCGATGCGCCCGTGTCTCGGCATCCAGCCAGACATCCCAGCCATGATTCATGCCGGCAATCCGGCGCAGCGTGTCACGCACGGCGACCGCCGGGACATGCTGCAGCGAGGATGCGTCTTCGACGGCTATCAGCCGGTCGATATACTGGATCTGCAGATTGCGCCGGTAGACATTGGGACGGCCCCAGGGATCGCCCTTGAAAATCTCCCGCGTCAGATCGTTCAGCATGGCGTGGGTGGAATACTCGCCGCCATAGGCCAGGCTGTCGGTCAGCCGGTTCAGCACGCGCGGGTGCAGAAGGTGCGCGAGCACCGAATTCTGCGCATCGCGGACATAGGCCTGGACGCGCGGCTCCTCGGCCCGGCGCAGGGCGTCGAACCCTCGCCGTTCCGGCTGCAGCCGGGCGATCAGCTCGGGCGGAAAGTCGAAGGCATCGGGCCCGAACACGGTCTCGCCCAGCGTGCGCAGGGCGCGGCGCTGTTCGGCCGCGGAGACCGGGACGAAGGGAGCCTCGGCCGCGCCCGGCTGGCCGACAACCGAGCGGTCGACATAGACCCCGCCAACATAGCGCGACACGATACCGCCAGCCTGTTTCCACATCCCCATCAGCACGCCGAAGGCCGCGCGGGTTTCGGCCCAGCTCTCGCCGTCCTGCGGCACCGTCTCGACCAGTCCGGTCATGGTCGTCCGGGCGACCTCGATTTGGCGCGCGGCAAAGCCGATCGGGTCGTTGGACAGGGAATAGGTATTCACCCGCGGATCGATACCGCGGCCCGGCACCCGCACCGCATCGGCATCATTGCCGAAGACGTGCTCGGGCAGGCTCGACAGGGCGAGCAGGGCGTTGCGTGCCTCGGTCTCACCGATCTCCGGCGCATAGCCGAAACGGATCGCCCAGCTGTCATAAGGCCCGGGCAGACCCGGGAAGAACGGGCCCTGGCTCTCGCCGGCCGCGGCCAGATTGACTCCCGGATAGTCCATCACCGATGCCGACAGGCGGCGTCCGGCGCGCGGGTCGCCGCTGGCCAGGGTCTCCAGATCGCCGAAATAGGAGGCCATCATGTTGTGGGTCAGGCCCAGCGTATGGCCGACCTCGTGCGCCACCATCCAGCTCAGCCCCTGTTCGATGATCGCATCGGGATCGATGTCCGGGCGATGGCCGGCGCGGGCGGCCGCGACGGCAGCCAGGCGCGCAAACGCCGCCGAGCGGGCCATGTGCAGGCCGGCCTCGCAGGCCTCGTCGATATCGGCGGCGCTGATCGCGGTCAGTACATCGCTGTCGAGGGCGGCCCCGGAATCCGCGGCGGCACTGCCGTCACCGACGGGCGGGAAGAGATCGGCCGTCTGCACCCAGCGCTGGACCGCGGCGTGCTCGATCACGATATCCGCGCCCAGGATCTCGCCGGTCAGCGGATTGGTGAAGCGCGGGCCATAGCCGCCGAAGATCGGGTGGGGCGAGGCGATCCAGCGGATCACATTGTAGCGCACGTCGCCGGCGTCCCAGACGGCGTCGTCCGGCTGGACATCGACCTGGATCGCATTGCGGAAGCCGGCGGCTTCGAAGACCGGGTTCCAGGCCAGGACGGCATCGCGGATCACGGGGCGGTATTCCAGCGGGGTGGTGTTCTCGATCCAGAATGTGATGGGCCGGACCACTTCGGAGACCTCGGCCTCCGGGTCGGTTTTCTCCAGCCGCCAGCGCTGGATCAGATCGTCGACCGGGCTGCCATCGACCCGCGTCAGATTGGTGCGCCGTTCCGTGAAGAAGCCGACGCGGGGATCGGCGCGGCGGGGCGTGAAGCCGTCATCAGGCATGCGCACAAAGGTGTGCTGTACCACGGTCGTGTCCGACGAGCTCTCGGGCGTGCTCGCCCCGCTCCAGTCGAACACGAACTCGGTGACGATCTCGGTATTGTCCTCGTAATTGCGGATCGAGCGGATATTGGTCTTGCGGGCGTTCAGCGTGCCTGGCCGGACCCCGAGGGCGCGCCCCATGGCCGAGGCCTGACCGATGCGGACCAGGGAGTTCGTCATGAACAGGTCGTTGGCGCGGACGATGACGCGATTGGAACGGCGGCTTTCCGAGACGACTTCCAGACTGGCCAGCACGGTGAAGGGCACATTGGTGCCTTCCGCGCGGGTCAGGGTCGAATCCGGATCCATGACGTAGTCGGTATTGCGGCGGACCACATCGACATGACGAAAGCGGCGGCGGAAGGAGATCACGGCGTTTTCGCCCATCAGCCCGGCCATGCGCATGCCGTCACGCCGCGAGCCGTCATGGACGTAGCTGAAATAGATGAACTCCTCGCCGAGCTCGTCTTCGGTCAGCTCCAGGAATAGCTCGCCCGTCTGGATGTCGCGATAGAATTTCAGCAGGCCGGGGAAGGGGCGTTTGCGCTCGAGGAATTCATTCCACTCCTCGACGTCCTCGACGATCTGGGTCTCGCCGACGCACTGGGTTCTGTCTTCCAGAGGACAGGAAAGAGATTCAACGACCTGGACCGCGGGGCGTGCATCGGACCGTCCATCCTGGTCCTCGGTCTGGATCAACGCGGCTGCGGGGCCGCCGGTCAGTCCCAGAATGATGGCCGCAACTGCCAGGCCGGCCATCCGTATCGTGTTCGCCATCCGGGGTGCTCCTCTCTCCGGGTCACATAGCGCCGGACGCACGACTCCACTGCGCTGCCGGCCTGTCTCCTGTCCGCGAAAAACCGCCATCCACCCCGCCGGTATCCACAAGCGGCTGCGGCAAGGCTCTGCCTTGCTGACACCCGTACGGGACACATCCTGGCGGGAAATACACTCCGGTCCGCCTGGCTTTTCCGCCTCCTCGCACGCTTGCATGCGGAGCCGTACGCCAGCTTGTCTGTTTCATGACCCTTTCAGGGCCGTTGGACCGGGCATTAACCCTGGTTGATTGGAGGCATAACGCGACCGGCCGCCGCGAGGCCAGTCATTTTGAATGAAAAGCGTCAGAATCCGGTTGTGCTTCAGAGAGTTGTGTCAGGAAACGTGCAATCCGGGATCGGCGGCCCAGAGATGTTGGGCCGCATAGGCCCGCCAGGGACGCCAGTGCTCGGCACGCCGGGTCAGGGCCTCGGCCGAGGGGCGGGTCCCGTCCGGTGCCGCGAGCGCCCGCATCAGTCCGATATCCGCCGCCGGAAAGGCGTCAGGCTCGCGCAATTGCCGCAGGGCGATGTATTGCGCCGTCCATTCGCCGACGCCGCGGATGGCCCGCAGATCGTGAATGGCCTCGTCGAGCCCGCGATGGGCGTCGAACAGGTTGCGGTTCGCCAGGCTGGCCGCGGCCACCGCGCTCAGCGTCGCAGACCGGCTGCGCGGCATGCCAAGGCCCGAAAGATCTGCATCGGCAAGGACTGCAGCGCTCGGGAAGGTGTGGGTCAGCGGCCCCGCAGGCTCTGCCAGCGGCGTTCCGTGACGGGCGACCAGCTGTCCGGCGAGGCGAGCCGCTGCAGCGACCGTGATCTGCTGGCCGAGCACGGCCCGGATCGCCAGCTCGAACCCGTCCCAGGCCCCGGGAACGCGCAGGCCGGGCCGGCGGGCGATATGGCGGGCCAGATCCGGGTCTTCGCTCAGATGGGCGGCGATGGCGGCGGGATCGGCAGCAAGATCGAAGACCCGGCGGATGCGTCCGATGATGGCGGGCAGGGCAGAGAGAACCGGGAAGGTGATGGTCGCGCGCAGGGCATCGCCGCTGGCCGGTTCGATGCGCACATGACCCTGGGCGCCGTCGATCTCGATCGTGCGTGAATAGGCATTGGCCTTCACATGTTCGACCCCGGCGATGGCACGCACGCGCAGGAAGTCCAGCATGGCCTCCCAGTCATAGGGCGGCTGATAGCGCAGCAGCAGGCTCAGCCCGCCCGCCGTGTCGGCCGGGACGGCCCGGGCGCTCGCCCGGCGCAATTCGCCCGGCGGCCGCCCGAACATGTCGCGAAAGGTCTCGTTGAAGCGGCGGATGCTCGAGAAGCCCGCGGCAAAGGCGATCTCGGCCATTGGCATGTGCGTCTCGTGGATCAGCTGCTTGGCCAGATGGATCCGACGTGTCTGCGCGACGGCGACGGGCGAGGCGCCCAGATGCTGATGAAACAGACGGCGCAATTGCCGTTCGCCGACGCCCAGCCGGCTGGCCAGTTCGTCGACCGAGGCCGTATCCAGCGCACCCTGTTCGATCAGGCGCAAGGCCCGGGAGACCGTGTTCGACGTGCCGCGCCAGGCGCCCATATCCGGCGCAGTCTCCGGCCGGCAGCGCAGGCAGGGCCGGAACCCGGCCTCGCGCGCCGCTGCGGCAGACGGGTAGAAGATGACGTTTTGCGACTTCGGGGTCGTTGCCGGGCAGACGGGGCGGCAATAGATGCCCGTCGTCTTCACGCCTGTGAAGATGCGGCCGTCGAAGCGGACATCGCGCTGGGAAATGGCGCGGTAGCAGGCGTCGTGATCGAGATCCATGCCCCAAGGCTTGCCCGGGCCGGCCGGACTGTCTAGCGGTTTTCGGACATGGATGTGAAAGTCCGGCGGACGCCGGGCATGATGTCCGGAAACCGCCAGTCGGGCACGACGGTCTGGTACAGTATGCGCTGCGAACCCTGTCGGAGAACAGCATGCCAGCTTCGGATTTTCTGCCGGACTTTCTGATCGAGCAGATCGACACGCCGATCGGCCTGACCTTTCTGGTCACCGACCGGACGGGCATTTTGCGTGCGGTCGACTGGGACGATCATGCCGAACGGCTGCACCGGCAGCTGGAGCGGCGCTATGGCCCGGAGCTGACGTTGAGCCATGCGGATACGCCCAGCGCGGCACGCCGGGCGCTTGAGGCCTATTTCGCGGGCGACCTCGCGGCCCTGGACCGGATTTCGGCCGAGGGGGCTGGCACCGATTTCCAGCGGGATGTCTGGCGGGCCCTGCGGGATATACCGGTCGGGCAGACGATCAGCTATGGCGAGCTGGCCCGGCGTATCGACCGGCCGAAGGCGGTGCGGGCCGTCGGCCTGGCCAATGGTGCCAATCCCATTCCGATTGTCGTACCCTGTCACCGGGTCATCGGCGCCAATGCCTCGCTGACCGGGTTCGGCGGCGGTCTCGACCGCAAGCGCTGGCTGCTGGCGCATGAAGGCGTGGATGCGGCCCGCTGGGGCGAACCCCGGCAGGCCGCACTGTTTTAGAGTCCTGAGCGGTCGCGTGATCGAACCGGTGAACCGGTACCCACTTCACCTGATCACGCTCTAGCGGGTGCGCGGGAAATTGCGGCTGCCCGAACCGGCGATCTGCATTTCCAGCTGGCCGATATTTCCGGCCTCGTCCGGCGTGAAGACGAAGCGATAGCTGTTATTGCCGGGGATGGCGAAACGGTGGTTCCCGACGGGCAGCAGTGTCACGGCTGAACCGCCTTCCCGCGTATAGACGAGCGTGCCGTCAGCGGTGTCGAAGTGGCGATTGCCATAGGTGCCCGCATAGCGGCGCAGCTGGCGCGACGAGACCTCGACGGCCTCACGTTGCGCCGCCAGCAGTTCGCGCGCCCATTCCACGTCCTGATAGCCTGCACTGTCAGCGTCATGGGAGACCAGCAGGGTTTCGTACAGGCGGTCGAGGGCCGTCTCCAGCGCATCGCCGGCCGGAACGGCGATATCCGGCGTGACGCCGGTGCCTTCCCAATTGGTCCCGGTAATCGGATTGCGCGCCGAGCCGGTGGAGATGAAAACTGCATAGCCTTCAGGCGTGAAGAAGGTCGAGCCCGGATTGCCGGCGCCGTGTGTGGTCTCGCCGATAATGGTGGCGCGCTCCATGGCTTTCAGATGGTAGGGAAAGGCCTCGCCGGCCGATCCGGTATTGCCCGAGGTCAGCACGATCAGCGGCACGTCGGGGCGGTTGCCGGCCGGATGGACCGGCAGCGACCACAGCTGGTCGGGATAGGGCAGGTCGCGCGCGACGAAGGTGTTGATCACCACCGGCTCTTCCGGATTGAGGAAGTGGCTGATCAGGTACTGCACCATCGAGGGGGCGCCGCCGACATTCTGGCGCAGGTCGAAGATGACGGCATCCGTATTGGCGATGAATTCGAGCGCGGCGCGGGCTGTGCTTTCCGCCGGCTGGATCGGTGCAAACTGGCGCAGATCAATATAGCCGATATTGCCCGGCAGGATGTCGATGTCGGCAAAGCCGAAATTCTCGCGCCGCAGGCCGGCCCAGGGGTCGGCAGGTCGTTCAGGCGCTTCACCGGCTTCGGCGGCCGCACGGCGCGCGATGATGTCCGCCGCCCGTTCCGGGCCGATATAGCGGACGGAAAAATGCCGGTCCTCGGCGTGCAGCCGGTTGGTCAGCGCAGAGGCGAGGGCGTCGGGGGACGGGGTTTCGCCGAAGGCGCCAGATGCGGCTTCGCTGCGCAGCGCTTCGGCGATCTCGTGGGCGCGGGCCTCGTCGTAATAATTCGCTTCAATAACATCGGCGAGTGCGCTGATGGCGTCATCGTCACGTGCCTCGGCCAGCCCGTTTGCGAGGCTGGCCAGCATCACAGCCGTGCCGGCAAGTGCAAGTGTCTTCATGAAATCCCTCCCTGTCCTGCGTGGCCAAATAGGGGCGCGTCGAGCATTTCCGGGCAACTTAATTCGGGGTCACGCGAGGGTAAGCCGGTTGTCACGCGGGGTGACTTTCAGATGAACCATCGCCTCAGGCTGTGATCAGCCTCGGCTTGCTAGACCGTTGTGTGCATGAAGGCCGCTGCACGGTGCCGGCCCCCGACAGGGAGACAGGATGATGACCTTCTCGAAGATGATGCTCGCCGGGGCCGCTCTGGCCTCGATCGCTTTCGCCGCAGGTGAGGCCGATGCCCAGTCCCGTTCGCGCGTCAGCGTGGAACAGTCCGGATATGGCAATATGGTGGAGGGCCGCTTTGACGGCTGGCGCAACCGGGCCCGGATCGCCCAGCGCGGCGACCAGAATGCGGCCGCCGCCCGCCAGGACGGCTATCGCAACCGGCTCGATATCCGCCAGCAGGGCTATAATAACTGGCAGGACGTGCTGCAGGCCGGTCTCGCCAATCGTGCGCTGACCCGTCAGTTCGGCGACAATCTGACCGGCTCGGTCTATCAGTCCGGCAATGGCAATCTTGTCGGTGTCGCCCAGGTGGGCGAAGGCCACACGGCCCACACCGTGCAGGAGGGTAATGGCAATATCCTCGGCGTGCTGCAGATCGGCAGCGGCCAGCACACCTCCTATCACCAGATCGGTGACGGCAATGCCGATATCGTGGTGCAGTTCGGCTGGGACTGACCGGGATCAGCGTCCGGAGGGCTCGCCCGGCTTGTTCAGGGTGAGCCCCATCCGTGTTGCGTGCCAGGAGGCTTCGGCGCGCGAGGAGATGCCCAGCTTGCGATAGATTGACTTGATGTGGCTGGCCACCGTGCTCTCGGCGAGGTCGAGACTGGCCGCCACGTCGACATTGCGATGACCGCGTCCGATCAGCCCGAGCACTTCCTTTTCGCGCGCCGTGAGTTCTTCCTCCGGATCGGCCGCCGGGCCGGTATAGCGGAAATGCTCCATGATGCGCCGGGCGATCGAGGGCGACAGCGCTGGCGTCCCGTCGGCCAGGCGTTTCAGCTGGGCGGTGAGCAGATCGGCCGGGTTTTCCTTGAGCAGATAGCCTTCGGCGCCGGCCGACAGCGCGGCAACGATATGCGCGTCATCCCCCATTACGGTCGTGACAATGGGCACGGCGCCGGGGCAGACCAGTTTCAGGCTGCGCAGGACTTCCAGCCCCGAACCGTCGGGCAGGCCGAGATCGATCAGGGCGAGGTCGAAGTCGGCACTGGCTGCCGCCGCGGCCAGGCCTCCGCGCATGCTCGCAGCCTCCTCGATCGAGCAGCCGGGAAACGCATTCTCGGCAATCTCGCACAGCCAGCGGCGGGTCTGGGCGACATCCTCGACGATCAGGATACGTTTCATGCCGGCACTCCGGGCTGTTTCAGCGGAAAGCGGATCTCGATCCGGGTCCCGTCGGGCGAGCTGTTGCATGTCATTTGTCCCCCCAGGGTCTCGCTGCGGCTTTCGATGTTGGACAGACCATTGCCGGCGCTGACGCTCCTGCGGTCGAAGCCGTGGCCATTGTCTGCGATGACAAGGCGCGCCTTGCCGGCTTCGCGGCCCAGCCGGACCGACAGACGTGTGGCACCGGAATGGCGGATCGTGTTGCTGACGGTCTCGCGGATGATGGACCGCAGCGCATGGGTGGCCGGGGTCGACAGGTCGGGCGTTTCACCGATGTCGTTTTCCCAGATCAGTTCGATCCCCACAGCGCCGAGACGCTCGGCCGACTCAGCCCGGAGATCTGCCAGGGTTTCGTCGAGGTCGAGGCCCGGGGTCGCGGCATTGTTGATGATGTCGCGCAGATCGGTCAGCGTTTCGCGGATCATCAGGTCCTTGCGTTCGTGATCGCTGGAGTGCAGCGCGCCGAGCAACTGGGCGCCGATATTGTCGTGCATGTCACGGGCAATCCGGCTGCGTTCTTCGGCAACGCCGCGATCATAGGAGCGCCGGCTTTCTTCGGCATAGGCCATCAGCTCGATCAACTGCCGCGCGGTGGCGAGATGGCCGGGCGAGAAGAGGGCGCGGCCGCGCCAGGGGTGGCGCAGGATGAGCGGAGGGTGGCCGGGGGTCGACGGCAGACGCATTTCAACACCGTCCTCGCGGATTTCGGGCTGGTCGACCGCACTGTCGGCCTCGCTGATTTCCAGCGGTGCAAACAGGCGATCCAGCAGGCTGCGCCAGCGATGATGCCGGCTGCGTCCCGATGCACCGAAGGCAGTATCGACCACGGCGAGGAAAAGCTCGTCCTGCTTCAGGCCGGGCCGGGGCAGGATACGGCGGCCGATGACATCGCGCAGCGGCAGGTAAATCAGCGCTGTGGCGAGCAGCGACACGCCGAAGGCCGGGCCGGGATCGATCGCGATCAGCGAGACCAGCACGGCGTCGATGGCGACCAGCAGAATGGCACCTGCCGCGTAGAACAGGATGCGATAGGCCCAGTCGCCCAGCTCGAACAGGCGGAAACGCTGCAGCCCCGCGGCGACGCCGATATAGATCAGGAGAAAGAAGGCAAAAGAGTAGTGTGAATCGATCGGTGCCGGGATCCCCAGTATGCCGGGGATAGCGGTCATCGTGATGAAGCCGCCGGCACCGAACAGCACGGCGAGGCCGAACCAGATTGCCACGGCGCGCGCCTTGGGGTCGCGGCCGGTCACGGCGATCTGGGCGGCGACAGCGAGGCAGATCGTCAGCATCTCGACGGTCGTCAGAAGGTGGATGTTGTAGATCGGCTCCGTCCGGCCCTGCAGCGCGCCGGTCATGCCGATCACGGTCCACAGACCGAAGAACAATGCGCTGCCGACGGCGAGAATGCGCCGGTAGGGCAGGCGGGCCGGATAGCAGATGAAAAGCGCTGTCATGGCGATGCCGAACATCGATGCGCCAGCGCCGTTCAAAGCAACAAGCGCCAGGAAAACCGTGTCGGGCACCGGCGCCATCGACTCGCGCAACGGGGCCGGTGCGTAGGTAAAGCACATGGTCGCGATGCCGCTGAGCACGAAGAGCCGCGTTGCCGTGTCTGCCGGCTTCAGCGCCCAGACCCAGCCCGACACGGCGAGCGATCCGAAGCCGATCACGATCTGGATCCAGAAAACATGGGACAGATCGGTTACCGGCCGGAGCGGGGCGCCTGGAATGGCCGGCCGCAAGGCCGCCCAGATCACAAGCAGGCTCGCCGCGAGCCCGACCACAAGCAATCCGGCCAGTCTGGAATTCGGTGTCAGGCGAGTGCGGCGCGTGGACATGCGTTTAAAGTCTTTCCCCGGTTTCCTCCGGCGTGTCGTTCGACGCTTATAACGGCAGGCTGCCCCTGGACCGCTCCCCCGATCAGGGGATGGCCGGTCTCGATTACACTTCGACAAGCTCGTGAAATCCACTGGCAAATGACCGGCGCCCGCCCCGTCTTCGGCGGTCGCGGACAAGCGCGCAAGAATAGAGCCCGCCCCTCGGGCAATAAGGGGCGGGCTCGTCCTGACCGGTGCTTTTGGGGGAGGCTACTCGATCAGGAAGGGGCGTCCGCAACTTGCGCCGCGGAGAAACAGGTCGGCTTCGGCAATATGGGCGCCGAGGTTTTCGACCAGTTGATCGATCTCCGTCAGCAGCGGATCCGTCAGCGCGCCGAGCGGCAGCGACAGCCCCAGAAGCGATGCGTCGGCGCCCAGGCCGGAGCGCAGCGTCTCGGGTGAGCCGTTGTTTATATGGGCGTGCGTCATGGTCACCCGGCGGCGTTCGCCGCTTCCCAGGTCCAGGGCAAGCACCTGGCCCAGAAGGCCGCCGGTTTCGATCACCAGGCGAGCGGGGCTCGTCGTGACATCGAAGTCAGCCCGGACACGCCCTCCCGGGCCGCAGCGAAGGCGGGTCAGCTCAGCCTCTGCCGTTGCCGCCTGGACGCGGACATCGGCATTGGAGAGCCCCACGCGCAGCTGTGTGAGCAGGTCCAGCTGGCGGGTCTCGGCCCGTGCGCCCGGCAGGCTGGCCGCACCGACCGGCGGAGATTGCGGATGCTCACCGATGGCGAGGCGTACGGCTGCGAGTGTTGCGTCCAGATCGAGTGCGAGTTGATGGTCGCCATTCGCGGCGAGGGCCGTGGCTTCGATCAGGTCGAGGGCGGAGAGCTCCGCTCCGAGAGGCCCGTCGAGAACCGGATGCGAGCCGATCGCGCCCGCTTCGACAATATCGCCGACCCGGACGTGTCGGGCTCGCCGCAGGGCGCCGCCTGCCAGCCGGTCTAGAACAGCCGGAGCCGTCTCCGTAGCGGCGGCCGCTACGGCGTGCAGGACTGTGTCGGGCGGGACGTGCGTGTCGAGCAGATCGTCATAGGTCAGCACGCGGATACGGGACTCGCCGATCAGCGCATTGAGAAAATCGAGGCTGTCGATACGCATCTCGGCCAAGGCCCGGTAGTCCATTGCCGTTATCCGCCCGTCATAGCCCGTAAGGGCGGCAAGCAGGTCGCCGGACAGACCGCCTTCGACCCGGACCAGACGCGAGCCGACGGCGAAACTGGCCGTGTCGCGCCGGGCTGCAGCGGCCTCGGCAAGAAGCCGGGACACCTCATAGCGGCCGTCTTCTCCGGGTATCCGGGCGTGAAGATCGACACGGACAGCATTGAAGGGGCGCTGCCCCGGCTGGAAACGGTCGAACGGATCCAGGCCGGCATCCGCGGTATAATGGCCCGGCGTCAGGATCGGTGCGAAGGCGTGGGGCATGAGGCCCTGATCCTCGATCACCGACAGGGCGTGATCGGCTGAATAGTCCTGGTCGCGAACCGCGACCAGCGCGATCAGGTCGGCGAGGGCCTGCATGCGCCGGTCCTCCAGGAAGGTCAGGCCGGCGTGCACGACCAGACTGGTGAGCAGGGCGAGCACGCCCATGGTCAGCGCAAAGAAGGGCGCGATTGCGCCGGACTCGTTGTGGACGAAGCCCTTCATCTCAGCCGCCTCCGTTCCGGATGACCTGGCGGTAGGTGAAGGGGCTTTCCGGCAGCGGGATCAGTCCCTGGAAGATGTAGGCCGGGTGGTTTTCGACGCTGTAGGTAATGCGGACCTCGGTATAGCGGCCATCATCCTCGACCCGCAGGTCCGCGGCGCCGGGGTCCAGCAGGGGATAGGCCTCTATCCTGGTATCGAAATGCGCACGCGCGAGGCTGGTCCGCTCGGCACTGCCCAGTCCGGCAATCGTGGCCCGGCCTGTTTCGGCGATGAGATGTTGCAAGCTCAGATGGACCGAGAAGACGAGGCCGTAGGCAAGTGTTCCAATGAGAAGCATCAGCGCAACCGGGGCGATGATGGCAAACTCGACTGCACTGGCGCCTTGCCGGTCTCTTGCAAGACCGGCGAGACAAAGGCGAGACGATCCGAGCAGTCCCCCAACGCTGCTCCGCCAGTCCCGCTTCGGAAAAAGCCGCATGGGCACCTCCGTCGACAGCTAGCGAATGCGATGAAAAGCATGACTTTTCAGTGCAATGTTGGGTAGTTTAATATCGTATGACAGATAAGATTTCGTAAAAAGACCAGATGAATCGTGACTATGATTCTTTTGTTTCAATAGGATGTGTGATCGCCCGCCGGAGATGGGCGGGTGTCGCCTTAAACCAGCGCATGCATGCCGATTACCGGGTCAGCCGGATGCCTGTCCCGCCGGTGTCCAGGGATGCTGCGAGAGCCGCCAGTTCCGGCGCGATGTCGTTGACCCGCACGTCGCGCTCGAGAACCCTGGAGAGGGCTGGCGGCAGATCGACTGTCCGGCCGATCACCGGTTCGACGATATCGGCGAATTTTCCCGGGTGGGCGGTTGCGGCGACAATCCAGGGCCGGGCCTTGCGTTCAGCTTCGGGCAGGCGGGCGTGGGCTTCCAGACCGGTCGCCGTATGCGGGCAGGCAATATAGCCGCTGTCCTCGAATGTCGTGCGGATGCGGGTACGGATCGTGTCGTCGTCGATGCACTCCACGCCCGCGATTGCGCCGCCGTCGAACCCGTCCAGACGTTCGAAATTGCTCGGCGCACCGACATCCATGGCATTGGCAATGGTCGCAATCGATGCGCGCGCTGAATAGCGGCCCGAGGCGAACCAGTCGGACAGGGTCGTGTTGGCATTGGTGGCCAGCACGATCGGGCCGATCGGCAGGCCGCAGGCGCGGGCCAGGATGGCGGCAAAGGCATTGCCCAGATTGCCCGTGGGGATGACGAGGCCGGGCTTCATCCCGGTTTCTGCTTCGGTATCGAGCGCAGCGCGGGACCAGTAGACCATTTGCGGCAGCAGGCGGCCGATGCTGATCGAGTTGGCCGAGGTCAGCGAGTGCCTTGCGGTCAGGCCGGCATCGGCAAAGGCCGCCTTGACCAGGGACTGGCAGGCGTCGAAATCGCCGGCCACCCGGAGCGCGGAGACAGGCGGCTTCCAGCAGCACAGCTGGTGTTCCTGGAAGGCCGAGATCCGGCCCTTGGGAAACAGGATGACGGCGCGCACGCCGGGCACGCCTTCAGCGGCACAGCCCACCGCGCCGCCCGTATCGCCGGAGGTGGCGACCAGAACCGTGATCGGCGCGTCTGCATCCTGGCCCAGAGCGCTGAAACTGCGGAACAGGAAGCGGGCGCCGAAATCCTTGAAGGCGCCGGTCGGGCCATGAAACAGTTCGAGCACGGCCGGGGTGTCGTCGCTTGCATCCGGGCTGACACGTGGAGCCGGGAAGTCGAACGCATCGCGGCAGATATCCGCCATGGCGTCCGACAGTGGTGACCCGGCGAAGAAGGGGGCGAGCAGGCGTGCGCCCAGATCGCCGAGCCCTGGCGTATCGGCGAAGTCGCTGCTGGTGAAACCCGGCAGGCTCTCGGGCAGGTAAAGGCCGCCATCGGGCGCCGCGCCGGCCTTCAGTGCGATGTCGGCGGTGACAGCAGGCGCGTTGCCGCGGGTGGAGTGAAACAGCATGAGCGGCACTATCCCTTTTGGGGTTCGATCCGGAGCCCGGGGGAATTCAGCGGGGCGTCATAGGCGGTTGCGGGGCATCCGGCGGCTGCGAAGGCTGCGGCCATGGCGGTCCGCGTGGCGTCGAGATCGGCCACCCGGGTCCAGGCAAAGACGGACGGGCCCGAGCCGGAGAAGGAGCAGCCCAGCGCGCCGGCCTCAAGGGCGGCGGCCTGGACGGGTGCCAGTTCCGGCAGCAGGCTGGCCCGCTGCGGTTCGATGAAGATGTCGCGCAGGCCGCTGGCCACGAGGTCGAGATCGCCGCTGGCGCAACCGGCCACGAAGCTGGCCATGTTTCGTGAATGCTCGACCGCAATGTCCTTGGCGATCTGCGGCGAGAGAAGTTCGCGCGCGGCCTGGGTCTCGATCTTGCGCTGGGGGTGGAAGACCACGCAGGCAATCCCCTCGGGCAGGGGCAGGCGCCGGATCAGGGGCGGGTCGAGGCGCGCCGCCAAGACGAGACCGCCCAGCAATGCGGCCATCACATTGTCCCAGGGCGGCGGGTCGGCGGAGACTTTCTCGCCTTCCATGGCCAGGGGCAGGAGTTCGATATCGGAAAACGGCTTGTCGAGCAGCGCATTGGCAGCGCCGGCGGCAGCGACGGCCGAGGCGGCGGAGCCACCCATGCCGGCACTCATCGGCACGCCCTTGTGCACATCGATCCGCAGGCCGAAATCGGCCCCGGCCGCATCGAGCACGGCTGCTGCGGCGGCGAGGGCGCAATTGCGTGCCGGTTCGGCCGGCAGGCTGTCGACAAGGCCGGTCACATGGCCAAGGCGCACGCCGGGCTGGTCTTCCCGTGTCACGCAGACTTCGTCACGCACGGCATCAAAGGCGAGGCCGAGCACATCGAAGCCGACCCCGACATTGCCTACACTGGCGGGCGCGCTGGCGCGGGCCGCCGGATTTGCTGTCGTCATGCCACCTGTCCCGTCGACATTCGGCGGATATGGCTAAGCGGATTCTCCGGAACCGGCGATGCCTCGGCCTCGCCGGCCAGATAGGAGCGCTGGATATCCATGATATCCGCAAACACGGCTTCCGCTGTCGGCCAGCGGCCGGCCCCCTTGCCGCGCAGGGAGACCGTCTTCTGCGGCAGTTTCACAAGGAAGCCATTGCCTTCATTGACGAGGCCGGCGAGGGGATGGTCCGGCTCCAGGGCGACAATCTCGACCCGCGCTTCGACGCGCCCGTCCGGGGTCGCTTCGCAGCGGGCGATCTGTTTGAACACCATGCCTTTTTCGTTGACGGCGCGGATCCGGTTTCCGTCGAGATCGTTGAGGCTTTCCTTCTCGATCTGGCTGGGGTGCAGCGTGACGCCGAAGGCGTGATGGGCCAGCAACACCAGCTTGTCGGCCGCGTCGTGACCATCGAGATCGGTGCTGGGGTCGGCCTCCGCAAAGCCCAGCCGCTGGGCTTCGCTGACCGCGTCGGCGAGGCGGGTGCCCTGTTTGAGCTGGTCGAAGATGAAGTTGCAGGTGCCGTTCATGACGCCTTCGACCGCCAGGATTTCGCCATTGCGGCCGAGCAGGTCGACCAGTTCCAGGATCGGAACGCCGCCGCCGATAGCGGCCGAGTAGCGCAGCTGCCGTCCCTGCTGCCGGGCGAGATCGTTGAGGCGGTCGATGTCGAGTGCGACCACAGCCTTGTTGGCGGTGACAAGATGGCTGCCATCGCGCAGAACGCTCTGGCTCAGCGCGCGCGCTGTATCCGTGCCGCCGAGCGTTTCCACGACAATGTCGGGCGTTCCGGCCAGGGCGACGGCCGGATCCTCGGTGAATTCCAGCGGTTGATCGCTGGCCTTGGAATGCTTTGCCGCGTCACGGACGAGGACCGGGGCGAGCTCGAACCGGCCCGGATGGGCCAGAAGATGCGAGCACACGCCGGCACCGACGGCGCCATGGCCCAGCACGGCGACTTTCAGCTTGCGCGCGGCGGGGACAGGCCCCGGGCGTTGCTGCACGCGTCCGGCAATGCGCGTTGCATAGGGGCGCCCCAGAGCGGCGACTTCGATCACGACCTGGTTGTCGCGCGCCCGGAAAATCGCTTTCTCCTGCACCAGTCCACGGCTGACACGCACGGCCTCGTCATAGTCGAGCTGGTCGAGGCGTTCCGCATCGGCGACCTTGGCCGGGTCGTCGGTATAGACCCCGTCGACATCCTTGATCAGCCGGACCCGGTCGGCATCGAGCCAGTGGGCAAACTCGACCGCCGTCAGGTCCGTTCCGCCCCGACCCAGTGTGACCGGTCCTGCAACACCTTCCCCGAAAAAGCCCGGCGCAACGATCACGTCAGCCTTTTCGAAATGCGCCAGCACCCGCTCGGAATCCAGACCCGTGAGATTGGCGTCGAGCGGCTCGCCATCGGCCATCAGACCCATTTCATGCGGATCGAGCACGGCAGAGGGAATGCCGGTTCGCTCCAGCGCCAGACCCATCAGCGCTGCAGACTTCAGCTCGCCGCACCGGACCAGCCGGGCCATCAGGCCGTCGCTGGCTCCCTGGCCGACATCGCCACCGACGGCAAACAGGGCGTCGGTTTCACCTTCCAGGGCCGACACGACCGCGACAACCTTCTCGCCGGCACGCGTGTGGCGATAGATTTCGTGAGCGGCGCGGACGTAGTCGTCGGGCTTCTGGAGGACGGAGCTTCCGAATTTGAGAACGCAGAGCTTCAGCGGTTTTCGGGCATCGAGGTCGAGGGGCATGGGTCTGGGTCCTTCGGGTCTTTTCGGGTCTGGCTGATGGGTGAGGTGTGGATTTCGGGCACAAAAAAACCCGCTCGCCGGGGCCGGGGAGCGGGGTCGGTGTGTTGCGGTTTTCCAGTCCGCTAACGCACGCCGGCCGCCCCCCGTGTCCAGGAGGTGGTCATAATGGTGGTCGTGGTGGTACCGAGGCCGCCGGGCATGGCGCCGCCGCGACCGGACAGACCGGCAACGGTCTGGGTCTGAAGGCCGGCGATGTTCATGGCGTCGAGCGTCATGACGGGTCCATCCCTGCGGCAGCGGTGTGCTGCGCTTGCGAAGTCACCCTAGGAAGGCGCATTTGCCGGGGTGCGTCAAACAAATTTTGCTCCGGAGGTGCTTTTTCACCGGACTGACGCAATTTTTTCGCCGGATACTGGTTCGGCAATCGTCGGGATATGTGAGAAAAATCACCCATTGCCGCTGTCTGGTGAAAGAATATCCCGCCAGACCGGCAATCGGCACCAGAACATGATCATATCGGGCGGAGCAGCCTGATCAGGCAAATTCTTGCCTCCGGGCACGAAAAAGCCCCGGCAGGTGCCTGCCGGGGCTTTCTTGAAATGGATGCCGGAAGGCCTATTCGGCTGCGGTTTCCAGCGTCTTTTCGCGGGCCGGCAGTTTGGGCGCTGCGGCACGGACATAGGCCGCCACATTGTCTTCGAACTTGGTGAAATTCTCGACGAACATGGTCACCAGCTTGGCGGCCTGGGCGTCATAGGCGGCCGGGTCGGACCAGGTCGCGCGCGGGTCCAGGATGCTGTCATCCACACCGGGAACCGCGATCGGCACCATGAAGCCGAACAGCTTGTCCTCGCGGAAGGCGGCATTGTTCAGCGAGCCGTCCAGTGCAGCATTGAGCAGGCCGCGCGTCGCCTTGATCGGCATGCGGTGGCCGGTGCCGTAGGCGCCGCCGGTCCAGCCGGTATTGACCAGCCAGCAATCGACATCGTGTTCGGCGATCAATTCGCGCAGCAGCGCTCCGTATTCGGCCGGATGGCGCGGCATGAAGGGCGCGCCGAAGCAGGCGGAGAAGGTGGCGGTCGGCTCCGTGACGCCCTTTTCCGTGCCGGCAACCTTGGCGGTATAGCCGGACAGGAAGTGGTACATCGCCTGGGCCGGGGTCAGCTTGGCGATCGGCGGCAGCACGCCGAACGCGTCGCAGGTCAGCATGACCAGGTTCTTCGGATGCCCGCAACGGCCGGTCGCCGAGGCGTTCGGGATGGCGTGCATCGGATAGGCGCCGCGGCTGTTCTCGGCCAGGCTGTCATCGTCCAGATCGAGCCGGCGGGTGTCAGGATCCATCACGACGTTTTCCAGCACCGTGCCCCACATCTTCGTGGTGGCGTGGATTTCCGGCTCGGCCTCGGCCGACAGGCGGATCATCTTGGCGTAGCAGCCGCCCTCGAAATTGAAGAGGCCGTTTTCCGACCAGCCATGCTCGTCATCGCCGATCAGCGTGCGGCTGGCATCGGCCGACAGCGTGGTCTTGCCGGTGCCGGACAGGCCGAAGAAGATCGCGGCGTCGTCCTGGCTGCCGACATTCACCGAGCAGTGCATCGGCATGATCTTCTTCTTGGGCAGCAGGTAGTTGAGGATTGTGAAGACCGATTTCTTGGTCTCGCCGGCATAGGAGGTGCCGCCGATCAGCACCAGCTTGCGCGCGAAATCGACCGCGATCACGGTTTCCGAGCGGCAGCCATGGCGTGCGGGATCGGCCTGGAAGCTGGGCAGGTTGATAATGGTGAACTCGGCTTCGAACCCGTCCAGCTCGGCCGGCTCGGGACGGCGCAGCAGGTGGCGGATGAAAAGCGAGTGCCAGGCCAGCTCGTTGACGACGCGCACCGGCAGGCGGTGATCCAGATCGGCGCCGCCGAACAATTGCTGCACGAAGACTTCCTTGCCGTCCATGTGCGCCTGGAAGTCCTGCCACAGCGCATCGAACTGTTCGGGCGTGATGGACGCATTGGTATCCCACCAGACCTGGTCTTCGGTCTCTGCATCGCGGACGGTGAACTTGTCCTTGGCGGAGCGGCCGGTATGGGCGCCGGTTTTCACCACCAGCGGGCCACCCTCGGCGACCTCTCCCTCGCCGCGGCGCACAGCTTCCTCGTAGAGGCGGGCCTCGTTCCAGTTCAGATTCACGCGGCCGGCATTGACGCCAAGGGCTTTGAGCCCGCCATCACGCGTTTCGGAATTCGACATGTTTCCTGCTTCCCCAGTGTGGTCAGTCTGCCCGAACCTTGTTTTCCGGCCTGTCCGCGGAATCGGGACGGGTGCCGGTGAGCCACTCACCTGTTTGCGGGTGCTTGTTTGAAACGGGACTGTTCGCGCACCCTGTTATCGACGATCCCGGGAGCAAGACGCTTGCCACGCGGGTCGAACGGTTTTGGTATTCCGGCGGTAGCAGATCGTCCGGGGGCAGAAAAGCCCTTCGGTCACGCCGGAAATTGAAAGTGAAGGATGGGGAACGCAATGTTATCGCAAACACTTCTGACATGTGCCGCAATTGCTTCGGTTTTTTCTTCCTCGTCTGTTTTTGCACAGGAACCGGCCGGGCCGTCGGAGCGCAATGTCCGCTTCATGCAACTGGCACTGGATTGCGTGCAGCGCGAATATCCCAACAAGATCTCGCATGTGCTGCAGTCCGGCGAGGACGCGCTGACGCCGCGCGAACTCTATCCGGCTTTCTATGGCTGCTACGACTGGCATTCGGCGGTCCACGGCCACTGGCTTCTCGTCCGGCTGTTGCGCG
Source organism: Pseudomonadota bacterium (assembly GCA_036231565.1). GTDB lineage: Bacteria > Pseudomonadota > Alphaproteobacteria > Caulobacterales > Maricaulaceae > Maricaulis. Next base: position 29,761 of record JAZAHA010000032.1, read on the forward strand.
AGGCCGGGGACGGCGAGCTGGCGGATCGGGCGACTGCAGCGCTGGATGCGAATCTGACCCCCGAAGCAATCGCCGGCGAAGTGGCCTATTTCCAGGGCGAGGGGCGCGGCTCGTTCGAACGCCCCTATGGTCTGGCCTGGCTGCTGCAGCTGGGTCTGGAATTACGGGAATGGGACGACCCGCGGGCCGAACGCTGGCTGGCCGCGCTGGCGCCGCTCGAGACGGTGGTCGCGGACCGCTACAAGGCCTGGCTGCCGAACCTGCTCTATCCGATCCGGATCGGCACGCACAACCAGTCGGCCTTCGGCTTTGCCCTGGCGCTGGACTGGGCCCGGGCGACCGGCGACGTCGAGCTGGAGCGGCTGATCGTCGACAAGGCGCGCGAGTTTCACATCGAGGACCGCGACTGCCCGATCGCCTATGAACCGTCCGGCGAGGATTTCCTGTCGCCCTGCCTGATGGAGGCGGATCTCATGCGGCGCGTGATGCCGCAGGCCGAGTTTGCGAACTGGCTGGGCAGCTTTCTGCCGGGCATCCCCGAGGACGGAACAGCCGACTGGCTGGAGCCTGGTCGGGTTGTCGATCCGACCGATGGCAAGCTGGTCCATCTGGACGGGGTGAACCTGTCGCGCGCCTGGAATCTGGAGGCGATCGCCCACGCCCTGCCGCAGGGCGATCCGCGTATCGCAGCCCTGCGCGCCAGCGCGCAGCGCCATGGCGAGACGGGTATCGCCGCGGTGACCGGTGAGGATTATGCCGGCGGACACTGGCTTGCGAGCTTCGCGACCTACTACGTTACGGGCCGCGCGCTCGACGCGCCGGAATGGCGCGCCGTGCCGGCCGCAAGCGAGGATGGCTGAGATCAGCTGGTCGGGCAGTCCGGGGTCGGTTTGACCGGTTCTTCGCGCTTGATGTCGTCGGGCAGGGGGATGTGTTCCTGTTCGTCCGGCGGCAGGATAAAGCGTCCTCCGGCCGGGAAGCCGGCTTCGGCCGCCGCCACCCAGTCACGCCTGGCGGTGTCGATATCGGCTTCGTCGCTGGCGACGAAATTCCAGTAGATGTGCCGGTCGCCCAGGGGGGCGCCGCCGCAGATCATGATGCGGCTGGGCGATTGCGCGCCCAGCTCCGGCGCCGTGCCCGGTTCGATCACGGCCATTTCGCCGGGCTCGAGGGCCTGGCCGTCAAGCGTGACGGCACCCTCGACGAGATAGACCGCCACCTCCTCATGCTCGAGATTGAGCCTGGTCGAGGCGCCCGCCCGCAATTCGCCGTGCAGGTAGACGATGGGCGAGAACACCTCGACAGGAGAGGCATGGCCCCAGGCCGTTCCCAGGATCAGCCGGAAATCGCCACCATCGCGCTCGAAGCGCGGCAGGGTCTCGGCCTTGTGGTGATGGAAGGCCGGCTCGATCGCTTCCTTGTCCGAGGGCAGGGCGACCCAGGTCTGGATGCCGTAGAGACGGTGCCCGGCGGCCCGCTCCTCGTCCGGGGTGCGTTCGGAATGCACCACGCCGCGACCGGCCGTCATCCAGTTCACATCGCCGGGACGGATCGTCAGGTCGACGCCGAGACTGTCCTTGTGCTGCATGGCGCCGTCGAACAGGTAGGTTACCGTCGCCAGGGCGATATGCGGGTGGGGGCGTACATCGATACCCTGACCCGGCGCGAATTCGGCCGGGCCCATCTGGTCGAAAAAGATGAAAGGCCCCACCATGCGGCGGCGCGCATAGGGCAGGACACGGCGGACTTCAAAACCGCCCAGGTCGCGTGTGCGGCCCCGGATGACCCGCTCGATCTTGTTGTCCATCGTTTCGCTCCCATCTGTTGATAACGGCTTTCACAGCCCCGGCCCTTGCGCCGGGGGCAAAGCGTTTCATAGTGACGCACCGAATGTGTGGGGAGGTAAGGATGAAAGCAATTGTCGCCCTTGGAATGACCATGTTTCTCACAGCGGAAACAATCGGTCAGGAGCGCCAGGACATGTCACCGGAAGCGGCCGCGACGGCGCGCACGCTGATGGAGACCGCGCTCGAAAGCGATCTGGCCTATGACATTGTCGAGTCGCTGACGACGGAAATCGGGCCGCGTCTGGCGGGCTCCGAAGCCGAGGAGCGCGCGCGCGCCTGGGGCGCGGCGCTGGGGCAGGAGCTGGGTTTCGACCGCGTCGAGGTCGAAAGCTTCACCATGCCCTTCTGGGATCGTGAAAGCCTGTCGATCTCCATGACCGCTCCCTACGCCATGGAGCTGCACGGTACGGCGCTCGGTGGTTCCGGCAGCGGGGCGATCGAGTCCGAGATCGTGTATTTCCGCACCGTCGACGATCTTGTGGCCGCCGAAGACGGGTCGCTGGACGGCCGCATCGCCTTCATCGACGGCGATATCATGGTGCGCAGCCAGGTCGGGGCCGGTTATGGCCCGGCCAATCAGCGCCGCCGCATCGGCTGGCAGCATGCCGAACGGGCCGGCGCTTCGGCCCTGGTCGTCCGCTCGGTCGGCTCGGACAGCCACCGCTTCCCGCACACGGGCATGATGAGCGATCTCGATGGCAGCTGGGCCGGTATCCCGGTGATCGCCGTCTCCAATCCCGACGCCGACCATCTGCGCCGCCTCCACAATAATGGCGAGGCTATCAGCCTGACGGTGAATTCCGTTGCCGGCTGGCACGGTGAAGTGACCAGCGGCAATGTCGTCCTGGATCTCGTCGGGCGTGAAAACCCGGAAGAGATCGTGCTGATCGGCGGGCACCTCGACAGTTGGGATCTGGGCACCGGCGCGGTCGATGACGGGGCCGGTGTCGCGATCACCGTTGCGGCCGCCAAGCTGATCGCCGACCTGCCGCAGCGGCCGCGCCGCACGATCCGTGTCGTGATGTTCGGCGCCGAGGAAGTCGGTCTGCTGGGCGCGCGTGCCTATGCCGAACAACACGCCGATGAAGTCGCCAACCATGTGCTGGCAACCGAATCCGATTTCGGTGCCCGGACCATCTGGCGCCTGTCTTCGAATGTCTCGGACGCCGGCACGCCGGTGATCGACGAGGTCGGCCGGGTCATCGCACCGCTGGGGATTATCCGCGGCGGTTCGAACGAGCCCGGCGGCGGTCCGGACATCATCCCGCTGGCCATGCAGGGCGTGCCGACCGTGCGCCTTGAGCAGAATGGCGAGGACTATTTCGACCTGCACCACACGCCGGACGACACGCTGGACAAGATCGACCCGGACGAACTGGCCCAGAATGTCGCGGCCTATGCCGCGCTGGTTTACCTGGCGGCGGAGACGGATGTCGATTTCCGCGAGACGCCGGACGATACGGCGAGCCAGTAGAGTCTGACGCAGACAGTCTGATACGGAAAAGGCGGGAGCGTGGCTCCCGCCTTTTTCATGACATCAGCGCCCGACGATCCCGTATTCGCCGCCGCGTTCGAGCGCCCGCACATAGGCGGGGCGGTTGTGGATGCGTTCCAGCCAGGCCTGGATCGCCGGATAGGCCTTGCCGATACCGCCGCGCGCAGCGGCTGCTTCCAGCGGGAAGCTCATCTGGATGTCGGCGGCCGAGAAGCTGTCGCCGGCGAACCAGTCGCGCCCGGACAGCTCGGTTTCGATATAGCCGAAGATGTTGTCGATCTCGGGCTGGACGAAGCCGTCATTGAGCCGGCTCACGATCGAGCGTGCGATCGGCTTGGCGAAGAAGGGCATCCTGGCCTTGGATATCTGATCGACCACCAGCTTCACCAGAAGCGGCGGCATCGCCGAGCCTTCCGCGAAGTGCAGCCAGTAGACATAGCGGCGATGATCGTCGCTGCCGGCTTGCGGCTTGAGCGTGGAACCATAGGTGTCGGTCAGATATTCGGTAATCGCCCCGGACTCGGCAATGACGCGGTCGCCGTCGGAAATCACCGGAGACTTGCCCAGCGGATGGACGTCCTTGAGCGCTGCCGGCGCGCGCATGGTCTGTGGATCGCGCTCGTACTTGCGGATTTCATAGGTCTGGCCGATCTCCTCGAGCAGCCAGAGAATGCGCTGGGAGCGCGAATTGTTGAGATGGTGCACGGTGATCATGGCTCGGGCCCCGCGGGTTTGGTCACTGACCGCGAAGATAGAGCGCCCGTGCGGTGCGGCAATGCAAAACCTAATCGAGCATCGGCTCGATCGCATCGCCCGTCGGCGGTTGCCAGTCCGGCAGGGAAAGACCGGTATCGAGACCGGCATGGCGAAGCCGGTGCTGCAACTCGTCAGCGAGAGCACGGTCGCCGCCGGCAAGGTCGAGAATCGTGAAAAAGGTCAGCCCCACCACATGGCCGACATGGGTGTGACCATGGTCGGCGAGTGTGAAGGCCAGTTCCGCAAGCTGCGGCTGGCGGGCGCAGAAGGTCAGCATGTCGCGGTCGAGCAGACGGCGCGCCTCACGGTCCAGAGCGCGTGTTCCGGTCGCGTTGCGGGCGGGCTGAATGGACATGGTGAGCCCCATCTCTAGCGCGTGGTGTCAATTTCGATACCAGATATTGTGGTGCGCGTCGCGAGTCGGGGAAATGCATATCCTATGCATCCCGGTCCGGGGGTGTGGAAAACCGCGATAAGGGGCGCGAGGGGTGGTGCTAGATATCCAGCCAGTAGGCGCGAACGCCGAGTTGCCGGAAAATCTCGCTCCAATAGGCTTGCAGCTCGCCGCGCTGTTCGGCTTCCCACGTCTCGCGCGGGATCAGGCGGATTTCCAGCTCGGTGCCACGCAAGCTGTCGCCATAGGTCTCGCGGATGATGTCCGCGACGGCGCGGGCCGGCGGAACGCGCTGTTCGAAACTGCCGCGGCGCCGGCCATAGACCGAGAAGACGTCCGAATTCTGCAGCATGTCGGAGACGAGCACGATGCGCCGTTGCGGCACGGTCCGGTCGAAGGCCGGATCCTGGCCGAGCCGGGCGAGCGCCTCGATGATCGGGCTGGACGGGGCGTCCTTGGGCAGGACGAGGTCCGCGAGCGCCCGCTGCAGCGGTTCGGCGAACAGCGCATTGTAGCGCGCCTGCACGCGTTCGGGATTGCGGTAGAGCGGATTGACCTGCTCGCCGGCGCCGGGATTGCACAGTGAGAAGCGGTTGGTGTTGCGAAGCTCGCCGCTCTCGTTGAGCTCGTAGAGCGAGAAGCGTTCGCCGACCGCCAGCGCATTGCGCTCGCCCAGGATCACATCGCCGATCGCGTCAGCCTGGGCGGAGGAATAGAGGTCGGTCTTGTCGATCACGACGACGCGGTGGGGCGGCGTCTCGCCGACCAGGCACAGTGTCTGGCTGTCATACTCAGCCGGCTTCAGTACGAAGGCGGCATAACTGATGGCGCCGACAACGCCGGCGATGATGATCAGGTTGAAAAGCCCGATGAGATCGCGTCCGGACATGCCCCCTCCCGTCGCAGGCCGAACCGGTGCAGCCCCGCACCGGCCCGTCTGTCTTAACGCTGGTGGCCCGGCCCGGCCAGATCCTGACAGATTTCATCCAGGAGCGCCTTGGCCTCGACCAGCTCTTCCAGCTCGGGTGCCGAGAGTTTCTTGGCGTCCTTCCAGCCCGTTTCCAGAGCCTTCTCCAGATCGCGCGATGCGGCGTCCAGCCGGCGGGTAACCCCGCCATAGCCGGGAATGGCATCGTCGAAGGTGCGGCCCTTATAGGCCGCGATGGCGGCGAAGGTGGAGCCCAGGATGAAGAGCAGCAGGGCTTCCAGGGTCTGCAGGTTGAACGGGTTGGCCCGTGCATCCAGAACCGGGGTCAGCACCGTGCCCGTCGTCTCGGCGCCGCCAAGGGCAAGCGTGGCCGCATTCAGTTCCAGCAGGTCGCGGAAATGGGCCGCGGTGAGGTTCAACAGACCCAGCGCGGCGACGGTCACGCCGACACCGACCGCGGCGAGCGCGGCGATCACCGGCTTGTTGCGGTTCGACATGTGGCGCAGGCCGATGAAGCCGATCAGGAAGAAGGCCGCGATCACATTCGTGAAGGAGACGGTGATGGCTTGCAGCCAGCCGCCCAGCAGGCCGAGGTCCGAGCCTTTCGAGAAGAAATAGGCATTCGCCAGGCCTTCAAACAGCACCAGCGTCGCCAGCACGGAGAAGTGCAGGATATGGGACTTGGGATAGATCGCAGCGCGGTCGATCGGCTTCACCGCCGGACGGGCCTCGTCAGCCTTTCCGTCCTCGGTCGGGTCGTTGATCGCACCGCCCCAGGTGCGCCGGAATTTCAGGAGATCCGCGTGACGGGCGCGGGCAATCGCCCGGGCACGCGACAACTGGATCATGGCGGCCGGTGCGCGGGTCTCGCGCATCTCGGTCGCTTCGGTCGAATAGTCCTGGGTACTGCCGAAATCGCTTCGGTCGAGCACGGTGTTTTCCATCTGATCTAAGGGCATGGCCTCCCCCCGGTTGGCGCGCGCCGCATTGGCGTTCACAACACGGTTAACGACCAATTGTGAGCCGAAATGGGGCGGAATGCGGCTATTTTGGGGTGGGCCGGTCTTTCTCTGCCGCTTGTGTATTGAATTCCGGCGGGTTGGCGCCCACGCTCTTCGCCAGAGAATCCGGGGAGGGGAGCAATGTCTGACAAGGTTTCAACGCGACGCGAGCTGCTCAAGGGGGGAGTGGTCGCTGTCGTTGCGGCCGGAGCCGCTGGTCCGGCACTGGCGCGCCAGGACGCGGCGCCCGCTGCGGACACTGCTTCACCGGCCATCTCAACCGACACGCTGCATTGCGCCGAGGCGCTGTTCGACATCCGCTATACGGACGCCGAACGGGAGCAGGTGGTGGCCGGTCTGGATGACTGGATTGCGCGAACCTCGCAGCAGCGGGCGGTGGAAAAGCCGAACACGCTGGCCCCGTCCTGCATGTTCGATCCGCGTCTGCCGGGTGTTGCCTACCGGTCCCAGTCAAACGCGGTCAGCCTGTCCGGGCAGCAGGCCGGGCCATTGCCGGGCAATGATGCCGATATTGCCTTCGCACCGGTCTGGCAGCAGGCCCAGTGGATCCGCTCCGGGGCATTGTCCGCGCGCCGGCTGACCGAAATCTATCTCGACCGGATCGCCCGGCATAACGGCACGCTGCACTGTTTCGTCACGGTGACGCCGGAGATTGCGCGCGCCGAAGCCGATCGTTGCGATCGCGCGCTTGCTGAGGGCCGCCTTCTGGGGCCGTTGCACGGCATCCCTTACGGCATGAAAGACATCATCGATGTGGCCGGTGTCGCGGCGACCTGGGGCGCCACGCCCTATCGCGAGCGTGTCGCCGAACACGATGCCCGGATCGCCGTGATGCTGCGCGAGGCGGGAGCCGTCCTGCTGGGCAAAACGACCAATGGTGCGCTGGCTTATGGCGACCGCTGGTTCGGCGGGCAGACCCGCAATCCCTGGAACCCGCAGGAAGGGTCTTCCGGCTCCAGTGCCGGATCGGCCTCGGCAACGGCGGCGGGACTGGTCGCCTTCGGTATCGGCACGGAAACGCTGGGCTCGATCGTATCGCCTTCGCATCGCTGCGGCACGACGGGGCTGCGTCCGTCCTTCGGCCGGGTATCGCGTTCCGGCGCGATGGCGCTGTGCTGGTCGCTCGACAAGATCGGCCCGATTGCGCGCTGCGTGGAGGACACGGCGCTGATCCTGTCGGTGGTCAACGGCGCCGATCCGCTGGACCCCGGCTCGCTGGAAGCCGGGTTCGAGGCGGATGCCGGGCGTGATGTGCGCGGCATGCGGGTCGGGTGGAATCCGGCCTGGTTCGAAAACGGCACCGATGCCGACCGGGCGGCGTTGCAGGCCGCACGCGATGCCGGCGTCGAGCTCGTCGAATTCTCGCTGCCGGACCGGCCCTATGACGCGCTGCTGGCGAGTGTCGAGGTGGAGTCGGCTGCGGCCTTCGAACACCTCACCCTGGACAACAGCGATGACAGCCTCGTCTGGCAGGCGCCGCAGGCCTGGCCCAATACCTGGCGGCGGGCCCGTTTCATCTCGGCCGTCGACTATGTGAACATCGACCGTTTCCGGCGTCAGGTGATGCAGGAGGTGCATGCGGCCTTCGACGGGCTGGACGCGGTGATCGGTCCGAACTTTGCCGGCGGAATGCTGCTGATCACCAATTATACCGGCCATCCGCAGCTCGCCTTCCGCTCCGGCTACTCCCGGCAGCGCACCCGGACAATCTTTGGCGGCGCACAGGAGGATGCCGGCGGGGCTGAATTCCGCGTGCCCCAGACCACCAGCCTGTGGGCGCCCCTTTTCGAGGAGGGCAATATCATTGCGCTGGGGCGTGCGATCGAGGCGCGGCTGGGCGTCGCCAGCGAACGCCCGTCCGGGTTTGCGTAGTCAGCAGGCAGTCAGGATAAGTCGATGAAATTCTACGATTATCGCGCGGCGCCCAGTCCGCGCCGCGCCCGTATCTTCATGGCCGAAAAGGGCATCGAGATCGAAACCGAGCAGGTCGATCTGGGTGTGAAGGCCCAGTTCGAACCGGCCTACCGGGCTGTCAATCCGCGCTGCACGGTCCCGGCGCTCGTCCTCGATGACGGTACGGTGCTCAGCGACAACACCTCGATCGCGCGCTATCTGGAGGAAGTCTTCCCCGATCCGCCGCTTCTGGGCACGACACCGGTCGAGAAGGCGCTGGTGGCCGAATGGATGTCGCGGGCCGAGGGCGAGGGGCTGCTCGGCGTCGCCGAGGCCCTGCGCAACCGCTCCGAATTCTTCAAGGATTCCTCGATCACCGGACCGGACCGCTATGCCCAGGTGCCCGAACTGGTCGAGCGCGGCCGCGCCCGCGCCGAAGCCTTCTTCCAGGTGCTCGACGCGCGTCTGGCAGAAGCGCCCTATCTCGCGGGCGAGCGTTTCAGTGCTGCCGATATCGCCGCCTTTGTGTTCGTGGACTTTGCCGGCTGGATCAAGCTGAAGCCGGCCGACACGCTGACCCATCTCGCCCAGTGGCGGGCAACGGTCGGCGCCCGGCCAAGCGCGGAGGCCTAGCTTCGTCGTCCAGCGCTGTCATCCCGGCCCAATGCCCCGCGCAGGCGGGGCGCAGAGCCGGGATGACAAATGCTGGAAGCCTATTATCGAGCAGCTTCCGGCTCTGACCCGCCGGCCTGCCTCGCCGGATCGTATTCCTCGAACCAGCGCAGGATTTCCGCGACCTTGGTGAGCAGGCGGCTGGGGCGCGAGTTCGAGATGCCGTGATAGCTGTCGGGGATCACCACCAGCCGGGTCGGCACACCGTTGAGATGGAGGGCGGAATAGTATTGCTCCGTCTCCGCCCGCGGCGTGCGCAGGTCGGCGCCGCCGACCATCATCAGTGTCGGGGTCTCGACATTGCCGACCAGCGACAGCGGTGAACGGCGCCAGTATTCCTCCGGATCCTCCCACGGCGCGCTGGCGAACCAGTAGCGGTAGAAAAATTGCGGCAGGTCGGAATAGAGCACGAAGCTGGTCCAGTTGATCACCGGCTTCACGACGGCCGCCGCCGCGAAACGGTTGGTGTTGCCGATGATCCACGCCGTCAGCACGCCGCCGCCCGAACCGCCGGTCACGAACAGCCGGTCCTCGTCGATGAAGCCGCGGCCGATCATGTGGTCCACCGCGCCCATCAGGTCGTCATAGTCATGGCCGGGATAGTCGTGGTGGATCAGGTTGGCGAAGTCGTAGCCATAGCTCGTTGAGCCGCGGGGATTGGTGTAGACGACGACATAGCCCGCCGCCGCCATCAGCCGCAGCTCGGCCGAGAAGGTCGGACCGTACGCGGAGAAGGGGCCGCCATGGATTTCCAGGATCATCGGCCATTCGCGTTCCGGGTCGAAACCGGGCGGGTAGAGCACCCATCCCTCGATATCGAGACCGTCATGCGGCGAGGCCCAGTGAATTTCCTCGGCCGGAGCCAGATCGATCTCCGCAAGGACATCTTCGTTGAGCGAAGTGAGCACGTGCGTATCACCGAGCGGTGACATAAGGATCACATCCGGGGGACGTATGGATGACCCGACTGTCGCGGCTATACGCCCATTCGTCGACACCGAAAAACTGCCGCCGGTATAGGGGCGGCCGAAGGTCGGCGGGGTGAGGTCGTCCAGACCGATCTCGATATGGCCCTCCAGATTGGTCCGCGCAAGACGGGTCTGGCCGGAATCATCGTACAGGAAGTAGATCATGCGGCCGTCGGCGCTCCATTGCGGCGACGAGACCGACCGGTCGAGTTCTGCCGTCACCGAACGCGGCCCGGTTCCGTCCGGACCGGCGACGTAAAGCTCGACATTGTGATAGCCCATCCGATGGTCGTCATAGCCCAGCCAGGCCAGCTGCGTGCCATCGGGCGAGGGGCGCGGCGTGGTGTCGGGGCCGGTGCGTCCGGTCAGGGTCTCGATCTCGCCGGTGGCCAGATCGACCCGGTGCAGTTCGCTGTCCGGGGCCAGGGCGCCATTGTCGGGGCGGCGGTCGGCGGAGAAGTAGAGCGCGCGGCCATCGGCCGACCAGGCAAAATCGCCGCCGGCGCCGGCTTCGTCATCGGTCAGTTGCCGCGGGTCTCCACCGGCCAGATCGATCACGAAAAGCTGCTGGCGGCCCATGGGCAGTTCACCCGCGCCATCAAAGCGGAAGGAGAGGCGTTCCTCGACCTGCGCGCCAGCCGCCCAGTCCATCTCTTCGGTGCGCTCGGGCAGGTCGGCGGCGGCGGGGCGTGCCGTCGGCCGGAAGGCAGCCCAGGCCAGCTGTGTACCGTCCGGCGACCAGGCGAGACCTGACTGGCCTGCGGGCAATGTCGTCAGGACACGCGAGGCGCCGTCTGCGAGTGTCAGGACTTCCAGCGTGGTGGTCTCGTCCAGTGTGCGGACATAGGCCAGCCGGGAGCCGTCTGGCGACCAGCGCGGACTGCCGGTCTCGCCCTCGCCGGGCAGGAGCCGGCTGTGACCGCTGCCATCGGCACGGACCACCCAGATGGCGCTGCGCGTACGGTCAGTGACAATATCATTGCTGCGGCGGACATAGGCGACCATACCGCCGTCTGGAGATATCTGCGGGTCGGCGGCGGCTTCCAGGCGGAACACGTCTTCCTGGGACAGGGGTCGGATGGACTGGCCCCAGGCGGGAAGGGTTATGGCCATTAGGGCCAGAACACAGCTTGTCGTCTTGATCACGCTCAATCTCCTCGAATACCCGGCCATCTAAGCCCGCCTTCGAGGTGCCAGCAATGGCGCTGCTGCGGGTTGTGATGTGACAGTCCTGCAACATGGCGGTGGAAAACCGACACGCAAAGCGTCTTGGCGGTCGGCAGGCGTCCTTCGCGCCTTTTCAGCCCGGGGCGACCCGGTATATCGAAAAGTGTTCGGAGAAGAACCGGACGGCGTCGGCTCGTCCGCGTTCAAAACAAAACGGCGGCAATGACCGCCGGTACGGGAGGTAGTTAAAGCATGTCACTCACGAAGCGCACGATTCTGTTCGCCGCCGCCTCGGCGGCTGCGCTGACGGCCGGTCACGCCGCGGCCCAGAATGAAGGCCGCACGGTCGACGTTATTACTGTCACGGCCCAGAAACGCGAAGAAGGCATCCAGGATGTCCCGGTCGCCGTTACGGCGTACAATGAGGAGCTCCTCTCCAACGCCGGCGTTCGCGACCTGAAAGACCTCGCCGTTATCGCGCCGGGCCTGAACGTCACGTCGACCTCGAACGAATTCCAGACGACCGCCCGTATCCGCGGCATCGGTACCGTGGGTGACAACCCGGGTCTCGAATCCTCCGTCGGCGTCGTCATCAACGGCGTGCCGCGCGCCCGTAACGGTGTCGGCTTCGGCGATCTCGGCGAAATCGAGCGCATCGAGGTGCTGCGCGGCCCGCAGGGCACGCTGTTCGGCGCCAACACATCCGCCGGTATCATCAACGTTGTTACCAAGCGTCCGGAATACGAGTTCGGCGCCCACGCCGAAGCCACCCTGTCCGGCGGCGAAGCCGATGGCTGGGGCGTTGCCGGCGGCATGACCGGTGGCCTTTCCGAGAATGTTGCCGGCCGTATCTATGTCGCCCGCCGCGAGCGCGACGGCTTCCAGTCGGTCCAGACCTTCAACGGTCCGCGCAGCGAGACCGAGGACGCGAACCAGAATTTCTATACCGTCAACGGTCAGCTCCTGTTCGACATCTCTGACGATGTGAACCTGCTGCTCAGCGCAGATTATACCGACCGTGACGAGGATTGCTGCGTCGGTGCGGCGATCGTCTCCGGCCCGACGGCTGGCATCATCAATGCCCTGCAGCCGGGTGGCCGCCCGATGCCGGGTCAGGAAGATCCGTTCGGCCGGGTCGTCCAGGCCAACCGCACCACGCTGCAGCAGATCGAGGACTACGGCTTCTCCGGCGAGCTGAACTGGGCGTTCGAGAATTTCGACCTGACGGTGATCGCCTCCGACCGTTCCTTCGGTATCACCAGTGGCCAGGATGTCGATTTCACCGGTGCCGACATCGTCTACCGCCTGCCGGAAGACAACACGGTTGACGTCGATGTGACGACCTTCGAGGCGCGCCTGTCCGGTGCGACCGAGAATTTTGACTGGATGGTCGGCACCTATTTCTCCGACGAGACCCTGGAACGTCGTGACAGCATCGTTGTCGGTGCGGCCTTCGAACCCTTCCTGTCTCTGCTGGCCTCTAATGGTGCATCCGCGACGACCGTGGCCGACCTGGCCAATGGCGTGGCGGCCATTTCGGCAGCTTTCAGCAACCCGATCCCGGGCTTCACCCCGCTGGCTCCGGGCCAGGCCATTCCGGCCGGCGCCTGGAATTCCGGCGGCGATTACTACAACCAGGAAGCCGAGGCCCTGTCCTTCTTTACCCACAATACGTGGCATATGACGGACGCGACGGACCTGACCTTCGGTCTGCGCTACACCTCGACCGAGAAGACGGCGACGTTCGACTGGAGCGACAGTGACAGCCCGGCCTGTGCGGTCTGGGAACACGCTTTCGGCCCGGCGCTCGACTTCTCCACGCCGACCGCCCAGGCGATGCTCGGTGCGCTGTCAGGCGCTACCGGTGTGCCGGCCGGGACGCTGGCACAGTTCGGAACCTTCTCGTGCCTGCCGCAGAGCCGCGACGTCTACTCGATGATCGACCACACGCAGTCGATCGAGGAGGAAGAAATCTCCGGCCTGCTGTCGCTGTCGCACCGCTTCAACGAAGACCTTCTGATGTACGGTACGTATTCGCGCGGCTACAAGGCGGGTGGCTTCAACCTCGACCGCTTCACCCAGGCCGGCAGCGACCCGGTCAACTTCACCGCGGTCCTGGCCAATCCGGAACTCTATCCGGCGTCCTTCGACGCGGAACTGGTGGACAGCTTCGAGCTGGGCATCAAGACCGAGTGGGCCAATGACAGTGTGCTTGCCAACTTCTATCTCTTCTCTTCGGAGTTCGAGAACTACCAGCTCAACACGTTCAACGGCATCGGCTTCTTCGTGACGTCGATCCCGGGGGCCTCTACCCAGGGGGCAGAGCTTGAACTGCTGTGGCTGCCGCGAGAGATCGACGGTCTGACCCTGCAGGGCGGTGTCACCTATGCCGACGCCACCTATGACGAGTTCCCGGCGACCGGAACGCCGGACGTGGACCGTCTGTCGGGTCAGAACTTCTCGCTCGCTCCGGAATGGTATGCCTCCGGTGCGATCACTTATGAAGGCAATCTGGAGAACGGCATGACGTGGCTGGCCCACCTCGATGGCCGCTGGATGTCGGAACAGAATACCGGTTCCGACCTCGATCCGGAAAAGATCCAGGACGGCTACGCCATCTTCAACGCCCGTGTTGGCCTCGGCGCGGATGATGACAGCTGGAACCTGGAACTGTGGAGCCAGAACATCACCGACGAGGATTATATCCAGGTCGGTTTCGATGCGCCGTTCCAGTCCGGTTCCTTCAACGCTTTCCTGGGCCGTCCGCGGACCTATGGCGTGACCCTGCGCGTTCGCCGCTAACCGGCTGCGCAATCCGAACAGGGGAGGGCCGCAGCCGGTGCTGCGGCCCTCTTCTTTTTCGCCGCTGCGTTTGTGCGTTGCGGCAATCGAATGCCCAATCTGGGGTTTGCCCTCTGGAGATGCCGAATTTTTAATGGTAATTCCGGTGCAGGCTTGCCCTGAAACCGCCGATATCTGTCGGTTGTATGCTCCGCGGGACGGTTTTTCACGCAATGACGACTTTCACCACGACACCGAGACAACGCCGGATACTCCTCGGAGCGATCGCCGGACTCGTCGCCGTGTCGGCCCTTGCGATGAGCGTCGGTCCGTTTTCGATCCGTGCGCTCGAGGACCGGCTGACGGCCAATGCCGAGCAGGCACTGAGCCTGCGTGGGCATGACTGGGCGTCGGTCCGTTTCGACGGGCAGCATGCCATTCTGACCGGCGCTGCACCCAGCGGCACGGCGCGTGACGATGCTCTGGCCACCGTCATGGCCTCGACCTGGTCGGGTGGCCGCGTCGCCGGCGGGGTGACCGCCATCACCGACGAGACGGTCGAGGCGCGCCTGCGGCACGGATTCGTTTTCCGCGCGGACATGGCGGTCAACGGGCGGGTGCTGATTCGCGGCGATGCCACCGATGCTGCGGCCCGCGAGGCCATCGCATCCTTCGCCGAAACGACCTTTGCCAATGGTGCAGATACGGATCTGACCCTGGTTCCGGGCGGCGGTGCCGCGCCGGGCTGGGAAGCCGCGGCCCGGCGCCTGCTCGGCCAGCTGGCCCGGCTCGATCGCGGTGCAATCGTGCTGCAGTCGGAAACCGGGGCCTTGGTCGGTGAGGCTGCCAATCCGCAGATCGCCCAGTCGGTCGCTTCTGCGCTGTCCAGCATGCCCGAGCCCTATGAGGCCGCCTGGATCGTCATGCCGGCGGGTGCACCGACGGTCAGCCGTATCACCGATGTCAACGGGTGTGCAGCGATCGTGCGCGCCGCCCAGGGCACGGAAAATCTGCGCTTTGACAGGGCCGGCGCGGCGCCGAGCCCGTTGACGGTCGTTGCTCTGCGACGTGTGGCGCGCGCCTTTGCCGCCTGTCCCGCCGATGCGGTCCTGACCGTCGGCGTGCTGCGCGAAGCCGTGCAGGCCGGTCTGGATCAGGCGCGCATGGCCGAGGTGAGCCGGCTGGTCGATGCCGGCGGCGCCGAAGCACCGCGTATCGCTGTCGAACTGGTGCAGGACCAGGATGCGGCGATATCATTCACCATCTCGACGAATGAGGACTGACGCATGTTCTGGCTGATCTGGCAAATGGGCGTTCTGCTGGTGATCTTCTCCGGGCTGGGGCTTCTGGTGGGCTATCTGGTCTGGAGCGGCGATGCCCGCAGCATTGATGCCGACAAGGCCGAGGCCGACAACGCCCGTCTGCGTCAGGAGAACGAGAATCTCGCCCGCCGTCTTGGCGAGGCGTCGGCCCGCAGCGCGCCGTCTGCTGAGGTTGCGCCCCAGGTCGCACCGGCGGCTCCCGCGACGCCTGAAATGTCCGAGCCGGAGCCGGCAGGCGAAGCAGCCCCCAAGCCGAAGGCGAAAGCCAAGCCGGCCGCCGTGAAAAAGGCTGGTGTCGCGGAGAAGCCCGCAAGGACGGAGACGGTGTCCGGCGAGGATGATCTCACCCGTATCAAGGGGCTTGGCCCCAAGGCCGAAGCCGCGCTCAAGGCCGGCGGGGTCACGACCTTCGCCCAGATCGCCGCCTGGAGCGAAACCGATGTGGAAGTCTGGGACGACCGTATCAATGGCCGCGGCCGCATCGAGCGGGACAACTGGGTCAGCCAGGCGCGCGAACTTGCCGGCTGACGTCCGGCCATGACCGAAGACGAATTCAACGCCTACTGCGCTTCACTGCCTGCCACGACGCATGTCGTGCAATGGGGCGATGCCAATGTCTGGAAGGTTGGCGGCAAGGTCTTCGCCATCGGCGGCTGGGGATTGCGGGACTATCCGGGCATCACTTTCAAGGTGACACCGCTCTCCTTCGAGATCCTGCAGGAACAGCCGGGGCTGCGTCCGGCTCCCTATCTCGCCTCGCGCGGCATGAGCTGGATCCAGCACTATGCACGCCCGGCCTGCCGGACAGTGATCTCCAAGCCTATATCGCCAAGTCGCACGAGCTGGTCGCGTCCGGGCTGAGCAAGAAGAAACAGCGCGAGCTGGGACTTCTCGCGGAGTAGGTGCGCGGCTAGCGCGGTGCGAAGTCCAGGATGGCGCGGGCATCATAGGCCTGCGGATCCTGCGGACGCTCGCCGGACCGTACGACGATTTCCAGCATCACTTCCTTCTCGCCCGCACTGCCGTCAAAGCGCAGCCCGATGCCGACGCCGGAGGCGCGGAAGCCACCGGATCCCCAGGTCTGGCCGACCGAGCCGCCGACGCCGACCGGATCGCGGTCATTCCCGTCGCGGGCGCGTCCGACCACAAGGAACCAATCGCCACCATCGCGCAGGGTGATCTCGGCCGCCCGGCGCAGGGCATAGTCCTCGGCTAGCTGGAAGGAGGCGTCGCTGCCGGCGGCAAAGCGGATGCGGTAGCGATCCTGTTCGATACGCATTTCCGAATAGCCGCGATCACCCCCGGCCATTGGCTGGTAGGCGGTCGGCGTCGAGGTGCAGGCCGTCACGGATGCAAGCGCAATCACGCAGAGAAAGGAGCGCATGTCGGATAACCTCGCTTTGCTGTGTCCGGTCGTCACTGTGCCATATCCGGGCTGACGCTGCGATGAACCGGATTCGAGTTCGCGTCGGGCGGATTGTCGAGCGGACTCACAACCTGTAGATAGAAACAACGGGAATTCCCCCGTAAATAGAGAAGGGGCTGACGATGAAACGACACATGTTTACGATAGCTGGTCTTGCCGCGGCGCTGTTGGCCGCGCCGGCCATGGCGGACGACCATACCGGTGACGTCACGCTGGAATTGCAGTCGATCTCCGCCGTCAACGAGACCGGTCAGCCGGACCCGTCGCGCGACGCCGATTGCCAGTCGGCTTATGGCGACTGGATTGGTCAGAGCGTCACCACCGAATACCGGATCGATCCGCAGTCGATGATGATGTCGGCGAGTTCCACGGTC
The DNA here is from genome assembly GCA_036231565.1 of Pseudomonadota bacterium. Lineage (GTDB taxonomy): Bacteria > Pseudomonadota > Alphaproteobacteria > Caulobacterales > Maricaulaceae > Maricaulis. The sequence goes on from JAZAHA010000032.1 coordinate 46,806, forward strand.
CAGGGAACGCCGGTCGACCTGTTCCCGCTGGGGATCCAGGGCATCTATGCCTTCATGTCTGATGGGGTGCCGGTGGCTCTGGAAGAGGAGCACGTCTTCCGGGTGATGTTCCAGATATCGATAGGTTATGACCACCCCGAATCGCGCGTGATGACCATGCTCGATGACACCATCAACTGCCTGATAGAAAGCTGAACCGGCCGCAGGGCTGGTGGAGGGGACGGGCGGTTGCGCGCGGCCCGTCCTCTTTCCGGGCGGATCTGTTCGCACGGTCCCGGCCCTACCGGACAAGGTAGCGGCCCAAGGCGCCGGGCACAGCGTGTCCGACACGGTTAAGCGTGCTGTCGAGCCACTTCCAGCTGCGCCGACGTTCGCGTACCCAGCGCCGGAAACCCGAGTCTGCGGGCATGAGGATAGCTGCACCGAAGCCGGCGAGCAGGACACCGGCCGGCAGCGGGGTTACCGCGAGAACGCTACCGAGCCCGATCAGGGCGTAGCCAGCCGCGCGTTGAGCGGGGCGTTGGGCAGTCCTGAATATGCGCTTCATCGGCATGGGTGGCTCCCGGAGGCGCCGGCTCGAAATACGGGGCGGTACACAGCCGGCCAACTGCAAGGACAACGTGTCAAACGGGGCAAGTGTTCCGCCTGGCTCGGCATGTTTGCGACCGGGGAGCGGCGATCTGCATGAATGCGCGGAATGATGGAACCATTGCCCGCGGCAGGTGTTGCAAGGGGGAACCCGAACCGGAAACCAGCCGAAGGAGCATGCAACATGCCGACGAAGACCGAGGCCAAGATCGCGGCGGGCCAGCAGAATGCCAAGGATGCGGCCAAGTCCGTGGATTCCGATATCGACGAACTGCGCAATGATCTGAAGGCGCTGCGTAGCGATCTGTCGAAACTGCTGTCGGATACGGGAAGCTATGCCTCCGCCAAGTCGCGCGAGGGTATCGAGCGTTCGAAGGAATGGTCCGAACGCGCCCAGCAGGGTGTCGACGAGGCGCGCACTACGGTCGAGGACAAGGTTCGCGAGAACCCGCTGGCCGCTATCGGTATCGCGATGGGCGTCGGCGCGCTTCTCTCCTACGTCTCCTCGCGCCGCTAGGGCAGCACGAGGATCGCGTCATGGAAAAGGCCAAGCTCAGATTACTGGCCGCTGTGGGCGGCGCCCTGTTCGGCTTTGCCGGGGCGTTGTCCATGGCCTATGCGCTGGTCGTCGTGCTGACGCCGGTCCTCGGACTGGCCTGGGCGACGGTGAGCGTCGGGGGCGTTTTGATCGGCCTGTCCTGTCTTTGCCTGTATTTCTTTCTCCTGCCCTACAAACCGGCCGAGGCCGAAGCTCAGCAGGCGGAGAGCCTGGCTGCGGAAACCCTGGCGGATCTGCCCTTCGATACGGTGCAGCACATCGTCAAGAAGCACCCGCTCAGTGCTGTCGCGTTAGCGCTGGCCGCCGGCTATGTCGTGGCCCGTGACCCGGAAAACGCCACACGGGGTGTGCAGCGTGTCATCGCCGGTTTGCTCTGAACGGCCGCGATTTCTATCTAGTCGTCAGGCCTTGCCGCGATTTCGCCGCCAGCCGGCGCCAGAATCGCGCGATCAGGGCATGACAGGGTCGCACCTCCGCGGTCCGCAGACGGTAGGGACGATGAGCGTATTCAGGATCGCCACGCTGGTCGTGTCGGCGGTGTCCGGTGGCGTCTTCATCGGGCGCAAACTGCTGGCCGGCCAGGTCGAGAAGAAAAAGGCGGCGCTGGTCCAGCGCGCCGGTGCGGAAGTGCGCGAACGCATCCGCACCCAGGCGCGCGGCTTCGTGATCGACCATCTGCGCCGCTTTTCCATCGCCCTGGTCGTGAAGGCGGGCTTGCTGCTGGGCGTGGTCGCGCTGGAGCGGCTGGGCGTGCTGCAGGGCTGGCTCTATGGCGCCATGCTGCTGGCGCTGCTGACGGCGTTCCTGATCCGCGATCTCTACATGCTTTGGCCGACCCTGAGCTTCGCCGCCAGCGAGCTGCGCAAGCATGGCTGGCGGCCGCGCCTGACCGTGGCCGAGATCATCGCGGCCCAGACTTTTGATGAAGTGCTGGCAGAGAGCGCCCAGCAGCCGCAGCTCTGGCATGACGATCTGCTGCTGGCGCTGGCCGGGCAGAAGCGCGACCGTCTGGTGGAGGAGATCGCACGCGAGGTCGCGGCCATCGCCCACGGGCTCTCCTGGCCGACCCTGAAACCCTATTTCCTCACCGGCGCCGGCATGACCGCCATCCTCTCCACCCTCTATTTCGGCTTCGCCTGGCTGGCGCTGCACGGGCTGGTGATTTGAAACGCACCATCCTCGCCCTTGATGGGCGAGGGGGACCGCGCGAATGCGCGGTGGAGTGGGTGGGGGCGAGGTCTCTGCCAACGCGCCACCACCGGGATTCACCCCTTCCGTCCGGCTTCGCCGGACACCTTCCCCATCAAGGGGAAGGATGAAGGCGCCCACTACGCCTCCTCTTCCTCCATCCCCATGCGTTCCAGCATGATGAGGGCCGAGTCGGCGATGACGGTGCCGGGCGGGAAGACGGCGGCGGCACCCATCTGGCGCAGCACGGGTTCGTCATCCGGCGGGATGACGCCGCCGACGATCACCAGAATGTCCTCACGCCCCTTGTCGCGCAGGGCGTCGCGCAGTTCCGGCACCAGGGTGAGGTGGCCGGCGGCGAGCGATGAGGCCGCTGCCGCATCGACACTCTCCGACACGGCGAGTTCAGCGGCTTCTTCCGGCGTCTGGAAGAGCGGCCCGATCACCACATCCCAGCCCAGATCGGTATAGGCCGAGGCGACGACTTTCTGGCCGCGGTCATGGCCGTCCTGGCCAAGCTTGGCGATCAGGATCTTCGGCTTTCGGCCATGGCGTTTCGCAAAGGCTTCGGCGAGGGCAAGGGCGCGTTTCACCTTGTCGTCCTCGCCGGCCGCTGCGCCATAGACGCCGGTCACGCCCTTGATCTTGGCGACATGACGATTGAAGGCGGTCTCCATCGCGTCGGAGATCTCGCCGACGGTGGCTTTCGCGCGGGCCGCGTCGACGGAGAGGGCGAGCAGATTGCCCTCGCCGGTGCGGGCGCCTTCGGCCAGCGCGTTGAGGGCAGCCTCGACGGCGACCGGGTCGCGTTCGGCGCGCAGGCGTTCCAGCTTTTCGATCTGCTGCTTGCGGACCATGTAATTGTCGACCTTGAGAACCGGCACGTCCTCTTCCTCGTCCAGGCGGAACTTGTTGACGCCGGTGATGGTCTGGCGGCCCGAGTCGATCAGCGCCTGGGTGCGCGCGGCGGCTTCCTCGATCCGCAGTTTGGGAATGCCGGCCTCGATCGCCTTGGCCATGCCGCCCAGTTCGTCTACCTCGGCGATATGGTCCAGCGCCCGGGCGGCGAGGTCATGGGTGAGGCGTTCGATGTAATGGCTGCCGCCCCAGGGATCGATCGCATCGCACAGATGCGCTTCTCCGGCCAGAAGGAGCTGGGTGTTGCGGGCGATACGGGCCGAGAAATCGGTCGGCAGGGCCAGCGCCTCGTCCAGCGAATTGGTGTGCAGCGACTGGGTGTGACCGTCGACGGCGGCGATGGCTTCCAGCGCCGTGCGGCCGACATTGTTGAACACATCCTGGGCGGCCAGCGACCAGCCCGAGGTCTGGCAGTGCGTGCGCAGGCAGATCGACTTGTCGGACTTCGGCGAGAAACGCTCTTTCACCAGCTTGGCCCAGAGGAGGCGCGCGGCGCGCAGCTTGGCGATCTCCATGAAGACATTCATGCCGATGCCGAAGAAGAAGGAGAGGCGCGGCGCGAAGGCGTCGACGTCGAGACCCGCCTCGATACCGGTGGCGATGTATTCCAGACCGTCGGCGATCGTGTAGGCCAGTTCCAGGTCGGCCGGCGCGCCGGCTTCCTGCATGTGATAGCCGGAGATCGAGATCGAGTTGAACCGCGGCATGTGGGTCGAGGTGTATTCGAAAATGTCGGAGATGATCCGCATCGAGGGCCGCGGCGGGTAGATATAGGTGTTGCGGACCATGAACTCCTTGAGGATGTCGTTCTGGATCGTCCCCGAGAGCTTGTCCGGGCTCACGCCCTGTTCCTCGGCGGCGACGATATAGAGCGCCATCACCGGCAGGACCGCGCCATTCATGGTCATCGAGACCGACATCTCGTCCAGCGGAATGCCGTCGAACAGGGTGCGCGTGTCGTAGATACTGTCGATCGCCACGCCGGCCATGCCGACATCGCCGGACACGCGCGGGTGATCGCTGTCATAACCGCGGTGGGTGGCCAGGTCGAAGGCAACGGAAAGGCCTTTCTGGCCGGCCGCCAGATTGCGGCGGTAGAAGGCGTTGGAATCCTCGGCCGTGGAGAAGCCGGCATATTGCCGGATCGTCCAGGGGCGCTGCAGGAACATGGTCGGATAGGGACCGCGCACGAAGGGCGCCGCACCCGGGATGGAGCCGGTGAAATCGATCCCGGCGGCATCCTCCGCCCGGTATTGCGATTTGACGGCAATGCCTTCGGCGGTTTCCCAAGGCTCGCGCGATCCGCTGCCGGGATTCTGCGCGTCGCCGAGGTCGATCTGGGTGAAGTCGGGGCCGGGACGGGTCATTGGGCGGCCTCCTCGAACTGGGCGGCAAAGCGGATCGGGGCGAGGGCACGGGCGGGCAGGTCGTCATCGGGCCAGAGGCCGTCGGTCTCCACGGCGCGCGGATCCGGGTCGGCATATTGCGTCACGCCCAGGATCTGGTCGGTGCCGGCCTCGTAGCGGTTGAGATGGGCCCGGCGGGATTTGGCGATTTCCGACTGGAACCATTCCGAGGAAAGGGCCGAGGCGAGCCCGCCCTTGGCCTCGATCTCCTGGAACAGGGCCCAGGCTTTCTGCGCCAGCGCATCGGTGAGGCTTTCGTGCAGGTAAGATCCGGCGGCCGGATCGGTCACCTTGCCCAGATGGCTCTCCTCGGCCAGCAGGATGTGGAGATTGCGCGCGACGCGGCGGGCAAAGGGTGTCGGCCGGCCTATCGCCTCGGTCAGCGGCCGCACGGTGATCGCGTCGGCACCGCCGGCGGCAGCGGAAAAGCCTGCGCAGGCATTGCGGATGAGATTGGTCCACGGATCCCTGGCCGACAGCATGCGGCGCGCCGTAGTGGCGTGGAGGCTGAGGCGGCGCGCATTGTCCGACGCGCCAAAGCTCTCCGCGATGCGGGCAAAGATGCGACGGGCGGCGCGCAGCTTGGCGATGGTGAGGTGGATATCGGTATCGGCCACAAGGCGCGCCTCGACCGAACGCGCGGCCGCATCGGCATCCAGCCCGGCCTTGAGGGCAAGGCGGATATAGGTCGCGGCCGAGGCCGCCATCATCGCCAATTCCTGCACCTCGCTGCCGCCGGCCTCGAAGGCCAGCGCGCCATCGGCGCGGAAGATTTTCAGATTGGGGAAGGCGGCGTGGGCCAGCTGTGCGATCTCGATCGCCTTGGGGACGCACTGATCGTCCAGAACTACGCCCTGGCGCGCGGCGCGCTCGACCGGGGAAATGCCCAGCCCGCCCTCGATCTGTTCGCCATCGACGCGGCGGCGCGCCATCAGGGTCAGGAAGACATGGGCGTGGTGACCCTGGCCGCCCAGACTGTCCAGATGGATCGGGGCGAGGGTGAGGTCAACGCCCTTCAGGGTGGCGTCCATCAGGTCGACATCATTGGCCTTGAGACCGAAACGGCCTTCCGGATCGAGCCGCAATTCCAGCTCGGATACACCGCCCATCAGATCGGCCAGCGCCGCGGCATTGGCGGCTTCCGGTGTCGCTTCGACCAGGGTCTGGCGCATGCCCCAGGGCAGGTGGAGGTCGCGCGGAGCCGCGTCGACAGCGTGCGCACCCCCGGGCCGGTCGAAGAAGACCGGTCCGCGATCAATCCCATCAACCGTGGTGCGCGACAGCGCCTGCTCGAAGTCCGCGCCCCGCAGCGCCTTCTCGGCGAGCGGCCGCCAATCCTGTGGGCTCAAGGCCGGAAATCCCCCGGCGAGGGCGCGGATATCGTCGGTCATGCGCGATTGTCCTCGAAGCGTGTGTTCTTGTTCTGGCGCGGAGAAAAGGCGCGCACGGCGCGTGCGTCAAGAGGCGCTGCGGTGCGTGGACAGTGCGCGGGGAAATCCCCGCACGTCAAACCGGCTGCACAATGACGGCACAAACCGGGAGAGCATCAGCATGAGCGAAACCACACCCAACCTGTCCCTGCCGCTGGTCATGCCGGCCCAGGCGCAAAAGCATGTCACCGTGAACGAGGCGCTGCTGCGGCTCGACGCCCTCACACAGGCCTGTGTGGAGAGCCGCACTCTGGCCGTCCAGCCCGCAGCGCCCGGCGAGGGCGATGTCTGGATCGTGCCGGCCGGCGCCAGCGGCGATGACTGGGCGGCGATGGCAGCGGGTACGCTGGCAATCTGGCGTGACGGTTTCTGGACTGCGATCACGCCGGCGGATGGCTGGCGGGTGCATGTGCGCGACGAGGCGTGCAGCATGGTGTTCGATGCAGGCCGCAGTGCCTGGATCGCTGCGGCGGCCAACACGGTCCTGACGGCCGGCGAGGGCGGTGCGGCCACCGAGGCCGTACTGATCGAGGACATATTGACGGGGCTTTCCGGCGCCAGCGTCGCCAGCAGCGTGGTCATCCCGGCGCGCTCCATCGTGTTCGCTGTCTCGGTGACGACACGCAGCGCGATCACCGGCGCGGCTTCTTTCGATTGCGGGATATCCGGCGAGACGTCGAAATTCGGCGGTTCGCTGGGGGTATCACCCGGCGCCAGCAATATCGGTGTGATCGGGCCGACGGCCTTCTATGCCGACACGCCGGTCGAGCTGACCGCGAATGGTGGCGACTTCACCGGTGGCAGCGTTGCCCTTGCTATCCATGCCTGGCGGCCGGTGGCGCCTGCGGTTTGACGAGCCGCTATTCTACCACGCACGCCATGCGCGCCATGATGCGGTTGAGGATGGGCTGAGTGGTCTCGGTCATGGCGTGGCCGTTGACGGTGACCAGGTCGAAACCGGCGTGGGGGCAGGCGCGGGCCAGTCGGAAGGCGGCACTGGCCGGGCACACCATGTCATATCGCGAATGCAGGATGTGCATCGGGATGTTGGACAATTGCCGCGCATCGCGGATCAACTGGTCCGGCTCGAGGAAGCAGCCATTGCGGAAGTAGTGGACCTCGATCAGCGAATGGGCGGCCACGAATTCTGCGCCGCGGGCCCGCAGGCCCGACAGCACCGCTTCGGGCGGATTGTCGAGATAGGACAGGCGGTCCTCATACTCGGTCCAGCGGTACAGTGTGGACTGGCGAATCTCCTCCAGGCTGACAGTTGCGTCGTCGAGCCGGCGCAGCAGCGTCAGACCGTTGGCGATCTCGGCCTGCATCTGTTCGAAACACCATTCCATCATGGCGCGCGGCGACTTGCGGGCCCGCTCCGGAGCCGGCGCGGCGAAATCCGCCCAGGCATCGGGGAAGACATTGCGGGCGCCGTCCGGGCCGTGCATCCAGTCGAGATCGGATGGCTGGGCGAGGAAAATACCCTCCACCACCAGTCCGCTCACCCGCTCCGGGAAGGCCTCGGCATAGGCCAGGGCGAGGGTGGATCCCCAGGACGGGCCGAAAACCATCCAGCGCTCGAAGCCGAGATGTTCGCGCAGCCGCTCGATATCCTCGATCAGGTGGGCGGTGGTGTTTGCCTCGATCGACAGATGCGGGGTCGAGCGCCCGCAGCCGCGCTGGTCGAACAGGATGAGATTGAACACATCCGGATCGAACATGCGCCGGTATTTGGCTGAAGCGCCCGAGCCGGGCCCGCCGTGCAGGAAGACGAGCGGCAGCCCGTCCGGATTCCCGCATTCCTCGAAATAGAGCGTGTGACCGCCGGAGACCGGCAGGTCGTCGGCCTTGCGGGGCGGGATGGAGGGGAAATAATCGGTCATCGCCTCAATGGTGCGCTATGCCGGCGCGCCGTCAAGCAGCCCGCTTCAGGCAGATGGCGGGCAGAACGGGTGCAGCGGAGGGCGATCCGGTCGGGCACCCGCTCTGCCCGCGCGAAAGCAATAACCGTCCAGATGGCTTCGGGTTCCACGGCGGCGCTGCAATCAGGATGCAGGCGCCGCAGGCCGCTCGGCGAGAAGCCGGGACAGGTCGGGTGCCAGGCGGTCGAGGGCAGACAGCGGTTCGCCGGCATGGTCGCGGCTGGCGGGCGTGGCGCGTCCGTTCAGAAGTGCCGCCACCTGCCAGGTGCAGCCTCCGGCCGATGCCGGGTGTTCGGCCAGGAATTCATGGGTCAGCACGCCCGGCCCGTCGGCGATCGGGCTGTAGACAGGCTGAAAGCCCAGCCGGTCAATCTGCCCCTCGATCTTTGCCCGTGCGCTGCCGAGGTCGAGCGGACAGGCGCGCCGCGCGTCGAAGTGCTCGGTCATCTCGATCACGGTATAGACGAGCACCTGCCGCTCTGCAGGCGCGGGCAGAACGCCGGCTGCACGCAGTTCCGGAGCGAACCCGGCTAGCGCCGCTGCACCGGCGGCTGTAGCCGCCAGAATGCCGACGGCACGAAACAGATCGGAACCCAGCATTCCCCGGAACGCCCCCCAAGATACTCGGCGGCGGACGTTATAGCCGGCTCCGCGCGGCGTCCATACGGGTTTGCGCCTGACCTAAGGGGCTGAGGTTATTCGCCGGGGCCTGTTTCCTCGGTCTCGCAACGGCCTGCATACGCGACTTCGTAACTGTAGCCGAAACAGGCGATCAGCCGGTCAAGAATGTCTAGGTTCAGCGGCCAGGTCGGCGGGGGCCGGTCCGGATAGTTTTCGCGAAAGCGCGCAATGGCGTCAGCAAATCCGTCCGGCTCGGGCAGGTCCAGCAGAGCGGCGCGGGCCTTGTGCAGCGCGTCGATATCGCCTTCCAGAAAAGCAATTGTGGCGTCTGCCTTGAGGGTGTCGGTTGGGTCGGCGGCGGCGACGTTGATGGCGCGCGACTGCCTGAACAGCGCAAGCGCGGCATCATAGTTGCCTGCGTGGGCCTCCATCTGCGCCTGGTGCCAGATCAGCTGAGCATAACGGGGGTGCTGGGGTTCGACCCGGTCCGCCACATAAAACCCGATCAGATCGGCCGCTTCGGCATAACAGTGTTGACGCGCAAGCCTCCGCCAGCCCGCCTCGGTCTGGTCGAAGGCCTGGACCTCCATCTCCAGATAGGATGCAGGGTCGAAGCGGCAGTCGGAGGCATTCTGGACGAAGGGGGCAGAGGCCAGCAGAACAAGCGCAAGACAGACGGGTTCAGGCACCGGGAATCCTCCACCAAACAGTCCGAAAACGGTAATAGTGGATGCCGCGCAAGGCAATTTCAGCGCCGCTGCGAGGTTGGCTGTGCAAGATCCAGGATATGAAAAAGAAGAAATGGTGCCGCTAGAGTGAATTGAACACTCGACCTCTCCCTTACCAATACAAGGCCGCACTGCATCTTGTGCCTCTTCCGTCTCAACGGCCCCGCATCTTGTTTCAATGTTCGCAATGTTCTCGCGGCGTTCCACTGATCCGCGCATATTGCGCTACCGTCCCAGCAGATGCACCGGCAGATAATCGGGCGCCCATTGCGCGTAGTGCTTTCGGACAACCTCTTCGCTGTCTCCCAGAAGGGCAGCGACTTGAGCGAATGTTGCCCCGGCCATCAAGGCCCATGACGCGGCCGTCCGGCGTAGGTCGTGGATATTGGCATCCTTCACACCGGCCCGCTCGCAGGCCCGTTGCCAAGCCCGCTTCACGTCTGTGACCCGCTCGCCTCTCCACTCGATTACGTGTTTCGTCTGGGCAAAGCGCTTCGCCTCTTCCAGATCGGCGCGAAGCTCCTTGTTGATCGGCACGACGGCCCGGCGCTTGTTGTGGTTCGTCTGCCGGTACCAGACCTGTCCGCGCTCAAGGTCTATCTGGTCCCATGTCAGTTCCAGGATAGCGGCTTTCCGGGCAGCGGTATTGATTGCCAGCGAGACAAACACCTTCAGGTGCGGCGCTGCGTGTTCGCGGATCGCCTCGTATTCGTCGTGGGTGAGGTAGCGGTTTCTGGGTGGGTTGTGGCCGGGTGCGCGGATCTTCGGAGCGCTGGCCATCCAGTTTTCATCGACGCCGAAGCGCAGAACTTGACGCAGGAACCGAAGCTCCTTGTCTATCGTGGAGGGCTGGACCGGGCCGGGGCGGGATTTGCCGCTGTAGGTGTGGCGCTTCCGGCTGTATTCGCGTACAATCTCAGGCGTGATTTGGCTTGGCGAGTAGTTGCCGAAATGAAGCCGGATCGGGCGCAGAGCGGCGCGGATGGACTTTATGCGTTTGCCCGCCTGCTCTCGATCTTTCTCATAGGCATCTGCCAGATCGTTGAGCGTGAATTCTTCCGGCGGGCGGGACAGGGCGGCCGTGAAGCTCGCAAGAAACTTCTCAGCCTCTACCCTGTCGCTTGTACGTGTCGAAGCGCGGCGACTTCTCCCGCCTGACTGCCAGACAACGTACCATGTCTCTGACTGCCTGCCGTTGATGACTGGTCTGGCGAGACGGTACATGCGCGCTCATATCGTTCCACGTCCTCAATCCGGACCCGGACAGTTTGGCCTCTAAGCCGGAGCGTCGGCAAGTCCTGCATGACACGATAGGCGGTCGCACGGGAGCACTGCCACCGCTCTGCAAGGTCTTTCGCTGTCAGAATGTCTGTCATACTATCTCCCCGCATCCGCAATCTTTGCCTCTGCCAGCATTTCGGCCCGCTTCTGGGGTGAGTGCTCGGCGAGAGCCCGAAGCATCTTCACCATGCGCGGATCAGCGTAATTGATGCGCGCCAGCGTCATGGTGGGGGCATCCGGGAAATGCAGGACTTCCGTCTGGTCGATCTGCGGCCAGTGCGGCTTCATCTTCACGGATGCGACATGGTAATACCAAGCAAGCACGTCTTCTGCGGAATCCGAGCTGCGGGCTGCTGTTGCTATGTAGTGCATTCTACTTCCCCATGCTGCGGGCTGCGAGGAGGGCTGCTTCCAGCGTCTTGATACGCTCTTCCTGGCGGCGGATGACGCGGGACAGGGCTGCGATCTGTTCAAGCAGAAAGTTCTTGGATTCCAGGAACTCTTCGCGATCCACCGGGGTGACGTACTTTGTGCTCATTTACCGCTCCTGAAGGGTTGAAGGGCTTGGTGCAGATCTTCGTACTCGCGCGGTGAAATGAGCATGTCGAAGGTGTTTGGCGAGATGCTTGCGCGCTCAACCACCCTCTCAGCAGCTTCTATAAGCCTTGAGAGATTGGGGTGGCTCCGGCCTTCGGCCTCTCGCGGCGTGTCCTCGACCTTCGGTCTGTGGGCCGCTTTGAGCGCTCCCACCCCCTCGCACGCCTCGATTACCCGCCTGTCGATCTCGTCAGTGGGAATGAGAATCCCGTCCCTGATCAGCCGCCCTATGGCGCCCCGGATATTTCCGGCCACGAGGGTTCTGACCTCATCGCCAACATCGTCAGACCACGCCAGATTATGAATAAGAAGGTCCAGATGGGCGTTGAACATTGGATTTTCGTCCGTCATCACTTCACCTCTGGGGGCTGGGGGAGGGCTGCCGGGTCGAAATAGTGCGTAGGCTCGAACCGGAGAGCCGTCCGGCTGCGCCACACCCACGCGGGCCGCTTGGATGCATTCCGGGACCACCAAGCCACCTTGTACGGCTGGCGCCCGGTGTATGGGAAGCGCGTGACCAGCAGGCGGCGCCCGTCTTTCACGTCGTCGTCAATCTCCAGCCACCCATCCGGGGTATTGGCGAGGGCGGCGCGGATTTCAGGCATCATGCCGTCCACAGCCGTGGTGAAATTGCTGGCGTGTTTGCCGCTATAGCCGGAATCCTCAAAGCTATCGCCCAGCTCAAGCTCGAACTCTTCTTGAATGGCCCGCAGGATATCAAGAGCTGACCGGCTCGCAGGAGGCGAAGCCTCCGAGGACACGGGGCGGGCTTCAGCCCGCGAACTATCTTCAACCATTAGTGTGGTCCTCTTCATCGTCATCGATCGGCTCGCCCATGAATTCGCCGAACTGCTCCATCTCAGCGCCAAAGCACCACTTCTCGATGGCATCCTCCGCTTTGCTGATCGCCTCTTCTGGCGTCTTTCCAAACCAGCGTTCGCTGCGTCCGTCAGGGCATAGAAGATAGCTGTAGGCCCACACGGACCAGCATGGCTCTTCACGATCTCCGACAACGGCCGGCATATGGAAGCAAAGCTCCATGGCGCCTTCGCTCATCTTGTGAGGGCCGTCCTTGCGCATCTCGTGATATGTCGCGTTGCGAAGGCGCTCTTGTATGCGCACGAGGCGCTGCGCGGTCTGGAAATCGTACATCTAACCCTCCTTATTGGACTGAGAGCGGATCCAGCCGGAAACGGTCGTGCCGACCCAGCTCGGCCATGCCGCATGCCACTTCTTAGGGTCCATCGCCGACTTAGCAGCCGCATCCAGTGCCTCACGCGCACCTTCTGCACGGGCTTGGGACAGGGCGGCGGAAAGCTCGCGCTCCAGGAATTTGATATTGTCCTTGAGCACCGTCCGGTACCGAGGGGTGTCGTGTGCCGTGACCATGTTGGCCAGATGCTCGGCAAGCGCAGGAACATCACGCATCGCTCTTGCCCTCCTGCTGGAGAGAGAGCGGTCGCGGAGCCATGGTGTCAGCCTCAGCCAATCCTGCATTTCGGCAGACGGCAGCTCTTCGGTGATGAAATCCTCGATGTTCAGCCCGTCTTGCTGAAGCGTGTGGCGCTTTCGCCAAAGCACCTCTACGAGAGTGCTGGCCATGGCGCCGCGTCGGTCTTCCGGAGTCTCTCGCACACCTTCTGCACGGGCCTCGGCTATGGCGGCTTCGATTTCAGAGCGGACACCACCAACGGTGACGGCGGGGCTGCGGCGAAGCGATATCAGAAGGTCGGTCCAGAAGATCGCATCACGCATCGCTCTTGCCCTCCTGCTGGAGAGAGCGTCGGAGCCAACAGGCAGCGCCAAGTGCCTCACGCATTCGGCCAGGCGAAGAATCGGTTATTTCCGCGCACTCGTCATCTGCCTCCGCAA
>JAZAHA010000033.1:0-10724 GCA_036231565.1 Pseudomonadota bacterium
GCCCCTTCGACCCCTCCTTCGCCAAGGCTACGGAGGGCCCACTTCCCCACGCTGTGGGGAAGCAAGCGGACAGCGGGACACCCAAAGAAAAACGCCGCCCGGATGGCTCCGGGCGGCGTTCGTGTAATCAGAACCCGTTTGGACTGATTAGATGTCCTTCAGGGCAGCAGCCGGACGGAAAGCCGCCTGGGTGCGAGCCTTGGACATCATTTTTTCGCCAGTGCGCGGATTGCGGACTTCGCGGGCTTCGCGGTGCTTGGCGTAGAAGGTGCCGAAGCCAGCGAGCTGAACGCTGTCATTGCCCTTGACCGAAGCGATGACGGCTTCGATTGCGGCGTCGACCGCATCGCCCGCTTGTGCGCGGGACAGACCGGTCTTGTCGCTGACGGCTTTGGCGAGATCAGACTTGTTCATAGGGTTCCCCCCGTTTAGTCGCGGCGCCGGCAGACACGGTCATCGTGTCCGGCCGGTGTGCCGCGTGTTCGTGGACGCCTCATCAAGGCCGACAACCGGGCGGCTTTGCAAGCCATAACAGGTGAATCGGGCCGGATTCACTGCAATTTCCTTGGGACAAGTCCCATTTCTCGCCTTCGGCCCCCGTTTTGCGTACATTTTGCAGCATGTATCAGGGTGAACCAGATCCTAACGCCGCCACTGCGAATCGCCCGATTCGCCTGCTGCCGTTCGCACTTGCAGCAGGGCTCGGTGCTTACACGCTGGCATTTCTCGCGGGTGCGGGAGAGACCTGGTCGCCGGTCATCGCGGCCTGTGCGGCCGGCTGGACACTCGGCCGTCTCATGCGGCGCTGACCTCGCCGGCCTTTGGCCAGAGGATCATCTGCGTGCAGCGGAAAAGGGCAACCGTCTTGCCGTCGCTGTCCCGGAAGGCGCGCGCATCCCAGACATGGGTGGTGCGGCCCCGGTGCACCGGCGTTGCGACGCCCCGGAGCCGGCCGTCGCGGGCGGTGCCGAGATAGTTGGCCTTCAGCTCGATCGTGGTGAAGCCGCTGGCCCCTTCGGGCAGGTTCGCCACCGTGCCGTAACCGCACAGCGTGTCGACGAGGCCGATCACGCTGGCGGCATGCAGGAAGCCGTTCGGCGCCATCAATTCCTGGCGCACGTCCAGAAAGCCGGCAACCTCTTCGGTCGTCGCCGTCTCGATCACGACGCCGAGATGGCCGGGCAGATGCCCGGCCCCCCGTGCGTTCAGCATGTCGCGCAGCGCGCTGCTGTCTTCGCTCATCAGATCTTGACCAGCATCTTGCCGGTATTGCGGCCGGAGAAGAGGCCCATGAAGGCGTCCGGAGCGTTCTCGATCCCCTCGATGACGGTCTCGGCCGGCTTGATCTTGCCGGCCGCCATCCAGGCCGACAGGTCGCGCACGAAGCCGTCCATCATGTCGGCGTGATCGGTAACGATGAAGCCCTGGATCTTCAGCGACTTGCCGACAATGAAGGTGAGATTGTCGGTAATCGTGGCCGGCTGGGCATCATTGTAGCGCTGGATCATGCCGCAGGCCGCGATCCGGCCCTTCGGCTTCAGCGTGTTGAGGGCGGCGGTGAAGTGCGTGCCGCCGACATTCTCGAAATAGCCGTCAATGCCCTTGGGTGCGGCGTCCTGGATGGCCGCCGTGAGATTGTCGGTTGCCTTGTAGTCGACCACAGCGTCGGCGCCGATCGATTTGACGAAGTCGCACTTCTCCTGGCCGCCGGCGGTTGCGACGACCGTGGCGCCCATCGCCTTGGCGAACTGGATGCCGGCCGAGCCGACGGCGCCCGCACCGGCAGACATCCACATCGTCTCACCTTCCTGCAGATCGATGATGCGCTTGATACCGACATAGGCGGTCAGGCCCGTCAGGCCGGCAATGCCCAGATAGGCCTGGGGCGGCAGGACGGAGGTATCGATTTTCTGCAGGAATTTGCCCGAGGTTACATAAGCCTCGCGCCAGCCAAACATGGAATTGACGAAATCACCGGGCTTGAGGCCCTCATACTTGCTCTCGACCACTTCGCCGACGGCGCCGCCCTGCATTACCTTGCCGACCTCGAACGGGTCCACATAGGTGCGGATGCCGCTCATCCGGCCGCGCATATAAGGGTCGACCGAAATGTAGTGGTTCTTCACCAGTACTTCACCGTCGGCCGGGCCCGGCACGTCAACTTCGACGAGCTTGTAGTTCTCCGGCTTCGGATCGCCCTTGAGATATTCCAGAAGGTGGATTTCACGAGACTTCATGGCGGTCTCTCCTTTTTCAGGGTTGGGGAGGGTTATTGGAGATCCGGCGCATAGAGCCGGATCAGGCTGAGATCGTAATTCACGTCGAGCGTGAAGGCGGTGCCGAGAATCTGGCCGATCCCCGTCATCAGGAGGGTGACGGGCATGAGCAGGAACAGGCCCAGCAGGCGCAGGGCCGCGCCACCGGCGCTGTGGCTGTAGAACCGCACGACAATGCGGCCGGTGCAGAAATAATAGACGACCATGGCAAAGGCGATCCCGAGCGAGAACCAGCCAAGGCCGAGAACGATCAGCGGAATGGTCGCGATCATCACCACGAACGACGCATTGGTGGCGGCGAGAAAGAATTGCAGATGCCCCCAGAGCGGCACGCTGGGACGGTAGAGCTTCAACAGCAGCAGATAGGGCAGGGCGGTGATGACGGTGATCGGCCAGAGCAGCATGGCCCCCCAGCTCTCGATGGTCTGGTTGACCTCCGCTGCGGTCGGGATCTCGCCGGCAGCATTGCGCCCGGTCGCAAGCCAGGCCTCGACCGCGTCCGGCTCGAGACTCACCGTGAGCTGGTCCAGTGAGCCCGCAAGCGGCGTGCCGAACAGCGAAGCGACGACGAACTGGAAGGAAAAGAGCGCGACGAAGACGCGGAGCGGCGAGAGATACTGGCTATAGTTTCCCGTGGCGCCAGCCAGCGCCACATCTGGCGTCCGGATCAGGGAATGCCACAGTGTGCGGAAAATGCGCCCGTCCAGATCGAAGGCCGCGATTGACACCGAGTCGAGAATGTCGTTCGGCTTTGCTGTCGCCTCGGGCTTTTTCTCAGTATCCAAGTCCGATCCCTCCCCGCGGGCGGCATGGTAGAGCGCTTCGATGCGCGTGCAAGCCGGGTCGACGTTTCGGTATGGCAGCGGCGGGCTGCAATGCGCGGAAACACGTCTTGATGCAGGAGCGGCTTGATCGCAGGGGCGGGCAGGGTATTCAGCCCGGCAGAGTGACAAGGACGTATCATGGTTTCGGAAAGCAAGCGCCTGCGGGCCGGTGTTGTCGGTGCAGGTGTGTTCGGCGGTTTCCACGCTTCGAAATACGCAGCGCACGACCGGGCCGATCTGGTCGGCATCTACGAACCCGATATCGAGAAGGCGCGGGCGCTGGCGCACAAGCATGGCGCAAAGGCCTATGACAATCTGGCCCGTCTGATCGCCGATTGCGATGCCGTCACGGTCGCCTCGCCGGCGGTCCACCATTTCGAAGCCGCCGCGGCCGCGCTGGCAAACGGCCGCCACGTCCTGGTCGAAAAGCCGATTGCCTCCAGTGTCGAGGAAGCGCGAGAGCTGATCCAGCTGGCTGCGACGCATGGCTGCGTGCTGCAGGTGGGTCACCAGGAACGCTTCGTGTTCAACGCGATGGGCCTGTTTGCCGTGCCCGACCGTCCCAAACGCATCGTCGCCAGCCGCATGGGGCCGCCGTCCGAACGCTGCCTCGACGTGTCGGTGACGCTGGACCTGATGGTACACGATCTCGACCTGGCCATTGCGCTGGCCGGCGGGGCGGTGAAAACCGTCGAGGGCGAGGTCGACAAGGGCCGTTTCGGCACGCCGGATATTGCCCGGGCAAAGCTTGTCTTCGACAATGGCTGCATCGCCGAGCTGGAAGCCAGCCGGGTCCATCACGAACGCGATCGCAAGATGCGGGTGGAATACGAGACGGGTGTGCTGGAAATCGATTTCGTCGCCAAGACGTTCGAGAATTCCACGCCCTACGCACTCAATGCCGGCTTTGCCGAGACCCCGGTTGCGCGCGATTCCCTCGGCGCCAATGTCAACGCCTTCATCGCCTCGGTGCTTGACGGCGAACCGGTCGCGGTGCCGGGTATTGCCGGTCTGCGGGCGCTGGATGCGGCCCGGGCGATCGACGGGGCGCGTGTCTACGGATCGTGAGCCTCTTGCGGCGGGGCACGGCGCGGTCTAAGTCGCCCTCATGACGGACCGGATTTCCATTCTCACGGCCCAGCTCAACCCCGTGGTCGGGGATGTGTCGGGCAATCTGGCCAAGGCGCGCGCCGCGATTGCCGACGGCCGTATCCGAGGCGCCGACCTTGTCGTGTTTCCGGAAATGTTCCTGCTGGGCTATCCGCCCGAGGATCTGGTGCTCAAGCCGGCGGCCGTCGAGGCCTGCAAGCGTGCACTGGAGACGCTGATCGAGGACACCAAGTCCGGCCCGGCCGTTCTGGTCGGTCTGCCCTGGCGCCAGGGCCGCAAGCTGCACAATGCCGTCGCACTGATCGATGAGGGCCATCTCGTCGCGCTGCGCTTCAAGCATGAACTGCCCAATTACGCCGTGTTCGACGAGATGCGTGTCTTCCAGCCCGGACCGGTGCCGGAGATCGTCAAATGGCGCGGCATCCGCCTGGGCCTGCCGATTTGCGAGGATATCTGGCGCGAAACCGTGCCGCAGGCGCTGATCGACCAGGGCGCCGAAATGATGATCGTCATCAATGGCTCGCCCTGGCGCCGCACCATCGAGCGCGAACGCAAGACGGCCTTTTCCGCCTGGTTCGACCGCTGGCAGGGCCGCAAGGCGATGATCTTCGTCAACCAGGTCGGCGGCCAGGACGAGCTTGTCTTCGACGGCGCCGGCTTTGCCCGTGACAGCGCCGGTGAGACGGTCCAGCGCCTGCCCGCTTTCGAGGAAGCGATGGACCTGGCCGTCTGGCAGCGCACGGAAACCGGCTGGTCGTGCGACAGCGAGGCGCGGGCGCCGGTCGTGTCCGGGCTCGAGGCCGACTGGAAGGCAATGGTGCTGGCCCTGCGCGACTATGTCGACAAGGCGGGCTTCCCGGGCGTCGTGCTGGGCATGTCCGGCGGCATCGACAGCGCGATCTCGGCGGCGATTGCCGTCGATGCGCTGGGGCCGGAGCGGGTGTGGGCGGTGATGATGCCGTCGAAATACACCTCGCAGGAAAGTCTGGAAGACGCGCAGGCCTGTGCGCAGATGCTGGGCATCCGCTACGACGTCATCGATGTCGAGCCGACCATCGAGGCGTTCGGATCGACCCTCGCCGGGGTGTTTGCCGGCAAGGATCCCGACACGACCGAGGAAAACATCCAGTCGCGTGCCCGCGGCGTCGTGCTGATGGCGCTGTCCAACAAGTTCGGTCCGATGGTGCTGTCCACCGGCAACAAGTCGGAAATGGCCGTCGGCTATGCCACGCTCTATGGCGACATGAATGGCGGCTATAACGCGCTCAAGGACGTCTACAAGACGGAAGTCTTCGAGCTGGCCTGGTGGCGCAATGCGCATCCGCGCGCGACCGGCCTGGGGCCTGTCGGCCAGGTCATCCCCGAGCGCATCATCACCAAACCGCCCTCGGCCGAGCTGCGTGAAGACCAGACCGACCAGGACAGTCTGCCGCCTTATGACGTGCTGGACAGCATTCTTTTCGCCCTCGTCGAGGAGGAGCGTTCGGTGCGCGACCTCGTCGCCGAAGGCCAGGACGAGGCGACGGTGCGCCGCATCGAGAACCTGCTCTACCGCGCCGAATACAAGCGCCGTCAGGCGCCGCCGGGCGTGAAGATCGGCTCCAAGAATTTCGGCCGCGACCGCCGCTACCCGATCACCAACCGGTTCAAGTCGGGGGATTGATCGACGTCGCGGGGGCGGCAGCCCGGGCTGTTGCAGCGCTAGTCGCGGCCGCGCTCTTCGCTCTTTTGCACGCGCGTCTTGCCGGCCGGCCGCTCCTTCGAGCGTTTCATCTCGTCCTTGGTGCCGATATCGCGGGCGAGCTTGCCGCCCGAGCGCGAACCGCCTCCCGCAGGAGGCCCGTCCTCGCCGAGATAGTCGCGGGTCTTCAGCTGTTCCCGGCGGCTGATTTCATCGCGCTCCGACTTCCGGTCGACCTTGTTGCCAGCGTCCTCGGGAACCGTTTTCAGCTTTTCCTTGTCGTCGGTCAGGGAAAGATCGTCGGGGGATTTACCCATGTCCGGACTCCTTTGCGTGTCTGCGTCCTCCCCCTGCCAACGCGGGCCTGCCTGCCGACGTTCCGTTACACGTCTGCGGCCCGGCCTGCGACACCCCGCCCCATCCCTTTGTTCCGAAATTTCTGTCAAAACAGAAATAAACGAAACGGGAGTGCTCAAGGGAGGCCGCCATGCGCGATATTATCCGTGCCGATGCCGAACGTCGTTTTGCCAATGCCTGGACGCGCCCTGTCGCTGCTTGGTTTGCGGCCTGCTTTGCCAGCGCTGCGGCCATGGTCGGAAGCTTCGGTATGATGGCGCTGGCCGAGGGCGTGCCGAGCGCGCAGGAGGTCGCCGGGTTTGCCGCAGCGATCATCCCCGGGACACTCTATATCGGTGTGTTCATGATCGTGCTGACGGCCCTGCCGACACTCGCCTTCGCCTGGCTGATGCACAGCCAGGGCTGGAAGAAGATCTATACCAGCGCGCTGCTGGGCGGCGTCACGGGCATTCTTTGCGTCCAGGTTTTCGGCTTCCCCCTGCAGCACGGCGCCGAATTCGTCCCGCTCATGACCCTGGTCTTTTGCGTCGGCCTGGTCGGCGGCGGGGTCTACCGGCTGGTGGCGGGGAAACACTGAACCCCCGCTTGCCCCGGCGCGCGCGCGGCGCTAAGCCCTGCGGCTCATCTTCGAGCCAAGGCCTGCACCGATGACCAAAGTCCGTTTTGCGCCCAGCCCGACCGGCAAGCTTCATGTCGGCAATGTCCGCACCGCGATCTTCAACTATCTGTTCGCGCGCAAGGCGGGCGGGACTTTCCTGCTGCGCATCGACGACACGGATACGGAACGCTCGACGCAGGCCTATGAGGACGGCATCCGCACTGACCTGACCTGGCTGGGCATCACCTGGGACGACACATTCAAGCAGTCCGAGCGCTTCGAGCGCTATGGCGCGGCAGCGGAAAAGCTGAAGGCGAAGGGCCTGCTTTATCCCTGCTACGAGACCGGTGACGAGCTGGAGCGCAAGCGCCGTCTGCAAATGGCGAACGGCCGTCCGCCGGTCTATGACCGCGCCGCGCTGGAACTGACCGAGGCCGACCGCGCGAAGCTGGAAGCCGAAGGCCGCAAGCCGCACTGGCGCTTCAAGCTGTCGGGTAATCCGGTGGAATGGGACGATATGGTGCGCGGCCATGTCGCCATCGAGACCTCGTCGCTGTCCGACCCGATCCTGATCCGTGAGGACGGTTCCTATCTCTACACCCTGCCGAGCGTGGTCGACGATATCGAGGCGGAGATCACCCACATCATCCGCGGCGAGGACCACACCACGAATTCCGGTGCGCAGATCGAGATCTTCGAGGCGCTGGGCGGTGCTGCCCCCAAATTCGGTCACCAGGCGCTGCTGGTCGGTGCCGATGGCGGCAAGCTGTCCAAGCGGACCGGTTCGCTGGGGATTGCCGAGCTGCGCGACGAGGAGGGCATCGAGCCGATGGCGATCATGTCGCTCCTCTCCAAGATCGGCACTTCCGACCCGGTCGACGCCTTCGCCGATATCGACGGCCTGCTCGAAGGCTTCGACCTGGGCAAGCTGTCGCGCTCGCCGGCGCGTTTCGATCCCGAAGAGCTCAAGCGGGTGAATGCCAAACTCCTGCACACGCTGCCCTATGCCGAGGCGCAGCCGCGCCTGGCCATGCTGGGTGCCGATGGCGGCGAGGCCTTCTGGAATGCGGTGCGCCCCAATCTGGAACGGCTGGACGATGCCAAGAGCTGGATGAGGCTGGTCGAGGGACCGGTGACGCCGGTGATCGAGGATGCCGGCTATGCCGCCGCCGCGGCCGAACACCTGCCGGCCGGCACGCTCACCGAGGCGAGCTGGGGCGAGTGGACGAATGCGCTCAAGGCGGCGACGGGCCGCAAGGGCAAGGACCTCTTCATGCCGCTGCGCCTGATGCTGACCGGCGAACCGCGCGGCCCGGAAATGGCTGTTCTCCTGCCGCTGTTGGGCCGCGACACAGTGCTCAAGCGCCTGCAGGGCGAAACGGCCTAGGCAGAGCGTTCCCCACGGACGTGTTTCTTCCCCACACAGTGGGGAAGTGGGCCGATGCGCAGCATCGGGTCGAAGGGGCGCGGCCCGCGGCCGCGAAACCGCCGCTGACGCGTCGGCCCCTCCACCACGCCTTCGCCTACAGCTCCGGCGCGGTCCCCCTCCCCACGCGGTGGGGAGGAAAAGAACGCACAAAAGTCGAGAGTTTCTGTCTTTAAGTCATGTTATCTTGACATTTTCATTTCGAGGTGTCAGGTTTTCATGACAATAAGTCGTATCAACCTGATGGAGCTTTTCATGTTGAAGTTCAAACAAGTGTCCCCGGCCATCGGCGCCCTGATTGCCACGGTCACTGCGCTGGTCGCCGTGATGGCGGCGGAGGCCCGTGGCGAGGAGGCGATGCAGCCTGCAGCCGCGCGGCCGGATGCTGCTGCCGGATCGGTCGTCATCGACAATGCTCCCGTCTTCGCCCGCCTGGCCGAAGCCATCAGCTCGGACGGGGTGGAATGATGTCGGCCAACAAGCGCTATACAGTCCATTTCACTCTCGCGATGCTCGCCTACATGCTGGTCCTGTTCGGCTCGGTCACGGCGATCAATAATGGCGAGCTGTCGGGCTGGTCGGCGGGGCTCGCCTCGCTGACCCCGCTGATCCCGGCCTTCTATGCCCTCAGGGCCTTCATCGTGCGCATCCGCGAGATGGACGAATACCAGCGGCGGATCGCCACCGAGGCCATCCTGTGGGCCGCCGGCATCGTCGGCTTTGCCAGCTTCGGCTATGGCTTCCTGGCCGGTGCCGTCGACGTGCCCGAGATCAGCCTGATCTGGGTCTTGCCTGCCCTGGCCGGCGCGTTCGGCGTCGCACAGTGTTACCTCTACTGGCGGGAAAACCGGTGAGGAACCGGTTGCGCGTGCTGCGGGCCGAACGCCGCTGGAGCCAGGCCGAGCTGGGCGAGCGGGTCGGTGTGTCGCGCCAGGCGATCAATGCGGTCGAGACCGGCAAGCACGACCCCTCGCTGACCCTCGCCTTTGCCCTGGCACACGCCTTTGAACTGACAATCGAGGACGTGTTCGACCCGCATGGCGAGCCGGATTAGGGCTATCGCGCCGGATGTGAATGGCAAAATGCACAAGCAGACCTTACTTTTGCCATCGAACATCGCTCATACTGCAGCTTCGGGAATGGGGGACCCGCGCAGCTTCGGCGGCGCGGGTCTTGCATCCGGTAGAGCAGTCTGACGAAATGCCCGCGCCGGCACGCCATGACAGCCGGCCATAACACCGCCGGCCGATGACAGGAGGTCCGCCATGACCGCAACGCGGTCGTTCATCATAGCCGCCGTACTCGCCGCCCTGGCGATCGCTGCCGCGATGGCCTTCATCATGTACCGGCCTTCTGCCGACCAGAGTGCGCCGCAACAGCCGGCCGAGACCGCTCAGTCCGGCGAGACCGGTGGCGAGCGCGGTACCACACCGGCCGCCATGATCGCGCCGCCCGTCTTCGACATCGTGCGCGTCGCGCCCGTCGGCTCTGCCGTCACGGCCGGCCGCGGCGAACCCGGCGCGACGATCCAGCTCCTGGCCGATGGCGAACCCCTGACATTCACCGGCGAAGCGGGTGAGCGCACCGATACCCAGACCATCAATGAACGCGGCGAATGGGTGATCATTCCCGACGAGCCACTGCCCTCGGGCGCGGTCGAGCTGTCCTTGCGCATGGTGGCGCCGGACGGGCGGGAAATGATGTCCGAACAGGTCGTCGTCGTGTCCATTCCCGAACAGCGCGGTCCGACGCCGCTGGTCGTTGTGGGCCGTCCCGGCGAAGCCAGCCGCGTCTGGCAATGCCCGTCCTGCCTGGATGCGGAAATGGGCACGCTGGTGCTGGAAACGGTCGATTATGATTCCACCGGCGCCGTGATCTTCTCCGGCCGCGCCGAGACCGGCACGACTGTCCGCATCTTCGCCAATGGTGCGCTGGTCGGTGAAACCCAGGTCGGCCGGGATGGCCGCTGGGACATGCAGGCCGGATCGCTCCTGGCGCCGGGTGTCTATGACCTCCAGATCGACCAGGTCGAACCGGACGGCAATGTCTCCGCCGTGATCGTGCTGCCCTTCGAACGGGTCGCACCGGAAGCGCTTAATCTCGGCCCTGACTCAGTCGTGGTCCAGCCGGGCAATTCGCTGTGGCGCCTGGCCCGCCGTCTTTATGGCGAAGGCATCCAGTACACGGTGATCTACGAGGCCAATCGCAGCCAGATCCGCGATCCTGACCTGATCTATCCCGGCCAGGTCTTCCAGGCCCCGCGCGATGCCGGCGGCGCCGATGGCGAGGGCGACGGGTAAGGATTTTCCTCCCCACATCGGGGGGAGGGGGACCCGCGTAGCGGGGGAGGGGCCGCCGCTATATGCGGCGGAATGGCGGGGCCAAGCGCCAGCGTTTCCCGGCGCTTCGCGCCGCCCCTTCGACCCGATGCTGCGCATCGGCCCACGTCCCC
>JAZAHA010000034.1:0-103108 GCA_036231565.1 Pseudomonadota bacterium
CCCTCCTTCGCCAAGGCTACGGAGGGCCCACTTCCCCACACGGTGGGGAAGAAAGAGAGCGTGGCGCTTTCCCCGGACTTGTTCCGGGGTCTGGCGGCGTTTCGGATGCAGGCTCCTCCTGGCCCCGGCACAAGGCCGGGGGAAGAGGAATGAGGTGGGCGAGAAAGAAGCAGCGAGAGAGACGCTTCCTCCAGCACCGGGCCCGGGGAAACGGGACCGGAGAAAAGGTCTACTCGGCAGCTTCGGCTGGCGGCTGGCCGGTCTGGCTGACCTGACGCGCGTGCCACTTCGCCAACAATTGTTTGGAGGTCGCGCGCGAACCGTCGGGAGACCAGCCCGGCGGGGCGAGGAGATACAGGGCAGCATCGCGCAACGAGCGGGCATGGCGCATGTCGTCGATAATGCCGCACCATTCATGCAGGCTGATCTTCAGCGGGTTGTAGGTGCCAAGGTTTTTAACGATGCCGTAGCGGCATTTCTCATTCTCCAGTTCGGGCTGGAACGTGCCGAACATCTTGTCCCAGATGATGAAGACACCGGCATAGTTGCGGTCGAGATAGACCGGATTGGTGGCGTGGTGGACCCGGTGGTGCGAGGGCGTGTTCATCACCGCCTCGAACCAGGCCGGGCATTTCTTGATCGCCTCGGTGTGGATCCAGAACTGGTAGATCAGGTTGAGCGAGCCCACGAAGGCGATCATCGCCGGATGGAAACCGAGCAGGATGAGCGCCGAGCCCAGCCAGACGAATTTGAGCGTCAGCGGACTGAGCCAGGGCTGGCGCAGTGCCGTCGTCAGATTGTAGTGCTGGGAGGAGTGGTGAACCACGTGATCGGCCCAGAACCAGCGCACCGTGTGGGCAAAACGGTGCGACCAGTAATAGACGAAATCGTCCAGAACAAAGGCCAGGATCCAGGCCCACCAGGCAAAACCGATATCGAACACCCGGTGCTCGTAGACGAACATGGACCAGATCGCCAGCACGGTACCGAACAGCACGGCCGACACGGTGTTTCCCAGCCCCATCACAAGACTGGCCGCACTGTCACGCGCCTCGAAACGTGCACGGCCGGTCGCTCGCGCAAAAATCATTTCGGCGAACACCGCGATCACGAAGAGCGGGATGGCAACCCAGATCGGATCGAAATTTTCCACAAAAGCCGGCGCGTCCATGGCTTACCCCTTTAGTGCGTTGAGCCTTTCGGCCCAGAATTGCGCCTGATCGGCCGAGCTGAAATTCAGTCGGGCCGGCGCGAAGGTAAAATCGTTCAGACGCAGCTGCAGCGAGCCGTCTGCATCGGCTTCGGCAGCGCGCACACTGCCCGGGCCGAGATAGCGAATGACGAAATCGCTGCCGCGCGCGACCAGCAGGCCGAGGGTGCGGCCGTCGCAGGACGGTATGAGCGCGCTGAGACCGTCGGGCGTCACCAGCCCACCCTCGCCGGCCTCGTATCCCACGGAATCGGTATCGAGCCGTGCCACCGCATCTTCCAGATCGCGGAGCCGGGCCGGCTCTGACAGGCCGAGCCACATGTTCAGTACCACCATGGCAGTGATACCAACGACAGAACCGGCCAGAACGATGAACAGCATGAAGCGCCCCGGACAAAAAACAACGGGCGAAGGCTAACCAGCCTTCGCCCGTCGTCAAAGTCATTTTTGAACGATGTTCACTAGCCGCGGATACGGAGAGTCACACCATAGGTCTGCGGGTCGCCCGGGTAAGCGTTGTAGCTGGTGCCCAGATAGCCCACCGACGGGAAGCCGCCCTTGGTGTAGTCCTCGTCAAAGATGTTGCGGCCCCAGAACTGCAGCGCCCAGCTGTCGCTGTCAGACCCGATCGTGACCGACGCATTGTACAGCGTGAACGCATCCTGGGTGGCGAAGGGACGCGGATCCTGCGAGGTCGTATGCAGGAATTCCGAGACATAGGTCATCTCGCCACGCCAATCGATCTCCCAGCCATTGTTCAGCGGCGTGGTCAGGGTCGCCGTGAGCGAACCGACCAGTTCGGAATTGCCGCGGTCACGGCCGGTGAGATTGTTGAACAGCGCCGTGACACCGGCATCATTCGTCCGCTCATTGCCCAGTTCACACAGGGCGAAGTTCGGATCGCCGGCATCCCACACACCGACACCGTTGAAGCTGTCGGGGCACGGGGCGAACTCGTAATCGCCGTACTTGCTGTCGATCAGATAGGTGAAACCACCCGTGAAGAGCAGGTTGTCGACCGGCGACCACTGGCCCTCGAACTCGATGCCCGACACCTCGATCGAACCGGCGTTCTCAAGCGCGAAACCGTTGCCGACGAAGTTGTTGGTCTGGAAGTCCTCGATCTCCTGATTGAAGTAGGCGATCGCATAAACCATACGATTGTCGAACAGCGACCCCTTGGCGCCGATCTCGAAGGATTGCGCAGTTTCTTCCTCGAATTCGAACACGCCGGTGAAGGCCGCATTGGTCGAGACATTGAAACCGCCCGGTTTGAAGCCGGTGGCATAGCTGCCGTAGATGTTCAGCGTATCCGACACGTCATAGGACAGGATGATATTGCCCGAGAAGTTCGTGTCACTGCGCGAAGTCGGGAAATCGGCCGCGCTGACCGGTTCCCAGTTCTGGAAGGCCGAGAAACCGAGCAGCGGGTTAAGGGCCGTGCCGGCGAACATCGACGGCAGCGGGGCCGCCGGATTGATCGGCGTGCCGTCCGGATACTGGGTCAGCCCCTGGCCGAGCAGGAGTGACGGAACGAGGAAGGCGCAGGCATCGCCACCCACAACCGGGAACAGCGCCGGATTACACGTCCCCGGCGTCACCAGACGCAGGTCCTGCGCCAGATCGACGAAGGAGAAGGCCGAAAGCGGATCGGGCTGGTCGATGACCGTGACCATTTCCTTGCTTTCGTCAGAATAGCGGCCGCCCAGCGTCAGGGTGAAGCGGTCGGTCAGGTGGAAATCGAGCTGACCGAACACCGACCAGGCCTCGGTATCGTAGTTATAGTCTTCCGACTGCAAGCCATGGCTCGTCGACACAAACCCCTCGGCCGGTACAGTCGGCAGCGCTGCATTGCCGGAAGGCAGCGGAACAAAGCTGCCGACACCGGCAGCCTGGTTCATGTTCAGGAAGATTTCCAGCAGGCTGACACCGCCCGTTCCGGGCGGCAGACCCAGGCCGGCCACGACCGGAGCGACGGACGGAGCCGAGGCGGCGTCGAAGAAGGCGCGCGCGTCGGCGCCATAAGGCGTCGAGTTCGTATAGTGGAGGCGGTTGTTGTAGTAGAATGCGCCGCCCATCCAGTCCATGAAGTTGTCGCCGGTCGAGGTGACCCGGAACTCCTGGGTGAAGCTGTCATAACGGTTCTCGATGTGACGCAGGCTCACCAGGTCGAGATCCGAGAAGTCAGCATCGAACAGCTGATCTTCCTCGTAGCGGCGCACCGCCGTGATCGAGGTGAAGGTGAAGGCTTCGAAATCGTGATTAACTTCGGCCGAGATACCGCTGGTCGACAGCTGCGTGTTCAGATCGCCATCGATGGCGATCCGGTCGCCGCCTTCCGGGTCAGCCGGGACGGCCGTACCGCCCAGACCGACAAGCGCGGCCCGGTCGATCGGGTCATAGAAGGCGAACGGAGCCGCACAGCAATTCTCGTCGATCCCGCCATAGTCGGCGATGATGCGGACTTCGGTATTGTCGCCCGGATTCCACAGCAGCTGGCCACGGAAGGTGTGACGCGAGCGGTTGTTGGCATCGCGACCGTCAACGACGTCGATATAGCCGTCGCTCTGGTGCATGGAGCCATCGAGGCGCAGCGCCATCGTGCTGTTGATCGGACCGGTCACGGAGGCGCGCGCAATGTGAGTGTTGTTGTTGCCGACGGTCAGCTCACCGACATAGCCGAACTCGTATTCCGGCTGCTGGGTGATGATCGACACCACGCCGGCCGGCGTATTACGGCCGAACAGGGTGGATTGCGGACCGCGGATAACCTCGACTCGCTCGATCGAGATCAGGTCGTTGATCGCCGAACCGGAACGCGGACGGTAGACGCCGTCGATGAAGACGCCGACCGACGGTTCAAGACCGGGGTTGAAGCTCGACGTACCGATGCCGCGCAGGTTGAATTCGGTGTTGGTGGACGTCGCGAACTCGGCCACGCGCAGGGACGGAACCAGGGTCTGCAGGTCGGCCGCGTCGCGGATCTGCGACTGTTCGATCTGCTCGCCGGTGACAGCCGCAACCGAGACGGGCGCTTCCTGCAGCGTCTGCTCGCGCTTTTGTGCCGTCACGGTGATGACGTCAACCTGCGCCAGTGCGCCGGACGCACCGATCAGGCCCGACAGGATGGCGGTCGTGCCCAGAACGGCCGCCTTGTTCAGCTTTTTCATGGAATTAACTCCCCTCTTCACGCGGTTTGTATGTGCCAACCGATCCGCGTTTCACGTTTGTTATATGAACACCGCTCATGGCGGCTGTCAGCCGGTTTCTCCGATTTGCACAAAATTCTTGCCGGAATTGATGCACGCAAACCTCACCGGTCGTTTTCAAACACAGCCTTTCCGCGACCTCTTTTCAAGCCGCCCAACTGTGCTTAGGCTGCCGAGTGAACAGCGTTCATAAGGCTGTCGTTGGGGAGAAAAATGAAAAAACTTATCATGGGTTTGGCCGCTATACTTGGCGTTCTCGCCCTCGCTGCCACCGGCTGGTTCTTCCGGCCCTGGTCCGAATATTCGCCAGCCGAAATCCAGGCCGCGACACAACCGGAACGCCTTCCGGAAACGTTTCGCCACATGGACGAAGTTTTCCCCTATCGCGCGATAGAACCATCCGAATCGGCAACGCCGCTGCCGCGGGAAACCGATCAGGCGAATGTCGCCTATACGTTCAACGGCGCCGAACGGACCGTCGATGACTGGCTCACGGACTCGCGCGCAACCGGGCTGATGGTGCTGCACAATGGCGCCGTGGTGCACGAACAATACCTGCTGGGCTCAACACCCGAGAGCCGTCACACCTCCTGGTCGGTCGGCAAGAGCTATGTCGCCACGCTGATCGCCATGGCGATCCACCAGGGCCGCATCGCCAATCTCGACCAGACCGCCGAAATGTTCGCGCCGCAATACGGCGGCACGGATTATGGCCAGACCACGCTGCGTCACCTGCTGATGATGTCCGCCGGTGTGGATTTCGAAGAAGACTACGGCGCCCCGGACTCCGACATCCGCCGCCTGTTCTTCGGCGCCAACATCTTCGGCCGCGATATCGACGCCATGGTTGCTGAAGTCGAACGCAACCGCCCCGCCGGCGAAGACCTGCATTATGTCTCGGCCAATACGCAGGTGCTCTCTGCCGTCGTACGCGGCGTGTGGAATGCACCGCTGGCCGACATCGTCGAGGCGGAGATCTGGGGGCCTATCGGCATGACTGGCGAGGCCTACTGGAATCAGAATGTGCCCGGCGAGCGCGGCATGGCGATCGGCTATTGCTGCCTCAATGCGACGCTTGAGGACTATGCGCGCTTCGGCCAGTTCTACCTGCAGGACGGTGTCTGGAACGGCGAACGCCTCGTCCCCGAAGGCTGGGTGGAACAGGCCACACGGCCGAACGCTGATTTCCAGGAACCCGGTCCGGACGCGGTCTACGCCCATCGCGGTTACGGCCTGCACTTCTGGGTCCCGGAGGGGTATGATGGCGAATACTTCATGGCCGGCGTATACGGCCAGTATGTCTGGGTCGATGAGCGCCGCAATATCGTGATCGCCCGCACCGCCGCCGACACGGAATGGGGCGGCAGAACCGCCGAGTCGCTCGCCGCGATGCGGGCCCTCGCCGCTCACTACGGCGACGATCCGGACACTCCGGCCGCGCCGGCAGAAGCTGCCGAATCCCAGATCGGGGTGCCGGGCGATGAGTGATCTGGACTTCGACTATGTCATCTGCGGCGCCGGTTCGGCCGGCTGCACGGTCGCGGAACGCCTGTCACGCGACCCGTCGGTCTCCGTCCTCGTGCTCGAGGCCGGCGGTACCGACAACAGCCCGATCATCCGCACGCCGATGCTGCTGCAATACGCGGTGACGGGCGAGCAGTTCAACTGGGGCTACTGGACCGAGCCGCAGAAGCATCTCAACGACCGCAAACTCCTCTGGCCCCGCGGCAAGACGCTGGGCGGCTCCTCCTCGATCAACGCCATGCACTACATGCGTGGCGCCAAGGAGAATTACGACGAGTGGGAAAAGGTCTATGGCGCTGAAGGTTGGGGCTGGGAGAACGCCCTGCCCGCCTTCAGGGAGGTGCAGCACCAGACCCGTGGCGAAAGCGAGCTGCACGGCACCGGTGGCCCGCTCTGGGTCTCGGACATCGCCCCGCTGAACCCGCTGACCGAGGACTTCTTCAAGGCCGCCGACCAGTTGCAATACAAGCGCAATGCCGACTTCAACGGTCCGGCCCAGGAGGGGTTCGGCCCCTATCAGGTGACCCAGAAGAACAACAAGCGCTGCTCCGCAGCCGACGCTTTCCTGCGCCCGGCGCTGGAGCGCGAGAACTGCTCGGTGCGCACCGGCGCCATGGTGCGGCGGGTCGTGCTGGAAAACGGCCGCGCCACCGGCGTGGAAGTCGATCTGGACGGTGAGACCGTCGTCATCACGGCCCGCAAGGAAGTGATCCTGTCCGGCGGCGCGATCAACTCGCCCCAGACCCTGCTCCTGTCCGGCATCGGTCCTGCCAACGAGCTGCGCGAGGCGGGCGTCTCGGTCGAGCACGACCTGCCCGGTGTCGGCAAGAATCTGCAGGACCATCTCGATGTGACGGCGCAGGTCTGGACGAAGTCCGCGACCTCGATCGGCAATTCCCTGCGCTCCCTGCCCCAGCACATGTACATGGTGCTGCGCTGGGCGCTGCGCGGCGACGGACCGTTCACGGTGAACCCGGTCCAGGGCGGGGCTTTCATCAAGTCCGCCTATGCCGGCGACCTGCCGGACCTGCAACTGGTCTTCATCCCGGCCATCTCCAACCCGCACGGCATGGAGAAGACGCGCGGCCACGGCATCACCCTGCATGTCTGCCAGCTCTATCCCAAGAGCCGCGGCGAGATCACGCTGAAATCGACCGACCCCCACGACCATCCGGCCATCCAGCCCAATTATCTGGAGGAGGAATGGGATCTCGATGTAATGACTGACGGGCTGGCCAAGGTCCGCGACATTCTCAACGCGCCGGCCTTCGATCATGACCGCAAGGCCGAACGCTATCCGGGTCCCCATGTGGCCACAATGGCGGATTTGCGGGACGATGTGCGTGCGCGGGCCGAAACGCTCTACCACCCGACATCGACCTGCGCGATGGGATCGGGTGAGCTGGCCGTCACCGACAGCCGCTGCCGCGTGAAGGGCGTCGACGGTTTGCGGGTGGTCGATGCTTCGGTCATGCCTCGCCTCGTTGGTGGCAATACCAATGCGCCGACGATCATGATCGCAACCCGGGCTGCAGCGATGATCGCCGAAGACAATGCCTGACAACACTGACCGACCGGCCGAAGGAGGCTGACATGAGCGAAGCCGAAGCCAAGCAGATCGAACGCATGAAAGCGATCCTGGAAGCCCAGAAGGAGGCCTTCCGGGCCGAGCGACACCGGCCGCTGGACAAGCGCAAGGCCGATCTCGAGCGGATCGCCAATCTGTGCCGCACCAATGCCGATGCGATCGCTGAAGCCATCTCGAAGGATTTCGGCAACCGGGCGCGCGAGGAAAGCGTGATCGCCGAGATCGCCTTTGTCATCCAGGACGCCGAACACACGAAAAAGCATCTCGCCAAATGGGCGAAGACCCGCAAGGTGGGCGTGCCGATGACGCTGATGCCGGGCAAGGCGGAAATCCGCCGCGAGCCCAAGGGTGTCGCCGGCATCGTCTCCCCCTGGAACTATCCCTTCCAGCTGGCCATGGCCCCGCTCGTGGCGGCACTGGGTGCGGGCTGCCGGGCGATGATCAAGCCGTCCGAATATACGCCCGCCACGGCCGAGCTGATGAAGCGCCTGCTGGCCGATGCTTTCGAGGAGAACCATGTCGCCGTGATCACCGGCGGCCCGGCGGTAGGCGAGGCCTTCACCGGGCTGAAATTCGACCATCTCTTCTACACGGGCTCGACCCAGGTCGGCCGTCTGGTCGCCAAGGCCGCAGCCGAGAACCTGGTTCCCGTCACGCTGGAACTGGGCGGCAAGTCACCGGCCATCGTCACACCGGATTATCCGCAGGATGCTGCTGCCAAGTCCATAGCCTGGGGCAAGCTGTTCAATGCGGGCCAGACCTGTGTGGCACCCGATTACGTCCTGGCACCGAAAGGCTCTGAACGGGCCCTGGGCGAAGCGATCATCAATGTCGCCGCGCACCAGTTTCCCGATGCTTCGACCGATGACGCCTACACGGCCATCGTCTCGGACCGGCACTATGACCGTCTCAACGCGATGATCGAGGAAGCCCGCAAGGGCGGGGCCGAAATCCTGCAGCCGGAGCATGACGCCCAGGCCGCACAGGCGGCGCGCAAGATCCCGCCCACCGTGGTGATCAACCCGCCAGCCGATGCGGCGGTGATGACCGAGGAGATTTTCGGACCGGTCCTGCCGATGGTCGGCTACAGCGAACTCGACGCGGCGATCGATTTTGTCGGCGACCGCGACCATCCGCTGGCGCTTTACGTCTACTCGACCGACAAGACGCAGGCCCAGCGCGTGCTCGACGCAACGATGTCGGGCGGTGCTGCCGTCAATATCAATCTCCTGCACCTGTCCGTGCCCGACCTGCCCTTCGGCGGCGTTGGCGCGTCCGGCCAGGGCGCCTATCATGGCGAGGCGGGTTTCCTCACCTTCACCCATGAACGCTCGGTCTTCTCGACCGGCAAATGGCACCCCTCCCGCCTCCTCGCCCCGCCCTACGGCAAGATGTTCGAGACCGTAGCCAAGCGGCAGATGAAGTAGTGTCAGGCTTCCCCCGCCAAGGCGGGGGAAGTGGCCGAGCCTGGCCCACGGGCCAGGTAAGGTCGAAGGGGGCAGGTCTGCGCGCTGACGCGCTCTGCGCCGCTTCGCGCCGCCCCCTCAGCCCGCTGCGCGGACAGCTCCCCCGCAAGCGGGGCGAGCCCTTCTGCGCACTTCTACACCGGACAGCCAACCCCTGGCCGGTGTAGATTGCCCGGGAATCACACGCAGCAGGATGCTCGCCCATGTCACTTCCCCTCACTGGAAAACGCGCACTTGTCACCGGCTCCAGTCATGGCGTCGGCCTCGCGGCTGCTCATCTGTTTGCTGCCCAGGGCGCCGAAGTCGTGCTGCACGGCAATGCCAATATGGCCGATGCCGACAAGGCGGTGCAGGACATCGGACCGGCCGCGCTCGGGGCTGTCCAGGCCGACCTGTCGCGCCCCGGCGGTGGACGCGAACTCTACGATGCCGCGCTGCACCTCGCTTCGGGCCGGCTCGACATCATCGTCAACAATGCCGGCATTCACCCTGCCAGCCCGCTGGACGCCAGCGACGCGGAATGGGAAGCGGTGTGGGCGCTCACGCTGCAGGTCAATCTGATGGCCATGGCCGATATCTGCCGCGCCGCCATCCCGGAGATGGCCGCCAGCGGCGGCGGGTCCATCATCAACATCGCCAGCCGCGCAGGCTATCGCGGCGAAGACCGCGACCACATGGCCTATGCCGCCTCCAAGGGCGCCGTTCTCGCCATCACCAAGACGATCGCCCGGCAATGGGGCGGTGACGGCATCTATGCCTATGCCCTCGCCCCGGGGTGGATCGACACCCGTATGGGTCCGCAGCACGAGGCCGACCGGGCCCGCGCCAAGGCCGAGATCCCGATCGGCGATCTCGCCCAGCCGGAAGAAATCGCCGCCATGTGCGCCTTCCTCGCCTCCGGCGCCTGCCGCAGCGCCACCGGCAGCTGCATCGACATCAACGGCGCGAGCTATGTGAGATAGGCCCTCGTTCACGTCCGTTTTCCGCGAGCGGCGGGCCTTGCGGCTTCCTACATGTCCACCCGGAACTTGCGATTTCGAGGAGGATTGTCGCATGACGCAGGGAGATCTCGCCCGCCGCTTTGCCGCGCTGCATGTGAAGGGCGCGCCGCTGGTGCTGTACAATATCTGGGACGCCGGCTCGGCGACCGCCGTGGCAAAGGCCGGCGCCAGGGCGCTGGCGACCGGCAGCGCATCCGTCGCAGCCGCCCAGGGTTACAAGGATGGCCAGGCTCTGCCGCTCGAGGCCCTGCTGGCCACGGCCCGGCGTATTGTCGAGACGAGCGCGCTGCCGGTGACCATCGACTTCGAGGGCGGCTATGCCGAAGCGCCCGACGCGCTGGCCGCCAACACGGTTCGCCTGATCGCGACCGGCGCGGTGGGCATCAATTTCGAGGACCAGATTGTCGGCGGCGACGGTCTCTATCCTGTCGAGGTCCAGGCCGACCGGATCCGCGCGATCCGCAAGGCGGCCGACGAGGCCGGTATCCCGCTCTTCATCAATGCGCGGACCGATCTCTTCCTGAAGGAACGCGATGCAGACCGTCAGGCGTCCCTGATCGGTGAGGCCGAGACCCGCGCCGCCGCCTATGCCGAAGCCGGGGCGAGCGGGTTCTTCGTACCGGGACTGGGCCAGGAAGACCTGATCGGACAGATCTGCACGGCCTCCCCCCTGCCCGTGAATGCGATGATGATGCCCGGCATGCCGGACCGCGAACGCCTCGCAGCCCTGGGTGTGGCCCGCATCAGCCACGGCCCCTTCCCCTATCTGGCGACGATGGAGGCCCTCAAGACCACAGCAACCGATGCCATCGGAGAGGCGGTCCCGGCCTAGCCTGGTCCGCCATCCGGCATCGAGTCGGGGTCGAGCCCCATGGCGGTCATCCGGTCGCGCCAGCGCTGCCGGGCGAGGATCTGCATGTCCTCGACCGTGTCGGCCTCGTCGGTGATTTCCAGGCCGAGCAGGGTCTCGACTACGTCTTCCATGGTCACCAGACCACGCAACGTACCGAACTCGTCGACCACGACAGCCAGATGCCCTTTCGACCGGGTCAGCCGGTCGAAAGCGGCGGAAGCGCTGATATCATCGCGCAGGGTGATGATCTCGCGGCTGAACTCGGCAATGTTCCGGTCGAACTCGTCGCGCGCCTGCGCCAGGAGCAGGTCGGACTTGAGGACATAGCCACTGACATGATGCGCGGCGCCGTCGAACACGGGCAGCCGCGAGAACGGCGTCTGGGCGTGCGCCTCGAAGAAGGCGCGCACCGTATCATTGCCATCGACCGAAGCCATCACCGAAGCCGGCGTCATGATGTCCTCCACTTTCAGCCGGTGCAGGCGCATCAGGTTGGAGACGACCGCCAGCTCCTTGTCGTCGAGCACGCCTTCGCGGGCGCCGATCTCGGCCATGGCGCGCATCTCGTCGCGCGAGAAGGTGAAGGCGCTTTCGCCGGACCGCGCGATCACGCCGGTCAGCTTCTCGGAGAACCAGACAAAGGGCGTCATCAACCGGGTCAGCCAGAGCACCATCCGGCCAACGGACGGCGCCAGGGACTGCCAGTGCACGGCACCCAGCGTCTTGGGAATGATCTCCGACAGGACCAGGATCAACAGCGTCAGGATCGCCGAGGTCAGGCCGACGAATTCATTGCCGAATACAACGGCCGACTGGGCTCCGACACCGGCGGCGCCGACCGTGTGGGCAACGGTGTTCAGCGTGAGAATAGCGGCCAGCGGCCGGTCGAGATTGGCTTGCAGGGTCTGCAGCGCCTCGCTGGCGGGATGTTTCTTGCGGCGCAATGCCTCGACATGCGCCGGGCGCACGGACAGCAAAACGGCTTCCGAAATCGAACACAGGAAGGATACGACAAGCGCGAGGGCCAGATAGGCCAGGAGAAGCGTCATTTATGGGCCGTCATAGGCAGCTGCAGCATGGATACGCGACCGGTCTAGCCTGTTTCGCGATCCATGCCGAGCCTGGAGCGCCCTACTCTGCCGCGATGGCGGTTTGTCCGGCCCGGTAGAGCGTACCGGGGCGCGCGCCGGTGAGCCGGCCTTTTTCCATCACGATCTCGCCGGACACGATGGTCGCGTCATAGCCGCGTGCACCCTGCAGCAGGCGCTGACCGCCGGCCGGCAGATCCTTCTCCATGTGCGGCGGTTCGGACTGGAGATTGTCGAGGTCGATAATGTTGATATCGGCCTTCAGTCCCGCGCGCAGATAGCCGCGATCGGTCATGCCCAGATAGTCGGCCTGGGCACCGGTGAGCATGCGCACGACCTTTTCCAGGGTGAGACGCCGTCCGCGTTTGCGGTCACGCGTCCAGTGGGTGAGCATGTAGGTCGGCATGGAGGCATCGCACACCGTACCGACATGGGCGCCGCCATCGGACAGGCCGTAGAGCGCCTGGGGGTGCTCCATCATCTCAAGCACATTGTCGTAGTTGAGTTCGGTGTAATTGTAGAGCGGCAGGTAGATCAGTTCCTGGCCGTCGCGCTCGAGCAGCGTGTCATAGACCATCTCCATCAGCGGCACGCCCTTTTCACGGGCCCTGGCTGCGAGCGAGCGTTCCGGCGGCTGCTCGTAATCCGGCGGATCGCCGAGCTGGAAGAATTTCTCGGCCACCATCTCGATATGCTCCATCAGCAGATCGGCGAGCGGCGGCACGGACGAGCCCGGCCCGGACAGCTTGTCGGTCTTTTCCGACAGGATCTGCGCCTTGAAGGCGGGCTCCTTCATCTTCGCGACGCGCTGGTCCAGCGGAAAATGCGCGATGGTCTTGTAGCTGGGATAGCCCATGAAGGGGTGGAAGGTGCAATTGAAGCCGAGGAAAACACCGATCGCGCGCGGCGCCACCTGCATGCGGGCATCCACGCCCTCCTCCTTGAGCTTCTCGGTCAGCCCGATCAGCTTTTTCCACTGATCCGGTGCAAAATCGCGCTGCATCAGAGAGAAGGAAAACGGCCGCCCCGATGCCTTGGCATAATCGGCGATGATGTTCCATTCCTCGTCAAAATCCTGCTCGCCGCGTTCAAGATTGAAATCGGACACCGCCTGCACGACACCGAAATCCAGTCCTTCGAAGGCGCGGGCAATGCCGGTCAGTTCGTCGCGCGTGGATTCCGAGGAGGGCGTCCAGTCGCCGTCGGCGGTCTTGTGCACATCCGATCGCCCCGTGGCGAAACCGATCGCGCCGGCTTCCAGCGCCTCGCGGGTGAGCCGGCGCATGGTGGCGATGTCGTCATCATTGGCCGGCTCGGAGAAAACGGCCCGGTCACCCATCACATAAACCCGCAGCGGATCGTGCGGCACCATGGCGGCGATATCGATGGTCCGTGGCATCTTCGCCAGCGCGTCCATGTATTCCGGAAAGCTTTCCCAGTCCCAGGTCAGCCCCTCGTAGAGCGCCGTGCCGGGGATATCCTCCACGCCTTCCATCAGCTTGATCAGCTTGTCGTGGTCGGCTTCGCGCACCGGGGCAAAGCCGACGCCGCAATTGCCCATAACCGCCGTCGTCACGCCGTGGTCGATGGAGGGGCGCAATTCCTCGTCCCAGCTGGCCTGGCCGTCATAGTGGGTGTGGATGTCGATAAAGCCCGGCGTGACGATCCGGCCGCTGGCATCCAGCGTCCGCTTCGCTTCACCCAGATCGACGCCGATGGCGGCGATGCGCCCGTCCTTGACGGCGATATCGGCGACGCGCCCCTCTCCGCCCGAACCATCATGGATCATGCCGCCCGTGATCTTCAGTTCATACATGTCAGACCTCCCGGTTTCGCCCTCTTACGGGGCCGTTTTCGTCTCCCGCGCGAGTTTCAGCCAATCGAGGCCGCGGTACAAGCCGATCAGCGCGGTACCGGCCACGAGGTGCCAGATACTCCACATACCGGTGATCGCGGCCGCGCCGCCAAGCCCGTCGAACTGGCTGAGCAGGATGATCAGGCCGAGGCCGGAATTCTGGATCCCGACCTCGAAAGTCAGGGAGCGCCGGCTGGCTGCGTCCAGGCGCAACACCCGGCCGCTCAGCGCGCCGAGACCGAAGGCCGACGCGTTGTGGATGAGGGCGATGGGAATAATGATTGCCCCGATGGCGAGGATGATCGTCCAGTTCTGGACGACGCCGACGACGATCAGGACGCCGATCCCGGCCAGCGACAGCGGCATCAGGACAGACCGGATGCGCGCGGCAATCCCCGGCCAGCGAGCTACCACCAGCATGCCGGCAGCCAGCGGTACGGCCAGCAGGATCACCGTTTGGGTTACGAAGGGCATCGGCGAGATTTCGAGCTGATGCACCAATCGTGCGGTGGGGCCATAGACCGACGACCAGAACAGGATCGAAACCGGCGTCGCGAGCGCAGCCGAGACGCTGGAAATAGTCGTCAGCGAGACCGAATAGGCCGTGTTTCCCCGCGCGAAATGGGTCAGCAGATTCGAGACATTTCCGCCTGGACAGGACGCCACCACAAACATGCCGAGCGCGACACTGGCCGGGGGCGAGAGAATCAGGACCAGGCCGAGTGTAAGCAAAGGCAGGCCGAGAATCTGTACGAGAACACCGCCCACCACGCGGACTGGCTGCTGCCGGACCGCCCGGAAGTCCTCGATATCAAGGGCCAGAGCGACCGTGAACATCATCCCCATCAGGATGAAGGCCATAGCAAGCCGCGTTTGGTCATCAACTATGACTCTAAAAGAATCTATTTCGGCTCCGGTCACTCTTCTTCCTCAAAATCAATTGCTTACACAACATCACCTCGCCCCACTGGCACCCTAGGCGAGTTGCAACCGATTGTCATTGACCTCCAAAGGGTCGCAAAACTCCACCAAATCTGTATTCTCCGCCGCCAAACACGGCGCGAATCCAGCCGGGAACGCAACCGGCGGCCGTGTTTTCGGGCAGGAATGAGGTCCCGGCACTTGGGGTGTTCATTCCGATTTTGCGTTTTGGGAGGACCGCTTTGGGCAGCGGTCCGGAGTTTGGGGGACCGGAAATGGGTCGGAAACGTTTCGACGAGATGTCGTGCGCGATTGCGCAAACCCTGAATCAGGTGGGCGACTGGTGGACACTGCTGATTGTCCGCGACGCGATGAAGGGTGCGCGACGCTTCAGCGATTTCCATGAAAGCACCGGCATCGCAAAGAACATTCTCACCGACCGGCTTAACAAGCTGGTGGAGAATGGCATCATGGTGCGCGAGGAAGTCGGGGTCCGCGGACAGCGACAGGAATACGTATTGACGGAGCGCGGCGAGGCGCTTTTTCCGATCCTGATGGCGATGCAACAATGGGGCGACAAGTGGATCTACGGCGAAGCGGATGCGCCCGTCGAAATGTATGACACGCGCACCGGCGCGCCGTTGGCACCGATCCAGGTTGCCAATCATCGCGGCGAGGAAGTCACACATCGCGACGTCGCCACCCGTGACAAGTCCCGCAAGATGCGCGAAGCCGGTTAGACTCCCGCCGGTTTTTGAATCGACATGAACAATGTTCACTCCTAGTCTGGCGGCAAACTTGCCGTCATGTCAG
Organism: Pseudomonadota bacterium; assembly: GCA_036231565.1. Classification (GTDB taxonomy): domain Bacteria; phylum Pseudomonadota; class Alphaproteobacteria; order Caulobacterales; family Maricaulaceae; genus Maricaulis. The sequence goes on from JAZAHA010000034.1 coordinate 15,529, forward strand.
GGAGGGGACACAAGACATGAATCGACTCGCCTTTGCCGCGATTGCCGGTACGGCCGCGCTGGCGCTGGCTGCCTGTGGCGGCCAGCCGGAACGCGATATCACAACCGCTGACCGCGACTACCAGAACCAGCTCATCGAACAGCTGATCGATGCGCAGCCCGGCGATGTGATCGAGATTCCCGAGGGTGTGTTCGCTTTCGATCGTTCACTCAGTCTGACGGTCGATGGTGTCACCATCCGCGGCCAGGGCGCCGACCGCACCATCCTGTCCTTCCAGAACCAGTCCCAGGGCGCCGAAGGCCTCCTGGTAACAGCCAGCGACTTCACCATCGAGAACCTCGCCATCGAGGACACGGTGGGCGATGGCCTGAAGGTGAATGAGGGCGAGAACATCATCATCCGCGGCCTGCGCGTGGAATGGACCAATGGTCCCGACACGCGCAACGGCGCCTATGGCATCTACCCGGTCCAGACCACGAATGTCCTGGTCGAGGATTCCATCGCCATCGGCGCCGCCGATGCCGGCATCTATGTCGGCCAGTCGCGCAATGTCGTGGTGCGGCGGAATCGTGCAGAGCGGAATGTCGCCGGCATCGAGATCGAGAACACGATCGGCGCGGACGTCTACGACAATGTTGCCACGGAAAACACCGGCGGCATCCTGGTCTTCAACATGCCCAACCTGCCCCAGCCCGGCTATCGCACGCGCGTCTTCGACAATCACGTCTTCGCCAACAATACCGGCAATTTCGGCCATGAAGGCACGCCGGTCGCTTCGATCCCGGCAGGCTCCGGCATCGTTATCAATTCCAATGACGAGGTGGAGATCTTCAACAACACGATCGCCGACAACCGCACGGCGAACATCATCGTGTCGTCCCTGCATTCGACAGGGTATTCGGATTATGCCGTCCAGCAGGACTTCGATCCCTACCCCGAAGGAATCCATATCCACGGCAACAGCTTCTCCGGTGGTGGTGACAATCCCGACGGGCTGGATCTGCAGGGCCTGAAAATCCTGATCGCGGGACCGCTGGGGCGCCTGCCGGACGTGCTGTGGGATGGTTACTACGATGCGGACAAGATGGTCGATGGTGCGATGCCCGACGACCGCCGCATTTGTCTGGACAATGGTGAGGCGGAAATCGTCAATGCCGACGGTCCGAACGGGTATGAAAATCCGGCCGTCGTGACCGACAATCACCGCTGTTCCCTGCCGCCCCTGCCGGCGGTCGAACTGGCGCTGGCCGAATAGGCGCTCCATGTTGCGTTTCAGTGTCCTGGCCCTGGCTCTCCTGGCTGCCGCCTGCGGCGGGCGGGAGGCAGCCACGCCGCAATTCATCGAGACCGGCAATCCGGCGCTGCTGAGCGAATGGGGCATGATGGCATCGGACGGGCGGTCGCTTGTCCTGAGTGACGGGGTCGTGCCCTACGACCTCAACACGCCGCTGTTTTCCGATTACGCCCACAAACAGCGCACGATCTGGATGCCCGAAGGCGTCAGCGCGACCTATCGCGAGAATGACGTGCTGGACTTTCCGGTCGGCACCGTCATCACCAAGACCTTCTACTATCCGCGGACCGGTACGCCGGAAGAGGTTCGCAGCACACTGGAAACCGCGCCCGGATGGCAGCCCGATGGCCTCGACCTTGCCGGGATACGCCTGGTCGAGACGCGCATCCTCGTCCACCGCGAAAGCGGCTGGGTTGCCCTGCCCTATGTGTGGAATGCCGACCAGACCGATGCCGAGCTGCGCCGGGCGGGCGAAATCATCCGCCTGACGGCCACCGATGCAGACGGCCACGCGCAAGACTTTGCCTATGCCGTACCGAACGCCAATCAGTGTGCCGGCTGTCACGCGGTGAACAATACCACGCGGCAGATCCAGCCGATCGGCCCCGCGCCGCGCCACATCAATCGCGACTACGCCTATGCCGGCGGCACGCAGAACCAGCTCGAACACCTTCACGCGGCCGGCTATCTGGGCGAGTGGCCGGGGGCGGAGACAACACCGCGTGCAGTGAACTATCTCGACTCGGCCGAACCGCTGGATGCACGTGCCCGTGCCTATCTCGACATCAACTGCGCGCATTGCCACAACCCCGCCGGACCGGCCGACACGTCGGGCCTTCACCTGCAGCATGATGCGCCCACCGGCCCTAATCTGGGTCTGTGCAAACTGCCGATCGCGGCGGGGGGCGGCACGGGCGGGCGGCGCTTCGGGATCATGCCGGGCGAGCCGGAGGAATCCATACTCCTCTATAGAATGGAGACGAATGACCCTGGCGCGATGATGCCCGAACTGGGACGCGCAATCCGGCACGAGGAAGGTATTGCCCTGATCCGGCAATGGATTTCGGAACTGGACGCGGATTGCCAGGCGCGCGGCTAAGCTTCTCCTGTCACGCGAATTTCGCGAACCGACATATTGAGAGAGGCGAGCCGTAAGGTTAACGTCCCCGCTGGCGCGTCACGACAACCGGACAATCCACCAAGGCGCGTCATCAACGGGGAGATCATCCATGCTTCTGACAACAATCGCCGTCCTCGCCCTGCAGGCCGCACCGGCCGACATGCTGGTCGAGAACGCGCTTCAGGTCTCGACTACCCAGGGCAGCTATATCACCTATTTCAATGCCGACGGGACCTACACCACGAATATCGGCATCGAAGGCTCCTGGGAAATCCGCGGCAATGAAGTGTGCGTCGAGCGCTCGACCGGCGAACACGGCTGTGCGCCGATCCAGGAAAATCTCGAACTCGGCGCGAGCTGGGAAGGCGAGAATGCCGCAACCGGCGAAACAGTGACCTATACCATCGTCGCACGCGAATAGGCTTGCGCGCCGCTGGAAAGAATAAGGGGCGCTCCAGCCGGGCGCCCCTTTTTGCTCAGGTTCCGATCGCGATGGCGAGCTACTCGCCAAAGCTCCCGGCCGGTCCCGGGAAGACGACCGGGGTTTCCGAACCATCCGTCGCAACGGCACTGACGCCGAAGTAATAATTGTCGATTACCACATTCTCGAGCGTGTACTCGCCAACCCGGCCGACGAAACGGCTCCATTGCCATTGCGGCTGGTCGGTGAGGCGCCAATGGACGCGATAGCCGGCCAGATTTCCCGCGGCCTCGCCGGTTGCCATGTCCCAGCGCAGCGTCGTCGAAGGCTGCACAGCCCCCTCGATCTCGACATTCGCCGGGAAAGGCGGCGCGCCGGCCATCTGAGCCATCACGGCGACATTCAGCGAAGTCAGCTTCGCGGCGTGAGCGAAGTCGACCCCCTCCAGCGTATCGCCATAGACACGGCCATCCTCGGTGCGCAGATCCTGGTGCTGGCGGTCGTAGTGTTCATTTGTCTCCATGATCCGCACGCCAGGCATGCCCGCCTCGTTGAAAGGCCGGTGATGACCGCCGCGGCCAAACCGGTCGAGCCGGTAGACCATCATCACGTCCAGATTAGGTATGTACTGATCGGCCGTGCGATCGACGAAACGCGCCAGATTGCGCGACGGGCTGTCGACCTCGCCGCCGGTAAAGCGGCGCTGGCGGGCCTCGTCCTCGGTCTCCACATAACGCGTCCCTTCGGAGAAGACCCGCGCCGTCGTATTGTCGATCACACCGTTGATCCCGGCGATGTTGGAGATCATGTCATTGTTCAGCACACCCTTGATGCGCCAGCCCTGTTCCAGCGCATGGGCGGCGACGATCTGCCCGCCGAACAGGCCCTGCTCCTCGCCGGACAGGCCCGCATAGATAATCGAACCGGCAAACTCGTGCTGGCTGAGAACGCGCGCCGCCTCGATGACCCCGGCCATGCCGGACGCATTGTCGTTGGCACCGGGGCTGTCGGATGTGCCGTCGAGCGGGTCGGAGACCCGGCTGTCGATATCGCCGGACATCATCACGAAACGGTCAGGGTCCAGCGTGCCGCGCTGGATAGCGATCACGGAGACGACCTCGGTCGGTTCGGGAATACGGCGCTCGCCTGAGATCGTGTCGGAAACATACATCACCTCAAGACAGCCGCCGCACTCGGCCGAGATACGCTCGAACTCGTCATGGATCCAGCGGCGTGCGGCACCGATACCGCGGGTGTCGCTTTCGGTTTCCGACAGGGTGTGGCGCGTGCCGAAATTCACGAGGGTGCGGATATCCTGCTCGATCCGGTCGGCAGACACGGCCGCAACATAATCGTGCACGGCGAGGACTTCGGCCGGCGGCGCCTGCTCCTGGGCCAGGACCGGCATGGACAGGAGCGCCGCCGCTGCGGCGGCGGTGGTCAGATTACGCATGAGAGACTCCCCAATTCGTCTGGCCGCCAGTGTGGCGGCGATGCCGCGCGGGTCAAGCGAACTGGGGAGCATGTTGAGCAAAATCGTGCCTTTCCCTAGGGCACCAGCACCACCTTGCCGATCGCCTTGCGGCCGGAGAGCGAGTTGAAGGCGTCGAGGAAGTCCTCGAGCTTGTAGGTGCCCGCCACATAAGGCTTGATCTTGCCCGCTTCGAACATGTCGAAGAGCTCCTGCATGTTCTTGCGGTGCTCCTGCGGCAGGGCTCCGGCCCAGGCCCCCCAGAACACGCCGACCACGCTGGCCACTTTCAGAAGCGGCAGGTTGAGCGGCAGTTTCGGGATATCGCCGGCCGCAAATCCGATCACCAGATGCTTGCCGCCAAAGGCGATGCCGCGGAAGGCCGCTTCAGTGTATTCGCCGCCGACCGGATCGTAGATCACGTCCACACCCTTGCCGCCGGTCAGCTCCTTGATGCGGGCCTTCAGGTCCTCGGTGGAGTAGTTGGTCAGCTCGTCCGCGCCGTGCTCCTTGCACACGGCCAGCTTCTCGTCCGACGAGGCAGCAGCGATCACCTTGGCGCCCATCGCCTTGCCCAGTTCGACCGTCGCCAGGCCGACACCGCCGGCGGCGCCGAGCACGAGGAGCGTCTGGCCCGGCTTCAGCTCGGCCCGCTGCTTCAGCGCGTGATAGGAGGTGCCGTAGACGATGGTCAGGCCTGCCGCCGCCTCGAACGGCATGCTGTCGGGGATCTTCGTCAGCGCGGGCGCCGGTAGCACGGCCTCGGCCGCAAAGGCACCGGTCGGCGTGTTGAACATCACGCGGTCGCCGACCGCGAAACCGTCAACGCCCTCGCCCAGCTCGCGGATCACGCCAGCACCTTCCGTACCCGGCACGAAAGGCAGTTCCGGCTTGAACTGGTACTGACCCCGCACACACAACAGATCCGGGAAGTTGAGACCGCCCGCTTTCACATCGACCAGGACATGGCCCGGCTTGAGTTCCGGCGTGTCGATCTCCTCGACCTTCATGTTCGCTTCGGGTCCGAATTCGCGGCACAGGAGCGCTTTCATGGATGTCCTCCCCGGACTGTTCGTGGGTGTGTCTTGACCTGGTCTAACCGAGCTTCACGCCGTGATGCGCAGCGGCCTTGGTCAGGAATTTGATCGTCTGTTCGCCGCCGGCCTGGAATTCCTTCTGGGCGGCGGGATCCTTGATGGCATCGAACTGCGCCGCAACATTCTCCGGCGTCAGCTCTTCCGGCGGCAGATAGATGCCGTCGGTTTCGTAGATTTTCGTCGCGGCAAAACCGCCGGCGCCGGCGCACAGGATGGTGCGCGAGGGGCCATCTTCGGACACGAGGTAGACGAGCCCCGTCGATACGGTTTCCGGCTTCATCAGGTCGAGCGCAGCCGGCGGCAGCAGACCTTCCGTCATGCGCGTCGCTGCGGTCGGGGCCAGGCAATTGACGCGGATGTCGTACTTCTGGCCTTCGAGATGCAGCGTGTTCATGAAGCCCACGACAGCCATCTTGGCGGCGCCGTAATTGGACTGGCCGAAATTGCCGTAGAGGCCGGACGAGGACGAGGTCATCGCGATACGGCCGTAATTCTGCTCGCGCATGATGTCCCAGACCGCCTTGGTGCAGACGACGGAGCCCATGAGGTGGACGTCGACCACGGCCTGGAAATCGGAAATATCCATCTTGGCGAAGGACTTGTCGCGCAGGATGCCGGCATTGTTCACCAGCACGTCAACCCGGCCCCAGGTGTCCATGGCCTGTTTGACCATGTCCGCGACCTCGTCGGCCTTGGTGACATTGGCGGTGTGCGAGATGGCGTCGCCGCCCGCAGCGCGGATCTCGCTGGCCACGTCTTCTGCGGCCGAACCGGTGCCCGTGCCATCCACCGAACCGCCCAGATCATTGACCACCACCTTGGCACCACGTGCCGCCAGCGCCATGGCGTGGCAACGGCCCAGCCCCAGGCCGGCGCCGGTGACAATGGCCACGCGGCCGTCGTAACTAATCTCACTCATAGCCAGTCTCTTCTCTTGAACGTGTCCGGATCAGCCGACGATCTGCAGGGTCAGCCAGTGCGCCATGAGGGCCGGCTTGTCCTCGCCCTCGATCTCGACGGTAACGGCGTATTTCAGCATCCATTGTCCCGGATTGCGCTCGGTGGCGTCTTCCAGGACGAAACGGCCGCGGATCTTCTTTCCGGCCCGTACGGGCTGGAGGAAGCGCACCTTGTCGAAGCCGTAATTGATGCCCATCGCGATACCGTCGAGCACCAGCGTCGTGTTGGCGGCGAGCGCGGACAGCATGGACAGCGACAGGAAGCCGTGGGCGATGGTACCACCGAACGGTGTTTCCTTCGCGGCCCGCTCCGGGTCGATGTGGATGAATTGATGGTCTTCGGTCACATCGGCGAAGACATCGATGCGCGACTGGTCGATCTCGATCCAGTCGGACACGCCGATTTCCTGTCCGATATGGTCCTTGAGCGTGTCGGCCTTGATTACCGGCATCAGGCAGTCTCCTCGTCTTTCAGCAGCATTTTGCGCAGGCCCGGCTTGTCGATCTTGCTCGTGCCGCCACGCGGCAGCGGCCCGTCCATGCGCCAGATGCGATCCGGCAGCTTGAAGGCCGCCAGGTGCGGTTTCAGGAAATCGATGATGTCCTGGTCGGACAGATCCGCCCCGTCTCGCAGCAGGATTGCCGCGCCGACGCGCTCGCCCAGGCGCTCGTCGGGGATGCCGATCACGGCCGCTTCCAGAATATCCGGATGCTTGGCCAGCGCGCCCTCGACCTCGAGGCAGGAGACGTTCTCGCCGCCGCGGATCACCATGTCCTTGATGCGATCGACGATGAACAGGAAGCCGTCCTCGTCGATGATCCCGACATCGCCGGTCTTGAACCAGCGGTCCTCCGTCAGCACGGCCGCTGTCGCTTCCGGCTGGTTGAGATAGCCACGGAAAACCGCCGGCGACTTGATCCACACCTCACCCGGCTCGCCGCGCGGGGTCTCGTTGCCGGCTTCGTCGACCGTCTTGATGAAGGTGACCGCGGGCAGCGGCAGACCGCAGGAGCCCGGCTTGGCCTGGTATTCCGAATAGCCGTTATAGGTGCCCAGCGCATTGGTCTCCGTGAGACCATAACCCGACGATGCCCAGGCTTTCGGGAAGACCTGGTTGATCTTCTCGACATGCGCTTCGGGACGTTTGGCGCCGCCGGTGCCCATACCCTGCAGCGTGTCCAGCGTGACGCCACGGCGCTCGGCCTCCAGCGTCAGCTCGTGCGACATGGTCGGCACGCCCACCATATCGGTCAGCTTCTCGCGCTGGATCAGCTCGACCGCATCGCCCGCATCCCATTTGCGCATCAGCACCATCTTGCGGCCGGAGAAAAGCGACAGCAGGAAAACGGCATGCGAGCCGGTGCAGTGGAAAAGCGGCAGGCAAACCAGAACGCCCGGATCGCCTTCGGTGAAGTCCTCGTCATTATTGGCCAGGCGCAGGGATGCACCGAGCAGCGCAAACGACAGGATCGTCGTCACGGCGCCGCGATGGGTGAGCACGGCACCCTTGGGCGAGCCCGTTGATCCCGACGTGTAGAAGATGGCGAAATCGCTGTCCGGATCGATGGCGATGGCCGGCGGCTCCTGTCCCGCACAGGCTGCGACCATGGCGTCGAATGTGTCGGCGACATCGTCAAGCTCGCCACGGCCGGCAATCAGGGTGAGGCCCAGGCTCGCCTGGTGCGGCCGCAAGCGCTCGATCTGCCGGGCACCGGCTATGACGATCTTGGCGCCGCAATCGGACAGGCCGAAACCCATCTCCTCGCTGGTCCACCAACCATTGAGCGGCACCACGACACCACCGGCAGCAATGATACCGAGAAAGGCCGCCATCCATTCCGGCGAGTTGCGCATCGCCAGCGCGATACGCGTGCCGGGTGTCACGCCGTGACGCTGGATCAGCGCGTTGGCAAAGGCCACGGAACGGCCGACCAGTTCACCGAAAGTCCAGCGCTGATCCTCGAAGATCACGCCTTCCTTCTCGGCGTGCTCCATCGCCTTCATCAGCAGAAAGCGCAGGTCGCCCGGTGCGTTCACATAGGCCGGCTGGCGAACACCGAGAATCTCGGCTTCGCCAACATTGAGGACTTCCTCGGCTTGGGTGATCTGGCGGGCAATCGCTTCCAGCTGCGCGCGGGCGGGCGCCTGCTTGCGCTGTGCCATGATCAGCCCTCCAGGGTTTCGTTGACGTAGCGCTTGAGCTCCTTGCGGGCGATCACCATGCGGTGCACCGCATCCGGTCCGTCAGCGAAGCGCAGCGTGCGCAGGCCGGTGAACATCATGGCCAGCGGCGTGTCCTGGGAAATGCCCGTACCACCATGCATCTGCATGGCCTCATCCACGGTATCCAGAGCGACACGCGGTGCGATGACCTTGATCTGGGAGATCCACGGCGCAGCGGCGCGCGGATCGCCCTGGTCCATCATCCAGGCGGCCTTGAGGCACAGGAGGCGTGCCTGTTCGATCGCCATGCGGCGTTCGGCAATGATGTCGCGGTTGGCGCCGAGCTTGGCCAGCGGCTGGCCGAAGGCCGTGCGCGAGACCGAGCGGCGGCACAGGAGTTCCAGCGCCCGCTCGGCCTGGCCGATGGCCCGCATGCAGTGGTGGATGCGGCCCGGCCCGAGGCGGCCCTGGGAAATCTCGAACCCGCGGCCACGGCCGAGGATCAGCGCATCCTTGGGCACGCGGACATTGGTGAACTTGATATGCATGTGGCCGTGCGGCGCATCGTCATGGCCGAATACGGTCATCGGACGCAGGATCTCGATACCCGGCAGGCCGGCCTCGACGAGGAATTGCGAATGGCGGCCGTGACGCGGCGCGTCGTCGCCCTCGGTCCTGGTCATCAGGACATAGACCGAACAGCGCGGATCGCCGGCACCGGACGCCCAGTATTTCTCGCCATTGAGCACCCACTCATCGCCATCCAGCTCGGCCTTGAAGGCGATATTGGTGGCGTCCGAGGAAGCGACGTCCGGCTCGGTCATCAGATAGGCCGAGCGGATCTTACCCTCGAGCAGCGGCTCCAGCCATTTCTTCTTCTGCTCGGCATTCCCGTAGCGCTCGATGACTTCCATATTGCCGGTGTCCGGCGCGGAGCAGTTGAAGGTTTCTGCGGCCAGATGGGACCAGCCCATTTCCTCGGCGAGGTAGGCGTATTCCACCGTGGTGAGGCCGTAGCCGCGATCGGAACCGGTCAGCCAGAAATTCCACAGGCCGCGCTCGCGCGCCTTTGCCTTGAGGCTTTCCAGGATCTCGGTCTGGCGGTCGGTAAAGGCGAAACGGTCACCCGCCTTGCCGATCTCCGCGTGATACTCCGCTTCCAGCGGCATCACCTCGTCGCGCACCATGGCGCGAACCTGTTCCACCAGCGGACGTACCCGCTCCGTCATACCCAGATCCATCATTACTCCCCTTTATCGTCCTGGCTGTTGTCGTTTCTCGTTGAATTGTCAGACCGGCCGGCCGCGCTCGGCAACCATCATCCTGCGGAATTTCCGCATCCCGCCGAGCCAGCGGTCACGCTGGGTCGCGCGGGCAGCTTCATAGCCGGCGACACTGGCGTGTGGCAGCGCGAGGAAGCGCTTCTCCTCGATCGCCGCGATCGCCTCGGCCGCCACGTCGGAGGGCTCGACCACACCATCGGCGCCCGCGATACCGCCATCCGAGGAATTCTCGCCCAGCATGGCCGTGCGGACTGCCTGCGGGCAAACGCACACGACCTGCAACCCGTCATCGCCATGGGTGATCGCCAGGCTTTCCGCGAAGGAGACGGCGGCGTGCTTGCTGGCGGTGTAGGAGGAGGCCCCGATCTGGGCGAGCAGGCCGGCCGCCGAGGCGACCAGGATGAACACCCCGCCGCCGCGCGGTTTCATGCGCGGCCAGACCTGGCGCGCACCGCGCACGGCGCCCATCACATTGACCTCGAAACTGTCCAGCCAGTCCTTGTCCGATGCGCCCGCGGCATCCCAGCTGGGGGCATCGGCGCGCAGGATGCCGGCATTGGAGACATAGATATCGACCGGGCCGAGCTCGGCTTCGGTGCGGTCGAGAAAGGCCGCGATATCGGCTTCCTTGGTCACATCGACCGTCGCGCCGATCCCGCCGAAGGCCTGGGCCGCCTCTTCAGCGCCCTGAAGGTCAGCCAGGGCGATCTTCGCGCCCTTGGCATGAAAGGCTTGCGCCATGGCGAGGCCGATGCCGCGCGCACCACCGGTGATCGCGACAACCTTGTTCGTGTAGTCCATCTTGTCCTCCCGGTGGACCGGCCTCAATACTTCCGCATGCGGGCGAACTTGTCAGCGTGGTAATTGGCGTCCCCGTAGAGCGCCTCGGCCACGCGGACCCGCTTCATGTAGAAGCCGATGTCGAATTCATCGGTCATGCCCATGCCGCCATGCATCTGCACGCCTTCGCGCGCGGCGAGCTGGGCGACCTGGCCGAGCTTGGCCTTGGCTGCGCTGACCACCATCGCCGCATGATCCGGCGCGGCATCGAGCGTCTGCAAGGCTTTCAGCACGATCGACTTGCCCAGCTCGACCTCGGAATAGAGGTGCGCTGCGCGGTGCTGCAGAGCCTGGAAAGTCCCGATGATCTGGCCGAACTGCTTGCGTTCCTTCAGATAGCCGACGGTGCTGTCGAGGCATTGCTGGGCAGAGCCCGACATCTCGGCCGACAGACCGGCACGGCCCGCGTCCAGAACTGCTTCCAGCGCGCCCAGACCATTGTCGACCTCGCCCAGAACGGCGTCGGCCGTCACCTCGACATTGTCGAGCACGACGTCGGCGGCATGACGGCTGTCGATCGTATCCTTGCGCTCCACCGTGACACCGGCGGCATCCCGCGGCACCAGGAAGAGCGTGATGCCCTCGGCCTCGTTTTCGCTGCCACCGGTCCGGGCGGACACGATCAGCATGTCAGCGACATGACCTTCGGCAACGAAAGTCTTGCGGCCGTTCAGCTTGAAACCATTGCCCGAACGCTCGGCCGACACCGCCACGCCGGACGGATTGTGCTTGCGGCCCTCATCGGCAGCGAGTGCGGTGATCGCCTCGCCGGCGGCAATCCGCGGCAGCCATTCCGACTTCTGACCGTCGGACCCGAAACGCGACAGCGCCGTCGCGCCCATGATGGCGGTCGAGATATAGGGGGACGCCGTCAGCGTGCGGCCCATCTCCTCGGCGATCACACCGGCGGCGACATGACCCATTTCCACGCCGCCATGGGCTTCGGGCACCAGAACCCCCGTCCAGCCCATATCCGCCATGTCGGCCCACGTCTTGCGGTCAAATCCGTCTTCCGAGCCGCTGTCGCGCAGCTTGCGCAGCTGACTCACCGGCGCACTCGTCGAGAGATAACCCCGGGCGGCATCCTTCAGCATGCCGGCTTCTTCATTCAGCACCATGGCCATGATGTTTTACTCCTTGGGTGCCCGGCTCAAGCAGACGGCAGTTCGAGAATGCGCTTGGCGATGATGTTGAGCTGCACTTCCGACGTGCCGCCCTCGATGGAATTGCCCTTGGAACGCAGCCACATGCGGGCGACGTCCTCATCGGCATCCCACTCCAGCCCGGACGAACCGGCGCTGTCCATCATCAGCTCCATGCGGCGCTTGTTCAGCTCGGTGCCGTAGTATTTCAGCATCGAGGAATTGGCGCCGACGCCCTGCCCCGCCTTGGCCTCGTCGGCCACGCGTTCCATGGTCGACATGAAGGCCAGACCGTCGATCTCGGCCCGCACCACATCGGCGCGCAGAATCGGATCGGCCAGCATGCCATGCTCGTTCAGCCCGATCTGCTGCACCGCAACATCGCCCATCGGGCGCATCGCGCCGGAGCCCATGCCGCCGATCATCTCGCGCTCATGGGTCAGGAGATATTTGGCGACCGTCCAGCCCTTGTTCAGCTCACCGACCAGATTGTGCTTCTCGGCCCGCGCATCGTCGAAGAAGGTCTCGCAGAAGGGCGACTTGCCGGAGATCAGCTTGATCGGCTTGGTCGTCACGCCCGGCTGGTCCATGTCGACCAGAATGAAGGAAATGCCTTCATGCTTGGGCGCCTGGAAGTCGGTCCTCACCAGCACGAAAATCCAGTCGGCCTTGTCGGCATAGGACGTCCAGATCTTCTGGCCGTTGACCAGATAATGGTCGCCCTTGTCCTCGCACTTGGTCATCAGCGCTGCGAGGTCGGAGCCGGCATTCGGCTCGGAATAACCCTGCGCCCAGCGGATCTCGCCACGGGCGATCTTGGGCAGGTGTTCCAGCTTCTGCTCGTGCGTGCCGTATTTCAGGAGCGCCGGCCCGAGCATCCAGATTCCGAAGGACTGGACCGGTGCGCGGGCGCCGATCTTGCGCATTTCCTCGCGCAGCACCTTGGCGTGCGCCTTGTCGAGACCGCCCCCGCCATATTCCACAGGCCATTCGGGAACCGTCCAGCCTTTTTCGGCCATCCGGTCGAGCCACAGTTTTTGCGGTTCGGTGAAGTTGAACGTCTTGCCGCCCCAGACGACATCTTCCTCGTCCTGGATGGGTTGGCGCATTTCCTCGGGACAATTGGCTTCGAGCCAATCCCTCACATCGGCACGGAAGGCGTCTAGATCGGCCATGCTCTCCCCTTTATCGATCGTTTTCGAGCATTCGGTATGATGCACTTGCGAAGACGTTAGCGCCCTTGCAGCAAGGCGTCCATGGGGCTGTGCGGCGATTTCAGGGGAAAATTGGTCGCAGGCCCGCTCCGGCGCAGGTGCGAAACCGGATACGAAAAAGCCCCGGCCGTGTGGCCGGGGCTTCCGTTCAGCGACAGGATACCGCTCTAGGCAAACTGCGGTGCAATCTGCAGATTCTTGGCCAGCCCGAGCCGGTGCAGGACCAGAAGCATGGTGCCGTTATAGTCGACAATCCGGTTCCAGATGCCCTTGCGCGGCAGGTGCAGCGCGGACTGCGGGAACTCATGGTGATGATCGTGCAGCGCTTCGCCGCCGGTCAGAAGGGCCAGCAGATAGTCGACCCATTTCGGCGTCTTCATGTGGCCATAGACGTTCACGCCCAGCGTTGTGGCGTGGAACTGGATCGCGCGGCCGATCACGGCGCTGGCATGCAGCAGAGCGGTAAGAATCAGCGAACCGCCGCTCAGCGCCACGATGAGATAGATGATCGCGGGAATGATCAGGTGCATCACCAGCGACAGGGTGATGTGGAAACGGTCGGCAAAGCGCACGACGGCGTTTTCCTTGAGCCACAGCGGCATCGGGCGGGCGAGATCCTTCTCGTCGCGCCACAGGATCCAGCCGACCCAGGCCCAGGCCTTGCTTTCCAGCGGATTGTGCGGATCGCCCGGCTTGTCGGCGAAACGGTGATGCTGGGAGTGATAGTTCACCCAGTCCTTCAGGGAGCCCTGCATCGCCAGGATGCAGTTGAACATGATGATCACCTGGGCCGGCCATTTGATCTCGCCGGCGCGGTGCTGCCAGATCCGGTGCAGCGGGCCGATGCCCTGGTTACACACGAAGATCGACAGACCGATCACAGCGACACAGAGCGGCGCATACCACCAGTGCAGGGTCAGCCCGTTCAGCGCCAGGCCGAGCACGACCATGGTGATCATCATCGCCACGCCGAGCGCGGGATAGATGAAGGCGGAAAAGGCGCTGGCCCAGTTCAGCGTGCGCCAGGATTTCAGGATGGCCTCGGAACGCGAAAGGATCCGCTGGTCAAGATTCATGGAGACTACTCATCGATAAGTGGGGCCCCCGAAGGGACTCGTCGCGAGGAATGTCTGCATTGCAGCGCGCCGGGTCAATCTCGGAATGCCCGCGACGCGGTTTTCAATTATTGCTCCCTGGCCGGCAAGTGGACAAAGAAGGCTGCACCTTCCCCCGGGCGACCCTCGGCCCAGATGCGCCCGCCATGACGCTCGGCGATGCGCTGGCAAAGGGCCAGACCGACCCCCGTGCCGGGATAATCGCCGCGTGAATGCAGACGGGTGAACACCTCGAAAATGCGCGTTGCGTGCTCGGGCGGAAACCCGATGCCATTGTCGCGAACGCTGAGAACAGCAGTCCCGGCCTCGTCATTCACCAGCGACAACTCGATTCGTTGCGGCCGTTGCGGGTCGCGGTATTTCACCGCATTGCCGATGAGGTTGGCGAGCAGCTGGCGCATCAACACCGGATCAGCCTCGAGCCTGCCGGGCAGATCCCAGCAGATCGTACCGCCTGTTTCAGCCAGAGCGAGTTCGAAGTCGCTGGCCACGTCCAGAACAAGTTTTTCCATATCCAGCGGCTGCATTGACATGGCGACATGGGCCGACCGCGAATAGCTCAGCAGGTCCTGGATCAGCTTCTGCATACGCCCTGCCCCGTCGATCATCGTGTCGAGCAGTTTATGGCCGCGGGCATCGAGCCGGTCGGAATAGTCGCGATGCAGAAGATCGCCGAAAGCACGGACCTTGCGCAGGGGTTCCTGGAGGTCGTGCGATGCGACATAGGCAAAGCGCTCCAGCTCGGCATTTGACGCCTTCAACGCCTCGGCATGCGCCGCCGCCATCTCTTCAGCGGCGCGACGCCCCGTGATGTCGTGGACCGAGCCCGCCATCCGGACGGGCCGGCCATCTGCCCCGCGCAGCGAATCGCCATGCGCATGCACCCAGACGCTGCGGCCGTCCGGCCGG
The DNA here is from genome assembly GCA_036231565.1 of Pseudomonadota bacterium. Classification (GTDB taxonomy): domain Bacteria; phylum Pseudomonadota; class Alphaproteobacteria; order Caulobacterales; family Maricaulaceae; genus Maricaulis. The sequence goes on from JAZAHA010000034.1 coordinate 30,558, forward strand.
TTCATGCGGTGTTCGACATCGAACGGCACGGGCTCTGCGAAATGCCGCACGATCGCGGCCTGTACGGCTGCATCGTCTTCCGGATGGATATGGGAGAGGAAATCGTCCAGGGATATGGTCGTCATGGTCGCGTCCAGCCCCATGATCTCGAGGAAACGCGGCGACAGGGTCACCTCGCCACGCCGCACGTCGAGATACCAGAAGCCGGCATTCGAGCCGCGCATCGCCAGGTCATACCGCTCGTCCGCACGTCGCAGCGCGACATGCTGGCCGATCAAGGCCACGGCTGTCTCGAACACGCCCAGCTCGACGGCGCTACAACCGCCGGCGCGCGCCTCGGGAGAAACCAGACAGACCGTTCCGTGCACCCGCCCGCCAGCCAGCAGGCGCGACCCGATATAAGTCGCCAGCCCGTCAACCGGCAGGCGCGCCAGCAGGACTTCATCATCCGGCTGTGCCAGCACGACAGGCCGGCCGCTTTGCATGGATCGCTCACACGGGGTGCCGGCGATCGGCAAGGCAACACCCGGGGCAATCCCGCCCACCTCGCCGGCGACAGCCTCGACCGTCGCAATTCCGTTGAAAATCTCGCTGACGAAGCCGGCCCGGACACCGAAATAGTCGACAATTCGCGACAAGAGGCGCCGCACAGCCAGGTCGTGATCCCGGCCAGCATCCGCACTCTCTTTCACCAGCGCCAGAACCAGCTCCTGGGCTCGCGCCAGGGCCTCGGCCGGCACGCCCGACTTGTACTCTGCCATAACACTATCCCGACAGGTACACGACCCGCCGTACTTCCTTGCCCATCAACAAGATAGCAAACAGGAGCGAAAACAGAAGCAGCGTTGAGTGATGCTTTATTAGGTCACGGGCGGCCATCGCCTGCATCCGCATACCGGATACGCGACCGCTTCAAAAACAACCGATCCATGGCCGATTTATCGTTTCTCGGGATAGACCCGCCGCCATTCTTACGTTTTCGTAAGGATACTCTTTGTTCGATTCCTGTGGGGGACGATATGAAAGGTGGATTGCTGCTTCTGGCCGGAACTGTCGGGGCTGCTGCGATGGCGATGAGCTTTCCGCAATCCGTACGCGACGATGTCGCTGCGCGCACCAGTGTTCCCGACCACATCTATCTCGAAGCGGAGCGGCAGCTGGCCCTCTTCGTGAAATGGGCCCGCAGCGAAGACGACCGCCCCGCCCGCAGCGATCATCCCGATCGTGATGTCTGGTCAAACCAGAACGATCTGGAGAATACTGTCAGCTAGTTGGCGTCAGTCGCCACGGCGTCCTGCGCTTCCGCTTCCCGGATGCGCGTTTCCAGCATTGACCGGTAGCCTGCGTCTTCCGGTGCTTCGTCCAGCATCGTCTGCCATGCCTGGATAGCTTCGTCCCGCGCGCCATCCTGATAAAGCGCCTCGGCCAGGAAAAAGCGTGCACGCACATCCTGCGGATCGATGTCGAGTGCCCGCGAAAACGCCTCGCGTGCCCGCGGTGACATCTCGCCGCCTTCGGCGAACAGATAGGCCTGTCCCAGGGATGCAAACAGATAGGCGCTTCCCGGAGCCCCGTTGATCGCATTCTCGAAGGCAATCGCGGCTTCTTCGAACCGTCCGAGCGTGAGATAGGCCTGTCCCAGCACCGCCCAGCCGCGCGGATCATCCGGATTGGCCATCAGGTCCGCGGCGAGCGCATCGACCTCATCCAGCACGGCCTGCATCTCGTCCGGAATTTCCGCCATCGGCGCCGGCGCCGCACGGCCTGTGAGCTGCGGCGATCCGATCTGCATGTAGACCAACACCGCCCCCATGACGGTCATCATGCTGGCAATGATGATCGCGAGACGCAGCCGCGGACTGGGTCTGGCCGCCACCTCGCCGGAACGCTCCAGCGCAGCCTGCTCGCGGCGGCGGATGTCGAGCTCTGCAGCACGCGCTTCGCCGGGTTCCACCAGACCGAGATGGACATCCCGGCGCAACTCCTCGCGCTGGCCGGAAAACACGCCCAGCCCGGACGCGGCATTCACGGTATCGCGCCGCATGACCGGCAGGATCAGACCCAGCGCCACCAGGGTGGCGATCACGGCAATGAGCAACCAGATCATGACAGGCCCTCCTCGTCGGAGAGGGCGCGGGCACGGGCCTCATCGCCCTCGCCCGTATCGTCACCGGCCATCAACGCCCGGCGCTGGCCGCGCACAAAGACGAGGATGGCCATGCCACCACCCAGAAGCACCACCAGCGGGAACAGCCAGAGTGCGATCGTATTGCCCTGAACCGGCGGCAGCATCAGCACATAATCGCCATAGCGATCCTGCAGATAGGCCTTCACCTCGGCATCGCTGTCGCCCGCCAGCAGGCGCTCGCGCACCACGGCACGCAGATCGGCGGCGAGCGGCGCGTTGGAATCGTCAATGCTCTGGCTCTGGCAGACCACGCAACGCAGCTGGTCGTAGAGCACCCGCGCACGGGCTTCCAGCCGGGCGTCTTCCATGCGCTCTTCCGGCCCCGGCGAGGCAAGGGCGCTGCCGGCCAGCATCAGTCCGGCAAGCATGGCGGCAAGCATCTGCCTCATGGCGTCTCCTCCGCCTGCAGGTGTTCGACCAGCGGCAGCAACGTGCGGTCCCAGACGTCTTCCGTGATCACCCCGACATGGCGGTAGCGCACGCGCCCGGCCCGGTCGATGATGAAGGTTTCCGGCGCGCCCGTGATGCCCAGATCGATCGCCACACGGCCCTCGGCATCATTGCCGATGCGGACATAGGGATTGCCGTTACGCTCGAGCCAGCGCGTGCCGGCGCCCGGCGGGTCCTTCCAGTCGATACCGTAGATGGGCACGACACCCGAGCGGCTGATCTGCATCAGCATAGGATGCTCGATCGCACAGGGCGGGCACCAGGAGCCGAATACGTTCAGCAGGCTCACCTCGCCGGCCAGATCCGTGCTCGCCAGCCCGGTCTCATGACCCTGGATCGGCGGGAGATCGAAGGCCGGCAGTTCACGATCGATCAGCTGGGACGGGATCTCGCCCGGATTCTCGCGCAGCCCGAGGGCGAAATAGGCCGCCATCACGGCGAACAGGGCGAGCGGCAGGAAAAGGAAAAGCCGGTTCATGACGTCGCCCCCTTGGCCGCTTCATTCGTGCCCGCCGCCTTGCGCGCTGTCAGGGCACGCCGGCCGCGATCGGCAATCGACAGCACACCGCCCAGCGTCAGGATTGCCGAGCCGATCCACAGCCACATCGCGAAAGGATAGATATAGACATGCACCGGCCAGCCGCGCTCACGCGAGGGCTCACCGAAGGAGATATAGAGATCGCCGGTGCCGCGCGTGCGGATGGCGCTCTCGGTCGTCGACATCTGGCGCACCGGATAGAAGCGGCGCTCGGCCACCAGTTCACCCAGATCACGCTGGCCGCGGGAGATGGCGAAACGCCCCTCCTCGGCCACGTAGTTCGCGCCGTCGAACCGGCGCACATCGTCGAGCTCGACCGTATAGCCGGCGATCTGCAGGCTCTGGCCCGGCATCAGGAAGGCGCTGGTCTCCTGCTTCCAGGCGCTGACGCCTGTAATCGCAAAGACCGTGATGGCGAGACCGAAATGCGCCACCGCCATACCCCAGATACCCAGCGGCAGGTTGATCGCCCGGGACAGCGAAGCTTTCAGCGGGATGTCGCCGAGCTTGAGACGCTGGGCGATATCGATCAGCACGCCGATCCCCACCCACACGGCCAGCGCCGTGCCCAGCGCACCGGCGATCCGGGTGCGGTCGGCAATCCACAGCGCCAGCACGCCCGCCGCCAGGGCTGCCATCAGAGCCGGCATCAGCTTGCGCAGGACCGGTTTCAGCTTGCCGCGCTTCCAGGCCAGCATGCCCGACACCGGAACCAGGATGAACAATACGCCCATCATCGGGTTGAAGGTGGCATTGAAGAAGGGCGCGCCGACGGTGATCGTTTCGTCGGAAACGGTGGTGATGAAGAGCGGATAGAAGGTGCCGAAGAAGACCAGCGCGCAGGCCGCACCGATGAAGAGATTATTGATCAGCAGCGTGCTTTCGCGGCTGACTTCGGAGAACACGCCGGTCGGCTTGAGGTGCGCGGCCCGCAGCCCGTAAAGCGCCAGCGAACCGCCGATCACCGCGATCAGTATGCCCAGGATGAAGACGCCGCGTTCCGGATCGACCGCAAAGGCGTGGACCGAGGTCAGCACGCCGGAGCGTACCAGGAAGGTCCCCGCCAGCGACAGGGAAAACGTCATCAGCGCCAGCAGGATCGTCCAGGCTTTCAGCGTGTCGCGCTTTTCCATGACGCGCAGCGAGTGGATGAAGGCCGTGCCGGCCAGCCAGGGCATCAGGGAGGCGTTCTCGACCGGGTCCCAGGCCCACCAGCCGCCCCAGCCCAGCTCGTAATAGGCCCAGGCCGCACCCAGTGCGATACCGACCGTCAGGAAGCTCCAGGCCGCCAGCGCCCAGGGCCGCACGATCCGCGCCCAGCGCGCGTCCACCCGTCCCTCGATCAGCGCCGCCACGGCGAAGGAGAAGGTGATCGAGAAGCCGACATAGCCGGCATAGAGCATGGGCGGGTGCGAGGCGAGACCGGGGTCCTGCAACAGCGGATTGAGATCCTGCCCGTTCAACGGAGACGGCCAGAGCCGCGCGAACGGGTTGGAGGTGAACAGCAAAAAGGCCGTGAACGCCGCCGTGACCAGCGACTGGACGGCAAAGGTCAGCGAGACCAGCCGCGCCTCGACCGGCTTCGCCGACAGCGCCAGCGCCGCCGTATAGGCCGTGAGGATCAGCCCCCAGAGCAGCATCGAGCCTTCATGATTCCCCCACACACCGGTCAGCTTGTAGATAAAAGGTTTGTCGGTGTGCGAGTTTTCGGCGACCACCAGGGCGGAAAAGTCTGACATTGCAAACAGCACGGTCAGACAGGCGAAAGCCGTCAGCATCAGCACGAATTGCGCGATCGATCCGGCGCGCGAGAACCCGTGAATGGCCGGGTCTGCGGTGCGCAGCCCGATGAAGGTCAGGACGGATTGGGCCAGCGCCACCGCAAAGGCCAGGATCAGGGCAAACTGCCCGAGTTCAGCAATCATGCCGCGGAGGTGTTACAGACCGCGCCAAAGGTCAAGGTTCATGGTGTCGCAGGTCAGAGCCGGCCCGCCGCGATCCCCACCACAACACCGCCAGCGTCGGCACCCAGGGCAGGATGCGCTCGGCGGGGTCGGCTTCCGGGGCGCTCAGCGCGTAATCGAGAAATCAACCACGAAGCACTTTTGTAAAAATTTCTCTTTATAGTTGATCCAGCTTTCCGCCGCCCCCATAATACAACCTGAGCGTACGCTTCGCTTGATTTTCACTCAAACAGGAGATGCGAATGCGTAAATTTCTAGGTTGGTCCGCAGCAGCAGCCTGCTTGGCTGGCGTTGCCTTCACGGGTGTTGCCGTCGCAGGCGAGCACTACGCTTGCTGGGGCGGTTGCGCTGGCGAGTGTGCGAGTTCCGGTTCGCAGGCGGAATACTCGCTATGCTTCGGCAATTGCTATGGAGACTGCATGGCAAGCCCGGACGAAGGCATCGAGTAGCATGACGCAGGCGACGGGGATTGATTTCCCGTCGCCTGCTTCTTTTTGACCGACGCGACGAGACGGAGAATACGGGAACATGTTGACAACCCTGCTTACCCTCCTCAGCAGTCTTGCGGCGGAAGTCCCGACAACGGGAAATTGCAGCGCGCTGGCGGCCACCCGGCCAGCCGAGGAAAACCGGACGGTCCTGCTGCAATCCTACGGAACGCCGCAACCGATGGTTTTCGCCAACACGATCGACCGGGTTTCGGCCACCAGCTACAGGCAGATGGAAGTCGTCGCTCCCGATGCCGAAACGGCGATGCGCGCCAGCGAGGCCGGACAGTTTACTTTCTACACGACCTGGGTGGCGCGCGGTTTGCTGAAGCGGGAAATGCGGGACGAGAGCGGGCGCGTGGTCGCCGCCTTTTCCTATCCGGAGGATCAGATCATCGCGCTGATGCAGGCAGAACCCGGCAGTCGCCTGATTGTAGACCAGCAGAATCTGATGACGCGCACACAGAGCCGAATTGCGGTGCATTTCGTCGGCTGCCAATGGCTGGAAATCGATGCGGGCCGCTTCTTCACGCGCGTCTATGAGAAGAGCGAACCGTTCGGGGCCACGCCGCCAGCGCACGCCGCCGTTCGCGTCTATATGGCAGAAGAAACTGGGCGCATTGTCCAAGAAGACCTTATCGGTAGCGAAGCGGGCCTGACCTTGATCGATACGCGCTAGCTTCGCTATTTTACTTGGGGTTGCGTCTTCGTGCGTGCCGTGCCGGAGTATCGCGATGTTCAATCACCGCCACATTGTCCTGCCCATTGTCATCATCGCAGGATTGACCGCGCTCTCGGCCCTGCTCCTTGCTGCATGGCGCCGTGAAGACCCTGTACCGCCTGTCATTCTCACAGAAGTGGAACGTGGCCCGATTCGAGATGTCGTGCCCGCCCTGGGTCGTATTCGGGCGGCAAACCAGGTCGAGGTTGGCACCGAAGTGGGAGGGCGCGTACTTCGGGTTGCAGTGGAAACCGAGCAGGAAGTCCAGGCCAACGATCTTCTGGCGGTAATCGATCCCGAACCCTTTGAAAATGCACTGACGACGGCGCGCGCTCGTCTGCTGACCGCGCGCTCCGGGCAAGCGGAAGCCCGGGCCCGGCTTCGCGCGGCCCAGGCAGAGCTGGCCCGGCTGCGCCCGCTGGCTGAAAACGGAACCCGATCAGAATCAACGCTTGAAGATCTGGAGTTCGAGATCGAAGCGCTGTCTGCAGCCCGTGATCGGGCCGAGGCGGGAATCGTGCTTGCCGAGAGTGAGGTGAGCCAGGCCGAAGCGAACCTCGCCCGCACCGAAATTCGGGCCCCGATCGATGGTTTCGTGCTGGAACGTCGTATCGAGCCCGGCCAGACGGTGAATGCCGCGATGAACACGCCGGTCTTGTTTGTCATCGCCGCCAATCTTCGCGATGTCTTGATCGAGGCCCGGGTCGCTGAGGCCGATGTCGGCCGTGTCCGGGAAGGCATGGCTGTTCGCTTCACGGTGGACGCTTATCCCGATGAGGTGTTCCAGGCTCATGCCGACGCGATCCGTCGCAATCCAATTGAGGATGGGCGCTTTGTTTCCTACGCTGTGATGATCAACGCCTTTGATCCGTCGCAGCGACTACTGCCCGGAATGACCGCCTCCGTGGAATTCGTGGCCGCGGAAAGCCACGATGTACTGCGCGCACGCCGCGAAACGCTTCTCGCCTGGATGCCGGTCGATTTTCGCATCACCGATGCCATGATCGAGGATTGGCTTGCGCGTCAACCCGGGCGCACCCTGCCGGAGGAGCCACACCTTCTGCGCGCGGCCTTTCACGGCTCCTATGCGGGGCGCGCGCTGCGGGACGGCCGGCGGACCGTCTACCTCCTCACACCGGACGGGTGGGAGGTCCGCCAGGTCCGGGTCGGTCTGGAGGATCAGGAATATTTCGAGATCCTGGACAGCGACCTCCAGCCGGGCGACCGGCTGCTCGTGGACGACCCCCGTCGCAGCCAGGTAGACTGAAATGGGCGAGCTGATCGTGCGGGGGGAAAACCTGGTTCGCGAATACCGGGTTCGCGGCGAGTGCGTTTCGGCGTTGTGCGGTGTGACGATCGCTCTGGAGCCGGGGGAGTTTCTCTCGCTGCGGGGACGTTCGGGATCCGGAAAGAGTACACTCCTGACACTGCTGGGCCTGCTGGATGCGCCAAGCTCGGGCGAGGTCTTCCTGGCCGGCCGGCCCGTCGATTACAGCAGCCCCGCCAGGCTGGGAGACATGCGGCGCCGGCATGTCGGCTTCCTGCTGCAGGATGCCGGCGTGATCGAGCGCATGAGCGTGCTCGACAATGTCATGCTTCCCCTGCGCTATGGTGATAACGGACGCGACGCCCGAGCGGCGGCAATGGCAGCGCTCGAGAAAGTCGGCCTGGCGCACCTGTCCGGCCGGAGCGTGGGTCAGCTTTCGGGAGGAGAGCGTCAACGCACAGGGCTCGCCCGGGCGATCGTGCACAAGCCCGGTCTTATCGTATGCGACGAGCCCAGCGGCGCTCTCGATCTGGAGACAACCCATATCGTGGCGCGCGTACTGAAGGCCGAGGCAGAACGAGGAGCCGGGCTTCTGGTCGCCACACACGACCCTGTGCTCGATTCCTATGCCGATCGCAGGCTGGAGCTGGAGGCGGGAAAGCTGCTGGACGCCGACACGGCCGCCACACCGGCTCCCCAGCATGAGTCTTCCGGCACATGATCGCCCGCACGCTCTCCTTCGCCGTGTGGGCGATCCTGTCGCGTCCACTCCGGTCTCTCATGATGATGACGACGCTCGCCGCCGGCGTGACTGCAGTCGTCCTCGCATCGGCCATCTTGCAGGGCTATCGCGCCGAAGCCGAGCGCATCGCCTTCGGCGCCTATGCCCGGTCCCTGGTGATCACCGAGAACTGGACAACCGAGGACCGCCACGGTCCGCCACGCCTCTCCGACCTCGACGCCTTGCTGGCAGAACTGGGCCAGAGGGTTCAAGCGAATGCCGCTTGGCGGTCTGTGCGGGTCCAGGTGAGCCGGGATGCCCGGCATGTCCAACTCAACCTGTACGGTGTGACGGGAGATTTCCGGGTCGAGGCGGACATGGAGCTGGCCGCCGGGCGCGTCATGACTCCCCGGGAAGCCAATGGCGACAGTCGCATCTGCATGCTCGGCGCCGGCAGTCATGCGCGCCTGTTTCCGCTTGGATTCTTTCACGGACAATCGATCAGCGTCAACGGTATGCGTTGCCAGGTAATCGGTGCCTTTCTTCCGGCGACCAGCCGTATGGCTGACCGCTATGCCGACGCCGTCATCGTGCCTTTCAAGGCGGCGGCGCGATATTTCGAATCTCCCCGGCATCTCGGTCCCGACGAGGCGAGCCAGCTCACCATCGTGCTTCGCGACGGCCACCCCCTGTATGAAAGCCGTGCCATCGCCGACCGGGTGATGCGACAGCGCTATGGCGTGCCCCTCACACAGCCTCCACCTTTCGAATTCGCCGATCCGCTCGCATCACTGCAGGCGGTCAATGCCCAGCGCCGGTCGCTGGCACGCCTGCTCCTTGCCGTGGCCGCAACGTCGCTGGCAGCCGGCACGATCGGCTATGCCGCCGCGGCCCTTTCCGCAACGGACAGCCGCCGCCGGGACTTCGCGCTGCAGATGATGAGCGGCGCCCGGCGAACCGACATCCTGCTCCAGGTCATCGTCGAAGGAACGATTCTGGGTGCGGCAGGTGCCATGGCAGCCATTTTGCTGGCCAGGATAGCCGGAAACCTCCTGTCGGACCTCGCGCACATTCCCGTCGCCTTCAACGTATCGACCATTGTCCTGGCGGCCCTGACGGGCGTGTTCGCCGGCACGATAGCGGCAATTGTCCCGGCCTGGCGCGCGGCCAACGGGCAACCGGCCGGTGTTGCGCGCCAATAGACCTATACGCCGATATCTGGCTTGTTCCGCGCGCCCCACCACAGCACTGCCAGCGCCGGCAGCCAGGGCAGGATGCGCTCGGCCGGATCTCCGGGCGCCCTCGCCCAGTCGCCCAGCATTGCCATGACACCCGACAGACTGTCTGCGCCGATGGCCCCCAGGGCGTTGAAGAACACCGTCAGGCCGAAGCCGAGGCACATCGCCGTCCCGATGGCCCAGGCTTTCGGTTCCAGGCCCAGAACCCGCACCACGATGATCGGACCGAAGGCGGCGCCGAGGGCCGACCAGGCGAAGAGCACACGGGCAAAGATCGTCGCAGGCAGGCTCAGCGTCATCCAGACGGCAACACCGGCGATCACGGCCATGACAATGCGCGAAACCAGCACTTCCTTGCCGGCAAAGCGCCGCGAGAGACGCATGTCGTGGGAGACGGCGGCGGAGGCCGAGAGCAGGATCGAGTCGACCGTCGACATCACCGCCGACAGGACAGCCGCGATGACCAGGCCAGCCAGTACCGGCGGCAGGAGCTGGTCTGCCAGCGTATAGAACAGGGCCTCGCCATCGGCTGCCCCGCCGACAATGGCCCGTCCGGCCAGGCCCAGTATCGTCATGCCGCTGAACACGGCGATCGCCCAGACGATGGCAATGGTGAAACCGCGCATGCGCGCGCGCTCATCCTTCACCGCCATCAGGCGCGAGATCAGTTGCGGCTGGCCCATCGCATTGACGCCCACGCCCCACACGCCAAGGACAAATCCGATCAGCACGAAACCGGCATGCCCGCCGGTGATGTCGAGATAGCCGTCCGGAGCGGTGGCCGAGAGCGCGTCTGCGATACCGCCGAAACCGCCCGCGGCGATCAGCGCCGTCACCGGCAGCGCCACAGCGACCACGGCCATCAGCGCGCCCTGCAGCATGTCGGTCACACTGACCGCCCAGAAACCACCGAGCAGCGAATAGAGCAGGACGATGGCTGCGCCGATCAGAACGGATTCGGTGACACCCAGGCCGAACTGGGTCTCGAAGGCGACCGCGGCGGCGCCAAACTGGGCCGCGATATAGAAGATGAAGCAGAACAGGATGAAGACTGATGCCAGAATGCCGATCATGGCCCGCGCGCGATCAGCCAGCCCGGCCGTCAGGAAGTCCGTCGGGGTGACATGGCCGCGCTCGGCGGTTTCCGCCCGCAAGCGGCGGCCGAAGAACAGCCAGACGGCGATATAACCGCCCCAGATGCCCGGCACCATCCACAGCGCCGAGAGGCCGCTGGCATAGACGAAGCCGGAAAAGCCCAGCAGCACCCAGGCCGAGGATGTCGAGGCGGCATAGGACAGGCCTGCCACCCAGGCGCCCAGACCCTGGCTCGCCAGGAAGAAATCGCCTTCGGTGCGATTACGCCGCGAAGCCCAGACACCGACGCCGACCAGGACCAGCTTGTAGGCAATCAGCGTCACCAGAACGATCAGATTATCCCCGTTCATCCTGCCCTCCCCGGCAAGATGTGCGGCGCTGGCGCAAAACGCAGCCCGCACATTTCAACTCCCCCGTGAGCCGGTTTAAGCTGGTTTGCAAGCCAGTACAAAGCCGCCGGCCGGCGGCGTTCCTTATTGACTGCAACAGGCCCGATGGAAACCGAACCGCTCCTGATCCGGCATGATGGCGATATCGCCGAACTCGTGCTCAACCGCCCGGGCAAGCGCAACGCCTTTACCGAAGCCATGTGGGCCGGCCTGCCGGACCTGCTCGACACGCTGGCCGAGCGCTGCCGCGTGCTGATCGTGCGCGGCCAGGGCGACCATTTTGCCTCCGGCGCCGATATCTCCGAGTTCGAGGAGATCTACGCCACCCGCGAGCGCGGCGAGGCCTATTCGGCCAGCATTGCCCGCGCCCTCGATGCGCTGGCCGAATTCCCCCATCCCACCATCGCGATGATCCGCGGCTCCTGCATCGGCGGCGGCTGCGGCCTGGCCCTGGCCTGCGATCTGCGCTTTGCCGACGACACGGCGCGCATCGCCATCACGCCCGCCAAGATGGGACTGCTCTACCCGTTCAACGACACCAAGCGGCTCGTCGATGCGGTTGGCGGATCGATGGCGAAGGACATGCTGTTTTCCGCGCGCCAGCTCGACGCGGCCGAGGCGGAGCGCGCCGGCCTGTTGGACCGGCGCTTCGAACCGGCGCGGCTGGAGCCGGAAACGCGCGCCTACTGCACGCGTCTTCTGGACATGTCGCCCCTGTCGGCGACATACACCAAGAAGATGATTTCACGCGTCCTGGAAGGCCAGGACCATGACACGGACGAAACCCGCGCCTGGTTCGCCAACGCCTTTACCAGTGCGGATTTCAAGGAGGGCTATCGCGCCTTCCTCGACAAGCGAAAACCGGACTTCTCGCAAGGAGGAGCCGACATCCACAAGGGGACGGACGAGCCATGACTGACAGACCCGCCATCAAGGCCAAGGATGCACCCGATCTGGCCGGTTTCGACTGGCAGGACCCGTTCCGCCTGGACGATCAGCTGACCGAGGAAGAACGCCTGGTCCGCGACACGGCTCACGCCTACGCCCAGGAAAAGCTCCAGCCGCGCGTGATCGAGGCTTTCCGCGAGGAAAAGACCGATCCGGCCATTTTCCGTGAAATGGGCGAACAGGGCCTTCTGGGCTGCACCCTGCCGGAAGAATATGGCGGCGCCGGTCTGGGCTATGTCGCCTACGGCCTGGTGGCGCGTGAGGTCGAGCGCGTGGATTCGGGCTATCGCTCGATGATGTCGGTCCAGTCCTCGCTGGTGATGTATCCGATCTATGCCTATGGCTCGGAAGAACAGCGTCAGAAATATCTGCCCAAGCTGGCGTCGGGCGAATGGATCGGCTGTTTCGGCCTGACCGAGCCGGATGCCGGTTCCGACCCGGCCGGCATGAAGACGCGGGCGGAAAAGATCGAGGGCGGCTATCGCCTCACCGGTTCGAAGACCTGGATTTCCAATTCGCCGATCGCCGATGTTTTCGTTGTCTGGGCCAAATCGGAAGCCCATGACGGCAAGATCCGCGGCTTCGTGCTCGACAAGGGCATGAAGGGTCTCTCCGCCCCCAAGATCGGCGGCAAGATTTCCCTGCGCGCCTCGATCACGGGCGAGATTGTCATGGACGGCGTGGAAGTCGGTGAAGATGCGCTGCTGCCACATGTCTCCGGCCTGAAAGGCCCGTTCGGCTGCCTCAACCGCGCCCGCTACGGCATTTCCTGGGGCGCTATGGGCGCGGCGGAATTCTGCTGGCACGCGGCGCGGCAATACGGGCTGGACCGCAAGCAGTTCAACCGCCCCCTCGCCCAGACCCAGCTCTACCAGAAGAAACTCGCCGACATGATGACCGAGATCTCGCTCGGCCTGCAGGCCAGCCTGCGCGTCGGCCGGCTGATGGACGAAGCCGCGGCTGCGCCGGAGATGATCTCCATCGTCAAACGCAATAATTGCGGCAAGGCGCTGGATATCGCCCGCATGTCCCGCGACATGCACGGCGGCAACGGGATTTCCGAGGAATATCAGGTGATCCGCCACATGGTGAACCTGGAAACGGTCAACACCTATGAAGGCGCCCACGACGTCCACGCCCTCATCCTGGGCCGTGCGCAGACCGGGCTGCAGGCGTTTTTCTAGGCGTCTGCCACTGTCCTGCTCCGCGATGACAAGAAAGGGCGCGCCGAGACGCGCCCTTTCTTCGTTCAACGCCTGGGCGATCAATAATCGTCGCAGTCACCGGGCATGATTTCCCAGACACCGCCGATCTCGCAGATCACGGCGATGCACTCCCCTGTGAAGGGCGAATACTGGTACCAGCAATTGTCCGGCAGCAGCGAGTCCCGGCCCGCCTCCGTCAGGATGGCGTCGATTTCCCTCGCCGACAGGCGGTGTTGCACCGTCGTGATCTTTACCGGCTCGCCGGCGAACACGGCCGGTTCGGAGATTGCGGGACCGGTCTGGTCGGGGGTTTCAGCCCCGTCGGCCAGAGCGGCAGCCCCGAGACCTGCCGCCGCGAGCATGGAGGCCAGAAGGCCGAGACGCGTCTTGAACATGGTATCCCTCCTCACGATAACGAAGACCGGAACCTTCGCGCGCCAGGCGAGAAAAAGCAATTCAGGATAGTTGGAAATATTGAAACACCCTAAGGAGGTTTTCCTTCGCGATGTATGGGTCAGATGTACCGGGATGCACACCAGCCGCACCTCGCACTTGATGCCCCGCTCCGCGCCCTTTAAACCGGCACGTGGAGAGGTGGCCGAGTGGTCGAAGGCGCTCCCCTGCTAAGGGAGTATACGTCAAAAGCGTATCGTGGGTTCGAATCCCATCCTCTCCGCCACTCCTTTCATGGCGGAATGGTCAGTCGGCTCAGCGTCCGTAACTGGAACCGCGTCGACGTGTCGGCGTTGTTTCCGGTGGAGAAACGCAATGCCCGACGACCCGAAATCCTCTGATCGCAAGCGCAACACCCATTCTGCACAGGATGTGCGGCAGGCTGAGATCAACCTGCGCAAACCCTGGCAGAGATGGGTGTTCTTCGGCGGGCTGGTGGCGGTCGTGCTTGTCATCGCCATCGCCACACTGGCATCGCGGACCGGCTGACCGGGCGCGACACCTGCCGCGCAACCGCCGTGTCACTGCTGGCTGTGCAGCCCGCCCTGTTCGCTGACCGCGCGAAATGCGGCTTCGCCGGCCCGGCCGTCGGCCCGGGCGATATCACCCAGCGAGACGATACCGACCAGACGCTTGTCGCTGTCGACGACAGGCAGACGGCGCACCTTCTGCTCGGCCATGTTGCTGGCGACACTCTCCAGCGCATCGTCTTCATAGCAGTAGAGGATTTCCGGGCTCATCGCTTCGCGGGCCGGTGTGTCCGGTCCGCGACCTGCGGCCACGGCGCGCACAACGATATCGCGATCGGTGATCACGCCGACCAGGCGATCATTCTCGCCGAGCGGGATGACGCCACTGTCGAGCTGACGCATTCGCGTCGCGATGGCGGAGATCGGCTCCTCGGGCGAGGACACGTCGACCGTACGGCTCATGCATTGCGAGATTTTCATAGCTGGCTCCTTCATTGCCGGAGCCGGGTGGAACGAGGCGGACGGTTTGCGGCCGCTCTGAAGCGCTCCGGCATGAATGCAACGGCACCGCACGGGCATTCGTTCCGGCTGCCCGGCGGTCGGACAGCCGCCCGTCAGCGCCGTTCCAGCAGCAGCACCGAGAACAGATCGCTCGCATCGCGATAATTCTCGGCAACGCGCCACAGGCTGGCGGCCAGCAGGCGCTCGATCTGCGCCGTGTCGAACTTGCGGGAATTCTCCGTGTGGATGGTTTCGCCAGCCGCAAAGTCGAAGCGCTTGCCGCCGATCGTTACGCGCTGGTCGGCGAGGCTGACGAGATGCATCTCCATCCGGCTTTGCGTCTCGTTCCAGCGCGCTTCGTGGCGGAAATTGTCCAGGTCGAAATCGGCGCCCAGTTCCCGGTTGAGGCGGACCAGGAGGTTGAGGTTGAAATCCGCGGTCACGCCCTGGGCGTCGTCATAGGCCGGGATCAGGATGTCCGGACTTTTCTTCAGATCGACACCCAGCACCAGAAGCCCGTCCGGCCCCAGCTCCTCGGCGGCCCCGTTCAGGAAAGTCTCGATGTCGGCATCGTCCAGATTGCCGATGGTGGAACCGGGGAAAAAGCCGACACGGCGCGCCCGCGGGTCGATGTCCGGCAGTGGCGGCGGGACCAGGAAATTGCCCACGACAGGATGGATGGGCAGTTCGGGATAATCCTGCTGCAGCAGCGGCTTCGTCTTGGCCAGCATGTCGTCGGACACGTCGATCGGCACATAGCCGGCCAGCGCCTCAAGGGCGTCGAGCAGGATCCGCGTCTTCACCGAAGCCCCGGCACCGTATTCGACCAGAACTGCGCCCTCGCCGATCCGCCGCGACAGATCCGGCGCAGCGGCGGTGAGGATCGCGGTCTCGGTGCGTGTTGGGTAGTATTCCGGCAGAGCCGTAATGTCCTCGAACAGATCCGAGCCGCGCGCATCGTAGAGCAGGCGCGAGGGCAGCGTTTTCTGGCGGCCGGAAAGGCCTTCGAGAACATCGTCCAGCATGATTTCTCCGCTTGGGGTGTCTGGGGTGAGAACGGGAGGCGGGATGGCCCGGCCGCGTCAGCGTGTGTCGCGGGCCAGCCGGAGGCCCGAGAATTGCCAGCGTTTCGCCGGGTGAAAGAAATTGCGGTAACCGGGGCGCGCATGGCCCTCGGCCGTGACGCAGGAGGCACCGCGCAACACCATCGTGCCGCTCATGAATTTGCCGTTGTATTCGCCGATCGCGCCGTCCGGCGGGCGATAGCCGGGATAGGCCGCAAAGGCGCTGGACGTCCATTCCCAGACATCGGCATAGAGCCCGTCCAGCGCGCCTGGCACCGCCGTCCGTGCCGCATGCTCCCATTCCTGCTCGGTCGGCAGGCGGGCTCCGGCCCAGCGGGCGAAGGCGTCGGCTTCATAGTGGGAGACATGACAGACCGGCGCATCGGGATCGACCGGCTGCGCCCCACGCAGGGTCATCGTGTGCCAGCCGTCCGGTTTGGAGAACCAGTAAAGCGGCGCCTGCCAGCCTTCGGCCTGGCATTGCGCAAACCCGTCCGACATCCAGAAGGCCGGGCGCGCATAGCCACCATCGGCGATGAATTCGAGCCATTCCCGATTGGTCACCACACGGTTGGCCAGTTCGAACGGGTAGAGCCGGACCTCGTGCACCGGCCCTTCGCAATCATAGTGGAAGCTGTCCGGATCGCTGCCGATTGCGGCCAGCCCGCCCTCGAACGTCACCCACTGCGCCTCGCCCACGACAGGCTGCGGCTGTGGTGCCGCCGCGTCATAGGCCGGCTTCAGCGGGTTCTGGGCGAACAGGTGGAGAATGTCGGTCAGGAAGAGTTCCTGGTGCTGTTCCTCATGCGCCAGACCCAGTTCCAGCATGGCAAGCGCCCGTGCGTTTCCGGCCGACAACAGCGCGTGCATATGCCGGTCGACATGCCGGCGATAGTCGAGCACTGCCTGCAAGGCGGGCCGGGTCAGCATGCCGCGATGCGGCCGGGCATGCCGGTCGCCGACCGCGTCGTAATAGGAATTGAACAGGAAGGCATAATCGACGTCGAACCGGGCCGCCTCGCCACGCTCCGGGGCGATCACGAACTCCTCGAAGAACCAGCTCGTGTGCGCCAGATGCCATTTCGCGGGGCTGGCGTCGGGCATCGACTGGACTGTCGCATCGGCATCGCTCAGCGGCGCGGCAAGCGCCACGGTCCGGCCGCGCACCCGGGCGAACCTGTCGACCGCACCACCGGCCGCCGGCGCCTTTGCCAGTGCCGGTTCACCGGCCGCATCGGCACCCGGCCGCAGGGCCTGGATACGGTCTTCGATCGTCTCGGAGATGTCGTGTGCCATCGCCTGCTCCGTCGCGCTCGTTGCGTCCGCATAGCGGAGCGCCGGAGGGATATCCACCCCCTTGCAGGCCGCGATGCCGGGATCGGTCTACACAAACAGGTGAGGTCCCAGCATGCAACCGCAACCTCCCGAAAACCGGGCCTTGATCGGCCCGTCCGGTCATAACGGTGTCAGGAGGTCCCGGTTCCCGGCCCACCGCACGGCATCGTCGCGCCCGCCCGCGAACACCTCTAAACAAAAGGCATGAACACGGACGACACTTTCGAGATTTTCCTGGCAACCGCCCCCGGCCTGGAAAGCGCCCTCCTGGCGGAACTGGGCACACGCGGCTTTGCCGGGGGCATAGCCTCAGCGGGCGGCGTCACCCTGCAAGGCGGTTGGCCGGATGTCTGGCGGGCCAATCTCGTCGTGCGCGGTGCCAGCCGCATCCTGGCCCGCATCGGGGCGTTCCGGGTCGTCCACCTCGCTCAGCTGGACAAGCTGTCGCGGAAGTTCGACTGGGGCCGGGTCCTGCGCAAGGACGTGCCGGTGCGCGTCGAGGCCAGCTGCCGACGCTCGAAGATCTATCATGCGGGCGCGGCGGCCCAACGGGTCGAGACCGCGCTGCGCGAAAGCTTCGGCGTGACGGTCGAGGACACGGCGCCGGTCTGCGTGCGGGTGCGCATCGAGGACAATGTCTGCACGCTCAGCGTCGACACGTCCGGCGAACTCCTGCACCGCCGCGGCCAGAAGGAAGCCGTCGCCAAGGCGCCGATGCGCGAGACGCTGGCCGCCCTCTTCCTGCGCCAGTGCGGCTATGAGGGACAGGAAGCGGTACTCGATCCGATGTGCGGCTCGGGCACGTTCGTGATCGAGGCGGCAGAAATCGCGGCCGGCCTGCCTGCAGGACGTGCGCGTGAGTTTGCCTTCGAGCGATTGGCCACGTTCGATCCTGCTGCGTGGGACGCCCTGAAGTCTCAAGCTCTTGCCGCAGCATCCCCGCCCGGCAGCTTGCGCTTTACCGGCTCCGACCGCGATGCCGGTGCGATCCGCATGGCCACGGCCAACGCCGCCCGCGCCGGGGTTGATGGCTGGACGGACTTCTCTCAGTGCCCGGTCGCCGACCTGCAGCGACCTGAAGGACCGCCCGGCCTGGTGATCGTCAATCCGCCCTATGGCGGCCGCATCGGCAAGAAGGCTGCGCTCGTGACCCTGCACGGTACGCTCGGCCAGGTCCTGCGCAGCCGGTTTTCCGGCTGGCGCATCGGTCTGATCACAACCGATCCCGCGCTGGCGCGCGCCACGCGTCTGCCCTTCGGGCCACCCGGGCGGCCGGTGGATCATGGCGGACTGAAAGTGCGTCTCTACACAACCGGCACGCTTAAATAGTTGCGACTATCTTCCCTGCCCCCGGCCTTGGCGGATAATCTGCCTTGCAAAACGGGAGGGGCGCATGCGCTTTGCCATCATCATCGCAGTCATCCTGGCTGCCATCACCGGTCTGGCCGCCTGGGGTCCGGGCTCGCTCAATGCGATGCATTTCGAGCCGCCCCTGCCCGATCCGGCGCTCGAAGCCCGGTTCGAGACCGAGACAACGCCTCTACGCCAGGAGCGCAACGATCTGCATGGTGCAGAAGATCTCGAGCCCGGCCCGGACGGCCGTCTCTATGCCAGCCTCGCCGACGGGCGGATCATGGCGCGCAGTCCTGCCGGCGACTGGGAAATGGTGGCCGAGACCGGCGGACGCCCGCTCGGTCTGGCCTTTGCGCCTGACGGTACGCTGTTTGTCGCGGATGCCCGGCTTGGCCTTTTGCGTCAGACCGAGGGCGGCTGGCAGACCTGGCTGGCACCGGCGCCCGACGGCCCGCTGGTCTTCCCCGACGATCTCACCGTGCTGGAAGACGGGCGGATCGTGATGACCGATGCCTCGCTGCGTCACGGCTACGGCGACCACATGGCCTCCTTCTTCGAGGGTGACCAGACCGGCCGCGTCCTGCTGGTCACCGGGGCCGGCGCCTATGAGGAACTGGCCGCCGGCCTCGGCTTCATCAATGGTGTCGATCATGACCCCGAGACAGGCCTGGTCTATCTCAACGAGACCTGGACCGGCCGGATCTGGCAGCTCGATCCCGATACCGCAGAGATGTCGGTTTTGATCGAAGGCCTGCCGGGCTATCCGGACAATCTGGAATTCGACCCGGAGAGCGGTCTGATCTGGGCAGCCATGCCATCGCCCCGCGCCATGGACCTTGAAGCCCTGCACCCGCGCCCCTTCGTCAAGCGTCTCGCGTGGCGCTGGATCCAGCTGGCGGGACCACCGCCTCTGCCCTCGCGTCCGCCGATGGCCATCGCCGTCGATACCGACGGGCGTCCGGCGCTTGCGCTGCGCGGCCCCGACGATGGTGCCGACGGTGTCACGACCGCCCTTGTCTGGGGTGGCGAACTGTGGACGGCAGGTCTGGCCCGCGACGGGATCACCGTGTTTCCGGTGCCGGGCGATCGCGAGTAGCGGCAGGATCAGCGCGCGACGCGGGACACAATCTCGCGTTCGCACACCGTGACCATGTTCGGTCGCCGGCATACATCCGGGCGCGTGCCGGTCGCCTGCCAGAACTCGACCAGGCCGAAGGCGTCCGCCTGCTCCCACATCGCGGTCTCGGCCCATAGCGGGTCGAATTCGGGATAGTGCAGGACGACCGCGAGCTGAGCCGCCCGCGGGTCGAAAAGCTCGATACTCTCCAGCGCCCGCGGCCAGTCCCGCGTGACGGCGTGCATCCGCGCGACCTGTGTGGTGTCAATATTGTCGCATCCGTCCAGATCCACGCGCTCGGCGACGGGAACACCGTCCCGGCGGGCCGACAGATACGCCAGGGCGCAGGGATGCGCCTCGGGCGGGAGCACGGCCCGCACGACCACCATCGCGGCATCCGGCTCGCCATAGTGGAGCTGGGCGACCATGGCGAGCCCCTGCAGATGGCGGGCATCGGGAAACAGGCGGCTCTTCTGTTCGATAAAGGCGACCGCCTCGGACGCCAGGCCTCGTTGTACCAGCGCTATCGCCATGAAGGCGGACGTCTGGAAATGCACTGGCCAGATCGATTCAAGATCCTCGGCCAGCCTGAAGGCTTCGAGCTCCTGCCCGGTCTGCCGCAGAATGTCGAAATAGCGGTTCTGGACCTGCAGACCGAGCCAACTGGAACGCGGAAGCGTCGCGAACACAGCCACCTGCTGCGCCCGGCTGCTGCCATACATTGAAGCCAGGGCTTCTGCGTAGGCAAGCACAGGCGCATCGGGATCGAGCCTGCGCGCATTGCCGATCAGCCGGTTCGCCGTCGCGGCAATCTGACCCGCGCGCGAATCCGCCTGGGCGAAGAAATGCTGCTCGGGGCGGGACATCAGGGTCACGGCGTGAAGGCCGTGCATGAAGGCGCTGTCCGGATACAGCTCCAGGAGGTCTGCGGTGAGCGTCTCCGGCGGGACGTTCCGTGCCCCGGACCGCACCTCGGCGCACAGGGCAAGAAACCGGCTGACAACGCGGCTGTCACCACCGATTCCGGGTTCGGCCAGACTACGCAATTCGCCCAGACAGCGCAGATCTGCGGTCAGCACCATGGCAATATGGCGGGCCAGATCGGCAATGTCGCGGCCATCTTGCTCGAAGGGCTGTGTCAGCAGCACTGCCCCGCTTTGCCGGTCCATCAGATTGACTCCCAGAGGCCCGCCTCCGGTCTCGCCTGCGGACACGATCGACGCCACGAATTCCGACCGGGCCGGTGTCACTGCGAATATAGTGCGATCGACATTCAGCGCCCGGAAGGCGCGGTCGATATCCCGCCCCGTATCACCGGGCACGTCGAAGCGCAGGGCAACCGAACCCTCTATCGTCCCCTGCCGCGGCCAGACGAAGAACAAGGCAACAAGGACCGCCAGAGCCGCGACTGCACCCGCGGCCCACGCCCGGCCCGGCTTGAAGCGTGGCAGGCCGGGCTGTGGCAGACGAGAGCGGGCGGGCTGCGGCGTTCCGTCCCGCGGTTCCGGTTCCACTACCGCACAGGTCAGGCGGTAGCCGCGCTTGGGCAGGGTCTCGACCAGAGCGTCGCTGCCGAAGGCGCGCAGCTCCGAGCGCAGGCGCGAGACCGCGCGGGTCAGGGCTTCGTCATTGCCGATGATGTCGCCCCAGACGGCGTCCAGCAGCGCCTCGCGGCGCACCCCCTCACCGGCGTGCGCGGCCAGCATGCACAACACATCCATCACACGCGGTTCGACCCGGCGAGTCGTCTCGCCCAGCGTCAGCGTCCCGCGGCCAGGATCCACCAGAATCCCGCCCAGCCGGAACGGCACTTGTATCGGCGCAGGCCGCTCGGTCATCCCCCACCTTCCGAATTCTCGCGTCGAGCCGACAGATTTGTCCAGGAACGGCGCGAGAGCTAGGGCCGATCGGATCAAAAAACCTGACGAAAACCTCCCGAAAAGCAGATCGCCGATATTTTTTCGCACCCAAGCCCTTTCAAAAGCGAGGTTTTTTGAAACTGCGACCGCAAAGGTTGTTTTCGTCGGAAAAGCGTCAGGACCCCGGAGCCGCAATCCTGCGAGATGTCCCGGCATCACCAGCAACGGGAGATCCTGATGATCCGCACTACAAGCCTCGCCCTCGCCACCATCCTGCTTTCCGGCGCCGCGGCGTATTCGCAACAGCCCGGGCATGGCAATGCCGGCCGGGACTATGTCGTCCAGAACTACGAGCTGAGCACGGATGCCGGCCGCCGCGCGGTCCTGCGCCGTCTTGAGCGTGAAATCGCCGCCGCCTGCGACTCGACACGCCGCATGTCGCTGCCGCGCGTCCGCGCCGCGGACAACTGTCACGAGGCCGAGCTCGATCGCGTCGTGTCCGCCCTCGGCGACCCCCGCCTTCTGGCCCTGCACCGCAATGACCGCGCGGTGCAACTCGCGAGCGCGGATCGTCACTGACCGCGCAGGCCAGCCGGACGCCACGGGGAATCCCTCCACCGTGGCCTCCCGACCGCCTGTGCTGCGGGCCATGGCCGCGCACAGGCGGTCCAATTTTGTCCACACGCCGGTAGCAGACAGGCCCGGCTTTCGATGCTAACCCGGATGCGGAAGAGATATTCGGGGAAAGCCATGACACTGACGACATTTCGGCCGGCGCTGCCGGTCCTGTTCGCTGCAGCGCTGTTTGCCTGCAGCCCGGCATCGGAGACAGAGACCGCCGCAACAGAGGCCGCCGGAGCCGCCGCACAGGCAGACGAGGCCACCCGCTTCACCGTCATGGTCGGAGGCACGGCGATCGGCGCCCTGGAAGTCACCCCGTCAGGCGACAGCTATTCGCTGGACTATGAGTATCGCAACAACGGCCGTGGCCCGACCCTGGCCGAAGAGATCACGCTGGACGGCGCCGGCATGCCGCTGAACTGGGCGATCGAAGGCGCCACGACCTTCGGCAACCCGGTCGATGAAAGCTTCGAATATGCCGACAGCGAGGCCCGCTGGACCGACACGACCGGTTCCGACCAGGCCATTCCTGCAGAGCCCGCCTTCTACGTACCCCAGAACGCCAGCCCCTACTGGCTCGCCATTGCCGCCCGCGCCCTGATGGACAGCGAGGACATGTCGCTGCCGGCCATCCCCGGCGGCACGCTTCGCCTGGCCGAGATGGAAACGCTCGAAGTGTCCGACGGCACGGATACGCGTACGGTGACCAGCTATGCCCTGTCCGGCACCTCGCTCGACCCGACCTATTTCCTGATGGATGGCCGGGCCTTCTTCGGCGTCATCAGCCCGCGCTTCGCTGTGCTCGCCGAAGGCTTTGAAGGTGAGGACGAGCGCCTGCGCGAACGGGCCACCCAGTATGGCGCCCGGCGCTATGAAGACATGCAGTCGCGTTACGCCCACAATTACGGTGCGCCCGTGCGGATCCGGAATGTGCGGGTCTTCGATTCGGTGAACGCAACGCTGGGCGAGCCGGTCTCCGTCGTGGTGGTCGACGATACGATCGCCGCCATCGAGGACATCGATGCCACGCCGGTCGACGGCGAGGTGATCATCGACGGCAATGGCGGCACACTGGTGCCCGGCCTGTTCGAGATGCACGGCCATGTCGGCGAGGACGACGCGATCCTCAACATTGCTGCCGGCGTGACCACGATCCGCGACATGGGCAATGACAATGAAGTCCTCGGCGCGCTCATCGAACGCATCCGCAACGGCGAGATCGCGGGACCGCGCATCTTCCGTTCCGGCTTCATCGAAGGCCGCAGCCAGTACAATTCCAACAATGGCATCATCGTCGAGAGCGAGGCGGAAGCCGTCGCCGCAGTCGAGACCTATGCCGAGGCCGGCGATTTCATCCAGATCAAGATCTACAACTCCATCAACCCGGACTGGGTGCCGGCGATGATCGAAACAGCACATGCCAACGGTCTGCGCGTGTCCGGCCACGTCCCGGCCTTCACCGATGCGGACGCCATGATCGCGGCCGGTTATGACGAGCTGACCCATATCAACCAGCTCATGCTCGGCTGGGTTCTGGAGGACGGCGAGGATACCCGCACCCTGCTGCGCCTGACGGCCCTGCGCCGCCTGCCCGCCCTCGACCTGCAGAGCGCGCCGGTGCAGTCGACGCTGGATGCAATGGCGGAGCGCGGTGTGGCGATCGATCCCACCCTGGCCATCCACGAAGCCCTGCTGCTGTCGCGCAATGGTCAGGTCTCGCCGGGCACGGTGGACTATGTCGACCATATGCCGGTGGGCTTCCAGCGGGCTGCGCGCAGCGCCTGGGCCGATATCGCCACCCCCGAGGATGACGCCAACTATGCCGGCGCCTTTGACCAGGTCCAGGAAACCATCCGCATGATGCACGAGCGCGGCATCTTCATGGTGCCCGGCACCGATCTGGGTGGCGCCTTCGCCTATCACCGCGAGCTGGAACTCTACCAGTCGGCGGGCATGACCCCGGCCGAGATCCTGGCCTGGGCCAGCCACGGCATGGCCGAATATCTCGGCGTTGCCGACCGGCTTGGCTCGATCGCGCCTGGCATACGGGCCGACTTCTTCCTGGTACCCGGAAATCCGGCGGAGAATCTGGCCGATATCAAGACGATCTCGCTCGTCTCGTCCGATGGCACCTTCTACTACCCGACCGAAATCTATCCCGAATTCGGCATCGAACCCTTTACCGAACTGCCCGGCGTGGCCGTTCCGAACTGATCCGGACATTGAGGTCTCTCCCCGCGACGGGGAGAGGCCTCCGCGGTCATCACATCATCGGCAACCGCCTGCAACCTGCAGTACGCGGGAACGCTCGCCCTGTATCTGCGTTACCTGTCCAGGAGGACGTAGATGGCGAAGCTGGCACTGGTGATCAACCGGACATCGGGGCGTTTTGTCCGTGGCGACAGCGATATGCTGGCTGACGAGCTGACAGCGCATCCCGCGATCGACACGGTCTGGGAGTTCGGCGAAGACGATGTCGAAGCAAATATCCGCGATGCAGACTTAAAAGGCTTTGACGGAATCGCCATCGCCGGCGGCGACGGCACGATCCAGGCCGTCGCCTGCATGGCGCACCGCAATGGCGCGAAATGCCCGCTGCTGCCGCTGCCGCTGGGCACAGCCAACATGCTGGTCCACCGGCTCTACGGTCATCGCAGCGCCAACGAGATGCTCGACGCGGTCGACGACACTCAAGTCAGCCCCTTCCGGCCCGGACTGGCCGGAGAGGAGATTTTCCTGGTCGCAGCCGCGCTGGGCTTCCCGTCAACGGTTGCCAGAGCCCGAGAAATGGTGCGCGAAGCAGACGGTGTTCCCTCCCTTCCCTCCCTGTCGCGCCGCATCGCGGCGGCGGCCCGTCACGCATTCAAGCCCCGCATCCGCTACTGGCTGGACGGCGACGACCGGGACCGCAAGCGCGCCAGCGGCATCTATGTAGATCTCGACGGCGAAGCCGAAGACATGGCTTATGTGGCAGTACACTGGCGCCATATCGGCGATGTTGCCTGGGCCGGCCTGACACTGCTGACCGACATCCACGATGGCGAGCGTCCCGGCGTCAGTGGCCGGGCGGCTCGCCTTGAGGCCCGGTCCCGCAAACCGCTCGCCCTGATGCTCGATGGCGAACCCGTATTCATGCCGCGAAACCTCACCATTTCACGTTCCGACACCCCTATCCGCTTCCTGAACTGGACAGAATGACCAAGCTTTTCCAGATCGCCGACCTTCATTTCGGTGCCGAGGACAGGAATCTGGTCGATGCTTTCGTCGACCTGTGTAACGCATCCCGGCCGGATGCCGTCGTCGCAGCCGGAGACTTCACCCAGAGCGGCCGCAAGAGCGAATTCGAGGCGGCCGCCCGCTTTCTCGGACGCCTCGAGGCTCCGGTGGTCGGCATTCCCGGCAATCATGATGTGCCCTCGCGCGCGCTGCATCGACGGTTCACCACTCCCTGGCGTCGCTATGAACGCTCGGTGGGCCGGCAAATGACATCCAGCCTGGAAGACGGGCCGCTGCATATCGAAGGCCTGAGGACAGCACGGCGGGCTCAGTGGCAGCCCGACTGGTCGCTGGGCAGGATCGGCAGACCCAGCCTGGGCCGGGCGCTTGACCTGCTGGCGGAGCGCGATGCGGACCTGCGGGTTCTCACCTGCCATCATCCCATCCTGGCGCCCGGCGGCAATCGCGGGCGGGCGCGGACGGCACGGGCCTCGCATTCCGTGGCGGCGATCGCCGAGCATTGCGACCTGGTGCTGACCGGCCATCTGCACGAGACCTTTGCGCTGCCCGCCGAAGGTCCGTCGCACACCTGCTGGTTTGTCGGCGCCGGCACGACATTCTCACGCCGCACGCGCGGCGAGCCAGCCGGCTTCAACGTGCTCGACATCGCCGCAGACACGATCCGCGTCACGCATCACATCGCCGATGAGGGTCGGCCGGCCTTTGTTGTCCGGGACAGCCGGGTCCTGCCCCGGCGTGACGGTCAGTACTGACCGATCTGCATCGCCGCACGCACCAGCTGGGCTGTGGAGTTGAGGCCGAGCTTGGCCATGATGTTCTCGCGGTGTTTGCGGACGGTGGAGACACGGACCGCCAGATTGTCCGCAATCATGTCGACGGAATGCCCCCGTGCGATCTCGCGTAAGACATCGCGTTCACGCGCGGTCAGGCTTCCGGCCTTCAGGACGCCCCCCTCCTCTCCCTCACTGTCGGGCTGGCGTTTGAGGGGCTGCCGGCGCTGCGTCGCTTCGGCCACAGCTTCGATCGCGGCGATCAGGCTGTCCCGCCCCGCTTCCTTGTGCATGAAACCGTCGGCAACCGCGGCCAGGGCCGCACGCTCGCGCTCGTCCATGTGCGACCCTGTCAGCAACAGGAAACGCGTATCCGAACCGGCTCCACGCACACATTCAATCACTTCCAGCCCCGTCATGTCCGGGAGCGCGAAATCAACAATGGCGACATCGGGCCGCTGCTGCAGAATAAGGGCAATAGCGCTCTCGCCATCCTCGGCAGAGCCGACAAGCTCGTAGCCCGCCTGCATGGCAATCGTGCCGCCGACGGCCTCGCGAACAATGGCATGGTCGTCGACCACCACCACTCGCCTGGAATTTTCCACCTTCGTCATGGTGTTGGCCTGTATCCCCGCTTGCCAGCCAGCGCCACCGACCGGTACACATTCACACAGGGGAACAGTCTACACCGATAGCGTCTGGAAAAGTATGGATTATCCGCAGATTCGCCGGATCGACGGACGTTTTTCGGACGCCGCGCTCGAACAGGCTTTCCTGGCCGAAAGCTGGAGTGGAATCCGGCTGCAAGCCGGCATCACACTACTCGCCTTCTCGCTCGCCTGGCTGATCTCGACCAGTATCGACCTGTCCTACCTGCAGGGCACGGACCGTTTCGCGACGACAATCGCCAGCCGGATCGTTGCCGGCATTCTCGGCGTTGCCGTCGGCGGCTGGATGCTGATCGCGGCACCGGGCAATCCCCAGGGCTGGGCCGGTCGGCTTGTCTTCGCCTGGATCATCACTTCGACGATTGCCGCAGCCCTGGTCGCCTGTGCCTACCCCGCAGTGGAAACCACGCCGGACGGTATTTCCGACGTGCTGGTCTTCACCAGTTTCTGGATGTCGCTGCACATCATCATTCTCGGAGTCGCGCTGGCCTATTTCCCCTGGGCGATCATGATTTCGGCTACCGGCTATGCAGTCAGCTATCTCACCCTCACAGTGATCTGGTGGGATGCCGCCGAACATCCGATGATCGGCCAGTCGGTGATGATGGTGTCGTGCTGTGCCTTCGGCTGGGTGATGGCGATCATGCTGTCGATCCGGGCCCGCCGGCGCTATTTCATCATGCGGCGCTACGAGGAAGCGAAGGAGGCCGCGGAACGGGCGCACGAATTCACCACCTTCCTGCTGGCCGCCACCGGGCATGACATCCGCCAGCCGGTCTTCGCCCTCGATCTGAACGCAGCACGCCTGACCGAGCTCCTCGAGCGTGGGGATACGGCGGCAGCCCTTGATGTCAGCCGCAGCCAGCAAATGGTAACGCGCAATGTCTCGCGGATGATCTCGTCGATCCTGGAAGTGGCGCATCTGGATGCTCGCAAACGTACGGTCAGCCCCGACCGGCTGGCAGTCTCGCGGCTCGCCGGAACCCTCGTCTCGGCCTTCGGCGAGATTGCCTCGAACAAGGGAATTGCGCTGACGGCCGCACGATCGAGCGTTCACATTCATGCCGATTCAGGCATCGTCGAACACATCCTGGCCAATCTGGTTTCCAATGCCATTGCCCATTCAGGCGGCGACCGGATCGTGATCGGAGCGCGCCGCCGCGCCGATCATGTCGATATCGTGATCGCCGACAATGGCAGGGGCCTGCCAGCCGGTGACACCGAACTCACCGCACGGGCCATACCACCGTCCGCCGACGACAAGGGCAGCGGAAAACGGTCCGGCCTCGGGCTGGAGATCGTCTTCCGCCTGGCCGAACACGGCGGACTGAAGCTGCGTATCGTGTCGCGTGCCGGCCATGGCGTCATGGCTGTGCTGACCTGTCCGGCGCGGGCGCTTGCCAGGCGCACCAAGGCCTGAGATTTCCGAACGAAGTCATGAAATTGGCGCGCCATTCGACAATCGTCGAATTCAACCGCTGTGCGCGCGGGTCTAAGCATCCCCCGCCTAACGAAGGGGGTCATCATGACACGCACGCCTCAAGCCCGGACCACCATGCAGCCGCTCGTCCGGTCGCTCCGCACCGCCCTGCTGGCCACCAGTGCCGGCCTCGCGCTGGCCAGCCCGGCCTTTGCAAACGACGGCGATGTGCCCGTCGACAGCGGTCCGGTCGTCCGCGGTACGCTGCCCGAGGGCGGCCAGATCGTCTATTCTACCTGGCGCGAAGGCCGGGGCATCTGGCGTGAGTACTACTGGGTCGTGCCCGAAGGCGGCGGCGATGCGCATGGGGCCTGCCTGTCCCAGTCCTACGCCACCTTCATGTCCGACACGCCGCAGGCCTATGGCAGCATGCGCAACGAACCCCTGAGCTTTTGCAACCGCAATGAATACGGCACCTACACGCCCGGCCGCGCGCCCTGGGACCGTGCCAACCGCACGGCAGCCATCGAGGAACAGGGCGATAACCGCCGCATGCTCGACGGCCGCGACAGTGGCGGCGGCATAGACCTCGCCTGCCTGCTGCCCTGGAACTTCCACCGCTGCAATTCCGATGGCCGCCTGACCAACAGCAACAGCGGGGCCGTCCTGACGGCGCGCAACGGTACGGCCTCCAGCCGTCTTGCCGAGCTGGGCGGCTTCACGCGCAACGCCGATATCGGCGCGCCAAGCATCGTTGCCGGTCCGGACACCTCGATCGACGGCATTGTCGATACCGAGAACCAGTTTTCCAATGTTGTCTTCATCAAGGTCAACACGACCAGTGGCCAGTTCGTGTGTACCGGCACGCTGATCAACCGCCGCCAGATCCTCACCGCCGCCCACTGTTTCGAGGGTATGGATGTGACCGATGTGGAGGTCTCCTTTGACCCGATGGGCGAAGGCCTGAACTTCGGGGCGATGGGCGTTACCATGCACAGCGCCTACGATCCGGATACGCTGATCAACGACATCGCCATTGTCACCCTGGCGACAAGCTCTCTGGTCGCCGACCCGGTGGAACTTGACGATGGCGGCAATATCACCATCGGCAGCGAAGTGATCCTGGCCGGCTACGGTTCCTACGGTGTCGGCGAGATCGGCCAGATGGGCCTGGACGGAAGACGGCGCTACGGCGTCAACACGCTCGACGGCTATGGCACCCATGCCAGCTTCTTTGACGTGACCGGTCTTCCGCCGATCATCGATCCGGTGGCCTCCAACCTGCCCTTCCTGTTCATCGATTTCGACGGGCCTGGCGATTTCTACAACATTATCGGCAATGCCGGCATTCCCGGCGAAGTCCAGGCCGCCCAGGGCGATAGCGGCGGCCCGATGTTCGTCCAGGGCCCCAACGGTCTGATCCAGATCGGCATCGTATCCCATGGATACAACCCGTTCGGCCCGATCGCAGGGTATGGCGACTGGACGGCCTATGTTCCGGTCGCGGACTATTACGACTGGATCGACGGGCTGGATCCGTTCATCGAACAACACGCGCTCGCCGGGGATGGTTTCTGGCACGACGCGGCACACTGGGCCGACGGCGATATTCCCGAAAACGACCGGCCCGATCCCGGCGTCACCGTGGTGACCGACCAGTACGTGGTTCCGGAAATCTACGAGGTCTTCCTTGACGCGCCGGGCCGCACGACGGTCGTGCAGGATGAATATGTCGACTCCGTCTATGTGTTCGAGGGGGCAGAACTTCTCATTGCCGAAGGTGGTGAGCTGGCGCTCGATACCGGTATCGGCATGACCGGCGGCGTGATCCGCATCGAGGGCGATGTCGTCGGCCAGGCCCTGGAAATTCACGGCGGCCTGCTCGATATCGCCGAGACCGGGACCTATTTCGACTTCTCGCCCTATTATTCCGGCGGCATGAACTTCACCGACGGCGCGGTCCGCGTGGCCGGCGAACTGGCCACGGACTGGCTGCACCAGACCGGCGGCAGCCTGTGGGTCACGGAAACCGGCCTGTTCTTCGACTATGCCGGCACGCTGATCGAGGACGGCGGGGTGATGATCGAGGGCGTGTTCGACAGCGCCTCCTTCTACCAGTTCGGCGGTTTTACCACCGTCACGGAAACCGGCCTGCTCTACGATGCCAGCGGCGAGACGCTGATCGTCGACACCGAGTTCAACGTCTCCGGCGTCCTCGACACGCTGGAACTCGTCCTCGTCGATAGTGTGCTGATGGGCGATGGCGACATCTACGCGCCCTTCGGCACCTACCAGTTCGGCGGCCTGATCGCACCCGGCTACAATGCCGGCAACGAGACCGCCGGGCATGTGCTGACCCTTCACGGGGATTATCTGGGCGACGACGTCCGGGTCCTGGTAACTGCCGATGCGAATGGCACCGATCTCCTCCATGTTGCCGGCACGGCGGACATGTCCGGCACGATCGATATCGTGTTGCGTGGCGACTATCTGCCCGGCCGCAATTCCCGCCTCACCTTCCTGCAGGCCGATGGCGGTGTCTCTGCAGCCGATTTCACCCTCGCCAACACCCAGCTGACACCCGTCCTTTCGCTGTCGACGGGTCAGACCGCGACGACAGCCTACGTCCAGGTCGATGCCCGCGCCTATGCGGAATTCGCCCAGACCGACCAGCAGCGCTCGCTCGCCACGGCGCTCGACGCGGCGGCGGACGACAGCGTGCCGTCCGGCGATTTCGCCGATCTCGTCAACACGCTGGACTACATGCCCAGCGAGGACGCGCTGCGCACCGCGCTGCAGACCGCCAATCCGGGCGACACTTTCGCCATGGACCGGATGGGTGAAGGCCTGTCACGCGCCATGGGCGATGTCATCGCCGGGCGCATGGCGCTGTTCGCCGAAGGCCGGCATGGCGGCGGAATGGACATGGCCGGCACGGGCGGCAGCGCCATCCAGCTGGCCTCGTCCAATGCCGGCAGCATCGAGGTGCTCTCGGCCCTGCAGGCGGCCACCCGGGCGGCAAGTTCCGGCCAGATGGACCGGATCAATGACCGCACCGGCGTTTACTTCTCCGTCGAGGGCAGCTGGGGCGAGACCGACCTGCCTAACGGCACCACGGATCTGGAAAGCCACCACATCGTCGCCGGGGTCGATTTCGAACCGGCCGAGAACTGGCTGATCGGCGCCAATGCCGGCTTCTCGGACTATTCCGCCCACAGCGCGACAACCCATGTCCAGGGCGAGTCCGTATCCCTTGCCGCCTATGCCGGTTATGCGGGATCGTGGCTCTATGGCAGCGCCTATATCGGTGCCAGCCGGCTCGACTACGACCTCACCCGTTCGATCCTGCTGGGCGCGGCCGAGATGCGGGCGATCGCCTCGACGGACGCGAACCAGTTCGATGCCGGCTTCGATATCGGCGCTGACCTGATCGACGGAGCTGCCGTTTTCGGTCCGGTCCTGCGCCTGCGTCACGGCAATACCGATATCGACGGCTACAGCGAGACCGGTGCGGGCGTGTTCAACGCCACGCTGGCGGCGCGTGAAAACGACCGGACCCTGCTGGGCGCCGGTGCCCGCTTCACCAGCGGCGGCAAGACCCGCCTCTTCGGCCAGCTGACCTGGGAACAGGACCTCTCCGAAGGCGATGGCCAGACGAGCGCGAGCCTGTCCGGAGCGCCTTCGGCCAGCTTCGCGGTACTGGACGGCCATCATGATGACGGCTTCGCCTCGCTGGCACTCGGCGTCGATATCGACGCCTCGGACCGGGTCTCCTTCTCGGCTCGCGCGCGCAGCGATTTCGGCCGCGACACGGATGAGGACACAGCCCTCAGCCTGGCGATCAACTGGCGTTTCTGACCGCGACGCCCTCGCGGACGGATGGAGCACGGTCCGGCACTGCCGGGCCGTGCTTTTTCGTGGGCAGCGGGATTATCGCCCGGGACGCGGGACATTTGTTCCGATTATCCCCCTAATCGGCGCGCACGGCTCTGCCTATATCGGCGCCACGAACAGGAGGGCGCCATGCGCTGGACGGGACTCGTCTTGTCACTTGCCATTCTCGGGCTGACGG
This sequence comes from Pseudomonadota bacterium, assembly GCA_036231565.1. Lineage (GTDB taxonomy): Bacteria > Pseudomonadota > Alphaproteobacteria > Caulobacterales > Maricaulaceae > Maricaulis. Next base: position 62,710 of record JAZAHA010000034.1, read on the forward strand.
TCAGCCTGCTTTTTGCCACGGGGTTCAACTCGTCCGGGCACCTGACCGTGCGGTCGGCGCCGGAAATGCAGGAAACACCCCTGGTGAAACCGGTTATGAGCTGACACGGGAGACGTGCGGATGGATATCGACATCACGCTTGAGGAAAACGGTACCAAGGGCCGCTATGTCGCGCATATTGCCGGACAGGCGGACACGGGCGAGATGACCTTCAGCCGCATCAGCCCGACGCGGGTCATCGTCGATCATACCGGCGTGCCGGACAGTCTGAAGGGCATGGGTGTCGGCTCGGCGCTCGCCCGCCATATCGTCGCGCAAGCGCGCGAAAAGGGCTTCACCATCGTACCGCTCTGCCCCTTCCTGAAAGCCCAGGCCGAACGCCATCCCGACTGGGACGACGTGATCGAGGGCATGAAGCGCTAATTGATCCTTTGCCCCCCCTCTCCCTTGGGAGAGGGTCGAGGGAGAGGGGGAAGACACCGTCTTTCGCCGTTCAATCCCTGAACGGGATTTCCCCTCATCCGCCCTCCGGGCACCTTCTCTCTGGGGAGAAGGTGGTCGCGAAGCGCCCCGCCCCTAATCCTCCGCCCACTGGCGCAGGAGGTTGGCCTTGCTTTTCAGCAGGAGGTCGAGCTCGGCAGTCTTGCCGTCGCGTTCGAACAGGGCGCGGCAGGCGCGGTCGAGATCGAACAGGATTTCGCGCTGGTCGGGACGGCGCACCAGGCTGCGCACCCAGCCGACCACCGCGATCCGCTCGCCGCTGGTCACCGGCGCTACCCGGTGCAGCGCCGCGGTCGGGTAGACCACCACCTCGCCCGGCGCCAGCTTGATCTCGGTCTCGCCGTCGACGCTTTCCATCACCAGCTCGCCGCCTTCATAGCTGTCCGGCTCGGACAGGAAGAGCGTGAAGGAGAGATCGGCGCGGCGCCCGCCCATCAGGGCATCGTCGACATGCAGCCCGTATTCCATGCCCTGAGTGTAGCGGGAGACCAGCATGCGCGTGATCGATTTGGGTTGCGCGAAGGAGACGAAAAGCGGGTGTGCCATCAGCGCCTTGCGCACCAGATTGCGGATCGTGTCGATGCGTGGGCCGGCCTCGACCTGCTCATTGCGCTTCACTTCCCGCGCCGCCCAGCCGGCCGTCTTGCGGCCATCGGCGTAGTCGCTTTCACCCGCCAGCTGCCGGAGTTGATCCACAGTCTCGGGGGCACACACATTTTGCAGACACAAGAGCATGAAAATACCTGCGACTAATTGTCATTTGCCAGAAATGGGTTTAGGCGGTCTATCAGGGCCGGGCAAGACGTCCCGACAACAAGGCAAGGGGAATGCTTATGGGTATCAAGCGCCGTACGCGAATCTGGACCACGGTCGGCACTGCCGCCCTGCTGGGCGGCCTGGCCGGGTGTAGCGAGCCCGCCAGCGAGACGCCAGCGGACGAAGTGCCGCAGAGCCAGGCGGAACAGCACGACACCGCCGGCACGACAGATCACGCCGCTCAGCCGGCCGCGCCTGCCGGTGGCTGGTCGGAAGGCGAAGGTGAAGGTGAAGGCGAAGGCGGTTCCGGCGGCGGCGAGTTCGGCATTGACCCGGTCGCGGCGGAAAACGACCCGGTCGTCTACATGATCGCGCTTGAAGTGATGCGGGCGCATTACCTGGCCGGCATCGACGCCTATCGGGCGGGCGACCGTACGGCAGGCGCAGAAATGTTCGCCCACCCGATCAACGAGATCTATATCGATTTTGAACCCGTTCTCGAGACTCTCGGCGCGCCGCTGTTCGGCGACACGATGACCGATGCTTCGGTGGCTCCCTATTCCGGCGCCGGCGAAGACGAGGTCGTTGCGCGTGTTGATGATGTGCTGGTCGCCATCGACAATGCGGCCGAGTTTGCGCCGCAGGGCGACGCCTCCGGAGCAGAAGTGCACGCGCGTGTCCTGGCGGACCTGCTCGAGCGCGGGGCTTTGCAATACCGCGTCGTCGCCAGCGATGCTGCAGCCGGCGAGGCCTATCTGGACGGGTATGGTTTCGCCAAGGCCGCCGACCGCTACGCGGCAAACCACATGGACGTGATCGCCGCCGCCAATCCGGCACTGGCGGGGGCCTTCACCGGCCTTGTCGGCCAGCTCAACGCGGCCTTCCCGACAGCGCTGCGCCCGGAAACGCTCTCGGGTGATGCCGATGCGCTGGTGAACGCTGTGACGGCTGCACAAGAGATGGTTAACACCCTGCCCTGATTGAACATATCTTGAGAGCGTGATCCAGATCACGCCCAAACGGTGCCGCGGCACCGTAGATTGCGAATCAAGCGAAAGGCCCGGCAGCCACGCTGCCGGGCCTTTTGCTGCATCCGGCCACACCCTTTCGGGGCATTCATTTAATATTCGCCGCGCAAGTTGCGGAAGTGGAACATAATTCCGCACGTTGGCGTTCCACATGCCAGCATATGTGGGGGCTGAACAATCATGGACTATTTCGACGTCAACAACTTCATGCCGCATGGCATGTGCTTCCTGTGGCGGCCGGAACTGGTCGGCATGCACGTGATTGCCGACCTGGCGATTGCACTCGCCTATTTCTCCATTCCGGTCGTCATCGTCCTGTTCCTCCGGCGGCTGAACCGGCCCATTCCCTTCCGCTGGGCCTTCGTGATGTTCGGAATTTTCATCCTGTTCTGCGGCATCAACCACCTCATGAACATCGTCGTTCTCTGGCATCCGCTCTACTATATCGAAGGCGCCCTGAAACTGCTGACAGCGGCAGCCTCGGTCGCCACGGCTGTGCTGATGCTGCCGCTGTTGCCGGTCCTGCTCGACCGCTTCACCCGCCTGGCCGCGGAGGACGATACGGACAGCGCATGAACCTGACCCGCACCGACACCGCCAGCAACGCCCGGCCCGATAGCGCGCGCCATGAGACACTCAGCGGCCTGCTTGAAGCCTACCGCACGCCGGTCGTCATCATCCTGTTTGGGGTTATCGTCTCGCTGGCGCTGTTCTTTGTAACCCTCCTGGGGCACAGCCGGTCCAAGGAGCGGGAGTTCCGCAATCACGCAGCGGCGCGCATCGCGGAAATCGAGACCGGCTTCAATGCGATCAAGGCCGAGCTGACGGAGCTCGCCAACGCCGCCCGCGTCGGACTGGCCCCGGAAACCGTGGTCGGGATATTCGGCGTCGCCAATGGCGAGGTTGCGACACCGCCGGTGCGCGATCTCGGACTGGTTTCGCAGGACTCCTCCCTGCATGCCGTCGACGCGGATACCTCGCGTCAGGTCCAGCGCGCCCTCGCCCATCTGCTCGAACGCAGCCCCGCACCGCAAGGCCCGGTCCTTCTTCCGCTGCCTCCCGGCAGGCCTGGCCAGGTCCCCTTTGCGCTCATCACCCCCCTGCCGGCAGGTCCCTATTCCTACGCCTATGTCACCTCGGACTTCGACGCGCTGGTGCAGCCGACCGAATTGCGCTCCGATCCGGCCTGGGTAATTTCGAGCCTGCATGGCGGCAGTCCGCAATTTGCCCTGGCCCGCAATGTCGACCTGCGGGCCCGGACCACACCGGCGATGATGGGCGTTTTTTCCGTGCTCGACACAGCGCCATACGCGCTTCACTGGTCAGGCGAGGCGCCGTTCGATGGGGTCGATATCGCGATCGTTCCGCGGCGGACTTATCTACTGCGGTTTGACCCCCTGCCCTGGCTGGTGCTGGCCTTCTGCCTGTTTGCCACAGCGGCGATCGGTGCGCTGGCTCTCAAGGATGCGCGACGGACCGCCGAAATCCGCCGGCAGGTCGATCTCAAGACCGCCGAACTGCGCCGCAGCCAGGCCGTCATCGAGGCCAAGAACGAGGAGCTGGCGCGTTTTGCCGCCCATGCCTCGCACGATCTGCAGGCGCCGTTGCGGGCCATGAAGGGGATGTCTTCCCTGCTCGTCGAGCGGCAGATCGATCTGGACGATCGCAGCCAGCAGATGCTGCAGCGGATCAATCGCGGTGCCGACCGCGCCCAGCGCCTGGTGCAGGACCTCTTGTCCTACACCAAGGCCGACATGGCGCAGGTGAACGCCGAGCCGATCCCGCCGGAGACGCTGCGCAGCGAGATCGATGAACTTCTGGCGGCCACAATCGAGGAGTGCGGCGGGACACTGGACTGGCAGATCGATGCGCCCGTCGAGGCCGACCGCTTCCTTCTGACACGGGCCCTGCAGAATCTGGTCTCGAACGCCATCAAATATCGCGCCGACCGGCCGCTCCGCATCAATGTGTCCACGCGGACTGACGCCAACGGCTCGACAATCTGCGTATCGGACAACGGCATGGGGATAGAGCCGAAGTATTTCGAGCGCATTTTCCGCGTCTTCGAGCGCCTCCACGGTGCCGACGAAATCGAGGGCTCCGGAATCGGCCTGGCCTTGTGCAAGCGTGTCGCTGACCTGCATGGCGGCCGGATCTGGGTCGAATCGGAACCCGGCGTGGGCAGCCATTTTTTCCTGCATATTCCGAGCGCCGCCAGACCGCGCACGGCCATTTCCAACGATCGCTGAGACGGCCAGCCGACGGCAGGTGCAGCGACAGCGCTGTGCCGGGCCGAGCAGGCTGGTATAGAACGGGCGAAACCCGGATACACAAACACCATGTCCCGCTACCTGATCGCTGCGCTCTACAAATTTGTCCCGCTGGACGCCGGACCTGCCCTGCAGGCCCGCGTGAAATCTCTTTGTGAGGCCAATGATGTCACCGGCACGCTGCTGCTGGCGCGCGAAGGTATCAATGGCACGATTGCCGGGCCGGAAGCCGGTCTGCGCACCGTGCTGGACGGGCTGCGCGCACTGCCGGGCTGTGCCGGCCTCGAACACAAGGAAAGCTGGGCCGACGAACAGCCCTTCCTGCGCCTCAAGGTGCGGCTGAAGCGCGAGATCGTCACCATGGGCGTTCCGGACATCGATCCGGTGGACGGTGTGGGCACCTATGTCGAGCCGGAGGACTGGAATGATCTCATCCGTGCGCCCGATGTCGTCACGATCGATACCCGCAATGACTACGAAGTGCGGATCGGCCAGTTCGACGGTGCGGTAAACCCGCACACCGCCAGCTTCCGCGACTTTCCCGACTGGTTCCGCCAGTTCCGGGCCGAGCGCCCGAATGCCCGTATCGCCATGTACTGCACCGGGGGTATCCGTTGCGAGAAAGCGACGGCCTTCGTCAAGGCGCAGGGTGTTGACGAGGTCTTTCACCTCAAGGGCGGGATCCTGAAATATCTCGAGACCGTCGACCCGGCCGACAGTCTCTGGCAGGGCGAGTGCTTCGTCTTCGACCGCCGTATCGCTGTCGGTCACGGCCTCGCGCCGGGCACCCACAGCACCTGCCATGGCTGCCGCGAACCGCTGGCGCCGGAGGATCTCAAATCGCCGCTCTATGTCGACGGTGTGAGCTGTCCGCACTGCCACGATGCGCGGTCGCGCGAGCAGCAGGCCCGCTACGCCGAACGCCATCGCCAGGAGCAGATCGCCGAAACCCGCGGCGAGCGCCATGTCGGGCGCCGCACGGACGCGGAATGAGCGCCGGAGCGCCCATCCTCTACTCCTTCCGCCGCTGCCCCTATGCGATGCGGGCGCGGCTGGCCCTGCACGCGGCCGGCATTGCCGTCGAGCATCGCGAGATCCTGCTGCGCGACAAGCCGCAGGCCATGCTGCAGGCGTCACCGAAGGGCACGGTACCGGTTCTCCTCCTGCCCGATGGCCGCGTGCTGGAGGAAAGCCTCGACGTCGCATACTGGGCTCTGGCGCAGAATGATCCGGAAGACTGGCTCGCCCCCGGCGAGGCGATGGCGCCGCTGATCGCGCGCTGCGATGGCGACTTCAAACACCATCTCGACCGCTACAAATACGCCACCCGCCACGACACCGACCCGGCCGAACACTTCCAGGCCGGCCGTGCCTTTCTGGGAGAGCTGGACGCACGGCTGACAGACGGCGGGCAGCTGTTCGGTGCGCGCATGTCGCTGGCCGATGCCGCGATCTTTCCCTTCGTACGCCAGTTCGCCCATACCGACCGCGAGGCCTTTGACGGGCTGGGTCTGTCCAGCGTGTCGCGCTGGCTGGACGATCACCTCGCCTCGCCGCGCTTTGCCGCCGTGATGGTCAAGCATCCGCTCTGGACACCGGACGGTCCGGCGGCGTGACCGGAAAAGCCGGATTGCGGATTCCGCGCAACACAGATCACCAAAACGGATTCGGGGGCTGGCGAATCGCTGTCATCGAACCGAATTATCCGGTATCCGTCCCGACGGATTGTGCAGGCGCAGCATTCTGCGCCCCTCCACCCCCCAGCCGCACGCCATGGCGACTGAAAGATCCCCGGAAGCCCTCGCTTCCGGGGATTTTTTATGATCGGGAAAAGGCGTATCGTTAACCGGCGCACGCGAGGGTTCCGGAACCTGTACCGCGCCTGGTGCGGGCGTTTCCATCGTCCTTTTCCGGGAGATTTCCTTGCGCAAAACACTTCTGGCGGCCGGTTTCGGCCTTGCAATCCTCCCTTCCGCCCAGGCCCAGCACTGGACCTATGAGGGGCATGAAGGCCCCGACCACTGGGGCGAGCTGTCCGAGAGCTGGGGCGCCTGCTCGGCCGGCCAGCAGCAATCCCCGATCGATCTGGGCACGGCCAGCGGTCTGAGCCTGCAATCCATGGCGATCGACTGGCCGGAGACGATCCCGGGCACGGTGGTCGATAATGGCCATACCATCCAGGTGAATGTCGAGCCGGGCGCCAGCCTGACTATTGCCGGTCATGAATACGCCCTCGTCCAGTTCCACTTCCACGCTGCCAGCGAACACACGATCAACGGCCGCCATGCACCGATGGAGGCCCATTTCGTTCATGCCGACAGCGAGGGCGGCCTTGCCGTGATCGGTGTGATGATCGAAGCCGGCGCGCCGCTGGCGAGCCTCGGCTCGGTCTGGGCGGTCAATCCGCAGGCCGGCGGGACGGGCGGCGTTGCCGCCTCGATCCATCTCGGCGAATTCCTGCCGGCCGACCGCAGCGCCTGGCGCTATGCCGGCTCGCTGACCACCCCGCCCTGCAGCGAGGTCGTCACCTGGACGGTCTTCCGCCACGCCGTCACCGCGAGCGCCGCCCAGATCGCCTGGTTCGAGGACCGGCACCCGCACTCCTATCGTCCCGCCCTGCCGCTCAACCGCCGTCACGTCCTCCAGATCGGCGGTTAGCAAAAAGCCCCGGACCATCAAGGTCCGGGGCTTTCTCTTTTCAGGGCCGGGAGGCGCCTATTCCCAGAAATAGGGCTGGCGCTGATGATCGCCCGTGACCAGCTCGTTCATCGTCTCCGCCTCGTAGAGACGGCCATTGAGCATCACGTATTCGATCTCGTCGGTATTGCCGATATCCTCCAGCGGGTTCGCCCGCAGGAAGACGAGGTCGGCCAGCTTGCCTTCCTCGATCGTGCCGAGATCATTGTCGAAGCCGAGATGGCGGGCCGGCATCACCGTCGCCGTCATCAGCGCCTCGAGCGGGCTGAAACCGCCGCGCGCGAAGGACCACATCTCCCAGTGGGCCGCCAGGCCTTCCTGCTGGCCGTGGGCACCGATGGACACATCGACACCGCGCTCGAACAGCATGTGCGCCGTGCGGGCATTGTCGTCATCGACGAAGTCCTCTTCCGGGGCCGTGGTACGGCGTACCGAGGAGGCCTGCAGCTGGCGCGGCGGCGCGTGCCGCGACAGGATCGGGTGTTCCCAGACATTCATCGCCTGGCGCCAGTAGGGATCGCCGGCCAGACCGCCATAGGTCACCGTCAGCGTCGGCGTGTAGGCGACCTCGGTCTGCGAATACATCTGCAGCACGTCCTCATAGATCATCGAGAGCGGCAGATTGTGTTCGATCGAGGTATTGCCGTCCGCCACCATGGCCATGTCCATGTGGTAGTTGGAACCGCCCTCGGCGACCACTTCCAGCCCGGCCTCGATGGCTGCAGCGACGACCTGCTGGCGCTGGTCACGCCGCGGCTGGTTGTAGTTCTTGATCGAGTGGGCACCCTGGGATGCCAGGCGGAAGACGTGCTCGCGCGCATCCCCGATGGAATTGATCTCCGCATAGACCGACGGCGCCCGGGCACCGTAGACGATCTCGCCGGTGGAATAGATGCGCGGGGCGAGATAGGTGCCGGTGCGCTGGTATTCCGAGGCGGTGAAGATATGGCTCGCCCGGCTGGACGGGTCGTGGATCGTGGTCACGCCCAGCGCCAGGTGCGCAATGGCCGACCAGTTCTGCTCCGGCACCAGATCGCCCGTGCCCTGCGGCCCGTGCGCGTGGGCGTCGATGAAGCCCGGCGTGATCGTCATGCCGTTGGCATTCACCACGCGGGCGCCTTCGGGCACCTCGACATCGGCCCCGACGGCGACGATCCGGTTGCCCTCGATGATGATATTCCCCGCTTCGATGACGCCGCCATCCTCACCGGCCATGGTGATGATGCGCGCGCCGGTGATCGCCGTCACACCCGACGGCCGGTCGGCGGTCACCGTCATGGCCAGGCTGACCCCGCTTTCCGGCGGCGTGTATTCGGTCTCGCGCGCCGGATCCGGACGGAAATCCGCCAGCGGCACGGAGAAGAATTCCGGTCCCATAGACCAGTTGAGATGTGTGCCGCCCTCGCTCCAGTGGAAATAGGTCGCGCCATTGCCCGATACTTCCACCGTCGGCAGGGCCGAACCGCTGGACCCGCCCGACACTGCTTGCGGTCCGGGCGGCAGCGGCATCACGAACACATCGTAATTCTGGCGGAAAGCGACATGGGCGCCGTCGGGGGCGACCTGGTATTCGGTGATCATCTCGCCGGTGATGTGGGTGCGTTCCTCATGGCCGTTGAGATCGACCGAGACGAGGCTGGCGCCATCGCCGCCACGGGTGAAATAGACCCGCTCGTTCGAGGCGCCGAAGTGCGGCAGCGAACCGCTGTCGGTCACTTCCGTCATCTCGCCGCCGCCGGCCGGCACGCGGTAGATGCCCGTCGTTTCCGACCATTCCGGCGCCGTCAGATAACCGCCGCTGTCCTTTTCGAACACCAGGGTCGAACCGTCCGGCGAGAAGCGCGGATTGGCGTAATGCCCCGGTTCCGGCGTCACCGTGCGCTCGCGCCCGCCGCGGGCCGGCACGGTGCGGATCGAGCCGAGTTCCTGATCGTCCCACGCGACGAACGCGATGGTGCGTCCGTCCGGCGACCAGGTCGGCGTGATCTCGCGGCGCTCGCCCGGCTCGGCGCGGGTCAGGCGGCGCGGTTCGCCACCGGCCGCATCGCGGACCCACAAGACGCCCAGGCTCTCGAACACGATCTGGCTGCCATCCGGCGAGGCCGTGGCAAAGCGCGGCATGCGCGTGGTGAAGGTGTCGGGTGCCACCTCGACCTGCGGCCGCGGCGGGTCGATCACATCGCGCGTGTCGGAGACTTCAAAGGCAATATCCGTCACCGCGCCCGAGGCCACATCCACCGAATGGAAGGTGCCGTCGGCCCAGTAGACGATGGCGCTGCTGTCCGGCATCCAGTCCATGTTCGGGTACATGCCGGTCACGCCCCAGGTTTCCTGCATGTCCTGGTCGACCGTCTCGACCAGGCGGCGTTCCTCGCCCGAGCGCAGATCCTTGATATAGAGGCCGGACTGGATGCGGTCGCGGCGGATGAAGGCCATGTAGCGGCCATCCGGCGACGGCGCCGGACGCACGGCACCGCCGGCGCCCTCGACCACCGTGTCGATCTCGCCCGTCTCCAGGTCATAGCGGCGGATATTGAACAGTTCGGTGTTGGAATCCTGGGCGTAGATGAAGGTATTACCCGAGGTCACATTCTGCGTGTAATAGACGTAGCGGCCATCGGGCGAGAAGATCGGTTCGCCCAGCTCCTTCTGGAAATTCTCGTTGGGGCGCTCGACCAGCTGCACGCCGTTTCCGCCCAGCACATGATACATCCAGATCTCGCCCGTACCGGCCGAACGCTGGGTGGTGAAGTGCTTGCGCGCCGCGATATAGCGGCCCGACGGGTGCCAGGTCGGATTGTTCAGGAGGCGGAAGCTCTCATCCGTCAGCTGGCGGGCATCGGACCCGTCCGCATTCATGATCCAGATATTGTCGCCGCCGCCGCGGTCCGAGGTGAAGGCGATCCGGCTGCCGTCCGGCGAAAAGCGCGGCTGGTACTCCCAGGGCAGGCCGGACGAGATATTCGTCGCGACACCGCCGGTGACCGGCATGGTGTAGATATCGCCCAGCATGTCGAAGGCAATCGTCTGCCCGTCCGGGCTGACATCCAGCGACATCCAGCTGCCCTCGCTCACCTCGATGGGAATCGAGCGTGTCGGCAGCGGCGGATTGGCAACATCCCATTCCGCGTCGTCGCTGTCCTGGAAAGCCAGGCCCGGCGAGCTTGCCAGAATGGTCGATGCAGCAAGTACTGCGATAAATCGGGTCATGTACCCCTCCCCAATATGTGTCTCCGGGGCGGAGCATAGGTCGCCCTCAAGGTGGCGACAAACTTACCGTTCTGTGAGGTTGGGGATTGGGGGTGCTTTGATAAGCGCCTTTCCTCCCCATCCCATGGGGAGGTGGATTGCCGCAAGGCGGCGAGACGGAGGGGCGCCGCGCCAGCGGCGTTATGTCTGAAACAAGCTCCACCGCCTCCCGGCGCTCCGCGCCGGCCCCTTCGACCCGCGGCTGAAGCCGCGGCCCACTTCCCCCCCATGTGGGGGAGAAGACAACGCGCTCTCTCGCCCTCAGTGCGAACCGCCGAGCCGGCCCAGCTTCACCTTGTAGTCGACGGCCAGCCCGTAGGCGGGGTCGTCGTCGCTGTCGACCATCAGCTGGCCGGCCTTGGAGAGGAGGCGGTGGCAGTCGCGGCTGAGATGACGCAGCTCCAGCTGCTTGCCGGCCGCCTCGTACTTGGCGGCCAGGTCTTCCAGCGCCTGCAGGGCCGACTGGTCGACCACCCGGCTGTCGGCAAAATCGACCACCACGCGGTCCGGGTCGTTCTCGATGTCGAACAGCTCCATGAAGCTGGCGGTCGAGCCGAAGAAGAGCGGGCCTTCCACCTGGTAGACCATCTGCCCCTCCTCGCCTGCGACCTGGCGCGCATGAATGTGCGACGCGGCTTTCCAGGCATAGACAAGGGCCGACACGATCACGCCGACGATCACCGCCACGGCAAGGTCGGCATAGACCGTCACGCCGGTGACCAGGATGATGACGAAGGCGTCCGAGCGCGGGATGCGGGTCAGGATGCTCAGGCTCTGCCAGGCGAAGGTGCCGATCACCACCATGAACATCACACCCACCAGCGCGGCCAGCGGGATCTGTTCGATCAGGCTGGACCCGACGAGGATGAAGGCCAGCAGGAAGAGCGCCGCCGAGATGCCGGCCAGGCGCAGGCGGCCGCCGGATTTCACATTGATCATCGACTGGCCGATCATGGCGCAACCGCCCATGCCGCCGAAGAATCCGGTCACCAGATTGGCCACGCCCTGGGCGACGCATTCCTGGGACGCCCCGCCGCGGCGGCCGGTGATCTCGCCGACCAGGTTGAGGGTCAGAAGGCTCTCGATCAGGCCGATCGCCGACAGGATGAAGGCGTAAGGCAGGATGATCTGCAGCGTCTCCAGGCTCAGCGGCACCATCGGGATATGGAATTGTGGCAGCCCGCCCTCGATCGAGGCGAGATCGCCGACGCGCGGCACCGGCAGGCCGAAACCGATCACCAGCGCTGCGACGACGACGATCGCCACCAGCGGCGCGGGAACCACCTTGGTGACCTTGGGCACAGCCCAGATCAGCGCCATGGTCAGGGCTACGAGACCCAGGGTCAGGATCAGCGGCCAGCCGGTCATCCAGACATGCTCGCCAGCCTCGTTGACCGTCTTGAACTGTTCCAGCTGGGCCAGGAAAATCACGATGGCCAGTCCGTTGACGAAGCCCAGCATCACCGGGTGCGGCACCATGCGGATGAACTTGCCCAGCTTCAGCACACCGGCCGTGATCTGGATGATCCCCATCAGCACCACCGTGGCGAACAGGTATTCGATCCCGTGTTCGGCCACGAGGTGCACCATCACCACGGCCAGCGCGCCGGTGGCACCGGAAATCATCCCCCGGCGGCCGCCGATCAGGGCCGTGATCAGGCCGACGATGAAGGCGGCATAGAGCCCGGCCAGCGGCGGCACACCGGCCACGAAGGCGAAGGCCACCGCTTCCGGCACCAGAGCCAGCGCCACGGTCAGGCCCGCCAGCAGCTCGATCCGGATCCGTGAGGGGGTCAGCGGCGGCAGGGTTCCCCGGTCGCCGACAGACGCGGCAAGACGTTCCGTGAAAGCGGCGAGAGAGGTGCGGATCATGGCTGGGTCCGTTGTTCGGCGAAACCGGCATTATGCAGGTCCCGCGGCAGGATGTCGCGATGCCGCCTCTTATGCTGCAACGCAGCAGATGGCCACCCTCTCAAAGCATCCGGCATGAAAAATGAACGTCAAGGTCGCATTAACCACGCTTTTCAACGAAATATTCGTCCCGATCTGCGCATGCTGATCCGGAACGAAGGGGATTAGACGTGGATTATTCGAGCGTTGCCAAGCCGTCCGGCACCGGCCCTGCCAATGATACGTCCGAGCCGATCCGGCCTGCGATCGCCGACACGGCATCCATGACCCGGGCCCAGCTGAAGGCCCAGGCCCGCGCGCCGCAGCACCGCGTGAACCGCAAGGCGCTGAGCCACATCCTGCAATCCCTCGACATTTTCGTCGCTGTTATCCTGGCGGCAGCCGGCGCCTATGCCCTGTCGGGCGGACGCGTGACCGAAGTCGCCGCCGGCGAGCTCCTGCCCGTCGTTGCCTTTACCGTGCTGGCTCCGGCGCTCCTGATGCTCGGCGGCGTTTACCGGATCGAACCGCGCGAGGTCGGCCTCTACCGCGTTGCCCGCGCCTTTATCGCGACAGGCCTGGCCGGAACCGCGATCACGGCCCTGGCCCTCCTCACCGCCCCGCGCACCACCGAGCTGGTTGCCCTGTTCGCCATGACGGGTGTCGGCGCGCTGACCTTCCTGCACATCATCTATGCCGGCTTTATCGGCCATTGGGCCCGCGCCGGCCGCCTGGCGCGCAATGTCGTGCTGGTCGGAGCCACGCCGAATGCCCGCAAGCTGATCGCCGCCAATGCCGGTTCCGGCACGGTGAACGTGGTCGGCGTGTTCGACGACCGCAAGTCGCGCAGCCCCGCCGCCCTCGCCGGCGCCCCCTATCTCGGCTCGACCGACGACCTCTTCTCCTGGCCGTTGCTGCACGAGGTCGACCGCATCATCCTGACCGTATCGCCCAAGGCCGAACAGCGCGTGCAGATGCTGCTCGCCAAGCTGCGCGCCCTGCCGCATTCGGTCTGCCTGCTGCTGGACCTGGACAGTTTCGATCCGGCCGAAACCTCGCTCGACGATATCGTCGGCGTGCAGGCTGCCCGCATGAACGGTGTCGAGGAGCGCCTGGGCCACCTTGTGCTCAAGCGCATCACCGACCTCGCCTTCAGCCTCGTCATGTCGCTGTTCGCCCTGCCCGTGATGGCGCTGATCGCGCTGGCGGTGAAGCTGGACAGCCCGGGCCCGGTCCTGTTCCGCCAGACCCGCGAAGGCTTCAACGGCCGTCCGATCGAAGTGCTGAAATTCCGCACCATGCGTCACGATCCCCGCAGCCAGGACGGCCCGGTGCGCCAGGTCGAGTTCGACGATCCGCGTGTCACCCGTATCGGCGGCTTCCTGCGCAAGACCTCGCTCGACGAGCTGCCGCAGCTGTGGAATGTCGTCGCCGGCTCGATGTCGCTGGTCGGTCCGCGTCCGCACGCGCCGGGCATGCGGACCGGCGGGACGGAAACCTCCAAACTGGTGGCCGAATACGCCCACCGTCACCGCGTGAAGCCGGGCATTACCGGCTGGGCCCAGATCAACGGCTCGCGCGGTCCGCTGCATTCCCCCGAAGCCGCCCGCGAACGCGTCCGCCTGGACGTGGAATACATCGCCCGCGCCAACTTCTGGTTCGACCTCTGGATCATGCTGCGCACCCTGCCGGCGCTGCTGGGTGACAAGGTGAATATCCGCTAGCGCGGCGCCGCTTTCCCCGGATCCTCCCCTCTGCTTTCCCCGGAGGAGCGCCCCCTCCCGTTTTCCCCGGAGGAGCGAAGCGAATTCCGGGGCCCGGTTGAGTTTCCGGGTCTCGCTCCAAGCCACGCACGCCTCTTTGTGCCAGGCCCCGGCACAGGGCCGGGGAAAGTGGTGTGTGGCTTTCACTCAAACTCCCCTCCCCGGAGGAGCCGCTGCCCGCTTTCCCCGGAGGAGCGGAGCGAATTCCGGGGCCGGGGGAAATACTGTCGAGCGTGCAGGACGAGTAGGGGCACAACGCCACAACCGTCTCCGTCACCCTGACGAAAGTCAGGGCCCAGTTCACAAGGCTGGGCGGTCGTGAACGTGCGTTCGTCGTGCTTGCCTGCTGGCCCGTTTCTGAGCTTCAAACGCCCGAATTCCGCTGCGCGGTCTGGGTCCTGACTTTCGTCAGGATGACGGCTTGGGGAGACGAACAATCTTGCCCCGCTTGCCAGGACTGTTGTTCAACCTGAGGAAAGTGGTGTGATTGGGAAAATGCGGGGATCAAACCCCGTAGAACCCCGTCAACCGGTTCAGCTTGCGCATGGCCTTGCCGGTGATGCGGGCCACCTGTCCGGTGCGTTCCGGGAAGGCCCAGTCGGAGGTGTCGAGCACAGCCTTGCGGACGGCGGCGGCCCAGCCGGCCGGTGCGCAATAGCCGCCGGCCAGGCCGACCTGGTAGGTCGCCAGGTCCTTCTTGAAGGCAAACTGGCCGGGCCCGAGATCGACGCCCGACTGGCCGGCTTCGGCGGCGCGGCGGGCGCTTTCCACCATCAGCACTGTGCCGGGACTGATCGCGCCGAGATCGCGGTCATAGGCGGGGAACCAGTATTGCACCAGCCGCTCGCTCGCCATGCCGACATGGACGGCGGCGAACCTGCCATCGATTTCCAGGCTGGAGCAGACGCCCCGGAATGTATCGCTGCGCCGGCGCAGCACCGCTTCGAGCAGTTTGCGGGTCCAGGCGACCGAGAACACGTCGAACACGCCGGTCTCGCGATACTGTGCCTGTTTCCAGGCCAGCATCTGCGCCATGGCTTCGGGACGCGTGTCGTGCATGGTGAAGCGATGGCCGCCCTCGGCCTCTTCCAGACGGCGGAAGCGCGTGCGGATATTGCGCACGATCTTGGAATTGATCGAGCGGCGGTTCTCGTACCAGGCGTCGAACCCGTCCGAGACGTCAATGATCCAGCCGCCATCATAGCCTTGCGCATGCGGCCGGAAGGCCGGCTGGCTGGCAAGCGCGCTGTGGAACAGGAAGATCGGGATGCCCGCGCCCTTCAGCCAGGCCATCAGATCGACCGGGCGGCCCGGCTCGCCGATCACGCCATGCACATCGCCCAGCGGTCCGGCGAGCGGACGGGCAAAGCCGAACTTGCCCGTGTGCAGCGGCAGGAAGCCTACCGGCACACCGTTCTCGCGCACCGTGACCACACGCGTGTCGTCACGCACTTCCTCGCAGCATTCGGCAAAGTCGAGCGCGAAGTACGGGCTGGCCAGCGCCGCGTCATTTGCAACGAATTCGGCCCAGGCCTCGCGCTCGTCAGCAGCGAGATCACTGGGCTTTTTCAGTGCCACATCCATGGTGATGAGCCTGCGTCATTGTCCCCGCTGCAACATTAGGTCGAACCCCTTATCAGGACATGAAGATTCCAGATGACGGTCGCCTCCCGCGCGGCATCGCGCTTGCATGGTTCGCCTCAAGGGCGAGTGGAGCGTTTCATGCTTGGACGGTATCTTCTGGGTTATCTGCCGGTACAGGCCGCACAGGGTCTTGTGGGCTTTGGCAGCGTCGCTGTCTTCACGCGGCTGATGGCGCCGGAAGACTATGGCAGCTACGCCCTGGCGCTGGCCGCCATGTCCTTGACCCACATCCTGATTTTCACCTGGCTGGAAGCCGCTGTCGCACGTTTTCATGCGCGCGCCGAGCGCCGCGGCCGGATGCGCGAACACCTGATGACGGCCTATGCCGTCTATGCCCTGATCGCGCTGGTCGCCGGCACGGCGCTGATCGGCCTGGTCCAGATCCTGCCGCTGGACGCGCGGCTCAAAACGGCACTCGCCTTCGCGGTCGTCGCGCTCCTCCTGCGTGCCGCGATGCAGATCGGCCTGGAGACCCATCGCGCCCAGGGCGATGTACGCCGCTTCTCCGCCCTGGAAGCGAGCTATCTCATGCTCGGCTTCATGACCGGTGTCGGCCTCATCCTGACGACGGATCTGGGCGCTGCCGGCATCTTCATCGGCCTGGCCGTGGCCGCCGGCGTGATGCTGGTCTTCGACCTGCCGGTGATGCTGAACCGCGCCCGCGGCGGCAAGCGCCAGAGCGTGCGCGTTGCGGCCTATGCCGCTTACGGCCTGCCGGTGACACTGTCCCTGATCTTCGAACACCTGCTCTCGGTCGGCGACCGTTTCCTGATCGCCGGCTTTCTCGGCCAGGGCGCGGTCGGCATGTATGCCGCCGGCTACGGGCTCGCCGACCGGCTGCTGGACATCATCTTCATCTGGTTCGGCGCGGCCGTGTGGCCGATGACGATCCGCGCCCTGGAACAGGACGGCAAGGCCGCCGCCCGGGCGGTCGCGGGGCAGGCTGCCGGGCTGATGGGCCTGATCGCCTTCCCTGCCGCCGCCGGGCTCGCCCTGGTCGCACAGCCGCTGACCGGCGTGCTGGTCGGCGAGGCGCTGCGCGCGGAAGCCGCCCGCATCCTGCCCTGGATCGCCCTGTCCGGCCTGATGAACGGCATGATGACCTATTATTTCCACGAGGCCTTCACCCTCACCCGCCGTACCGGCGTGATGGCGGCGATCATGAGCGCCTCGGCGATCCTCAATCTGGGTCTCAACCTCGTCTTCATCCCGGCTTTCGGCCTGACCGGCGCCGCGCTGGCGACGGTTCTGGTCTATGCGCTGGCACTGGTGGTGTGCGTGGTGACGGGGCGCAGGCATTTCGCCCTGCCCCTGCCCTGGGCCGAATGGATCAAGGCCGGCAGCGCCACCGCGATCATGGCCGCCGCAGTTCTGGCCGTGCCCGGCCTGCCCGCGGACTGGCAGACGCTGGCGGTAAAAGCGCTAACTGGCGCAGTCGTTTACGCGATCTCAGCCTATGTGTTCGATATTGCCGGATGCCGGCAATGGCTGCGCGATGCCCGCGCACTGATCAAGCCGGCAGGGGCGACGACATGACCATGATGGCCGACACTTCCCTGCGCGAATATGCCAATGCGGCCAGCCAGGACGCCGACCGGATCTCCATGTCCGTGCTGGTGCCCTTCTATGGCGACAATCCGGGCGGTCTGGTGCGGGCTCTGGAAGGCCAGGCGGCCGGCGATGTCGAGATCGTGCTCTATGATGACGGCGAGCCCGACCGCGATCTCAATGCCGCGCTCTGCCTGCTGCTCGCCAGCCTGGAAACCCCGGCGCGCCTCCTGACCTCGACCCGCAATCGCGGCCGCTCGGAAGGCCGCAACCTGCTGGCAGAACAGGCCCGCGGCGACTGGCTGGTCTTTCTGGATGCCGACATGCGTCCGGGCGGCCCCGCCTTCCTGCAGACCTATCGCACCCTGGCCGCCCGCGGCGGGTTCGACGCCGCCTATGGCGGTCACGCCACCGACTGGCCGTCCGAGCGCGAACTGGAACTGCACGCCGCCCTCACCCGTTCGTGCGAGGAGCATGGTGCCGAGGAGCGCAATATCACCGGTCCGACGGCCTTCTGCTCGTCCAACATTCTGGTGCGAGCCGATGTGATGCGCGCCGTTCCCTTCGATACGGGCTTTACCGGCTGGGGGTTCGAGGATGTCGACTGGGCGGTCATGGCCGCTGACCAGTTCACCCTGGTGCATGTCGACAATCCGGCCTGGCATGGCGGCCTGCAATCGCCCGATGCCCTGCTGGCGAAATTCCGGGCCGGCGCTGTCAATTACCGCCGCCTGCTCGACCGTCATCCCGAACTGGCCGGACTGCCCGGCGCCCGTGCGGCGCGCACCCTGGCCCGTATTCCCGGCCAGGCGGCGCTGCGCGGTATCTGGTCGATGATCACCCGCAGCCCTGTCCTGCCAATGAAGCTGCGCACCACGGCCCTCAAGCTGTGGCGCGCCAGCTGGACCGCGGAGGCCCTGTCATGAATGCCCCCTACACGCCCGGCTCCGGCCTCGGTGCCGCCCTGAACCGCCGCTGGGTCCGCTTTGCGGCCCGCCAGCCGATGCGGATCGATCTCGACCACGCCATCGTCACCTTCACCTTCGACGATTTCCCCAAATCGGCCGCCACCACCGGCGCTGCCGTGCTGGAGCGTCATGGCTGGCGCGGCACGTACTACGCCTCGGCCGGCTATGCCGGCGGCGAGACCCATCACGGCATCATGTTCGATGCCGGCGATCTCGCCCGGCTGACCGCAGCCGGTCACGAAATCGCCTGCCATACCTATGGCCATCTCGACGCCTCCG
The DNA here is from genome assembly GCA_036231565.1 of Pseudomonadota bacterium. Classification (GTDB taxonomy): domain Bacteria; phylum Pseudomonadota; class Alphaproteobacteria; order Caulobacterales; family Maricaulaceae; genus Maricaulis. The sequence continues at coordinate 81,303 of JAZAHA010000034.1, forward strand.
CCGTCTCCGACCGCGCGCTGGTCGCCGATGTCGAGCGCAATGCCCGCGCCCTGGCCGCGATGGGCCATGAGGCCGAGATCACCTCCTTTGCCTTCGCCTATGGCGAGGCGACGCCGGCTGCCAAGCGGGCCCTGGGTGGCCGTTTCGCCACGCTGCGCGGCATCCGCGCCGGCATCAATCGCGGCACGGTGGATCGCGGCCTGCTCGCCTCCGTACCGCTGGACGGCGGCGAGGCCGGGATTGCCCGCGCCATCGAGGCCGCCGGCACGCTGCCGGATCATCCCGGCTGGCTGATCTACTACGCCCACGACATCCAGGACGAACCGACGCAGTGGGGCTGCACCCCGGCCCAGTTCGAACGGGTGTGCGAGGCGGTCGAGGCGTCCGGCGCACAGGTCATGACCATGGCCGAAGCGGCGCGCCTGATGGGGAGAGAAGAATGAGTGTGTCCGTCATCATCCCGACCTTCCGCCGGCCCGAAGGCCTGCGGCATGCCGTGGAAAGCGTACTGGCCCAGTCGCATCAGCCCGACGAGCTGGTGATCGTCGACAATGACCCGGCCGGCAGCGCCGCGCGGGTCGCTGCGACGGCGAAAGCCATCGCGCGCTGCAAGGTGCTCTATATCCACGAGCCGCAGCCGGGTGTGTCGAATGCCCGCAATGCCGGCTTTGCCGCCGCGACCGGCCGCTATATCGCCTTCCTCGACGATGACGAGATCGCCTCGGTCGGCTGGCTGGAAGCCCTGCTCGACACCGCCCGCACGCTCGACGCCAGCGTCGTGTTCGGACCGCTGCGCGGCGAGGCGCTCAACGTCTCCGGCATCCGCGCCGATCTGGCACACCGGCTCTATTCGCGTATCGGCCCGGCCCAGGACTGCCGCCTGGACAAGCCGTTCGGCTGCGGCAATTCCCTCATTGACCGCGACGCGTTCGATATCGCCGACCGGCCCTTCGATCCGCGCATGAATGCCTCGGGCGGCGAGGATGATGTCTTCTTTGCCCTTCTGGCCCGCCAGGGCGCCCGCTTCGCCTGGTCGGCCAGGGCTGTCGGTATCGAAACCGTCGATGCCACGCGCACCGGCTGGCGCTATCTCCTGGCGCGCTCCTTCGCCTTCGGACAGGGCGCGACCCAGTCGTGCAGCCGTGGCGGGCGCATGAACTGGCCGGGCATCGTGTTCTGGATGGGTGTGGGCCTCGCCCAGACACTGGTCTACGGCTCGCTCGCCGGCCTCACCAGCCTGGCCATGCCCCGTCGCGCCGCTGAATTCCTCGACCGCAGCGTCCAGGGCGCCGGCAAATTCCTCTGGATCGAAGCCTTCGAACCGCGGTTTTACGGCCAGGTCGAGGGGTAGGCGTCTGGCTGGTTGGAGAGCGGAGACTTCCCCCGGATTTATTCCAGGGTCCGGTTGAGGTTATCCCTGTCATCCCGGATGGATGCCCCGCGAAGGCGGGGTGAAAGTCCGGGACCTATAACCCCGGTGATTATCCAGTTATCGCGGACATTGAGCCTGCTTGCGGCTGAAATCGGCGCCTATGGGTCCCGGCCCTGCGGCCTGCCTTCGCAGGCCATCCGGTCGGGATGACAAATCGTCTTGAACTGCCCCCTACCGCGAGCCCTGCGCCAGTTTCGCAGCCCCCGCCGTGAACAGGATCCAGCTGAGCGAGTTCTGGTTCATCAGATTGCTTTCGGAGATCGAGGCCAGGCCCATGATGGCGAACTGGGCGAGGACCCAGTAGGTCTCGGGGCGCTGCGAAAAGATCGTGCCGGCGGCGCGGATCAGCGAGCGCAGATAGACGGTCACCATCAGCACGACGCCGGGAATGCCCAGCGCCAGCGCGATTTCCAGGAGGCCGTTATGGGCCGTCGGCACCGGCCAGCTCGTGCCGGCGCGGACCCAGTACACCGGCCCGTTCTCCACCGTCCAGAAAGCGCGATAGCCATAGCCGGTCCAGGGACGGCGCCAGACTTCCTCGATCAGGATGGCCCAGATATCTGTCCGGCCGGTCAGCGTCGCGTCGCGGCCCAGCATTTCCAGGAATTCCACCGGCGCGATCAAGAGGATCATGCCCAGCATGATCCCGCCCGTCAGTCCCAGGAAGAGCACCAGGGTGGCAAAGCCGAAACCCTGGCGGCAGGCGATGATGCCGATCGCCCCGCCCGTGCCCAGCGTCCAGGACAGGAGCGCCGTTTTCGAGGTCGAGAGCAGGACCAGCGCCGTGCACAGCAAGGCCATGCCGGCCCAGATCCAGCGGCGGTCCGGATCGGCGCGCAGCGCCGCATAGGCACTCACCGCGCCCAGCGCCATCATGCCGCCCAGCGTGTTCTTCTCCCAGAACACGCCCTTCCAGGCGCCGGCATGCACCGCATGGTCGATCCCGATCGAGGGGACGGCGATGGCCATCACGGCGCTGGAGACGGCAATCAGGCCGAAGGCCGAGGCGATCAGCAGGATCAATTCGCGCCAGGACCAGCGCGAGGCCATCCAGAAGCCGAACAGGGTCGACATGATCAGGGCGAAGGAGCGGCGCAGCGTCGTGTCCGGGTCGATCGACCAGATCACCGAGACGGCGGTCAGCGAGACCAGGCCTAAAAGCAGGACATTATTGGCCAGCGTGCCCAGCACGGCACCGGGCCGCAGGGCGCACAGCGCCAGGGTGAGCGCATAGACCGGCAGCCAGATCAGCCGCAGGATGGCCGAGCTTTCCGGATCGGCCGGATCGGCAAACACCGGCCCGATCAGCGCGGTCGAGAACAGGTAGAGGCAGAGAACCGTCGCCGAGCCTTCGAAGGCCCGGAAAAAGGAAAAGCCCGGCGCATTGCGCCAGGCCGTGATCAGCGCCGGTTCCGGTGCGATATCGCGGGCCGGTGCCAGGCTCATGCCGCGCTCCGGGCCTGCCCGTCCGCGCGGTTGACGATGATGCCGGCGACCACGCCGCCGCGGGCCTCGATCGCCTGGCGCCGGGCCATGATGCCGTCCGTACGCGACAGGCGCGCATCGGCCACCAGGATCACCCCGTCCAGATCGCCCACCAGCGAAAGCGGCGCACGGCTGTTTCCCGGCGCGTCGATGATCGCCAGATCGATCGAGCGGCGCACGGCTTTCCAGTACTCCGGCGCCGGTCCGAGAATGACCTGTTTCACCGTGTCGCGGCGGGCCTGCATCTGGGTGACGAAAAGATTGGGCGCCACCGACTCGCGGGCAACGATCCGGGCCGGCGCGTCGCCGGCCTCGATCCGCCAGAAGGGCTCCCGGCCGAACCGGGCGTCGAACACCGGTCCCTGCACCCGTGCCGCCTCGGCCTGGGTGTTGCCGGCAAAATCGAGATCATACAGCCAGACACCGCGATGCGAGCGCCGTGCGGCCAGGCGGGCCAGCTCGCGCGCCACCGTCGAGGCACCGGCGCCGCGGCTGGCGCCCATCACCATGAGAACACGCCCTTCCCCGCCGGGCCGGGCAATCGGCTCGAGCTGGTCGATCAGGGTTGAGAGGTCCTGGGTGAGATTCATGACGGGCCCGGAATCATTCGTGTCGCGCCAGATTGCCCGCCGCGTGGTTAACGTCCCGCTTACGCAGAGCGATCGGCGATGCGCGCCAGCACGGGCAGGCCGCCATAGGGGTCGTTCGCCGGCTCGGGCACATCGTGCGGCCGGCGCGTCTCGCTCGGACGGCGCAGCGCACCGGCGGCGACATAGGTGCGCCAATAGCCGCGCAGCAGGCCCAGGAAGAGCGCCACGCCCATGGCCAGCACGGCCGAGGCGACCAGCGCCAGCTTCTTCATCGACGAGCCTTCCAGCGGCGGCGAGGCCCGGTCGATCACGCGCACCGCATCCGCGGCACCAACGGCCGGGGCCCGGCGGGCTTCGGCGGTGGCTTCCAGCGCGGCGATGGCAGCGGCCGCCTCTTCGGCGGCGGCGACATTCTGGGCCAGACGTGTGTACTCGGTTTCCAGACCGCGCAGGCGTTCCACATCGCTGCGCACATTGCGCAATTGGGTTTCCAGCGATCCGGCCAGGACCGCCTGGGACCGGGCATCCGCCTCGCGGCGGGCCAGTTCCGATTCCAGTTCCTGGCGCACCGGATTGGCGCCGGAGCGGCGCTGGCCTTCGCTGGCTGCGGCCCCACTGGCGACAAAGGCTTCCAGCGCGGCAATCTCGCGCTCGACCGCGCTCACCGCCGGCGCGCCGGGCTGATAGCGCGCGAGCAGGCTGGCGCGTTCGGCACGCAGGTCGAGCAGGCGCCCGGAGACACCGTTCTCGACGTAAAGCTCGATCTGCTCGGGAATCTGTTCGAGACGCTGGCGCAGCGCCGCCGCACCGGCCTGCGCCGCATCGCGATCTGCGCGGGCACCGTTCAGGCGTTCGGCCAGATTGCCGACGAGGGTCTGCGAGGTCTGCTGCTCGGTATCGAAATTCGACAGGCCGTGCTCGTCCAGAAAAGCATCCAGCGCCGCGCGCGTTTCCAGCACCGCCACATCGGCCTGCTGGCGGCGCACGCCCAGACCGGTCACACCGGTCTCGATCAGCACTTCCTCGCGATAGGCCAGATAGGCGTCGACAATCGCATTGAGGATCAGCGCGGCACGTTCCGGATCATTGCTTTCGAAACTGGCATTGAGGGCGGAGGAGTTCGGTTCGCGCGAGACACCGAAACCGCCACGCAGCACTTTCAGCGCCGCGCCGCGGGCATCGCCGTCGACCGCTTCGCCCAGCACCGTTTCCGCACCCAGGCTGTCCAGCGCGATCCGGCGTACCGCTTCCGAGCTCAACAGCTCGCTTTCCGACTGCATGACCTGGTTCAGCATGAAACCGTCGCCCCAGCCGGCCGCGGCGGGCGTCGGGTCTTCGTTCAGCAGAACGAGAAAGCGTGATTCCGCAACATAGCTGGTCTTCAGCGTCAGCATCGCACCCGCAACGCTCAGGGTGAAAATCACCGCGAAAACGATGGCGATGAAACCGCGCTCGGCCCAGGCCAGGGCCACCACGTCGAACAGGTCCAGCTCCCGGCGGCCGGAAGCCGCCGGACCGCCGGCCGGAGCCGGCTGGGGACCGGAAAAGTGGGACGCGCGAGTCATGCGTGCATATGAGCCGGATTGCGCTTAAAAATTTGTTATCCAACGCGGCCGAATATCCGCTCCGGACACGCTTGCGGAGAGTATTTCATGCGCGCGATCAAGACCGGCCTCTGCCTGGCGGCCCTGATGACCCTGCCCGGGCTCACCGGCTGCGCCAGCCATGGCGCCGATACCGCGCCTGCCGCAGCCTGGGGCGAACCGCGCTTTGCGGCCTGGCAAGAGACCGATCCGGCCTACCGTTTCTATCCCGGCGACAGTTTCGAAGTGATCGTGCATTCCGCACCGGAACTCTCCCGCACGGTCGAGATCGGTCCGGACGGTCGCGTCGCCCTGCCCCTGATTTCCGACCTGATGGTCGCCGGACGCACCGATCGCGAGATCGGCGACACGATCGCCCGCGCCTATGCGCAGAACGTGCTCGTCAATCCGATGGTGGAAGTACGCCGCGCCGGCCTGGGTCCGCAGAACATCATTGTCGGCGGCGAAGTGAATGCGCCCGGCCTGGTCGAGATGACCGGTCCGATCGGTGCGCTGGAAGCGGTGATGCTGGCCGGCGGTTTCCAGAACACGGCCGCACGCGGCGATGTCGTCGTGCTGCGGCGCGCACCCGGCGGCGACATGATGATGCGCACGGTGAACCTGCACGACGCGCTGCGGGCGCGGCAGGGGGCCGACAATATCCAGATCCGGCGTCACGACATCATCTTCGTGCCGCGCTCGACCGTCGCCGAGGTCAATCTCTTCGTCGAACAATATGTGATGGGGATTGTCCCGCTCGACCAGGCGATGAGCTTCGCGATCGCGGACGCCATCTCGGGCGACTGATCCGCAGCTTTCAAGCAGCCTGAATGTCGGGAGTGCGGAGCCATGGCGGCGCCGCTATTGCGTCTTGCGCGATCACAAACGGCCAGACGTCCGGCGAGCACCGGCCAGGGCGGCAGATGTCACCCAATGTCGCACGCATGTCGCGCTTATGAGGCCGTTACGGGTGAGTAATGTCACCGCTACGCACCGCTTTCGCAGCAGGTTAGACGGAGACACACGCTCCGCCGGGCACAGGACTGCGATCGCCCTGCCGGCGAGTATATCATACCCGCCGGCGGCGTGGACAGTCTGGTGCGGATTGTCGGCCTAGTGGCGGGTCGAGAGCCACTCGCGCGCGGCGCGCTGGGCCGCGGCGACTTCGATGGTCGACATCTGGTCGGAGATTTCCTGGCGATAATACTTCGCCGGCTCCGAGCCCATCAGGGCTGCCAGATTGAACCATTTGTGAGCTTCGACATAATCGATCTCGCCGCCCTGTCCCGTGGAGTACAGGATGCCGAGCTTGCAGAGATCCTCGCCGGTCGGGTCGGCGAAAGCTGCCTGGTGGGCCTGGGCCGTTTCTACGTCCGTGAAAGCCATGGGTCTTCTTCCCTTTTTACAACACGCGGGCGCGGCCTTTCTTGGCGTGTCACCCGCTTCACCATCCTGTCCGAATGCCTTCGAACATGAGGCGACTTTGCGCAAAGAGGATTGCTTTAAGGTTAAGGGAAATCAGGAAAAATACGCCTTAAATACTTACGCGCGTTAGGTTTTCCTACCAAGCGTTAAACGCGATATCCACGCATCGGCAAGGTTTGTACGCGCGCCCAGGCGGATTCTGCGGGGCGTCGCCAGCCGCACCAGGGTTAACAGCACCACGACAGCTGCGGATAACAGGGCAAGCATGGCGTTACGTTTCAGGCGGTCCTGATCCGCATTGACGGCGACCGGTTCCGGCAGAACCGGCCCGGCTTCCAGCGCTGCCTCGTCGAGCAATTCCCGCACGGCCAAGGCCTGTCCGCCAGTCATGGCCACCAGCCCGCGCAAGCGCCGGACATCGGCTGGCCCCGCCAGACCGTCCAGCAGCCGGATCGCGATGGCGGGCGACGTCTGCGCCCGGATCTCCGCGATATCCCTGAGCATTTCCGAAACAACGACGGCCCCGTCACGCGTGCGTGCATCAATCCGGCCGCGCAGCAGCAGGGCCGTCTGGTCCGGCGCCGCAAAGGCGATATCCGCCCGCAGGCCTGTCGCGCTCAAAGCCGCCAGCGCCTCGCCGGACGAAACTACCGCAGCCAGATCGGCCGCGAGCGCAGTCCGGAAGTTCTCCGTCAGCCGCCCTGCCCGGCTGGCCGCCTGCAGGACTTCCGCGCCCGGCATCGCAACACTCGGCGAGATCTGCAGCTGGACCAGTCCGGCCTCGATCGCCGCAAGCGAGAATGAGAGCGTATCGGCCGGCGCGTCCGGAATGATCGCCGCATCACAGCCCTCGAAGGCTGCCGCAGGATGCGCGCAGGCCTGGATGACAAAGTGGCGCACACCGCCATAAAGCCGTGTATCGCCCGCCACACCCTCTGCAACCAGGCCCGGCAGGCTGCGCATTTCGAACTCGCCGCGGGCGCGGCCCTGGAAAAAGGCCCGGGCACTCGTATCGGCGATCGACCAGAGGAAGAGTGCCCGCTCATAACGCTGGCGCAGGCGCTCGGGGGCCAGGACAAGCTCCGGCGGCTCCAGCCCGGCCGCACGCCCCGCAGCCATCCGCTCGGCAAAGGCGCGCTGCATCAGTGCCTCGCGCTGCCAGGGCGGGCCGGCGCGCAATTGCGCGTCCAGTGCAGCGGTATTGCCATCGCCTGCAAGATGCTCGAGCGCCAGACGATCGCGGCCTATCAGATCGGGCCCGAGCGCAGCCCAGGCGCGGAAACGGTCGATATCCGCCCGCCGGCGCCGGTCACCATCCAGCGCGGCAGCGAGATGCTCTTCCCAGAACGCCCGCGCATCCGTGCCCGGCGGGACTGCCGACGCGATCGCACCGGACAGGCGGCCGGATGCGCGCTCATCCGCCCGCGGCGGATCGAGATCGCCGCGGGCGATCAGCCACTGCCCGCCAAACCAGCCGGCTGCCAGAAGGGAGAGGATGAGCCAGAGCGGCTGGAAGCCCTTGTAGAACGCCCGCCAGATCAGCCACACAACCAGTCCCGGCGGCGAGGCCTCCCAGGGCGACCGGGTTTCCTCGCGCCAGGTTTCCGCGCGTTCGCGGCGGGTGGCCTCGGCATGCGTCAAGCCGCTGCGCCAATAGGCTTCAGCGTCCGGCCGCCGGCGCGACTCCGCACGATCCGTATCCGCATGGACGGTCTCCGCCATGACGCCCCCTTGATCCCGCCCGCAATCTTCCGGTTCAGGGCGAGCCTGGCAAGGCCTTGCACGTCAGACGCGAGAAATCGCGAGGCTGGCGGCGCAGATGGCGTCAGGTCTTCGCCGTCTGCCCGAACAGCACGGCGCGCGCCTTCTTCATCTGCTCGCTGTCGTCGGCCAGATTGCTGCGCAGATCCTTGCCAGCAGCCCGGCCCGCCTTCACCGCCGGCCGCGCGCCGACGCGCTCGACCCAGGCTTTCAGCTTCGGGAAGTCGTCGAGATTCTGGCCCTGCCCTTCCGGCAGGATCCACGGCCAGATCGCCATGTCGGCAATCGAATACTCGCCGGCGATATAGTCGCGCCCGTCGGAGAGGGCCCGTTCCAGAACGCCGTAGAGCCGGTTCACCTCATTGGTATAGCGCTGCTTGCCGTATTCCAGCTTGCTCTCGTCCGGCTCGATCTTCTGCGCATAGGAGCGGAAATGGTGGGCCTGTCCGGCCATCGGGCCGAGACCGCCCATCTGCCAGAACAGCCATTGCTCTACCTCGACGCGGGCGCGTTCGTCGGCGGGATAGAACTGGCCGGTCTTGCGGCCGAGATACTGCAGGATGGCCGCACTCTCGAACACGGAGATCGGCTGGCCGTCCGGCCCGTCCGGGTCGACGATCGCCGGCATGCGGTTATTGGGGCTGATTTTGAGGAAGGCCGGCTCGAACTGCTCGCCCGCGCCGATATTCACCGGCTTGAGTTCGTAGGGCAGGCCCATCTCCTCAAGCGCGATGGACACTTTCCACCCGTTCGGCGTGGGCCAGTAATAGAGTTCGATCGGGGCCGTCATGGCGCTCTCCTCAGAAAATCCGGTCCCTGCCAGATTGGCCCCCGTCGCCTCCCGTTCAAGGGGATGCTGCAATCACGGCCGCGTGTGCGACCTTCGGGCGCTTGGCAGGACACGGCCAAAGCCGTATCTGTCGGCGCGAACAGACAACAGGCCGAACCATGCCCGATCAAGATCTCCTGTCCCGCTTCCCGCCGGTCTCGATGACCCTGCTGGAAACCGACAAGGCACGCTTTGCCCGCGAACTGGGCCGCAGCTTCCGGGAATACGGTTTCGCCGCCATTTCCGACCACGGCCTGGACGAGGCCCTGATCGCCGGCGCCTATGCCAAGGCGGCCGAATTCTTCGCCCTGCCCGAAGCCACCAAGATGAAATACTTCGTCGAGGGCGGTGGCGGTGCACGCGGCTATACGCCCTTCGGCAAGGAAATCGCCAAGGACGCCAAGCATGTCGACCTGAAGGAATTCTGGCATGTCGGCCGCGACCTGCCCGCCGGTCACCCCTACGAAGCCGACATGGCGCCGAACCTGGTCCCCGGCGAAGTCGCCGGCTGGCAGGAGACCGTGCACGGCCTCTACGCCGCCTTCGACGCGATGGGCGTGAAAGTGCTGCGCGCCATCGCGCTCGATCTGGGCCTGGAAGAAACCTTCTTCGACGACACGGTGAAGGACGGCAATTCGGTGATGCGCCTGCTTCACTACCCGCCCGTCACCGGCGATCCGGGCGGGTCCATCCGCGCGGAAGCCCATGGCGACATCAACACGATCACCCTGCTGCTGGGCGCAGAAGAGCCTGGCCTGCAGGTGAAGACGCGTTCGGGCGAATGGGTCGACATGAACCCGCCGCCGGGCTGCCTGGTAGTGAATATGGGCGACATGCTGGCTCGTTCGACCAATGACATCCTGCCCTCGACCCAGCACCGCGTGATCAATCCGGCCGGTGCGCGTACGGAATTCTCGCGCTATTCCCTGCCCTTCTTCCTGCACTACCGGCCGGACTACATGATCGAGACCCTGCCCGGCTGTGCCGGACCGGACAATCCGGACAAATATCCCGAACCGATCCGCGCCAACGACTATCTCAACCAGCGCCTGCGCGAAATCGGCCTTCTGAAATAGGACGTTTCTAGTCTGCCGCCTCGAGCGGCGGCCCCAGAAGTTCTGCCTCGATGCTCACCGTCACCCGGTCGGCCACGCCGAACGAGGAGCCTTCGGCCGGGATGCCGTAGACAAGGCCGAAAGCGGAACGGTCGAACGCGGCTGTGGCGGAAAACCCGATCCGGGCCTGCGGGTCGTAGGGCACCATGCCGGCATAGCCGCCATTATAGGTTACATCGAGTGTCAGCGGCTGCTCGATGCCCATCAGCGAAAGCGTGCCGGCTACCTGCGCCGTGTTCTCGCCGGTCAGCGTCACATCGCTCGATACGAAGCGGATGACGGGATGGTTCTCGACATCGAGCCATTGCGCACCGGTCAGTTCGGCATCGAAATCCACATCGTCGAGCGGATAATGGGTTTCCAGCGAAGCCGGGTCGATCTCGGCCGTCACGAACATCGTCTCCGGCGCCTGCGGATCGAACGCCATCTCGACGTCAAATCGCGTGAAGCGGACCGGGTAGCGCGAGAATCCCATATGGTCGACATGGACGATAAGGCTGCCATGGGTCGCGTCTAGTCGGTAGGCACCGGCCGGTGGCGGATCCATCGGCGGCGGTGCGATATCCTGAGCCAGGACAGGCGCCGTCATCAGGGCGGCGGCGCCGAACGCGATGAGATGCGACTTCATGATCAGTGTACCCCTTCATGGGTTTCGGCGAGTGCCAGCGCCAATTGTTCCAGCTGCCAGGCGACGCCCTCACGGCGCGGACCGGCATTGTCGAGACCGTCAAGGAAGGCGTCCTGCTCGACATAGGTCAGCATGGTACCGTCGCCGTCTGCCTCGAACGTGACCGTCGCCAGCGAGACCGAGATCGGTGTGTCGTCCATCGTCATGCGATAGGCCAGGATGATGCGCACGCCCACTTCGATGTCGTGGATCACGGCGTCATAGGTAAAACGTCCGCCGTCCGGCGCCCGGCCAGAGGCGCTCTCCAGACCGCCGACGCGAAAGTCGAGGGCGTGTTCGATGTCGGTAAAACCTTCAGTCTCGGCAAACCAGCGGCGTTTGGCGGCCGGCTCCGCCCAGGCGGCAAAGACTGTGCGCGGCGGAAACTCATAGCGCCGGCTGAGTGTGAACGTGTCGTGATCGACGCGGCGATCGGTCATGCAATGTCTCCCCTGAAGGGTTTGGTGTCGGGCTTCTCCACCCACACGCCCAGATACGAGGCCAGAGCGGCGAGCAGGGTTTTCCAGCCCTCGCGCGTTGTTTCTTCGTAGGCCGCCCATTGTTCGGGCAACTCCTGGACCAGCGTGATCCGGCAGCCCGTCTTTTCCGGCAGAATGGTGACGGTCACCCGCCCGCCGTCAGCCGGATCAAGATCGGCGCTTTCACCTGCAATGAAGCGGAAGATGAGCCGATGCGGCCGATCGATCTCGATATACTCGCCGATATGATAGGTATCGCCACCTTCGCGACGGTCGACGATCACAAAGCGTCCGCCAGGCCGGGCATCGATGTCACAGCGCACGACGGTTGAGTCGGACAGGGTAAACAGCCAGTGGCGGGCATGCTCCGGATCCAGCCAGGCGGCAAAGACATCATCCGGGTCGGCTTCCAGATGGCGTTCTGCGGTCACGGTGAGTTGGTCTGTCATGGGATGGTCTCCCGCGTCAGGTGTGAAACCAGGTTTTCCAGCAAGGCGCCCCATCCTTCGCGATAGCCGGCGAAGATGTCCGAACCCGTCTCCGCCGCGATCTGCAGCGTCAGCCGCATGCGGGCGCCGGCCCCGTCCGGGTCGATCTCGACCGTTGCCAGCGCGGAGGACAGGTTGCGACCTGCAAGGCTGACGGTCTCGGACATCACGATGCGACGATCCGGCACGATATCCTGATAGTAAACCACCGCCTCGTAGGCGCTGGCGTCGCCATCGGCCCAGCAGCGGCTGATGTCGCAGCCGCCGACCCGGAAATCATCCGCGTCATAGACGAGATGAAGGTGGTCTGCCGGCTTCTGCCACTGTGTCCGCCCGTCCACATCCTTCCAGGCCGTGAATATCTGCGCCGGCGTAGCGTCATAGCGCCGCTCCAGCGTGAAGCGTTCATGGGTGATCCGGCTGGTCATCTGGAATCTGCCTTCATCGCCGTCACGGTCTCGACGAGCTGTTCGATCACGGTGCCCCATCCATCATGGAAGCCCATGGCTTCATGGCGTTCGCGAGACGCCCTGTCCGGGTGCAACACCGTGGCGATGTAATGCGTTCCCGCACCGTCCGGCCTGAATTCGATCCCGGCGGTCATGTGAATACCGCCGCAATGCTCGGCATCGCCGGCCGGCCGGTAGCCCGGCAGCAGCGCGCTGGTCCAGGCAATCCAGGCTTTCGGTTCGACCGCGACGAAGATACCCGCATTGTCGAAGCGCTCGCCTTCGGGCGATTGCATCACGGTGCGGAACATGCCGCCCGGACGCAGGTCCATCTCGATCTCCGGCGTTGTCCAGGGGCGCGGCACCCACCATTGTTTGAGGCGTTCCGGGTCGGTCCAGGCCGACCAGACCAGATCGACGGGCGCATCGATACGGCGATCGATGGCCAGATCGGTTTCGGGGTTGAAGCGGGCCCAGTCACGTTTGCGGGTCATCGGGGGTTTCCTTTGCAGCCATGTCCCTGAGGTAGGCGTCGAGCCGGTCGAGCCGGGTCTCCCACAGCGCTTTCTGCTTCGACAGCCAGTCCTGTGCCTCGCTCAGACGCGCGGTTTCCAGCCGGCAGGTCCTCACCCGTCCGGTCTTCTGCGTGCGGATCAGCCCGCCCGTCTCCAGCACTTTGAGGTGCTGCATCAGGGACGGCAGAGCCATTTCGAAAGGTTCGGCAAGCTCGGACACCGAGGCCGGCCCCTCGATAAGACGGGCGATAACAGCCCGGCGTGTCGGGTCCGCCAGGGCGTGAAAGGTAGAATCGAGATGCGTCTGACAGTTAGGCATGTGCCTAGGCTTTCAGCGCCAAGCCGCGCCGTCAACCGAAAACTTATATGTTCGCCTAACTTTTATCCAACCTACTGATCTAAAACAAAAACAGCATACGACTTCGCGCTTGCGATATTACTCGGCTCGATAATTTCCATAGTTTCAATTGATTATCTTTCGCAGGCGCGCAGGCATAATCTGAAACCAGCGGCAAGACGCGACGGATCTGACCGGTTTTGCGCCGGCGGCGAGCCATTTCGGACTGACCCGGCCCGCCGCCACTCAGCAAACTGAAGGACGCGGACCCTTAGTCCGCGTCCTCTTTTTGTTGCGCCGGCCCCGGCGTGACCGTGCGCACACCCCACCCCTCCTCCCCCGATGGATACTGCCTGCCCATTCGACTGCCAGGGAGGACGTCATGGCCACGCTCGAATGCCGGCTGATCAATGCCTCGATCGCCTGTTATGCGATCAGGAACGGGGCGCTCGATCCCGCCAATCCCAATCTCGCAAAGCTCGGCCTGAAGCCGGGCACTCAGCCGACCGTCTTTGTGAACGGGCCGGAACACATCAATGCCGGCTTTGTCGCGGAAACGGCGGATGACTGGGTTGTGCTCGCGCTGCGCGGTACGCTGCCGCCTTTCAAGGGCAATCTGTGGGCGTGGATCCGAGACTGGCTGCAGGATTTCGAGGCCGGCCCGACCGACTGGACGATTGGCGGACGCATCTTCGGTCGCGTGGAGACCGGCTTTGCCACCGGCATGCTCAGCATCTGGCCCATGGCCAAGGCCGCAATCGACGCCATCGATCTGACCGGCAAGCGCGGCATTCTCGTTACCGGCCACTCCAAGGGCGCCGCGATGACCTTCCTCGCGACCTCGCTGATCAAGTCCGAACACCCGCACATGCTGGTGCAGAATTGCTGCTTCGCCGCCCCGCTGACCTGCGATGCGACTTTCCAGAGCAATTATGATGCATTGGGCCTGCGCCCCTTCACCGTGCGCTACCAGAACGAGTACGACATCGTGCCCTTCCTGCCCTGGTGGCCGGCCCTGACACTGGCCGCCAGCGCCGAGCGGCGCGAGCGTGGCGAAGCGGTGCAGATGGCGCCGGAAGCCTGGCCGGAGCCCGGCAATAGTGCGTCGGACAATCTCTACAAGCCGGTCGGCATCCTTCGCTATATCGGTCCCGATTGTCTGATCGAGTATGGCACGAAGGCCGAGAATGATGCCTGGGCCGCGCTCTGGCAGGCGATCGATGCGGGCAACTTCCGCGAGATCGCGGAGGCGCACTCTGCGTCCGGCCGCTATTGCACCTGCATCTGCTGAGGCGGATCAGGTGTCGGACGGTCCAGGCATTTCCTTCACGTGCACATCCATCTGCGGGAAGGGGAATTCGATGCCATTCTCGTGGAAGCTCTTCCAGATCGCCATGTAGACGTCGCTGCGGACATTGGAGAGCCCGTTCTGCGGGTCGGAGATCCAGAAGCGCAGGTCGAAATTGACCGAGCTGTCGCCGAACTCCATCAGATTGCAGACCGGCGTCTTGTCCGGCACGACCCGGTCAACGGTCTGGGCGGCGGCGATGGCAAGCTGCTGCACCTTCTCCATGTCCACAGTCCCGTAGGACACGCCGAAGGGGGCGTGCTGGCGCACCACCCGGTCGGATTTGGACCAGTTGATCACGCCATTGGCGATGAAATGCTCGTTCGGGATGAGATGCTCGGTACCGTCGCGCGTGCGCATCGAGACATAGCGCGACTGCATCCCCGTCACCCAGCCGAACTGGCCGTCGACTTCCAGCGCATCGCCCGGCTTGATCGACTTGTCGGCCAGCAGCGTGAAGCCGGCGGCGAAGTTCGCCACGGTCTTCTGCAGACCCAGGCCGACCCCGATACCGACAGCACCGGAAAAGATCGCCAGCGTGGCCAGGTTGAAGCCGGTCAGCTGCAGCGCGATCAGCAGCGCCACGATCGGCAGGACAAAGCCGAGCACCTTGGAGATCAGCGCCCGCAAGGCCGGCGAAATCTCGTCGGCACGTTCCAGCTGGGTATTGATAGCGCGGCCGGCAAAGGAGGCCGCCCAGAACAGCACGCCGAAATAGATCAGCGTGCGCAGCACGTCGAACAGGGAGAGATCGACAGGATCGCCCTCCTCCGTCTCGCCCAGCGGGATGGCCAGTGCCTGCAGCTGCATGACGACATCGTCGAGCAGACCGAACACATCGAGCGCCGCCACCGGCCAGGCGATGTAGAAAGCGACCTGCGACCAGAAGCGCGAGCGGATGATCAGCGTCACGGCGCGGATCACCAGCCAGGCCGTCATCAGGCTCATCGCCGCGTTGATGAGGTGGAAGGGCCGGTCGACCGCCCCCAGCACCACACGCTCGATCGCCAGCACAGCCAGCAGCGCCAGCGGTGTGGCCAGGGCAATCGCCGCGGTCAGAAGCCGCCGTGCCAGACCCGTGCGGATCAGTTCGCGCGTATGCGCCTCGACCAGATGACGCAGCCGCGGCCCGAAGATCAGCGCCGGGATGAAAGCCGCCGCCACCAGCCCGATCTGGATCGCGATATTGATGTCCAGCAGGGTTTCCTGGAGCCAGGTCAGGATATCGCCGAAACGGCCCTGAAACGCTTCGAGCGGCAGGAGTTCGTCGAGAGCGGAATCATCCTGTGTCATGGGCCTTGTCGCTCCGGCTCGTGCGGTGAGATCAAAGGGTTAGCACGAGATGCGCGCGCAGGACCAGAGGCGGAAAGGAACGGGCGACGGTTTCAGCCGTTGCAACCCGTATAGCCACAAGGGAGGTCATCATGGCCACTCTCCATGCGCGCGAGTTGCGCACCGTGTGGCGGCGCCGGCTTTTCACCTTCGCGGTCGCCACCTTTATCGTCCTCGCCCTGCTTCTCGCCGTCGGCAGCCCGCTGATGGCTGAATACGTCCAACCGGGCCTGATCGGCCCTGTCGTCTTTGCTGTCGAGTGGGTGGTGATTGCCGCGGGCCTGACCTGGCTGGCATTGTTCGCCCTGTCGAAGCGGCGCCGGGACCGGCCCGGAGCCGAATAGTCCGGGCCGCTATCGCCCTCGGTAGTAGCGGCGGGCAACGCCGACAAAGATCGGGCTGGCCAGGAAAGCGTACCACGCCCCGGCGATACCCGTCGCGAACAACGAGAAAAAGACAATGCTGGCCGCACTGTCATAGGCGCCGTTGGCGGCGCTTGCCGACAGGAGTGCTCCACTCAGCCCACACAGCGTGGCCAGCCCGATCGCCGGTCCGCCGACGAGAAAGCGCCGCCATTTGAACGCCATGCTTGGTGGCTGGTCCAGCCTTCGCGCCCACCAGGTCGAGAGGGCAAAGTCCGCCATCCAGATCACGGCAAAGCCGGCCGACAATCCAACCAGGATAGCTGCTGGCACGCCCCCGGGTCCGGACAGTGCTGTGACGGCCCGAAGGAGCGCGACGCAGGCCGCCACGCCCCCGGCGAGCACGACAGTCCGGTTGGGGCGGCGTACCACCCTAGCCCAGCAGCTTCTTCTGCAGAATTTCGTTCACGGCCTGAGGATTGGCCTTGCCCTGCATGGCCTTCATCACCTGACCGACGAACCAGCCCATGGCCTTGGGCTTTTCCCGCACAGACGCGGCCTGATCGGGATTATCGGCGATCAGCTGGTCGATCACGGCCTCGATAGCGCCGGTATCGGTGACCTGCTTGAGGCCGCGCTCCTCGACGATCGTCGCCGGGTCGCCACCTTCAGCCCACAGGATCTCGAACACGTCCTTGGCGATCTTGCCGGAAATGGTCTCGTCCTCGATGAGGGCGACCAGACCGCCCAGCTGTGCGGCGGAAACCGGGCAGTCGGTGATGGTCAGGCCTTCCTTGTTGAGGCGACCATAGAGCTCGTTATTGACCCAGTTCGAGGCCAGCTTGGCATCGCGCCCCGCAGCGACTTCCTCGAAATAGGCTGCACGATCCTTGTCGGCCGCCAACACGGACGCGTCATAGTCCGACAGGCCGAGCACGGAGACAAAGCGTTCCCGCTTGGCGTCGGGCAGTTCCGGCAGACCGGCCTTGATCTCGTCCACCCAGGTCTGCTGCAGCTCCAGCGGCAGCAGGTCGGGATCGGGGAAATAGCGGTAGTCGTGTGCCTCTTCCTTGGACCGCATGGAGCGCGTCACACCGGTATTGGCGTCGAACAGGCGGGTCTCCTGATCGACCTTGCCGCCTTCCTCGAGGATGTCGATCTGGCGCTGGGCCTCATACTCGATCGCCTGGCGGATAAAGCGCAGCGAGTTGACGTTCTTGATCTCGCAACGCGTGCCCAGATGCTTGAAATCGCCCGTCTCGCGGAATTTCTCGTAGGCTCCCGGCTTGCAGACCGACACGTTCACGTCGGCGCGCAGCTGGCCCTTTTCCATGTCGCCACCACACGTCCCCAGATAGCGCAGGATGGTGCGCAGTTTGGAGACATAGGCCGAAGCCTCTTCCGGCGAGCGGATGTCCGGCTTGGAGACAATCTCCATCAGCGCCACACCCGAGCGGTTGAGGTCGACATAGGTGGAGTTGGGATCAAGGTCGTGGATCGATTTGCCGGCATCCTGTTCCAGGTGCAGCCGCTCGATACGCACGGTGAAGCGCGAGCCGTCGTCGCGCTCGCACTCGATGGCGCCCTCGCCCACGATCGGGAACTGGAATTGCGAGATCTGATAGCCCTGCGGCAGATCGGGATAGAAATAGTTCTTCCGGTCAAAGCGCGACCAGTTGTTGATCTTCGCATTGAGGCCGAGACCGGTTTTCACCGCCTGTTCGACGACGTGCTCGTTGATCACGGGCAGCATGCCGGGCATCGCCGCATCGACCAGCGAGACCTGGGAATTCGGTGCCGCACCGAAAGCGGTCGCCGCGCCGGAGAACAGCTTTGCGTTCGAGACCACCTGGGCATGAATTTCCAGGCCCATCACGACTTCCCAATCGCCGGTCACGCCCGGCAGTGTGTAGGTGTTCTCGGCCATTCTGGACCTTCCTCTCAGATACGCGCTGTCAGCGGAAAGAAACCCGCTGCCCGGTCGGCAAACGCCGTGCCTGCACTCAAGATTTGAGTGACTCATACCCCGCCCGCGTCAAGCCCGATAGGCCATATTGCACCCTGAAACAGCTCGACAGATGCCCGTGCCCGGCCTAGAAATGAAAACCTGAAATTGCTATGAAAGGCCGCACACCATGTGCTTCGCGAAATCTTCCCTCGCCGCCATCGTATCGGGATGTGTCGCATTCGCCGGGCTGAGCTTGTCTGCACATGCGCAGGAAGCCCCTCCCCAATCCGAGTTTGCTGACCGGATCGCTTTTGCCACCGGTTCCCGCCTCCCGCTCACCCAGACTGCGCTGGAGGCACGTATCGAAGCGGCTGACTCCTATCCGGTAGGTTCGGAGCAAAATCCCGTTCGTGTGCGCGGTCCGGAGGGTCAGCGATCCTATTTGCGACGCCTGCGCTGCGGCGAGACAGGCGAAACACCGCACGCAACACGCGTGCGGTATCATGGCGTCGGCGTCTATGGCACGCTCGTTCAAGTCTTTGAGATCCAGTGCAGCCAGTCCGACCCGGTCTACATCTGGATGGACATGTATCACCGCCGCGACACCGAAACCGACCCAGTTCCCGGCTTCGACCTCGTTTCGGCGCGCTAACGGGCTGACGTTGACACTCTGAAGACAAAAGGAGGAGCGCTAGCCGCGCGTCTCGTCATCCTCGTCGTCCCAGGTCGGACGCTCGTCTTCCGGCATATTCATCGCCGCGACCAGTACCCGGCCTGCCATCGTCACGGTCAGGCCGAAAAACAGGAAACCGACGCCGGGTGTCACCAGCAGTACGGTCCAGAGATTGCGTGGCTCCAGCGGGGCAATGCCGCGGAACACGACCACGCCGGCCAGCACCAGCAGCGCGCCGACCAGGAAGGCCGGCCGCGACAGCTTCATCGCCGGGTGCACGGGTTCAGTCATTGCCCGTATCCCCGCCATCCGCGCGCTTGCGGCTGCCCGGCGCCGGGACGAAGGCCCGCCAGGCCGTGCCCAGACCGATGACGCACAGGGCCAGCCCGATCAGCAGCACCACGATCACCCACAGCGAAGGCAGCGTGCCCGCCCCCAGCGTGGCGATCAGCCCGTCGACACCGCTGAGCACCAGCGGCACGGCAAACATCAGGCACATCAGTGCAATGGCCAGGACGATGATCCGCGTCGTCCAGACATTGGCAGCGCCGGTTTCGCGCGTATCGGGTCCGGGAGCGTCGCTCATCGCCCTACCACCACTTCTCCGCCTTGAAGCCGAAGCCGGCACTGTCCTCGATCGCCGCACCGACCTTGAACATGGTCTCTTCGTCCAGCGCGCGCGTGATCACCTGCAGCCCCAGCGGCAGGCCCGACTTGTCGAGACCCGCCGGCACCGACATGGCCGGCACACCGGCCAGGTTCGCCGTCACGGTGAAGACGTCGTTGAGATACATCGCGATCGGATCGTCCGACTTGGTACCCAGACCGAAGGCGGCCGACGGTGCGGCCGGCGTCAGGATGGCATCGACTTTCTCGAAGGCCTGGTCGAAGTCCTGCAGGATGCGCGTACGCACTTTCTGGGCCCGCAGGTAGTAAGCGTCGTAATAACCGGCTGAAAGCACATAGGTGCCGATCATGATGCGGCGCTGCACCTCATGGCCGAAGCCTGCGGCGCGGGTCTTCTCATAGGTGTCGTTGAGATCCTCGCCATCGACCCGGTTGCCATAGCGCATGCCGTCATAGCGCGCGAGATTGGACGAGGCTTCCGCCGGCGCAACGATGTAATAGGCCGGCAGGGCGTATTTCGTGTGCGGCAGGGAGATGTCGACAATCTCGCAACCGGCGGCCTTGAGCCAGTCGATACCCTTCTGCCAGACCTCGTCGATCTCGGCCGGCATGCCGTCGACCCGGTATTCCTTCGGAACGCCGATCTTCAGACCCTTCACCGACTGACCGACCGCGGCGGCAAAATCCGGCACATCATTCGGCAGCGAGGTCGAATCCTTGGGGTCGTGCCCCGACATCGCCTGCAACAGCAGGGCCGAGTCTTTCACGGTCTTGGCGAAGGGACCCGGATGGTCGAGCGAGGAAGCGAAGGCCACGACGCCCCAGCGCGAGGTGCGGCCATAAGTGCCCTTCACGCCGACCGTGCCCGTGAAGGAGGCCGGCTGGCGGATAGAGCCGCCTGTATCGGTGCCCGTGGCACCGAAGCACAGATCGGCGGCCACAGCGGCGGCGGAACCGCCGGACGAACCGCCCGGTGTCAGGCTCTCATTGCTGTCCTTGGCCTTCCAGGGATTGACGACCGGACCGGTGTTCGAGGTCTCGTTCGACGAGCCCATGGCGAATTCGTCCATCGAGGTCTTGGCCACGAAGACGGCGCCCGCATCCCACAGCTTCGACGTCACCGTCGACTCATAGGTCGGCTTGAACCCCTTCAGGATGTTAGACGAGGCCGACGTATCCACGCCTTCCACAGCGAACAGGTCCTTGATGGCCAGCGGCACGCCTTCCAGCAGACCGCCCTCGCCCTTCGCCAGGCGCGCATCGGCAGCCTTGGCCATGGCCATGGTCTTTTCCTCGTCGAAAGCCGTGAAGGCATTCAGCGCCGGCTGGGCCGCCTGACAGGCCGCAAAGGCCTCCTGCGCAAGCTCGGTGG
Organism: Pseudomonadota bacterium; assembly: GCA_036231565.1. GTDB lineage: Bacteria > Pseudomonadota > Alphaproteobacteria > Caulobacterales > Maricaulaceae > Maricaulis. The sequence continues at coordinate 102,120 of JAZAHA010000034.1, forward strand.
CGGAAACCTCCTTGCCCTTCAGCTTGGCGGAAACCTCGTCGAGGGAGAGTTTGAGAAGATCGCTCATATGCCTCTACTCCACCGATTTCGGCACGACGAAGAAGCCCTCGTCGGACTTCGGTGCATTGGCGAGAACCTTCTCGCGGATACCGCCATCGGTGATCTTGTCCTCGCGCATCGGCAGCGGGAAGGCGACGGGCGTCGTCATGGCCTGCACACCCTCGACATCGACCTCGTCGAGCTGCTCGATCCATTTCAGGATACCATTGAGCTCACCCACCAGGGTGTCGATACGGTCTTCCGGCTCGGCGAGGCGCGCGAGGCGCGCAATACGCCGGACGTCGTCAGCGGTCACGGACATTGAAAATCACTCCGGATAGTCGAAGCCGATTGAGTACCAACCCGGTTTCGCAGGTGCAAGAAAGCTTGACGGCTGCGCCTGCACGGCGCATTGGCGGCGCATGCCCGTTATCGCCCTGGAAGACCTGCCCCACGGCCCCCTGATCGCGCTCGATCCGGGCACAAAGACGATCGGCGTGGCGTCCTGCGGCGCCTCGCGCGGGCTTGCCACACCGGTTGAAACCATTGTGCGCACCAAGTTCACCGCAGATGCCGAACGGGTCTTCGCGCTCTATGACGAGCGCAATGCCGTGGCCATCGTGATGGGTCTGCCGGTCAATATGGACGGGTCCGAAGGCCCGCGCGTCCAGTCCGTCCGCGCCCTGGCCCGCAATCTTTTGCGCCTGCGCGATATTCCCGTCGTCTTCCAGGATGAGCGCCTGTCGACCTTCGAGGCCGAGGAAAAGCTGATCGCTGCCGGCGTGCGCCGCGACAGGCGCAAGGCTGTCATCGATGCTCACGCCGCCGCCAATATCCTGCAAAGCGCGCTCGACCGTCTGGCGCAGCTGGGCGGGTGATAATCCTGCCCCCATCCTTCCCCTTGACGGGGAAGGTGCCCGGCGAAGCCGGGCGGAAGGGGTGAATCCCGG
>JAZAHA010000035.1:0-61438 GCA_036231565.1 Pseudomonadota bacterium
AAGCAGGGCAATTTGGGGGCAGGCGCAACACGCGCCGTTTTGCCCGGACCGGTTCCCGGGAAAACAGGAGTGGGTGTTTCTTCCCCACATCGGGGGGACGTGGGCCGATGCGCACCATCGGGGCGAAGGGGGGGCGGGGCCGCAGCCGCAGGCTGCGGAGTTTTGGAGGCAAGCGTCTTTCGCGGCCTGTGGCCGCGACCCCTTCGACCCGATGCTGCGCATCGGCCCACTTCCCCACGATGTGGGGAAGAAAGACCCACTCCTGTTTTCCCCGGAACAGGTCCGGGGAAAACGGCGCGTGTTGCGCCTGCCCCCAAATTGCCCTGCTTTCGTCTTTCGGTTGCACCGGCTTTCATGGTGCTGCTTGATGCGAGGGACCTGACGGGAAGGGGAGTGCTTCCATGAAACGCGCAATCTTGCTGGCGAGCGCCCTGGGCGTCGCTGTGGCCGGCTGTACCGCAACCACCAGCGAGCCCGGCGAAACCGCCGAACGGGATGAGGAATACCGGACGCCGCCGCCTCCGCCGCCGCCCCCGCCCCCCCCCGCCGACTACATCACCGTCACCGCCGCACGGGCCGCAGGCGCTCCGGCTCCCATGGTCAGCCCGCGTCACTGGCCACAGCCGGAACCGGAAGACCGCGAGCGTTATGACGATACCGAGGCCAATCCGGTCGTCTCCACGGCGGAGGAACCCGTCTCCACCTTCTCCATCGATGTCGACACGGCCAGCTATGCCGTGGTGCGCGACTATCTCATCGACAGCCGCGAACTGCCGCCCTCCGATGCGGTGCGTATCGAGGAGATGATCAATTATTTCGACTACGACTACGCCCTGCCGCCGGGACCGGACGAGCCCTTCGCCACCCATGTCACGGTGACGCCCAATCCCTGGAACGCGAACACCCGGCTGATGCATGTCGGCATCCAGGGCTTCGAGATCGTGCCGGACGAGCGGCCGCGGGCCAATCTGGTCTTCCTGATCGACGTCTCCGGCTCGATGAATTCGCCGGACAAGCTGCCGCTCGCCGTCCAGGCCATGCACATGCTGGTCGACGAGCTGGAGCCCGAGGACACGGTGTCCCTCGTGGTCTATGCGGGCGCGGCCGGGGCTGTGCTCGAGCCGACGCAGGCGCGCAATGCGCGGCGCATCCACGCGGCGCTGGACCGGTTGCATGCCGGTGGGTCGACCGCGGGCGGGGCCGGTCTGGAACTGGCCTATTCGCTGGCGCGGGAGAATTTCGACGAGGATGCGGTGAACCGCGTCATGCTGCTCACCGATGGCGATTTCAATGTCGGCGTCACGCGCGACGAGAGCCTGGAAGACTATGTCGCCCGCCAGCGCGACAGCGGCATCTATCTCTCCGTGATGGGTTTCGGCCGCGGCAATTACAATGACCGCATGATGCAGCTCATCGCCCAGGCCGGGAACGGCACGGCGGGCTATATCGACAGCCGCCAGGAAGCGCGCCGCATGCTGGTCGAGGAGAGCTTTTCATCGCTTTTCCCGATCGCCAACGACGTGAAGATCCAGGTCGAGTTCAATCCGGCCCGCGTCGCGGAATACCGGCTGATCGGCTATGAGACGCGCCTTCTGGACCGGGCCGACTTCAACAATGACGCCGTCGATGCCGGCGAGGTCGGTTCGGGTCATGCCGTCACCGCGATCTACGAGATCGCCGCGCCAGGATCGGAAGGCGTACTGATGGACCCGCTGCGCTATGGCGGGGCGTCCCGGCCGGCTGCCGACCTCTCCGGCGAATACGGTCTGCTGCGCCTGCGCTACAAGGAGCCCGGCGAGGATGAGAGCATCCTGATCGAACGCACCGTCACCGATGCCGACGCGGTCAGGACGTTCGACGAGGCGGACACCGAAGTGCGTTTCTCCATCGCTGTCGCCGGCTTTGCCCAATTGCTGCGCGGTGACCCCTATCTGCAGGACGGATACAGCTGGGAGGCCGTCGCCGAAGACGCCGGATCGGCCCTGGGCGAAGACGAATTCGGCTATCGCGCCGAATTCCTGGAGCTCGTGGAACGCGCCCGCCGCATCGATGAAGGCACAGGCCTGAAGGAGTAGCCAGGCCGGGCTGCCGGTCCTCGCCCTTGATGGGCGAGGGGGACCACGCCACAGGCGTGGTGGAGTGGGGGACTTTGGGAGACTTAGAAACGCTGCGCGTTTCACCTCTTCCGACCCGAAGCTCCGCTTCGGCCCACCTTCCCCGTCAAGGGGAAGGACGATTGTCGCAAGCCGCTGCTGTCAGTGGGCCGGAGGGCTGACCGGCCCTCTGGCCTGCCCTGCAAACCGGTGTAGGATCGCCCCGCACCAACGGCGCGGGCGTGGCGGAATTGGTAGACGCAGCAGACTTAAAATCTGCCGGCCGCAAGGCCGTGCCGGTTCAATCCCGGCCGCCCGCACCACCCTTCGCCCTGCGGGCTTCGGGTGGCAAGCCACCCGCAGTGCGCACCTGGGGCGAAGAGGCTTGTCCTCCGGAGCTTCAGCGAAGGAGGATGTCGCCCGAAGCCTTGGCGTAGGGGGACTGGCGTAGAAGGATTGGCGAAGTCGGTCTGCCGGAGGCAGAAAAATCGGTCCAGTGAATCGATTTTAGACGCAGAATGCCCCGGCAGGGGCCAACGCTCTGCGGGCTTCGGGTGGCAAGCCACCCGCAGCGCGCACCCGGGGCGAAGCGGCTTGTCCTCCGGAGCTTCAGCGAAGGAGGATGTCCCGCCGAAGCCTTGGCGTAGGGGGACTGTCGCGGACAGGCGCGCCATCTTCACATGCGGCCGCCCTGAAAGCGTCTCGATGTTTTCGTGTGCTTTCCGGATGCACGACCTATAGTCGCGTCATCTGAGCCGCAGCGGGAGGCGTGTTGTGCGCAGTCTGGAAGCAAGACGGGATGGCAGGAAATTCCTGCGCTGGAGCCTGATTGTCCTGGCGCTGGCGGCATTGGCCATTATTGTCCTGCCCGCGGCCTACCGGCTGGGACATTCCCTGACCACGCAATATATCGAGGCAAACGACCCGTCCCGCTGAGGCGCTTGCCCCCCTCTAGCGGCAAAGCGTTTGCGAGGTCAGGAGATTGCCGGCTTCGTCATAGGTGTTGCGGATCACGCAGTCGTCGGATGACAGGTGCGCCACGGCGCGCTGGACGGCCATGGCGAGCACGAAGACCGCACCGATCACGATCACGGCCTGCATGGCGACGGACATCCTGTTGGTCGCGTTGAACATTTCCCGATTTCCCCCTTGCCCCGGCGTTCATACTAGCCGCGCGGCGCTCCGGTTTCAATTTTCTGCCGAGACGGTCATGTGCCGTCCATCTTTGCGTGGTCCGGCACCCCCTAGGGTCGGCCATGCGGAGGGATACGCATTGTGTGCCGTCCGCCGGTCGCTGCATCCGGCCGGCGCGGGCGGCGCATCTGTTCGTTTGAAAAACGGGGAGACAACGCGTGAAACTTCATCCAGTCCTGATCGCGGCCGCCGGCGTCCTGGCAGCTGCCACGCCCGCGCTGGCGCAGACGCCGGCGACCTGTCCGGCCGAACCGGTGCGGCTCGATTTCGCCCATGCCGGCGGCAACCGGTTCGACGTCACCGTGGAGGCGCAGGGCGCCAGCGGCGTGCTCGACATTCTCTGGCGTCCGGGGGAGGGCGCACAGGACGGCACCGCCGACTTCATCGAGGATCTGCGCTTCGGCGACGATCCGCGTCCCCCGCGCTACATGGGATACGGGACCTGGCAGCATCCCGGCGGCGAGGCGGCCGGCTGGGACGGCTACAGCTACACGCTGGTCGCCGATCATGACCGCGCCGTCTGGGAGGTGGGCAAGGAGGAGACGGCCTACCGGTTCGACGACGCTTTCTACTTCACCGGCAATCCGGTGCTGGTGCTCAATCACGCCTGGACGGATTGCACCTTCGACATCGCCTTCGACCTGCCCGAGGACTGGCAGGTGGTTGCGGCCTGGCCGCAGACGGGTCCCGGCCGCTACCGGGTCGAGGGGCTCAATGATGTGGTGCGCAATATCTTCGTGACCGGTCCGGGTCTGGCGCCGCAGACCTTCGATGTCGACGGCATGGCCGTCACCCTGCTCGCCCAGCAGCCGCTGGCCGACGGCGTGACGGAATTCCGCCGCGTGCTGGAGGACAGCCTCACCCGTTATGCGCAGACCTTCGGCGGTGTGCCGATGGAGCGCTATCTCGTCGTCTTCGGCGAGGGGCAGATGAATGATGGCGGCGCCTTCGCCCAGAGTTTCGGCCAGCGCATGCCCGCACCCTTCCGCCCGCACGAGCGCCTGATGTGGGCGCGCACACTGGCGCACGAGACGCTGCATGCCTGGCTGGGCGTGACGATCCGGCCCGTGCCCTACGCCCAGTCGCAATGGTTCACCGAGGGCGGGGCGGATTATTTCGCCATGAAGACGCTCTACCGCGCCGGCCTGGTCGACGCGCACGACGTGATCTTCATGCTGGAAGGCCAGATCCGCCGCTTCCTGCTGGGGCGCATCGCCAGCGGTCCGGTCAGCCTGGCCGAGGCCGGTGAGGACAAGCAGGCAAACCGCCAGCTCGTCTATGGCGGCGGGGCGCTGTTCCACTATCTGCTCGATGCGCGGATGACGGAACAGTCCGGTCCCGGCGCCTATGAGGCGGCGCTGGAAAGCCTCTACCAGTCTGACGATCACGACTATTCCCAGGCCCGCCTTCTGGCTGCGCTCGATGCGCGCTCGGACGGGGCGGCCAGCGAGATCCTCGCCCTGCTGGACGGGCCGTTCGATCCGTTCGGTCTTCTCGCCACGCTGGACGAGACCGGTCTCGCCACCGCCGCTTTCGGGCCCGACGAGATTCTGGTGCGCTTTGCGGCCGGCGATTGCGCCGGTTCCCGCGAGAATGCCTGCATGCCGGTTTTCCTGCAGCGCTAGCGGCAGGCGACCGACCGGCAATACGCCGGGCCGCACGCATGGCGGCCCGGCGTGCGGGGGCTAGCGCGCGTCCATGATGGCCGTGTGCGCGATGCGCCAGCCGTCCGGCGTGGCGGCAAGGACGAGGTGGAGATGGGTCCGGCGGGCGTCTTCCCCGGCATTGCGCGAGGCGCCGCGATGGCCGTCAGTATACATGTGGATCACCGCGGCATCGGTGCCGATGAAGCGGATCGAGATCGTGCGCATGTTCAGCGCCTCTTCCACCGACACCGCCGGATTGAATTCCGGGAAGAGCCGGTCGCGCAGGAAGGTCTCCAGCGCGTCGCGGCCGCGGAACATGCGGGCATAGGCATTGATCCATTCCGTGTCGGCCGTGTGCAGGGCGGCGAGGGCGGCGGCGTCCTGCGACGACCAGGCCGATTTGAAGTCAGCGATGAAGGCGTCGATCTCGCCTTGGGCGCCGGGTGCGCCCTCGCCGAACACGGCAAAGCCGGGCACTTCCCGGCGCTCCTGGGCGCCCGCGGACGGGGCGGCTGTCACGGCGAGGGCCATTATCGGGACGAGGAGAAAGCGGGCAGCGCCCTGGACTGTGATCATGTTTGTTACCTTTCACGGGGTTTGGCTAGGATGCGCCGCGTCCGGCACCGGCCGTCGCGGTGAACCGGGCATAGGACCGGCCGGCCGCGGCCGGCCAGCAAGGGAACGTGAAGTGTCGCACCGTGTCGCGAACCGTCCGGACGGCGGACTTGCCGGCCCGCTCGCCCATCTGGCGGGCGTGCTGGTGCTGGCCGCCCTGTTCTCGCTGGGCGGCGCCTATGACACGGACGAGCTGGGCCTGATGCACCGGCTCGCCCTGTGGCTCCTGGTCTCGATCCTCCTGGTGGGCCAGACCGTGGTCATCGAGCACGTCCTGGCGCGCATCCTGCCGCCGCGCGCCGTGTTCCGCCTGGTCTCCGGGACCGGGGCGGCGCTCTTGACCCTGTTTCTCGTCACACTCGAACTCGACCTTCTGAAACAGACACCGCTCCTGCCCAAGGCGCGCGATCCGTTCTTTGAATTCCTCGCCTTCCTGGCGCCGCTCGTGCTGACGCTCAGCGGTTTCGTCCTCCTGCTCAGGGCGCTGGCCGGGATCGGTCCGGAGCGCCTGGCCGAGGAGGCGGAAGAGACGGTGCGCCTGATCGCCGCCCAGCCGGTCATCGCCGGCCTCCTGCCGGCCCCGTCACCGGCCGCGGGCGCCTTCGGCGACTGGCCGGCCGGCCGCGTGCTCAGCGTGCAGGCGAACGATCATTATCTCGACGTGATCGCCGAAAGCGGCCGCGTCTTCGTGCGCGGCCGCATGCGCGATGCGGTCGCCCGGCTGCGCGGCGAGGGCGGGGTACAGATCCACCGCTCCTGGTGGGTGGCACTGGACCGTATCGCCGGGCTCGAGCGCGAGGGGCGCGACTATGTCGCCTGTCTCGTCTCGGGCGAGCGCATCCCCGTCGGCCGGTCGCGCGTCGCGGCGCTGAAGGCACGCGGACTTCTCTAGCCATAGCTGCGCCGATATCGCGCAGGCGGGCCGGGCTTTATTCCGCTGGCGTGGAGCCCGCCGGCTCGCCTATCCTGCGGCGCATGAGACCCTATATCTTTTCCTTCCGCATCGGCGGCGTCGTGGTACGGGCCGAACCGTCCTGGCTGTTCCTGGCGCTGCTGGTCGGCTGGTCGCTGGCCTCGGGCTTCTTCCCCGGCCTGCGCGACGATTTCGCGCTGCCCGCCTATATCGCCATGGCGTTGGCGGGCGTGGCCGGGCTGACCTTTTCCATCATCGCCCACGAGCTGTCGCACACATTCGTGGGCCGTGCCTTCGGCCTGCCGATCAATCATGTCACGCTCTTCCTGTTCGGCGGCGCGGCCGAGCTGGAAAGCGAGCCGGAAATGCCGATGAGCGAGCTCGTCATGGCGCTCGCCGGCCCGCTGATGAGTCTCCTCCTGGCGGGGGTCTTCTCGCTGGCCGGGGATGCGCTGGGGGCGCGGGCGTCTGGCGGCCCGGCCGATGCTGTGGCGCTGGTGCTGGCCTATCTGTCGCTGATCAATCTCCTGCTGGCGATGTTCAACATGATCCCCGCCTTTCCGCTCGATGGCGGACGGGTGCTGCGCGCCATCCTGTGGCTGTTCACCGGCAACCGGCGCCGCGCCACCGGCTGGGCCAGCGGCGCGGGCGAGTTCTTCGCCTATGTCTTCATCGCCACGGGCGCCGGGCTGGCGTTGTTTGCCGGCCAGATGGGCGGCATCTGGTGGGTGCTGATCGGTCTCTTCCTGCGCACCGCAGCCGTCTCGGCGCGCAATGAGCAGGACATGAAACACGCGCTGGCCGGTGTCGCGGTGGGCGAGCTGGCCGGTCCCTTCGAGACGGCGCAGGCCGATATGAGTGTGGCCGATTTCATCGAGGAGGTGCTGGTGCGCCATCACCGCGCCTGGGTGCCCGTGGTCGAGGCCGGCGGCCAGCTGGTCGGCGGTGCCGGCGTGGAAGAGGCGCGGGCCGTACCGGCCGCCGAACGCGCCTCCACACCCCTGCGCCGCATCGCCCTGCCGGTGCGCGAGAGCGAGCGGATCGAGGCGCCGCTGCGCGCCTCCGGCGCTTTTGCCCGCATGCAGCACGACCATCTCGCCCGGCTCTATGTCGTGAAGGACGGCCAGCTCGCCGGCGTCGTCAGCCTGTCCGACCTGATGGAATACGCCCGCATGCGCCGCCTGTTCGACGGCGATGCCGTGCGCTGACAGGATCGGCCGGCAACCGATTCAGAGTGATGGAGCGCCAGCCATGAGCGAAGACCATGAGACCCACACCGGAAGCTGCCGTTGCGGCCGGACCCGGCTGGAGGTGACGGCGCCGGCGCTGATCACCTCGGCGTGTCATTGCGATGGCTGCCGCAAGATGACGTCCAGCGCGTTTTCGCTCAGCGCCATGGTGCCGGCGGAGGCTTTCACGGTCATCGAGGGCGAGCCGGTGAAGGGCGGGGCTCGCGGCCCCCAGCTCGACCATTATTTCTGCCCGCACTGCATGAGCTGGATGTTCACGCGGATCGCCGGCATGGATTCGCTGGTCAATGTCCGCGCGAGCCTGTTCGACACGCCCGACTGGACCACGCCCTTCATCGAGACGATGACGTCAGAAAAACTCGACTGGGCCACAACACCCGCCGTCCACAGCTATCCGGCCTTCCCGCCGATGGAGGACTTCCAGTCTCTGGTGAAGGAGTATGCGGGGCGGTAGTTATTGCGCACGGTGCTGGAGCGCGGGTCCTCGCCCTTGATGGGCGCTGAGGCGCCCAAGAACAGTCCGGGGGACTGTTCGACGCGCCGAAGGACCGCTGCGAAGCAGCGGTGGAGTGGGTGACCACCTGAGACCGGAAACGCGTCGCGGTTCACCCCTTCCGATCCGCGGCTGCGCCGCGGCCCACCTTCCCCATCAAGGGGAAGGACGACGTGCTCGCATTTATCAGCCTCTCCTCCCTCGCCCATCAAGGGCGAGGACTTCAGACCTCCACCTAAAGCGCCCGGCCGAAATCGGCGCTGGCCAGCATGATGGTCGCCAGCATGACCGGTACCAGGGTCAGGCGGATCGCCGTTTCGGGCGCAGCATCCAGCGGATGCGATAGACGGTGAGGACGACACCGGCGAGGCCGAACAGGATGGCCAGGACCGAGGTCGCCTTGATCCACCAGGAATTGAAGTTCTCGCGCGTCGACCAGTCCATGATGTGCAGGCCCCAGAAGACATCATAGACGCGCCACAGCGTGGTGCGCACGGCACGCAGTTCGCCGGTCCGGCTGTTGATGTAGAGCGTGGCGGGATCTTCCGGACCGAACTCGAACCGCCAGGCGGGTACGGTCAGGCCGGCCTCGCGCGGCGGCGTCTCGATCCGCACCTGTTCCGTCAGCGCACCGCGGCCGGCATAGCGCTCAAGGGCGATCTCGCGGGCCAGGTTCTCATCGACCGGTGTCAGATCCTCGCCGGTGCGGGCATCGACCATTTGCGGTCCCTCTGCCGTCTCCAGCCGCCAGACCGGCCGCCCGGCCAGCCGGCCGGTGCGGGCCGACATTACTGCGGTGTCCTGGCTGGCGAGGATGGTGGCGAGCGGCAGGGCGTCTCCGGCCCAGTCGATCGCGCTTTCCGCCTCGGCATGACGCAGATGCTCGCCGCGCACGGTCTCGATCGGCCAGAGCACCATCATCAGGCCCGAGATCAGCCACAGCATGACCTGCACGCCGATGGCGATGCCCAGCCACAGGTGAACCTGGCTCATCAGTCTGAAAATTTTCATGGAATCATCTCCCCCCGCTTGCGCATGACCGGCGCGCCGCCCATGCTAGCCCCGCAGGTCGATCCTGGCACCCGCAGAGATGCATTGTCCGGCCGGTTTGGCCGGTCCCGGCATGATCGCTGATCTCGCCGCTGGCGAGGTCTATCCACCGTGCAGACGGACCCTGGCCGGTACGGGAGACGACCGGCCGGCGGCCTGTCGTCGCGTCAAGGTCGAGCCTGTAGCCTGACGGGGCGTCCGATTGCGGGCCGGCCGCGATCAGCGCCGGCGCCGTCAGGCACCGGACCAGAAGGCCGCGTCCATTTCGGATATCCCCGAGTATTCGCGAGCTGTTACCATCACGCTGTCAGGAGGCTCATGCGACAAAGTTCGCCTGTCGCAGCAATGGCGCATGCCGGCGCTCGGATGTTGCGGATATGATGAATCAATGTCGCTTCAAGGTTACGCTTATGTCGCACGAAAAAGTCCATGCCCACCTCCTCGAAGCGGCCGAACCGCTCTTCCCGGACCTGCATGGCGCCATCGCCAGACTCGGCCCGCTGGAGTTTCCCAACCGCGAGGGCACGCCCTTTCCCCACTATCTCTGCCGCGCCATCGCCGGCCAGCAGATCTCGGTGAAAGCGGCTGCAAGCATCTGGGGGCGTGTCGAGGCCAGCGCCGGTGACGCCCCCCTGCTGGATCATTTCACCGAGGCGAATACCGATATCCTGCGCGGCTGCGGCCTGTCCGGCGCCAAGACGAAAACCATCATCGCCATCGCCGACACACACCGAACCATCGGCCTCGACGCCGACGAGCTGCGCACGCTCGGCATTGCGGAACGCTCGGCCCGCCTGACGGCGATGTGGGGTGTCGGGCAGTGGACGGCCGACATGATGAACATGTTCTATTTCGGCGAGCCGGATATCTGGCCCGACGGCGACGTCGCCGCCCGCAAGGCGCTGGAACGTCTCACCTCCAAACGCCGCAAGACCGTACGCACTGCCGAGCGTTTCAAACCCTACCGGTCCTGGCTGGCACTCTACATGTGGGCCCATGTCGACGCCCCGCCGGACGGGGAGGCGGTTGGATAGGGCCGGGGTGTCCGGCACCAGATTCTCGGCTGGATTTCCTCCGGTACCAATTTTTGGTACAATGGGGTGAGGAGATCCGGATGGCCAAAAATACCAGCTTTGCCGTCGGCGAGCATTTCGCCGAGTTCATCCATGAGCAGGTCGAAAGCGGCCGCTATGCGTCGGCCAGCGAGGTGGTGCGCGCCGGCCTGCGCCTGCTGCAGGTGGAAGAAGAGAAAATCCGGGCGCTGCGTGCAGCCATCGATGAAGGACTGGCGAGTGGCCGCGTCGAGCCCTTCGATTTTGACGAGTTTCTGGAACGCAAGAACCGGGAATTCCGGGATGGCGGTTAAGCCGCATCTCACTAGGGCTGCAAGGGACGATCTGGACTCGATCTGGCGTTTTCAGCTCGAAACTGGAGTGTCCGGCAGGCCAACGCCTATATCCGCACCATACAGGAGGCCATCGCGCGCCTTTCTCTGTTTCCGCAGTCCGGCCGGCTCTTTGGCGACTGGCATCCCGGCATTCGCATTCTGCAATCCGGGGATCACCTGATCGTATGCCGTCTGGCAGGCGACAGGATCGAAATCGTCCGTGTTCTTCACGGTCATATGGATGTCGAGGGCCTGTTCGGTTCGGACCGCTAGCCGCCGCAAATTGCCGTGGACGTCACTTCATCACCGGCTCGACATCCCATACCCCTCCCTCTAACGTCGCCCTGAACACTGTTTACGCATACGCCGTCACCAAGAGCGGACATGCGCTTGGTCGATGAATTTCAAACGACAAGGGGAAGAACCCATGGCCGAACCCGAAGCCCTGAAGGGCAAGCTCCGCCTGCCCGTGATCGGCGCGCCGCTCTTCATCATTTCCAATCCGGATCTGGTCCTGGCCCAGTGCAAGGCCGGCATTGTCGGCTCCTTCCCGGCGCTCAATGCACGCCCCGTCAGCCAGCTGGACGAATGGCTCGACCGGATCACCTCGGAACTGGACAGTTATAACCGCGCCAATCCGGACAAGCCGGCCGCGCCCTTTGCCGTGAACCAGATCGTGCACCGCTCCAACGCCCGTCTCGAAGAGGACATGGCGCTGTGCGAGAAGTACAAGGTGCCGGTCGTCATCACCTCGCTTGGCGCGCGTGAGGATGTGAATACGGCGGTGAAGTCCTGGGGCGGTATCACGCTGCACGACGTCATCAACCAGCGCTTTGCCCACAAGGCGATCGAGAAGGGCGCGACCGGCCTGATCTGCGTCTCGGCGGGCGCTGGCGGCCATGCCGGCTCGCTCTCGCCCTTCGGCTTTGTGGCGGAAACGCGGGAGTGGTTTGACGGGCCGATCCTGTGCTCCGGTTCGATCGGAACCGGCGGCGGTGTCCTGGCGGCCCAGGCGATGGGCGCTGATTATGCCTATATCGGCTCGGCCTTCATCGCGACCGAGGAAGCCCGCGCCGACGAGGCCTACAAGCAGGGCATTGTCGAGGGCTCGGCCGAGGACATCGTCTACACCAACCTCTTCACCGGTGTGCACGGCAATTATCTGCGCAAGTCGATCGTCGATGCCGGTCTGGATCCGGACGATCTGCCCGAGAGCGATCCGTCGAAGATGGATTTCGGTTCCGGTGGCGGTTCCAAGGCCAAGGCCTGGAAGGATATCTGGGGTTCCGGCCAGGGTATCGGTGCGGTCAAGGCCGTCCGTCCTGCCGCGGAGTTCATCGCCCAGCTGGCCGAGGAATACGAGGCCGCAAGGGCCCGCCTCTGCCGCTAGCCGCGTCTAGAGGCGCTCGCCGGGCAAACTGGCGGCCTGCTCAAGCCAGGCCCGCAATTGCGCCTCGTCGAGGTCATCGTCTTCCGCGATGTGAAAATAGCGCACCTCGGCCTGCCGCGACGTCACGGGCGGCGGCGGATCGAGGGCTTCGCCCCGGAAGAAGGCGAGCTTGATGTAGCGGGTGAAGCAGCGAAAGCTGAAGAACCAGGTGCCGTCGCCTGCGCCATAGAGCGGATTATTCCACTTCACCGCCTTGCTGACGCCGGGGACGGCGGCCTCCACCAGCGTGTCGAGCCGCTCGCCAACAGCCCGCTTCCATCCGGGCATGGCGGCAATATAGGCCTGAACCGGGGCATCCCCATCATCCTTGGGGATCTGGGGATTGCCCCCGGACAGGAGAACCGGGGCGCTGTGCGGCTTGCCGGGCACCAGCGCTACTCCGCGGCTGTCTGACGGCGCCCGCTGCCCAGATAAGGCAGGGCGAACAGGTAGAGGCCGGAAATCATCAGCAGGATCAGCGGCACCAGAGTCGTCAGGCCGATGGCAAGCGCCAGGCTTTCACCGCCCAGCCCGGTAATGTTGATGACAATATTCGCGAGCACCAGTGCGGTGAAGGCGATCGACAGCCAGCGATGGCTCTTGCGAATGAACAGGCTGAATTTCATGGCGTTTTCCTTTGGTCAGGACGGAACAGGTCAGGCGATGCGAGCCAGCACGGCCTCCATGGCATCAAGGAAGCGCGGCCAGCCGGCCGTCGCGCCCATCAGGTATCGCGGCTGGCCGTCCGGGAAGCCGGCCTGCTCCATGCGCAGCCGTGTGCCGGCGGGTGTCGGCTCCAGCGTCCAGGTGACGACACTGTCCAGTTCGCCGGATGTCCAGGTGTAGGACAGCGTTGTTTGCGGCTCGATCTCGCGCACGACACATTCCACCGTGCCCCAGTCGAAGGCCAGTTCAAAACGGTGATCCGGCACGGGTTTGAAATTGTTCTTCATCAGCCATTCCTCGATCAGGTGCGGCTGGGTCAGCGCCCGCCAGACCTTTTCAGGAGCGTGGGGAAATTCCCGTTCCACAACGACGGCGCGCGGCTGGGTGTCGGTCATTGGTCCATCCTGTTGAGCAGGTCATCGAGATCGTCAAAGCGGGCTTGCCAGAACCCTGTCATCTGCCGGGTCCAGTCGGTCAGCGGGGCGAGGGCGTCGAGCCGGGCGCTGTAATGCGTCTGTCGCCCGGCCTGTCGGTCGCGCACCAGGCCGGCCTGTTTGAGCACACGCAGATGCTTGGAAACGGCGGGCTGAGACACCCCGGCCTGCGCTGTCAGAGCGCTGACCGTCAGGTCGCCGTCGCGGCACAGCCGTTCAAACAGGGCCCGGCGCGTCGGATCGGCGAGGGTGCGGAAAAGCAGGTCGTGGGGTTCGGGCATGCAACATATATCTCACGGGTTATGGGTTGATCCATAACTGTAGGGGTATGGGTTAGTCAAGGATGGTGTAGGGCCGGGGGCTGCCCGATGCGCGACCCGGCCGGGAGTCCGGATACGCCCTTGAGATCAGGCCTGCTGGGTCTGCCGTGCAGGGCGGGCGTCTTCCAGTGAATGCGCCGCGATATCGGCGGGGCGCTCGAACATCACGTCCGGCGACTGGGCGTCGAGAATGCCCTGCGTGGCGAAGCCCCAATTGACCGCGCCGGCCGCGCAGCCCGTCTCGCGGGCGGCATCGATATCGCGCACCTCATCGCCTACGCTCAGCGTGCGGTCCGGCGTTGTGCCGGCCTTGCGGATCACCTTGCGGAAGATGGAGGCCTTGCCGAACAGCGCAGCGCCGCAGGCGAACAGGTCGATCTTGCCGCACAGGGCTTCACCCAGCACCGCGCGCACAGCGGTCTCGCCATTGGAGCTGACCACGGCGAGCTTCACGCCGGCGTCCGACAAGCGGGTGATCAGCGTGTCGATGCCGTCGAACAGGTGGATGGCGTCGACATTCTCGGCCGCACGGGAGCGCACGTCATTGGCCAAGAAAGGGATCTTCCAGGAGGGGATGCCCAGCTCGTTCATGATCGCCTTGGGCGGCAGGTCGCGCAGGGCTTCGGCTTTTTCATCATCGATCGGCGGCAGGCCATGCTTGTCGGCCACGTCGCCCAGCACGGTCCGGAACCAGGTCAGGCTGTCCGCCAGCGTCCCGTCGAAATCGAAAATGATGAGGTCGTAGCGCGCCAACGTGTCCCGGTCCGGTTATTCGCCCCTGGCAGTCAGCCTGCCCGTAATCGTCACAGGCTTTTCTGATTCTTGTGACGGTTGCACGTTGTAACCGAGATCAGGTCTGCAAAAAACCGAACGGCGCGCGAACATGGCTGTCCGCGCGCCGCAGGCACCACCCGTTTGCCCGGGGTCAGCCCTCGTTGTCTGGGCTCTCTTCGCCGTCTTGCGCGGCGCTGTCGTCATCCTCGGCGGCCGGTTCGCCGGCGGGCTCGACACAGACTTCAAGGCTGCTGAGCAAGCTGGCCTCGATGGGCAGGAGACGGGTCTCCTCGCCCTCCAGTCCGATTCCGATCCGGCCCTCGCGTGGCAGACCCTGCAGCGTGTCTTCGCTCGCCGGAATACGCATTTCGATCCAGCCAGCACGACCGTCGACCGGCGCAAACATGCCGGTTGCCGTACCGGCCGGCGTGATCAGCGAGCCGGCGCGTGTGGCGGCGCTGTCCTGTGTGGCGACCGACTCGGCATCGGCCGTGTCCGGCTCGGCGGGTTCGCCGGCTTCGGAAGTGCCCGCAGCATCGGCGGCGTCTTCAGGCTGGGGAACAGATATGATCAGGGCCGAGCCGTCCGCTGCGCAGCGCAGCTCTGCAACCGCCACCATGGCTTCCTGCCCGAATTCCATGCCGCCGGCGCCAGCCGTACTCCAGCGGCCTTCGACCAGCGGGCCGTCGAGCTGGAGATTGCCGCCCTCGCCGGCCTGGACCTCCGGCTCGAATGTGTCGTCATTCGAGGCGGCGACGTGGTCGAGCAACGCCTGCATGGTGCCATCGGGATCGCGTCGATCTTCCGCCTCGCGACCGGCCGGCGTGGTGCCCGGTGGGCTGGAGCGCTCATCGGCCGGAGCCGGGGCCGGCTCGTCCTCGGGGGCGCCGCAGCCGGCAAGGCCGACCAAGGCGATTGCGGTATATGTCAGGGCTTGATGTCTCATACCCCTTCAACGGGCGTGCTTCGCCATTGGTTCCGCGATGGTTGCCGGCAGGCAAAACAAAAGGGCCGCTCCGGTACGTCCGGAGCGGCCCTTGTTTGCAGTGTCAGTCAGGGCTGCACCTAGATCGAGGTCAGCCAGGCCGGCTTGACGTAAGGCATGTCGAGGTCGTCGGCGACCGGCTTGTAGCAGATCTCGCCGTCGGCCGTGTTGAGACCGCGTGCCAGGTGAGGATTGGCGTTCAGCGCCTCCTTCGGCCCCTTGTTGGCGATCTCCAGGCCCAGCGGCAGGGTGGCATTGTTCAGTGCCAGCGTGGAGGTGCGGGCATAGGCGCCCGGCATGTTGGCGACGCAATAGTGCACGACATTGTCGATGATGTAGGTCGGGTCGTCGTGCGTGGTGGCCTTGGACGTCTCGAAACAGCCGCCCTGGTCGATGGCGATGTCGACGAGCACGGCGCCATCCTTCATCTCCTTCAGCATGGCGCGGGTGACCAGCTTCGGCGCGGCGGCGCCCGGGATCAGCACGGCGCCGATCACGACATCGGCTTCGCGCACGGCCTGTTCCAGCGCTGCCGCGGTGGAGTAGGCCGTTTTCACCGCGCCGGAGAATTGCTCGTCCAGCTCGGCCAGGCGGCGGTTGGAGCGGTCGAACACGGTGACGTCGGCGCGAGCGCCGATCGCCATTTCCGCCGCATGCGTACCGGCGACACCGCCGCCGATGATCACGACCTTGGCCGGCAGCACGCCGGGCACGCCGCCCAGCATCAGGCCGCGGCCACCCTGCGCCTTCTGCATGCAGTGGGCAGCCACGGAGACGGACATGCGGCCGGCGACCTGGCTCATCGGCGTGAGCAGGGGCAGGCGGCCTTCATTGTCGGTCACCGTCTCGTAGGCGATAGACAGGCAGCCGGCCTTGCGCAGGCCTTCCGCCTGCACCGCGTCGGCGGCGAGATGGAGATAGGTATAGAGCGTGTGGTGGGGCTTCAGCATGGCCGTTTCGGACGGCTGGGGCTCTTTCACCTTGACGATCAGCTCGCCCTTTTCGAACACAGCTGCGGCGTCCGGCAGAATGGTCGCGCCGGCGGCTTCATACATCTCGTCGGAAAAGCCGATGCCGTCGCCGGCGGTGGACTGGACGAAGACCTCGTGGCCGTGGCGGACGAATTCCGTGACGCTGTTCGGCGTCAGGCCGACACGGTATTCACGGACCTTGATTTCCTTGGGGACCCCGATACGCATGATTGTTTCCCGTTTTGCTGGATCGCGCCGGGAAAACGCCGAATTCTTCGATCCGACGAGCCCTGTGCGAATAAAATTGACATTCATCGCCGTGTGGTGTGAATTATCGTGCACCAATCGACATTGGTCGCGACGTATATACTGACTTTTTGCCCAAATCCAGAATGATCTGCGGGCAACGGGCGTAACTTGGGGAGGGTGTCCTGTGCGGCTCGATAGCGTAGATATCTCCATTCTGACGGAACTTCAGGACCATGGCCGCCTGACCAATGCCGAACTGGCCGAGCGTGTCGGCCTGTCTGCGTCCGCCTGCCATCGCCGGGTGAAGGCGCTCGAGCAGGCCGGTGTGATCGACCGCTATGTCGCCATTCTGTCGGAAAAGGCGCTGGGGCGCGGCATCACGGTCTACGTGCAGGTGACGCTGGACAACCAGAAGCGCGAGACGCTCGTCGCTTTCGAGGAAGCCGTCGAGACGGTGCCCGAAGTGATGGAATGCTATCTGATGAGCGGGGATGCGGACTATCTGGTCCGCGTCCTGGTGCGCGACGCCAATGACTATGAGCGCGTCCACCGCGAAGTGCTCTCGGGCCTGCCCGGCGTCGCGCGCCTCGTCTCCAGCTTCACCATCCGCCGCGTCTTCTCCCGCACCACCATGCCCGTGCCGGACGAGGTCTTGGTGAAGGGCGACTAACCGTTCTCCGCCAACATGGCCTCATAAGCCGCCGCCCAGTCATACCGCACAAAGCCCGACGCATCGGGCTCGGCCGGAGACGCCATGGCGTGGGCGATGACGGCCATGCGATCGCGGGCGCCGCGGACGCCGCCGCTTTCGCGGGAGAATGCGATGTCCTCGCCCGGGCGCGTGACGGCCGCATCGAGATAGTAGATCGTCCAGCTGGCTGGCGCCGACCGGGCCTCCATAAGTGCGAAGGCCCGATAGGCTGCGGCCCGCCAGTCCCCCCCGGGGATCAGCCCCTGCGCCTCGCGTTCGGCGGCATCTTCAGCCAGCGCGATAAGATAGGCATAGCTGTCCTGGCGGCCCTGGGCCTCGACCGGAGCCAGCGGGTCGGCGCCTGCATCCAGCGATATCCGGACCAGATCAACCAGCGAATCGAGCCCGGTGACGACCGCCGCATCGAGCGCGGCGTGCAAGTCCTGCGTGGCCGGGTCTGCCTGACGAGCCTGGGCTGCAGGCGAGACCGCGAGGCAGAGCAGCAGGGTTGCGACAAGTATGAGGGAATTGCGGGGCATGGCAGAACTCCTACATCGGGCCGCGACTGGCGATATCGCGCAGGATGGGCATGAACGGGACGTCCGAGGCGCCGACCCGGCAGCCGGACCCGCCCTCGATATCGTCGGCGTCGATATAGAAGGATGTCTGTCCGTTCTGGACGATGTCGACCACCTGCCGCGTGAAACGGCCCCTGTCAGTGAGGGGCGGTCTATGGGCGAGGTAGCGGACACCGCATGCGGTGACATACTCACCGATATTGCGTGCAGCATCGAAGCGCGACGAGCCGCGGCGGCAGGCCAGCGTGTCACGGGTGATGTCAACGCTGCTGACGTGAACCTGCCTGTCATCGGGCGTATAGCCGAATATGCGAAGCGTCCCGAAACTCTCACATCGGGGAAGCTCGGCCGTTGCGGGGCGTTGCGCGGAGGACGCGCCGGAGCCGGGCGAGGATTGCTGCGCGGCATAGGGCGAAGGCAGGCCGGCATCTGATGGCACGGCATAGGGCGGCGGGTTGCCGAGGGCGTTCAGGGGCTGTCCCAGTCGGTCTGCATCCCGGAAGGCCTGCGCCATCGTTTGGTCGTAATTGCTGTTGGCGGCGGCGACACCCGCATTGTACTGGCTTTGCGCGGTCTGGATCTCGCCCATCGTCTGTTCCAGGGCCGGCTGCATGCGGCGGGCGAATTCGGCCCAGTCGAAACCGGGCTCGTTGCGACGCCGCTCGCGTTCGGCATAGCCGCGCGCATCGCCATAGCCCAGCCGCACGGCCAGATTTTCGTCCTGGTGAAGCCAGAAGGCGTAGTAGCCCGGCGCATGACCGGATCCGTCCGGCGCGGAGCGCGCGCCCGCGTTCAGCAGCGCGTCGATCATGGCGCGGTTATTGTGGATGGCGGCGTGGTGCAGCGCGCGCGTGCCGTCCTGCAATGCACCGCGATCGGGATTGGCTCCTGCAGCAAGCAGGCGCTGCACCAGGGCCAGATTGTTGCGGGCGGCGGCGACGACGATGGCGGAATTGCCGCTGGGCGTCAGGGCATCGGGATCGAGCCCCTGGCCGATAAGAAAGTCGACCGCCGCGCCATGCCCGTTGGTCACCGCGCCGATCAGCGTGTTCAGCGTGCCGTCGTTTGACACATAGTCCAGGCTTGCCCCGGTGCGTGCCAGCGCCGCCAGTGTCTCCACATCACCCGCATAGGCCATGTGCATGGCCGCGAAACCGCCCATGAAGGCGTCGCAATCCGGCCAGACACCGCGGGCGCAGGTTTCGAGAATGAAGCGCTGCGTTTCCGCCGCTTCGCCGGCCAGGATACCGCGGATGCGGTCGCCATCATAGGCGCGGGCGGCGTTGGCGATATCGTCTCCGAGCTCGCGCGGTGACCGGGCGACGCGGACCTGTGTACGCGCGGTGACCGTCTGCCCCGTTCGTGTTCGGGCCCGCACATGCAGGCTTGCCTCCCCCTCCGCCAGGACATCGAAACTGAAAGGCACGCCCTGGCCTTGGATGCCTTGAAGCATGGGGCGCAGCTGGAACATATCGGGCTGGCGGGTGATGGCGACAACGCCGGGATTGCTGCTGGTGACCTCGATTGCCTCGACCGCGTCCCAGCCTTCCCGGATCACGACCGTCGCCGAGCGCGCATCGGAGACCGAAAGCGTCGAAGGGATCTGGGCGAGGTCGAGCGAAACGGTGACGTCTCCCGACAAGCCGTCCAGATAGTCGGCGATCTCCGCATGGCCGTTGGCGCGGGCATAGTCGGCGGCCGTGCCGCGGCTGGCGCGGATGGCCGGATCGGCGCCGGCGCCAACAAGGGCGCGGACGGCATCGAAGCGGCCCTGCATGGCGGCGATCATCAGCGGCGAATAGGGCCGCGTGCCCGGCGTCATGATCTCGTCGATCCGCCCGCCGGCGGCGACCAGCAGTGGAACCAGGTCGGCAAAGCCGCGATTGGCGGCCAGGTGCAAGGCTGCGCCCTCGACCGTTCCACGCTCATTGGGGTCCGCACCCGCATCGAGCAGGGCGCCGACAATATCCGCGCGGCCGCGATTGACGGCCGACAGGAGGAGGGGCGTCCCGTCGGGGCCTGTCACATTGACCGCATGTCCCTCGGCAATCAGGCGCCGGACCAGTGCCGGCATGTCGGCCAGGACGGCGCGGCGAATGATCGTATCGCCCTCCGATACGCTGAAATGCGAGCGATAGCCCGCGTCGAGCAGTGCGAGGGCGCCGGCTTCATGGCCTTCCCCGATCGGCACGGCTATGGGCTCCGGCGTGCCGGGCGGCACCGTCGGCCGTACCGACCCGCCGCCATCACGGAGGGCTGCGATGGCGGGCGCGAGGGCAGGGTCGCGCGACAGGTAGATGCCTGCGCCGTACATCAGCGGCATGGCGGGTTGGGTGTCGAGCATCTGGTTGGGATCGAAGCCGGCGGCGAGCGCTTCGCGGATTGTGGCGACATCGTTTTCGAACACGGCATCGAGGACGGTATCGGCGTCGGGTGCTGCGGTGTCGGCAGCGGCCAGCAGGGCGAGGGCGGCATCGATCGCCCGGGCCTCTTCCAGCGCGTCCTCGCAAGCATCCTCGAATTGCACCATCGCATCGTCGAGCAGGCGGTCGGCCTGCTGGGTGAAGCCCTGCATGATGCGCGGCTCGACCACCTCGATCATGTAGCGGGCGGCAAACACGCGCTGGTATTCCGCTTCGGCATAGGCCGAACGGGCGATGGTCAGGTGGTTGCCGGCATTGGGATTGTAGAGCACGCCCAGTGCGTCGACCGTGTCTTCCGGGTCGTTCCAGAAGGCGTTCAGCCGGGCTTCGATGCCGGCTCGGCCCTCGCGCTGGTAGAGCTCGGCCCATTCGATCGCCGACAGGGCGTGGCGCTCCCGTGCATAGCCGACATAGGCCTGCCACCAATAGTCCTCATAGCGCGACCAGGCATCCGTGGCGAAGGTGTTGATCGAATATTCCAGCAGGCCCGCCATCCCCATCATCGGACCCATATTGCCGCCCCAGTATCCGGACAGGCGCGAGCGGGCGAGCGACATGGCGGCCTGGATCGCCAGCGCCTTGGACTGGCGGTCGCCGGTCCGAACGGCATTGGTCGAGTGGTAGAGGATATTCACCCCGTCGATCATCTGGCTGGCCGTGCCCAGGGCCGGGCCCAGCCGCGCCATGATGCTGACCCCGTCTTCCAGGGAAGCGAGCACCCGGTTGAGGCGTCCGACGGTGAAATTGCGGCCGGCCAGGGCAGCACTGCGCTCGGCAGCCGACATCGTCAGGGCCCGCTCGATCGCCGTGCGGGAGGTGGCGAGACCCCCGGAGAAATCCGATGCGGCCTGGGCATTGGCGAGATTGGCGACGGTGGGCGTGACGTTGCCCCAGAGCTGCACCAGGGCATTGGTGCGGAAGCGGTCGCGCTCAGCCTCCGTGGCCAGGCCCAGATACTGCTCGGCAGAATAGAAGAGTTCGCCCGACTGGCAGGTCAGTTCCTGTGCCGCTGCTGGCGTGCTGGCCAGCAGGCCGAAGGCCGCAAGGCCTGCTGCGAGCCGCACTGGCCCGGTCGCGAAAGCCGGCATTGTATCTCCCCGTCATCAGGGTCTCCCCCTCACAACGGCAGAATTCGACGGAACCGCCAATCCGTCAATTCGTACAATCGTACCAGCTCATCCGCTTGCCAGCCTGCGCGCGAGCGACTAATTCCGCGCCATGACCGATCAGCGCTATGACAATCTGGGCCAGCTGGGCGCAACGACTCCGCTGCCCGACAATCCGGATACGGCCGTTCTCGAACGCGTCGCCAATCCTTGCGACGCGCCCTACATGACGCGTTTCGTGTGCCCGGAATTCACCTCGCTGTGCCCGGTGACCGGGGCGCCCGATTTTGCGCATCTGGTGATCGATTATGTGCCGCGCGACTGGATCGTCGAATCCAAGTCGCTGAAGCTCTATCTGGGCAGTTTCCGCAATCACGGCGCCTTCCACGAAGCCTGCACAACCGGTATCGGCCAGCGCCTGGTGAAGGAGCTGGAACCGGTCTGGCTGCGTATCGGCGGCTACTGGTATCCACGCGGCGGCATTCCGATCGACGTCTTCTTCGCCACCGGCGAGCCGCCCAAGGGCGTGTGGATTCCCGATCAGGACGTGCCGGGCTATCGCGGTCGCGGCTAGCGGCGCTACCAGTCCAGCTGCAGGCGGAGTTGCAGGGCGTCGCTGGTCTCGGTGAAGGCCGGGGCATCCAGCTCGGATGCGACATAGTTCGCCGTGACACGGACATGATCCAGCGGATACCAGTTCACGCCCAGCGTCGTGGCGCGCATCTCGCCGAGATTGGCGTCGCCCATATCCGTGACGTCGTAGCGGGCGGCAATCTCGAACGCGCCATAGCCACCTTCGCTGACATCGCGTGCCGGCGTGGTGCGGTCGAACGCACCCTTTGAGGCCTTGTAGGCCCGCGTTTCGCCGGTGATGAACCAGCCGGCCTGCACGTACGCGCTGTCGAAGTCCGGATTGCCGGGCGGGCCGTCAAGCGACAGGCGGGCGTATTCGGCCTGTGCATGGAAGGGACCGCGGACAAGAGCGGCCTCGAGGCCGGTAAAGTCCGACGAGATTGCCCGGCCCAGCGCGGCATTGCTGCGATAGTCGGCCGCGGCAAAGCGGTTGGACAGGTGTGCCTGGGGATAGCTGCGGATACGCGTGCCCTGGCGGGCATAGTCGAGCCGCCGCCAGGACGCCCCGACATGGAGGCGCGTGCCCGCGCGTTCGCCGGACCAGGTCAGGCGCGCCGCCAGCGCGCTGGTGTCATCGGCCTCGGCGAAGCGGAAATTATCGTCCATGCGACCGCCGAAAATACCGGCCGATGCCACCAGGCCATGCCCCTGCCACGTGTAGGACAGACCGATCCGCCGATCGAGATGGAAGAGGTCGGTCGCCAGACCGCGTTCCATGAAGGTTGTGAAGCGGCTCGATGTCTGCTCGTCCAGCGAATTCATGGTCTTGAAATGGCCGGCCCGTACCTCGCCGACCGGCGAGGTATAGGAGAGGTAGACATCGTTGGGCGCGGTCGCGTCGCCTGCGAAGTCGAACTCGGCGACGAACTTGAAGTCGCCGTGCCGTGCCTCAACACCCATGCGGGCCGTCCGGAACTCGCTTGTGTCCGACGGTGCAACGGTTGTCGGGCTCGACCAGTCGACATCGGCGAGGTCGAGCATCACCCGGCCACGCAGCTTGATCGACGTCTGGCCATCCTCGCTCTGCCAGCGAGGAACCGGGAAGCTGTCCGCGTCAGCAGACGCGGCGGTCAGGGGGAGGGCGATAAGGGAGAGGGCAACGAGTAAACGCATGTCTTTGGTCTTGCTCTTCTGGATTACGTCGGATCAGGCAGCGCGGATCTGTTCGAGGAAACCGGTAAGCGCTGTACGCAGGCGGTCGGCGTCCTGGGACACGCCGCGTGCTGCATCGAGCACGCGGTTTGCACCGTCATCGGTCTCGCGGACATTGCCGGAAAGAATGGCAATGCTTTCGGTCACCTGGGCCGAGCCTTGCGCAGCCTGGGCGATACTGCCCGCGATCTCGCGTGCGGCGGCATCCTGTTGCTCGATAGCGCTGGCAATAGCCGTCGTGCTGCCGGAGACCTGGTCGATCATCGAAGTCATCGAACCGATGGCCGTAACGGCATGGTCGCCGCTCTTCTGGATCGCCTCGATCTGGTCAGCGATATCGTGGGTTGCCTGTCCCGTCTGGTCGGCCAGCGCCTTCACCTCGGCGGCAACCACGGCAAAGCCCTTGCCGGCATCGCCGGCCCGGGAGGCTTCGATAGTCGCGTTCAGGGCGAGCAGGTTGGTCTGTTCTGCGATCGACTGGATCAGCGTCACGACATTGCCGATGCGGGCGACGGCCTCTGACAGGCCCGCCACTGTGGCGCGGGTGTCGTCCGCTTCCTGCACAGCATTACGCGTCAGGTTCTGGGACTCGGTGACTTGGCGGTTGATCTCGCGGATCGAGCTGGTCAGCTCTTCGGTCGCGGAGGCGACGGATTGGGTGTTGGCCGAGGTTTCCTCTGCCGCCGATGCGACGACCGTCGAACGTTCCTCCGACTCGTGTGCGCTTTCGCGTAGCCGGTCGGCGATCGTGATCATGGCCTGAGCGGCCCGCGTTACGTCTTCGGCGATAGAGCCTACATTGGCGTCGAACTCGTCGGCCATCTCGTGCATAAGGCGACGTTTTTCTTCGGCGGCACGCTGTTCGGCTTCGGCTTGTTCGGCGCGTAGCCGGTTGATTTCGATTTGATTTTTCTGAAAGACCAGCACCGACTGGGCCATGCGGCCGATCTCGCCGCCCTGGTCTGTCGCGGGAATGACGCCGTCAATCCGTCCGCCGGCCAGGTCGTCCATGGCGCCGGTCAGCGCGTCGACCGGGCGGGCGATCGAGCGGCCGACAAGCCAGCAGCAAAGACCGGAGATAGCGGCGATCAGTAACACGATGGCGGCGGTTAGGACGCGGATACGCTGGCGGTCGGCGGCGAGCGCTGCGGACGCGGCTCGCCCTCCGGCGCGTGCCTGATCTGCGATCAGGGTAAAGTCCGGGTCCATGCCGGCGAAGATTGCGCTGAGTTCGGAGACGGTATCCTGTTGCGCAAGGTCCCCTTCGGCCCAGGCGTGGAAATCACGCCCGTAAGCCTGCATCAAGGCGCGGATATCGGCCTTGTCGGCGTCCGGGTAGTTGCGGCCGTCCAGAAGCGCGTCAAACTCGGTCTGGCGACTGTCAAAACTTTCAATGTACCGGGCCTCACCGCGCAGCATGAAGTCCTTCTCGTGCCGGCGCATCATCAGCATGAGCACGGTCAGTTCGGCATCGCCGAAGCTTTCCAGGCGCGATTCGACCTCATGAACGGCGGTGCGCAGCTGACCCTGCAGCCCGCTGTCATGAGACAGGCCGAGACGGGTTTGCCCTGCGACGACTTCCGCAAACGTTTCGCTGTGGCGGGGCAGGGCGGCGCGCAGACGGTCGACGGCGGCACCGATATCCGAAGGCGTGTCGAGCGCCTGAAGATTGTCCAGCAGGATGCCGACCTGGGCGGCATTGTCGCGATAGGAGTCGAAATAGCGTGTCTCGCGACGCAGTAGAAAATCCTTTTCGCGCCGGCGCATTTGCAGCGCACCGATCTCCATTTCGAGGGAGAGGCGTTCGATTTCGCTGAAGTTTCGTTGGCGTTCCAGAGCTGTGCTGGTTGCTTGGTCGCTGTACCACATGGTGGCGGCCAGAGAGATCAGCGTGAAGCCGATCAACGCGCCGAGAATACCCACACGGGCGTAGACCGAAAGCCTGTCCAATCCTCGCATACCTGTCTCCCTCGCCAGCTCCCGCCGTGCCTTGCCCGCACGCACCGCCAGCTTCCTTTCAGAACAAACCGGGGTGTTGGGCCGAAAAGGGTTTGTAATTACAGTTATATGGCATTCGTCGGCGTTCAGGTTTGGTTAGCTATTCTTTGCCCAACGATAATTCGCGAAAAAACGAATAACGGGCGTGCATTTATCATGAAGTGCGGGTCTGTCGTGTGACAGTTTTGCTAAAACCCGAAACCAACGCGAAAATTCCGGCTGAGCCGAGGGCTCGCCGTTGCAACCCGGTGCGCCCATTTCCGGCGGTTGTGACAGGCAGGCAGCGCCGAAATTCCGGTCGCCAGCACGTCCGGCTGCTTGTGAATTAATTATGCGTCAGCAGTGAGGGCCGTGGCTCAGGCTTTCCAGCGCCCGATCTGCGGCTTGGGCCGCACCCGCTCGACCGGCTCGTCCGGTGCGGAGCCGACATAGACAAAGCCGGCGATACGTTCACCTGACCGCAGGCCCAGCGCGTCCTTCACGAACGGGTCGTAGGCATACCATTCGGTCAGCCACTGGGCGCCGAAGCCCATGGCCGAGGCGGCAATCAGCATGTTCTGGCAGGCCGCGCCCGCCGACAGGATCTGCTCCCATTCGGGGATTTTGTGATTCTCCGCGACATGGGAGATCACCGCAACCACCAGCGGGGCGCGGGTAAAGCGATTGGCCTCGGCGTCGATCTGGTCGGGCGTGGCATTGGGGTTGGCCGCAGCGAAGATTTTCGCCAGCACCTGACCGAAACTGGCGCGTGCGCTGCCTTCGAAGACGATGAAGCGCCAGGGTGCCAGCTTTCCGTGATCCGGTACGCGCGCCGCTATACCGACAAGCTGCTCGACCTGCTCCGGCGACGGGCCCGGCTCGGCAAGGGCGATCGCTGTTGTCGAGCGCCGGCGGGTCAGCAGGGCCAGCGTGTCGGCATTGGCGTGGCTGGAGGCAAGACGTTCGCCCGGGGCGGGAAAGTCGGGCAAAGCGGGCTTCGTCATGGCGGCATCCTCGCGGGTGACGGTGTGTGCGTGTTTTGACCGGAGCGGTCTGTCGTCGCTATACCTGTAGCGGGGACAGGGTTTTGTCTACAGGGACGGGGGAGTGGTAAAGGCATGTCTGCAGATTTCGCCGAGAACGGGGATCACAGCGAGGATACGCCCGCCGACCGCCGGCGCCGGAAGGTGCGTGATGCCATTATCGATGCGGCCGAAGCGATCTTCACCTCGGAAGGCGAAGAAGGCATTTCCATGCGCCGCCTTGCCGAGGCGATCGATTACAGCCCGGCGGCGATCTACAAGTATTTCGCGTCCAAGGATGAGTTGTTCGTCGCCATCCGCGAGATGTTCTTCCAGCGGCTGATGGACCGGATCAACGAAGCGATGGACGAGGGGGGGAAGGTTGCCCCGCTGTGCGCCCGTTGCATGCGGGCCTATATCGAGACCGGTATGGAAGAGCCTAATCATTACATGATGGCTTTCTCGCCCTCCACCAGCGCCAAACCCCACATGCACGAGGAAAAGGAAGTCGGATTTCAGGCCGAGTCGGCCCTTGTGAGCATGATCCAGCAGGGTCAGGACGAGGGGGTGTTCCGGCAGGTCGATCCGCGGGTTGCCTCCAAGAGCGTGTGGGCGAGCCTGCACGGTCTGACCATGCTGATCGTCTGTATCCAGGATTTTCCCGATGGCATGCCGGGGTCCGAACATGTTACTCGGGAAGCCGTGATCGATCTGCACACAGACCTGATCATGCGCGGGCTCATGAGTTGATGAATTGGCGCCATACGTAAAAGAATTTAACGTCGTTCACTTTTCAAACGGCGTTTTTTAGCCTACATCTCGCTGCGACTTTGCCAGCGAGGGTAGTCCCGTGTCTCTCTACAAACGCCCCCTGAGTGCCGGAACGGCCGTGATCCTGGCAGCCTTCGCGATCGCGGTGCTTGTCTTCGGGGTGTCGGTCCTGCGGGCCGATGCCAATGCCGTTGCCGTGCTGCCTGCCCCGCTGCCGGTGTCCGCGATCGAGGCGCGCTATGACGATGAGGCGCGCATCGAGGAATTCTATCCCGGCCTCGTATCGGCACGCCGGCAGAGCGCGCTGGGATTTGACCGCGGCGGCCGTATCGATGCCATCGACGTGGATGTCGGCGACCGGGTGACGGCCGGCCAGGTTCTGGCGCGGCTCGATACGCGGGCACTCGATGCCCAGATCGCTGCGGCTGACGCGCAGACCGCCGAGACGGCGGCGCAGACCGCGCTGGCTGCGGAGACCGAGGACCGCCAGGCCCAATTGCTCGAACGCGGCCATATCTCCCGGCAGCGCTATGACGAGGTCCGCACCTCGACGCGTGCGGCCCGGGCTCGCCAGAATGCTGCTGCCGCACAGGCCGATGCCCTGCGTGTGCAGCGCGATCTGTCAGTCGTGACTGCGCCCTTCGATGGTGTGGTGACGGCCCGTCACGCAGACGAGGGCGCGATCGCCCAGCCCGGCCAGCCCCTGCTCGAGATTGTCGAGGCCGACGCCCTGGAAATCCGGGTGGGCCTGCCGCAGCGCGTTGCCGCCGGGCTACAGCCGGGTGCCTCGCACCGCTTCGTGATCGATGACGCCGCGGTTGATGCCGTTTTCCGCTCGTCCACCGGCGTGGTTGATCGCCAGACCCGCACCGTCACCGCATTGTTTGATTTGCCTGCGAACGCATCTGTTGCCGCGGGCCAGGTCGTCCGCCTTGCGGTCGCAACGCCGATCGGCGCCGACGGGTTCTGGGTGCCGACCTCTGCGCTGGCAGAAGGCCGCCGCGGCCTGTGGTCGGTCTATGTCCTGACCCCGGACACCGGTGACGCCTACACGCTGCAGCCGCGCTCGGTGGAAACCGTTCGTATCGAGGCTGGCCGGGTCTTCGTGCGCGGCGCCGTCGAGGACGGCGACCTCCTGCTCGCTGCCGGCATCCAGCGCATCACGCCCGGCCAGCGCGTCACGCCGGCCATCGCTGAGGCCCGCGCACAATGAGCACGCTCTTCTTCCGCTATTCGCGGCTGACTGCACTGGCGGTGATCCTGCTGATCGCGGCCGGGCTAGGCGCCCTGATGTCGCTGGGGCGCCAGGAAGACCCGTCGCTGACCGAGCGTTTCGGCACGGTCGTGACGATCTTCCCCGGTGCATCGGCTGAACGGGTCGAGGCGCTCGTCACAGAACCGCTGGAGGATGCCATTCATGAGCTCGCCGAGATCGGCGAGACCAGCTCCGACTCGCGCTCCGGCATTTCCGTCATCACGCTGGAAGTGCGCGAAGATCTCGGCCCGGCCGATGTCGACCAGGCTTGGACACTGATCCGCGAGCAGGTGGAAAGCGTGCGGTCGCAATTGCCGGCCGGGGTCGGCGCGCCCGATGTCGAGCGCCGCTATACCGGCGCTGCGACGCTGGTGGTCGCGCTCAGCTGGGACGGGCAGGGCGAGGAAAACCTCGCCATCCTGTCCCGCCTTGCGGACGATCTGGAAGCGCGGCTGCGCAATCTGCCGGGTACCGAAGAAACCGATGTCCACGGTTCCGTCGAAGAGGAAATCCGGGTCCTGGCCGATCCGGAGACCCTGGCGGCCCTGGGGCTGACCATTGCCGACCTCGCACGCCTGACTGCGAGTGCCGACGCCAAGGCACCGGCCGGCGAGTTGCGATCCGACATGGTCGATCTCAATGTCGAGATCGCGGGCGAATTCGACAGTCTCGACCGTATTCGTGCCATCGCCCTCGCTGAAGGGCCGAATGGCGAGTTCATCCGCGTCGGTGATGTCGCCGATGTCGAGAAGGGCGCGCGCACGCCGGCCACGTCGATGGGGTTCACCAATGGACGGCGGGCAGTGTTCGTCACGGCCTTCCTGCAACCGGAATTGCGGGTCGACCAGTGGTCGGAAGCCGCCGACGCCGTCGTCGCCGACTTTGCCGCTTCCGTGCCCGGTATCCGGGTCGAGACGGTGTTCCGCCAGGGCGATTATGTCGACGACCGGCTGCACGGACTGGCCGGCGATCTGATGATGTCGGCGCTGATCGTGTTCGGTGTCCTGTTCGTGATGATGGGCTGGCGGGCAGCGCTGATCGTCGGCTCGGCCCTGCCGCTGACCGTGCTGGCCGTTTTGCTGCTCACGCGGATCTATGACGAGCCTTTGCACCAGATGTCGGTGACCGGTCTGGTCGTCGCGCTCGGCCTGCTGATCGACAATGCGATTGTCGTCGTCGACGAGTACCGGCTGTTCCGCTCCCGCGGCGAGGCGCCGCTGGGTGCGCTGGACCATGCCGTGCGCCATCTGTTCGCACCGCTGGCCGCTTCCACCCTGACGACGATCTTTGCCTTCGCGCCGATTGCCCTGATGCCCGGTGCGGCCGGCGAGTTCATTTCGATGATCGGCATCTCGGTGATCTTCGCCGTCGGATCGTCCTTCATCCTGGCCATGACCGTGGTCGGCGCGTTTGCGGCCTGGTTCGACGACGCTGGCCTGGCCGGCGCGCCGCGCCGTTTCTGGCGGCACGGGCTGGGCGCGGGGCCGTTCGGCGGGCTCTATCGCAACATGCTCGATGCGATCACGGCGCGCCCCTGGACCGGGCTGGTCGCCGGGCTGATCCTGCCCGTCGCCGGTTTTGTGGCGGTCTCCACCCTGCCGATGCAGTTCTTCCCGCCGACCGATCGGGACATGTTCCAGCTGGAACTGGAACTGCCGTCCTCGACCTCGATCGCCGAAACCCGTCGCCAGACAGAACGGGCGCGCGAAATCATCATGTCCTATGACGGCGTCGAGCGCGTCACCTGGACGATTGGCGAGAGCGGTCCGCGGACCTATTACAATGTGATGGGCAATCGGCAGGGCTCGCCCGGCTATGCCGCTGGTTTCGTCCACACCACGTCTGCCGATGCAACCGCACGCATCCTGCCTGAGCTTCAACGCCGGGTGATGATGGAGTTTCCGCAGGCCCGCTTCCTGACCTTGCCGTTCGAGCAGGGCCCTCCGATCCCGGCACCGATCGAGCTCGTGCTCGTCGGCCCGGAACTGAACGAGCTCGATCGCCTGGGACACGAGATCCGCGGCGTTCTGAGCCAGACCCCCACGGTGACCCACACCCTGTCACGACTCGAAATGGGCGAACCTGTCGCCCGCATCATGGCGGACGAGGCTGCGGCCGAACTCGCCGGCGTTCGCCTCGCAGATCTCGCCAACCGTCTGCGCGGTGAACTGGATGGCGAGACCGGCGGCAGTATTCTGGAAGGCATGGAGGAATTGCCCGTTCGCGTGATCGCCCAGGATGCGCGCCGGGCCAGCCTGTCTTCCGTTGCGGGTTCACCGCTGGCATCGCCGGGCGCCGACATTCTGGCGTCCCCCGTCGCGGCGCTCGGCGATGTCACTCTTGCCCCCCAGGTGGCGACCATCCATCACGAGAACGGTCGCCGGGTAAACACGCTCCTCGGCTTCCTGGAACCCTTCACCCTGCCGGCCCCCGCACTGGAGCATTTCTTCGCGGCGCTGGACGAGGCCGATATCGTGCTGCCGCCCGGTTATGAGCTGCAGGTCGGCGGGGAAGCGGCCGAGCGTGGCGGCGCCATGGCAGATCTCTTCTCCACCGCGATCCCGCTTCTGGTGCTGATGATCGGATCGGTCGTGCTGGCCTTCAATTCTTTCCGCTTTGCCGGCGTGATCTTCGTGGTTGCTTTCCTGTCGGTCGGCTTGGCCATGTTCGGGGTCTGGCTGTTCGGCACGCCCCTGGGCTTCAATGCCATTGTCGGATCGATGGGGCTGATGGGGCTGTCGATCAACGGCGCCATCGTCGTGCTGTCGGCCCTGCGTGCCGACCCGGCCTCCGTCGCCCTGGAACCCGGTGCGGTACAGGCGACGGTGACGGATGCCACGCGCCATATACTCTCGACCACGCTGACAACCATCGGTGGCTTTGTGCCTCTGCTCCTGTCCGGCGACAGTTTCTGGCTGCCCTTTGCCTCTGCCATGGTCGGCGGGGTGGCGGGCTCGGCCATCCTGGCCCTCGTCTTCGCACCGGCGGCTTTCGTGAAACTCTCCCGTCTGTCGGACAAGAAGCGGCGGCTTCTGGACAGTCTGCGGCGCGAACGAAGCCGGGCCCGCGGCTTGCCAGGGCTTGCCGAACAGGCCTAGAGCCCTTGCCAGGCAAGGGAGGTGAGTATGAGCGGCAGTCGTGGCCCCTGGCAGGTCGGTGCTTCGCGCACCGTGTACGAGAACCCCTGGCTGCGCCTGACGGAACATGAGGTCACACAGCCCGACGGCCAGCCGGGCCTTTACGGCGTGGTCGAGTTCGCCAATCTGGCGATCGCCGTCCTGCCGCTGTTCGAGGACGGGACGACCGTTCTGGTCGGCCAGCACCGTTTCCCCCAGGACAAGTATAGCTGGGAGATCCCGGAAGGCGGCGGCCCGCTGGGCGAACAGCCGGTGGAGAGCGCCCGGCGCGAGCTGAAGGAAGAGACCGGGCTCGAGGCTGCGCAATGGCATGAGATCCTGCGTATGGATATTTCGAACTCCGTCACCAACGAGGAGGCCGTCGGCTTTATCGCGACCGGCCTTACGCAGGGTGAGGCCGAGCCGGAAGGTACCGAAGTGCTGGAAACCCGGCGGGTCCCGTTCCGTACCGCGCTTCACGAAGCAGTGTCGGGACGCATTACGGACGCCTTGACGGTAGCGATGCTGCTGCGCGCATACTACATGGCCCGGGAGGGTGAGCTGGACGAGACGCTGGCTGCCGCCATGTTGCAGAAATAGGCGCGAGGAGAGAGCGATGCCGCTCACCAATGTCGAAACCGCGGTCGACGCCCGTACAGGGGTAGACAAGCTCTGGGCGCGGCTGCGCGTCGAAGCCGCTTCTGCGGCTGCCGAGGAACCCATTCTCGCCAGCTTTCTGAACGCGGCCATTCTGCGTCACGACAAGTTTGCCCACGCGCTGGCCTATCGTATCGCCTCGAAGATGGCGGACGCCCAGCTCGATTCCATGCTGGCCCGCGATGTGGCCGAAGAGGCCATCGAAGGCGATCCGCAGATCGTCGCCCAGGCTGCCGCCGACATGATCGCGGTCGATGAGCGCGACCCGGCCTGTCTCTCGCTGCTGCAGCCCTTCCTCTACTTCAAGGGCTATCACGCCCTGCAGGCGCATCGCATCGCCCACTGGCTGTGGAAGCAGGGCCGGCAGACCCTGGCTTTCCACCTGCAGAGCCGGGTCGGCGAACGCTTCGGCCTCGATATCCACCCCGCAGCCCGGATCGGCAGCGGCGTGATGTTCGACCATGCCACCTCGGTGGTGATCGGCGAGACCGCCGTGGTCGGCGATGATTGCTCCATCCTGCACGAGGTGACCCTCGGCGGTACGGGGGCGGCGCATGAAGACCGACACCCGAAGATCGGCAAGGGCGTGCTGATCGGCGCCGGCGCGCGCGTGCTGGGCAATATCGAAGTCGGCGACGGTGCCCGGATTGCGGCGGGTTCCGTCGTGCTGGAACCGGTTCCGGCCGGTTGCACCGTGGCCGGTGTGCCGGCCAAGATCGTCGGCAAGTGTGCCTGCAAGGAACCGGCGAAGAGCATGGACCAGAGCTTGCCCCAGGGCTCCGGCTGAGCGCCCCCCCGTGGCGATCGACTATGCCGCACATTGCCGCCTGACGGTGGCGGAAGCGCGGATGCGTATCGCCGAGGCCCGGCGGGCGCATCCGGACTGGTTCGATTTTCCCTTCCGTCTGACAGACCCCCGGGGCCTCCAGAATTTCGACGCCGAGATCGCCCGCGAATTCGGTATCGAGGCGCACAGCCGCTTCACCCTCTTCGTGCAGGACAAGGAGAAGCTGGGCGGTCTCGAGGATGCGCTGGACTATCTCTATGCCCTGTTCGGTCCGGACAATCTCGTCCTGACCTGGGGGCTGGACACCATCCGTCCGCCGCGCGGCTAGAAGCGCTTTCGGCGGAGTTGATGAGAAGCGCGACGAAGCTGGTTGGCGCTATCGCCACAACTCGAAAGGTGATGTGCCGGACTGCTTTGGCATCGTGTTGGTCTGCGAACAACCGGACTGGCAAAAGCCGCCAGTCTCAGTGCAGCGCTTGCCGCGCGGCGGGACGGCACGCTAAACCGGTGCGGCTATTCCGGGCGTCCGCCCGCCATGCTTTGGGGCCGTTCATGTTCAACAAGATACTGATAGCGAACCGTGGCGAGATCGCCGTCCGGGTGATCAAGACCTGCCGCCGTCTGGGGATTGCGACGGTTGCGGTGTATTCCGAGGCGGATGCGGACAGCCTGGCTGTGGAGATGGCGGACGAGGCGGTGTTCATCGGCCCGCCGGCGCCGGGCGAGAGCTATCTGGTGCTGGACAAGATCCTCGAGGCGATCAAGCAGACCGGCGCGGATGCGGTTCATCCCGGTTTCGGCTTCCTGTCGGAGAATGCGGCCTTTCCCAAGGCGCTCGCCGAGATCGGCGTGGCCTGGATCGGGCCGAATGTGAATGCGATCGATGCGATGGGCGACAAGATCCGCTCCAAACAGCTGGCGGCGAAGTCGGGCGTGTCGACCATTCCGGGCGCCGATGGCGAGATCAATGATGCCGAGACGGCGCTGATCGCGGCCCAGAAGATCGGTTATCCGGTGATGCTGAAGGCCTCGGCCGGCGGCGGCGGCAAGGGGATGCGGATCGCCCGCTCGGACGCCGAGGTGAAGGACGGGTTCAAGGCGGCGCGCAATGAGGCGAAATCCTCTTTCGGCGACGACCGTATCCTGATCGAGAAATTCATCGAGGAGCCGCGGCATATCGAGATCCAGGTGCTGGGCGACAAGCACGGCAATGTGGTCCATCTCAACGAGCGTGAGTGCTCGGTGCAACGGCGCAACCAGAAAGTCCTGGAAGAAGCGCCGTCGCCTTTCCTCGATGCCAAGACCCGCAAGGCGATGGGAGAGCAGGCTGTCGCCCTGTCCAAGGCCGTGGACTATGACAGCGCCGGTACGGTCGAGTTCATCGTCGACAAGGACCGGAATTTCTACTTCCTCGAGATGAATACCCGCCTGCAGGTGGAGCACCCGGTCACCGAGCTGACCACGGGGCTGGACCTGGTCGAGCAGATGATCCGATCTGCCGCCGGGGAAAAGCTGGAGATCGCGCAGCGCGATGTGAAGATCGATGGCTGGGCTGTCGAGGCGCGTCTCTACGCGGAAGATCCCTATCGCGGCTTCCTGCCCTCGATCGGCCGTCTCAAGCGCTATTCCATGCCGGAAGAAGGCAAGCT
Source organism: Pseudomonadota bacterium (assembly GCA_036231565.1). Lineage (GTDB taxonomy): Bacteria > Pseudomonadota > Alphaproteobacteria > Caulobacterales > Maricaulaceae > Maricaulis. The sequence goes on from JAZAHA010000035.1 coordinate 34,287, forward strand.
GGGCGAGGGCGTGCTGCGGATCGACAGTGGCGTGCGCGAGGGCGACGAGATCTCGCTCTTCTACGATCCGATGATCGCCAAGGTGATCGGTTACGGCAAAACCCGCGAGGCGGCGATCGACACGCTGGCGGCCTCGCTGGACCGGCTGCATGTAGAGGGGTTGCAGTCCAACGCGCCCTTCCTGTCTGCCGTGCTGGACGAGGCGGACTTCCGGGCCGGCCGCATCCATACCGGCTATATCGGCGAGCACTTCCCGGAAGGCTTTCACGGCACCGCGCCGCGCGAGGACCAGCTGGTCGCGATGACGTGCTGTGCGGCCTATGTGCACGAGACGCTGACGCGGCGTGCGGGCCGGATCGAGGGACGTCTGCGCCCCGAAGAGACAGTGACCACGCGCGAGTGGGTGGTCTTCCTCGACAAGCGCCGCATTCCGGTCGAGATCGAGATGGGCGGAGAGGGCGAGGCGACCGTCTGGGCGCCGTCGCTGGTCTCGGACAAGCTGACGGTCAGGACGGCCTGGCATCCTGGCCAGCATCTGTTCGAGGCCGAGATCGGCGGGCGTCCCGTCGCGCTGGAATTCTCCGACCGGACCGAGGGCTATCTGCTGCGCCATCGCGGTTTCAAGGCGGTGGGCATTGTGTGCACGCCACGTTCGGCGGAACTGCATGTGCGCCTGCCGGAGAAGGAAAAACCGGACACCGCCAAGCTGGTCGTCTCGCCCATGCCGGGTCTTGTCGTCGCCATCGAGGTGGCCGAGGGCCAGGAGGTGAAGACCGGCGAGCCCCTCATCATCGTCGAGGCGATGAAGATGGAAAACGTCCTGCGCGCGGAAACCGACGGCACCATCAAGGCGATCAAGGTCGAACCCGGCGCATCCGTCGCCGCAGACGAACTCATGATCGAGTTCGAATAAGGCTTCACCCTCAGGGCGGAGTCGTGCGTTACTTGGCCGTCGGGCCCGCTTGGGGCGTGCTTTCGGGGGAGAGAACCGATGGATCTGCAGTATGTCCTGCTCAATCCGAACGGCCGGATAGCCCAGCGCGAATTCTGGATCGGTGTCGGTCTGCTGATCTGTGGCAATGTCGTATCCGGCATGATTCCGGCGCTGGGCGGGCTGATCTGGCTGTTCCTGATCTATGTGGGCGTATGCTTGTACGGCAAGCGCCTGCACGACACCGGCCGGTCGGCCTGGCTGCATCTCATCCCCTGGGCTATCACCCTGGCACTGACCTCGGTCGGCGGCGTGCTGATGGGCGGCGCCATCCTGACGGCGTTCCTTGCTGGGGACGATTTCAATCCGCTGACCCTGTTTACGGCTGGCAGCGGCCTCGCCCTCATGATGGGACTGAGCAATCTCGTCTGGCTGATCTACACCCTGTGGGTCGGGCTTTCGGCGGGGCAGGCGGGGGCGAATGCCTACGGGCCGGCGCCGATCCGTATCCTGACGGCCGCCCCCCCGACCCCGTCCGACGAACAGGACTAGGCGCCGCCTTCGCGAGATTTGCCGTGCTATGGCGAGCGAGTCGCGCTAGTTCTGGCTTATGGAGCGAAGGGAGGCGGACATGACGCTCACCGACTTTATCATCGATCCCAAGGATGCCCGGCGCATCCTCATCGGCGCGAGCGGCAAGCTCGGCCCCACGGAATTCGCGCAGGGCCTGGTCGCCATCGTGGCGGTCGCCATTGTTCTGCAGTTTGTGGGACTGCTCCCGGTCATTGGCGGGCTGATCAGTCTGATCGGCGGCCTGCTCCTGTTGTTCTGCTGGATCTGCGTCTTCGCCAAACGTTTCCACGATGCCGGCCAGTCCGGCTGGATGGCTGCGGCGGCGCTGCTCGCCATGTTTGTCATTTCAATCGTTCTCAGCTTCATCCTGACACCGATCGCTCTGGGCGGGTCGATGATGACGGCCGGCTACACGCCCGGTCCTGGCGTCGCGCTTGTCCGCACGATTGTCTACATTCTGGCGAACGGCGCGGTCGGCTTCTACGCTTACCGTCTCAAGCCGACCGCCGTCTGATACGGCAAAATCACTTGATCCTAAAGGGCGGGGCCGCGATTGTGCGGCCCCGTCTTTGTGTATGGCGTTGGGAGGCACCATGAATCCGCTCGTTCTCTTCCTGCCGGTCTACCGTGCATCGGCGACTGCATTGCTCGCCGGCCTCGCTGTTCTGGCGATCGCCGATTTCGTCCGGATCCAGTTCGGACTGGGGCCGGTGCCGGTCTGGATCGGCATGCTGGCGGTCTGGTTCTTCGTGCTCTCGCTCTTCATCAATCGCCGTCGCCATGCCGGACGGGGTGTCGGGCTGGCTTTCCTGCCTGTGGGCCTGGGGATTGTCGGCAAGGGTATCGGTGCGATCATTGGCCTGATGCCCGGCATATACAGCGCAATGATCGATTTTGCGGCAGAGAACGGCGTCGACACCTCCGATCAGGCGGCTCTGACCGAGGCGATGAACGAGCCGGGTTTCCAGCAGGAATTCCAGCGCGCCCTGCAGAACAATCCGGAAATGCTCGAACAGCTGACTGCGACGACCGGCCTGGCCTCCTTCATCGGCTTCTGGCTGGTGATCCTGGCCTTTGCCATCTGGTTCTCGCGCATGTCGCGCCAGGGCTGACGGCCCACGCCAGCCTGTCTCAAATCAGCAACGCTTTTTGTGCGGCTGCGCCTGACGGGTGCAGCCGCAGTGCGTTGTGCTTGACGGAACCTCTCACAAGTTATTTATGCGTCTCATTCTTAATTGCAGGTTTGAGAGTTGTTCCGCATGACCCGTCTTCTTTCGACATCGGCTCTGGCCGGTTGCGCTTTCGCCCTTCTGGCTGTTCCGGCCTTTGCGGTTCAGTCCGCAGATGCCCCGGACGCCTCACAGTACACCGACGAGGATGTCGTCATCGTCACCGGACGGGCGCGCTCGCTCTACCGGGTCGGCGAGATCAGCTCGGGCAAGCTGCCGGTCGAACCGCTGCTGTCGACCCAGACGGTGCAGGTGATCAATGAGCAGCTGATCGAGGATCAGGGCGCGCGCGACGCTCAGGACCTCTACCGCAATTTCTCCGGCGTCAGCGTGTTCAGCTATGCCGGTGTGACGGCGCGGGGTTTCCGGCAGGAAGAGATCTATTTCGACGGGCTGCGCGGGGACCCCTATGCCGGTTTCTCGGTGCCGCAGCTGTTCAACGTATCGCGCGTCGAATTTCTCAAGGGGCCGGCCGGCATGCTCTACGGGCCGGGGGCACCGGGCGGCCTGTTCAACTACATCACCAAGACGCCGGGCGAGGAATTTTCCGCCCAGACCAGCCTGGTGGCCGGTACAGAAGGCCGTTACGGCGCTTCGGCCGAGCTGGAAGGCGGGCTGACCGATCGCGTGTCGGGCCGCGCCGGCGTCTTCTACGAGACCATGAACCAGCCGCGGCGCAATGCCGACAGCACGACGGAGATATTCGACGCCGGCCTCGCCATCGCGCTGGATCGCGGCCGCATCCTGCTGCAGGCGACGCGCTATGATCAGGATCTGGGCGGCAATCGCCTGCGCGGTGTTCCGACAGATGATGCCGGCAATTTCCTCACCGACCGCCGCTGGAACCACAACGAGGAGAGCGACTTCCTGCGCCTGGTCTCGAATGTCCTGCAGGCGCGGATCGAGTATGATCTGACGTCCAGCCTCTCCTTCGATGCGGGCTTGCGCTGGAATGAGGGTGAGGAGACGCAGCAATATCACGAGCCGCGCGGCCTGTTCGATTCGGACGGCGATGGCGCGGTCGATGCCTCGATCCGCGAATTCCGCGACCAGGAGCGCGGCAATGAGAGCTGGTCCTTCGGCGCCAATGCGATCTGGAGCCATGCCTTCGGCCGGATCGACAACCGTCTCCTGGCCGGGGTCGATTGGTATACTCAGGAATCCGACTTCCTCGGCTTCAGCCTGCGCGGCCGCAATGTCCCGGCCGCCGGACTGCCGACGCCGCTCAGCCTGTTCACGCCGGAATACGGTGTCACCGACCCGTCGACCTACGCCCTGCCGCCGCGCTCGGACTACCGCCTGACGCGCAGCGAACAGGAGCGCCGGGGCATCTACCTTATGAACGAGGCCACGATCGGCCGCTTTATCGGCGTCGTCGGTGTGCGCCAGGACCGGTTCGAGGATACCGATCTGGTCACCGGTGACGGTTTCCAGGACGAGGCGACGACCTGGCGTGCGGGCGGTGTCTATCGCCTGCGCGAGGACGTGTCGCTGTTTGCCCAGTGGGCCGAAAGCTTCGAGCCGCAATCCATCTCCAGCCAGGATCCGCTGGCCGGCGGCCCGTTCGATCCGAGTGCGGGCGAAATCTGGGAAGCGGGCGTGCGAACCGAATTGCTGGACGGACACATCCAGTCCTCGGCCTCGATCTACCGGATCGTGCGCTCGAACGTGCTGCAGTCCGACCCGCGCGGCGATGTCGGCAATGACGGCGTGGACGATCTCGTCGCGCTGGGCGAGGTGACCTCGGAAGGCTTCGAGTTCGACGTGACGGCCGACATCACCTCGAACTGGGTCGCCACCATGTCCTACGCCTACAATGATACGCTGATCACCGGCGATGCCGGGACGAATGCGCTGACCAATTCGGTCGGCGACCGGTTTGCCAATGCGCCGCAGCACACGGCCGGCTTCTGGACGCGCTACCAGTTTCCGCAGATCAATACGGCGGTGGCCCTGGGCGGCGATTATGTCGATGTGCGCCAGTCCATCAGCGGCCAAAAGGTGCGGCCCTACGTCGTGTTCGACGCCTCGGTGATCTACGAGACCGACGCCTGGCGGGCTCTGTTGCGGATCGACAATCTGTTCGACGAGACCTATGCGTCGAGCGGCTTCATCGACCGCACCGGCCACTTCCCGGGGGCGCCGCGTTCTGTCTTCGTCGAACTGACGCGGCGTTGGTAGTCCGGCGATGGATGCGCAGGCCGTGACCCGTGAGGTGAACGCACCGGCAGGCAAGAAGGCGAAAGCCCGCTCGGCCTGGTGGCGCGTGCACCAGTGGGCCGGCCTGCAGCTGTCGCTCTTCCTTACCTTCGTCTTCCTGACCGGCACGCTGGCTGTCTTCTCCTACGAGATCGACTGGGCGCTGCGGCCGGCGATGTGGGCACCGCCGACAGCGGTCGAGGATCGCGCCAGCTGGGGCGCGGTCGGCGAGACCGTGATGGCCGAGACCGGCGGGGAGGGGCGGATGATCGTCTACGCCCCAGTCCATCCGGCGGCGACCTTCGACGCCGTCGTGCGCCGGGACGGTGTGTCGAGGCATGTTTATGTCCACCCGCGCACGGGCGAGATAACCGGCGCGGGGCCCTGGGCCGGTGTGCAGCGTTTCCTGCGCAACACGCACCGCCATCTCATGCTGCCGGTGAAATACGGCGTGCCGATCGTGGCGCTGGCGGCAGTTTTCCTGGCCGTATCGCTGGTGACGTCCTTCTGGGTCTACAAGAAATGGTGGCGCGGTTTCCTGCGCCTGCCGCGCGGCCGCACGGCACGGGCCTGGATCGGCGATGCGCACCGTGTGGCGGGCGTCTGGTCGCTCTGGTTCGTCGTGCTGATGATCGTGACCGGGCTCTGGTATCTTGTCGAGATACTGGGGGCCGGGGCGCCGGCTGCCAACGGGGATGACCCGGACCTGCCCCAGACCGCGGTCCAGGAGCGCGAGCTTGGCACCGGCGAAGCCATCGACGCCGGGATTGCCGCCCTGATGGCCCGGCATCCCGATTTCCGGGTCGAGGCCGTGTTCTGGCCGCCGGACCGGGAGACGCCCGCCGAGGTTCACGGCTATACCGGACGCGCCATCCTCGTGCGCCCGCGGGCCAATACAGCCTGGATCGATCCACGGACCGGGACGCTGCTCGATGTAGTCGATCCGGCGCGGCTGAGTGCGCACCAGCGGATCGCCGAAGCGGCCGATCCGCTGCATTTCGGAACTTTCGGCGGCTACTGGACCAAGACGCTCTGGTTCCTGTTCGGCGCGGCGCTGACGGCGCTCGCCGGAACCGGCGTGGCGATCTATGCGCTGCGGCTGGCCAAAACGGCGCGCGAGACGCCGGGCTGGCGTTCCAGTCTGGTGCGCAGCTGGCGGGCGATGGGACCAGCCCGCTGGATTGCACTGGGACTTGTCATCCTGCCCTTCGCCCTGACGCCGTTCGTGCTGTAACCGGGCTGCGCTCAGGCGGCGCTTGAGAGTGCCGGCGCGTCGACCCGGCGGGCCTCGCCGAACGCGTCCAGGAAGGCCAGGTGCAGGGCGGCGTCGAAGTCGGCCATTCTCACTGTATGACCGAGATCCGCGAGGCTGGTGACGCCATAGCGCGGATCGGAGATGCCGCAGGGCGTGATACCGCCGAAATGCGACAGGTCCGGATCGACATTGAACGCGATGCCGTGGAAGGACACCCAGCGGCGCAGGCGGACGCCGATGGCAGCGATCTTGTCCTCGCGCCCGGCGCCGCGATCGACCCAGACGCCGACCCGTCCGTCGCGGGGGCCGGCTTCGACACCGAACTGCGCAGCAGCACCGATCAGCCAGCGTTCGAGCGACTGGATGAAGGCGCGCACATCGCGGCCGCGCCGTGTCAGGTCCAGCATGACATAGGCCACGCGCTGGCCGGGCCCGTGATAGGTGTATTCGCCACCACGGCCGGTTTCGTAAACGGGAAAGCGGTCTGGCATCAGCAGGTCTTCGCGCTTGGCGCTGGTGCCGGCGGTGTAGAGCGGTGCGTGTTCGAGCAGCCAGACCAGTTCGCCGGCGGCCCCGTCGGCAATGGCCGCCGCGCGCGCTTCCATGAAGGCAAGCGCCTGCGGGTAGGGCACATGGCCCTCGGAGACGGCCCATTCGACCGGCGGTATTGCCTTATCCATTTATCTTAACGCTCGCGAAACCGTATCGGCCCAAACATCGGACCCGAACCCGCGAACTGCAAGTGCTGGAGCTCATCCCGTGAGTCAGATCGGATCCGTCGATGTTGAAATATCGGTCCTTCTTGGTCGTTCCAAGATGCCGATCCAGCAATTCCTGCGGATGGGCCGGGGGGCGGTGATTCCCCTCGACACCGGTGAGGACGACCAGGTGTGGATCCTGGCCAACAATCACCCGATCGCCCGTGGCGATGTCATCATCCAGGGCGATCGCGTCGCCGTGTCCATTACCGGGCCGGCCGACGCCAATGAATTCTTCGCTGCTGCATAAAGCGTTGCAGAACACTCTTCACAAGGCGCGGCGATGTTGCTATCTCCCGCGCCTCCATGACGTGCGGTCGTGGCGGAATTGGTAGACGCGCAGCGTTGAGGTCGCTGTGGGGTAAAACCCGTGGAAGTTCGAGTCTTCTCGACCGCACCATCCTATGCTCCCCGGACTCGATCCTGGGTTAGGCTAGGCAAGCCCCGACATTTTCCGAGCGTAGGGTGTCCTGCCGAAGCCTTGGCGAAGGCGGACTGTTCGCAACATGTGCCGCCGGAACTCCCCCGCATTCCGCGCATTCCCCTCCCGTCTGTGGAATGCGCTCCAAAACCCTGCAAATTTCCGCATTTGGGCCCCGAGCCGGTCTCGATTTCGTGCAATTCCGGCCCTAGTGTAGGTCGTATGGCGACACGGTAAGGAGGATCAGATGGGCGAAGCCGCATTCGAAGAAGACCTCCCCGTCGATTCTCATGCCCTGGCCGATGTCGATCCCGAATTCGTCGGTAATCTCCGGCAGGCCATTGCCGATGGCGACGGGGACGCGATCCGGCGGATGCTGGCGCCGCTACACGCTGCCGACATCGCCGATGTACTGGAGCAGCTGACCGCCGGGCAGCAGGAGGGCGTTGCGACGCTCGCGCCCGATGTCTTCACCGGTGAAGTGCTTGCCGAGATCGAGCCGGACACGCGTGAAGTCGTCATGGCCTATCTGGACCCGTCGCATCTGGCGGCGGCGATCCAGGAACTCGATTCGGATGACGCCACCGAGGTCGTCGAGGAACTCGACGAGGAGACCCGGGCCGCCGTTCTGGCCGAAATCTCCGAGTTCGACCGTCAGGCGGTCGAACAGAGCCTGGCCTTCGAGGACGAGACGGCCGGCCGCCTCATGCAGCGCGAATTCGTCGCGGCGCCGGAATTCTGGTCTGTCGGGCATGCGCTCGACCATATGCGGGCGTCCGACGACCTGCCGGACAAGTTCCACGATCTCTTCGTCATCGATTCCGGCTTCCGCCCGGTGGGCGAGATCCCCGTCTGCCGCCTCCTGAGCGCGCGGCGCGATGTGGCGCTGTCGGATCTGATGGAAACGCCGCGCATTCTCGTCGACCCGGAGACCGACCAGGAAGAGGTCGCCTACCTGTTCCAGAAGTATCACCTGGTCTCGGCGCCGGTTGTCGACAGTGCCGGGCGGCTGACCGGTATGCTGACGCTGGACGATATCGTCCACGTCATCCAGGACGAGAACAAGGAAGACCTTCTGGCCCTGGCCGGCGTGAACGAGGCGGGCCTCGCGGATACCGTCGTGCGGTCCGTGCGCTCGCGCGCGCCCTGGCTGCTGGTCAATCTGGCCACAGCGGTGCTGGCTTCTGGCGTGATTGCCCTGTTCGAGGGCGCGATCTCCCAGGTCGTCGCGCTGGCCGTGCTGATGCCGATCGTGGCGTCGATGGGCGGCAATGCCGGCACCCAGTCGCTGGCCGTTGCGGTGCGCTCGATTGCCGAGCGCGATCTGACCGCGGCCAACGCCATGCGGGTGATCTGGCGCGAACTGGCGACCGGCATGGTCAACGGGCTTATTTTTGCGGTCGTGATGGGCGCGGTGACCATTCTGTGGTTCCAGGACATCGCGCTGGCGAGCGTGATCGCCATCGCCATGGTTCTGAACCTCGCCTGTGCCGGCCTGTCCGGCATTCTGGTGCCGCTGGGCCTGGTGCGCGCCGGCGCTGACCCGGCCGTGGCCTCCTCGGTCTTTGTGACCACAGTGACCGATGTGGTCGGCTTCCTGGCCTTTCTGGGACTGGCGACGCTGGTCCTGTTATGATGATATTGAATGTGTCCCGGCAACGGGCCCCGGCTGAAGAATGGTGACAGCGTGCGTGTTTTGACAGGTCTTGTAGCGGTGCTTCTGGCATCCGGTCCGGCTGTTCTGGCCCAGGACGCCGCGGATGGCGGGCATTGGGAAGAGACGGCACGGCTGGATGCGCCGCGTGCGGGTCTTGCCGTCGTGGTGCATGACGGCCGTATCTTCGCGGCGGGCGGCTCGGGCCTGACATCGCCGCGCGATGAATTCGAGAGCTATGATCCGGGCTATGAGCGCTGGTTCCCGGAAACGCCGCTGCCGCGCGGGCTCGAGCATTTCGGCATGGCTGCGACCGGCGAGCGTATATACGCCGCCGGCGGCTTCGCTGCTGACGAAACCGCAGTGGTCGGTCCCAGCGCGCGCATGTGGTCCTTTTCCGTCGAGGGCAATATCTGGCAGAGCGAAGCGGCCATGCCGGCGCCGAAGGCCGATTTCGCCCTGGTCGCCGTCGAGGGGCAGCTCTATGCGATTGGCGGCGTGCGCGACGACGCGTCGGTTTTCGTCTTCGATCCGGCGACCAGCGAATGGTCCACCCTGGAAGCCCCGGAAGGGATCACTCGCCGGGGTACGGCCGCTGTCGTGATCGACGGCCGCATTCATGTCCTGGGCGGTGCGACGGTAGACGGAGCTGTCGACCGACATGACGTGTTCGACCCGCAAAGCGGTGAATGGACGACCGGACCGGCGCTGCCGGGCGGGCGGTCAGGACTGGCGGCGGTTGTCCGGGCTGGCCGGATCCACGTCTTTGGCGGCCGCGCAGCAGATGGCGGCGCCACCCTGCAGGACCATCTCTCCTGGGCGCCAGGCGAGACCGGCTGGCGGCAGGAGGCAGACATGCCGTCGCCGCGGACCGGAGCTGATGCGGCGCTGCTGGCTGGCGACATCTTCCTGGTCGGCGGCGGCTCCGGAGGCGGATTTTTCGCGCCCTTTACCGCGATCGGAACCACGGACGTCTTCCGCGGACCGCAGGACTAGCGCTGCGGCGCCCCGCTTGCAGGGGGAGTGGACAGGGCCAGGGCAATGTCTCGAAACGGAACATGACGAAACCGCAGTTGAAATCCTCTCCGGCCGCGCGTGAGCTGATCAAGCGGTTCGAACCTTTCCGCGAGACGGCGATCCGCGGGGCGGACGGGCGCTGGGTTGTGGGCTATGGCCACCGGGCTGCGGCGCGCGGCGGCATCAAGGTCTCCGAGGAAGAGGCCTCGTTGCTGCTTATCTATGATGTGATGCAGGCCGAAACGGCGATCGACGAGATAGCCGATATTCCGCTGGCACGCGGACAGCGCGACGCGCTGGTTTCCTTCATCCACGATATTGGCCGCGATGCGTTCCGCAATTCCGATGTCGCCCGCTATCTCTATGAAGGCCGGCTGGACGCGGCAGCCGAGGCGCTGGCTGCGCATGGTGATGGTACCAGTGCGCGCCGCGAGGCCGAAAGCCGTGCTTTCCTGGATGCGATGGTGCCGGCACGTGCCGAACGGCCGGCCGTCGAACTGGTGATCAAGGTCGAGCACCCCCGCGAGGAGCGCGTGCTGGAAGGCGCCATTACCGGTGGCCGCAGCGAACCGGTCGAGGAGTATGCTCCGCCGCCTCCGCCCATGCCGGATCGTCGCATCTCCAGCCGCGCCGAAGCGGAAGCGGAAATTGCCCGCATCCTTGCCACGGTCGAGGCCATGCCGCTGGAAGAGCGCGAGGCGCTGGCGGACGATCATGACATGGCGTCGGTTGAGGTCGCCGTCTCTGACATGAGCGATGCGCCGGTCGAGGCCGCGTACGAGGCGGTCGACGAGGACGATGCCGCTGCCGAGCATCCGGCCGAAGGTCTGGCCGTTGATGCCGAAGCCGACACGAGCACGCCCGATGCGCTGGTTGCTGCTCGCATGAGCGAGGAACTGGCCGCGGCCGGGACGGACGAGCCCGAAGCGGAAGAGCGTCCGGCTGCCCCGGCCTTCGCCCTGCCGGCCGATACGACGCTGGGCTTTGCCTTGACCGCCATGCCGGGCCTTGAGGTCATCGAGACTGTCGAACCCGTTGTGGAGGCGCCGGCTCCGGCCGCGCCGGCCTCTGAACGGGCCGCGCCGGTTCCGCAGCTGCCACTGCACGTCGAGCTGGGCTACGCCTTTACATCGGTGATGACGGCGCGCTTCCGGCCGGACCCGAGCGGGGGTGACGTTGTTCTGCCGGCTGCTTCCGCGCCGAGCCAAGCCGAGCCGGAAGCGCCCGCCGAAGACAGGGTGGCCGCCGTCGAAGAAGCCGGGGTCGCTCCCGGGGGGGGCGAGGCCGCGCCGGAAGTGGCGATCACGGAAATCGTCGAACGGGCCGTTGCCGTTGCCGGTCAGGACACGCCGCCGCCGCATGCGTCGAATGTGCCGGCTGCAAGCCACGGCGCTGTCGGTGAGGTCGAGGGCGAGCGGATCGCGGTGGCTGAAGCCGAGGCGGAAAACCCGCACGACGATCTGCTGGACGGCGATGACCCGCTGACCCGGGACACCGAAGATGACAGTTTCTCGCCGCGGGATCTTGCCGCCGATCTGCCGCCCGAGGCCGAGGAAAAACCGGTCGGCAAGTCTGACGATGGCAGCTGGGGCTACATCGCCTCACTGGCAGCCGGTGCCGTGGTGACGGCGTTCGGTGCGGTGATGACCTGGGGCGATTGGGGCCGGATGTGGTCCGAGCGCAGCCTGACGGGCGATGCCTGGGCACTGATTGCAGGCGTTTTCCTCATGCTGGCTGCTGCGTGGTCGCTTGGCTCGGTATGGCTGGAACGGTTGAAAAAAAATCGGCGCGTTCCCGCCGAAGCCCGGTAAAGTTTTTCACGCGTTTCACGCCTCTATCTTGACCGGTCCCGTCCGCGTGATACATCGCGCAGCATGATTTCGAACCAATACCCCACGCTTGATTTCCACCTGGGCGACACCGCGGACATGATCCGCGATACCGTCCGTTCCTTCGCTTCCGACGAGATCGCGCCGCGCGCGGCCGAGATCGACCAGACCGACGTCTTCCCGCACGATCTGTGGCGCAAGATGGGCGATCTGGGCCTTCTGGGGATTACCGTCGAGGAAGAGCTCGGCGGATCGGGGCTGGGCTATCTGGAACATGTCGTGGCGATGGAAGAGATTTCCCGCGCCTCGGCTTCGGTGGGCCTGTCCTATGGCGCCCACTCCAATCTGTGCGTCAACCAGCTGCGCCGCTGGGGCAATGACACCCAGAAGGCGAAATACCTGCCCAAGCTGATGTCCGGCGAGCATGTCGGCTCGCTGGCCATGTCCGAGCCGGGCGCCGGCTCCGACGTCGTCTCCATGCGCCTGAAGGCCGAGAAGCGGGGCGACCGCTACGTCCTCAACGGCTCGAAGATGTGGATCACCAATGCGCCGACCGCCGACACGCTGATCGTCTATGCCAAGACGGATGCCGATGCCGGTTCGCGCGGCATCTCTGCCTTCATCATCGAGAAGGATTTCAAGGGTTTCTCCGTCGCCCAGAAGCTCGACAAGCTGGGCATGCGCGGCTCGGAGACCGGTGAGCTGGTGTTCGAGGACTGCGAGGTTCCCGAAGAGAATGTCATGGGGCCGCTCAATGGCGGCGTGGAAGTGCTGATGTCGGGCCTGGACTATGAGCGCGCCGTGCTGTCTTCCGGCCCGGTCGGCATCATGCAGGCCTGCATGGACGTGGTGATGCCCTATATCCGCGAACGCAAGCAGTTCGGCCGTTCGATCGGCGAATTCCAGCTCGTCCAGGGCAAGCTCGCCGACATGTATGTGCGCATGAATGCCACGCGTGCCTATGTCTATGCCGTTGCCCAGGCCTGCGATCGCGGCCAGACGACCCGCAAGGACGCTGCCGGCGCCATTCTCTATGCCGCCGAGAACGCCACACAGATGGCTCTGGACGCGATCCAGCTTCTGGGCGGCAATGGCTATATCAACGAATATCCCACGGGCCGCTTGCTGCGCGACGCCAAGCTCTACGAGATCGGCGCCGGCACGTCGGAAATTCGCCGCTGGCTGATCGGCCGGGAATTGTTCGGCGAGACGGCATAAGGCTGCCACCGATCTCTATGTGCTAAGCTCCGGGAGAATCTCCCGGAGCTTTTTTCATGGCCGACTATTCCGATCTCAAAGCCGTCTTCATCAACTGCACGCTGAAGAGGTCTCCGGATGTGTCCAACACCGAAGGCCTGATGAAGGTCTCGCAGGCGATCATGGACAAGCAGGGCGTGGCGACGGAGATGATCCGTCTGGTCGATCACGACATCGCCCATGGCGTTTATCCCGACATGACCGGGCATGGCTGGGAGCGCGATGTCTGGCCGCAGATCTGGGCGCATGTGAAGGCGGCAGACATCCTCGTGGTCGGCACGCCGATCTGGCTGGGCGAGGAAAGCTCGGTCGCCCGCATGCTGATCGAGCGCCTCTATGCGCAGTCCGCAGACATGAACGAGAAGGGACAGTACAGCTATTACGGCAAGGCCGGCGGCTGCATCGTCACCGGCAATGAGGACGGCATCAAACATGTGGCGATGAGCGTGCTCTATGCCCTTCAGCACGTCGGCTACACCATCCCGCCGCAGGCCGATGCCGGCTGGGTCGGCGAGGCAGGGCCGGGGCCGTCCTATCTCGACCCGTATTCCGGCGGGCCGCAGAACGACTTCACACAGCGCAACACGACCTTCATGAGCTGGAATCTCATGCACCTGGCCGCGTTGCTCAAACGCAATGGCGGTTTGCCGGCCGAAGGCAATTCACGGCGCGCGTGGGATGATGGTGCCCGCTTCGACCATCCCAATCCGGAATATCGCTGAGCGTTCTGCCGGGCGCACGGGCACAGATGCGCAGGGCGTTCGTTCCTGTTAGGCTCTCGGTCGCCACGAGGTTTCCCATGATGCTGATATCCATTCTTGCCGCTGCTACACTGTTCGCTGCACAGGGCGACAAGCCCGTTCCTGCTGCCGCCCGCGCCATGCCGCAGCTTAGTGCGTCGGACACCGTCGCGATGTGCCTGGGACGCCAGGACGGGATGTCCCGCGCCTGTATTGGCGATTTTACCGAAGCGTGCATGCGCCTGAACCCGGACGGCGAGACGAATGCCGGCATGATCGGCTGCACCGCGCAGGAGCTCGAGGCCTGGGATGCCGCGCTCAACGAGGCCTATGACGCTCTGCGTTCGCGCCATGACGGGATGCGGGCGGCGGCGCTGCGCGACGCGCAGCGCGCCTGGATCGCCAAACGCGATGCCGATTGTGCCTTTCTCGCCGCGATCTTCGAAGGCGGCAGTCATGCCGGCCTGGAGCAGACGAATTGTCTCATGACGGAGACCGCCGAGCGTACCATCGTGCTGCGCGACTGGTCCGACAACTACCCGCCCTTCTAGGCGCGGTGCGACCGGAGAGGCGAGATGGGCGGGTTGATCCGGTTTCTGGGCGATATTCTCAAACCCCTGCTGACGCTACTGGTCACGGTTCTGGGGCTGGCATTTGCAGCATCAGTCTTCAGCCCGGCCGTCGACAATGCCATCGAGACGCGCCTGCCGGTCTGGACCCGGCTGGACCCCGCCCAGGACCGGGTGCGGGCCTGGCTCGGACTTGAAGCGGAGGATGAGCCGGCCTGGTGGCAGTTCTGGCGCGACCAGGCGGCCAGTACGCAACGCACCTTTGCCAACACCCGCTGACTGGACGTGAGCCCCCTTTGTGGGGTTAGTTGGCGCCAACTTCGAATCCCGACCGGAGAAATCCCCGTGAACAAGAACATGACGCAACTCGAAGCGGCCAAGCTTCAGATGTTCCTCCAGGCCAAGCTGAACCCCGAACTGGTCGTGCAGTGCCGCAACCGTCCGGACGAGTGCGCCGAAATCCACATTGCCGACGAATGCCTGGGCGTGGTCTCGAAGATCATCGATGAGGGCGAGACGTCCTACTCCTTCGAAATCACCATCCTGGACATCGACCTGGAAGATCTTTGATCGATCCGGCGCGCCCCGTTCTCGATGTCCGGGCGGTCTCCAAGACCTATCCCGGCGGTGTCGAGGCCGTGCGGCGCGTCTCGCTCCAGGTCGCGCGTGGCGAATTGCTGGCCCTCGCCGGCGAGTCCGGCTGCGGCAAGACCACCGTCCTGAAAATGATCAACCGCCTGGAGGATGCTTCGGGCGGTTCGATTTTTTACGAGGGTGAAGACATCGCCGGCCGTGACCCCGTCGCGCTGCGCCGGGAGATCGGCTGGGTGATGCAGGGTGATGGCCTGTTTCCGCATCTCACCGTGCGCGAGAATGTGGCCATCATCCCCCGCCTGCTCGGCTGGACAGCCGACGATACCGGCGACCGTGTCAACGAGATGCTCGAACTGGTGCAGCTGCCGGTGGATGCTTATGGCGACCGCTATCCGGCTGAACTGTCCGGCGGTCAGCGGCAGCGCGTCGGCTTCGCACGGGCACTGGCAGGACGGCCGGACCTTCTCTTGATGGACGAGCCCTTCAGCGCGCTCGACCCGATCACGCGCGACACCCTGCAGCAGGAATTCCGCAGCCTTCAGGCCGAGCTGGGCTTCAGCGCCGTCATGGTTACGCACGATATGGCCGAAGCGCTGATCATGGCGGACCGGATTGCGGTGATGGCCGATGGCGAGATCGTCCAGCAGGGCACGCCGTCAGATCTCCTTGCGAATCCGGCCAGTGACTATGTCTCCGGCCTGCTGGAAACCCCGCGTCGCCAGATGCGGGCGATCCGGGAGCTGGGCGCATGAGGGAGATGCGTTGCCCGCTCTTGTCCTTCCCCTTGATGGGGAAGGGGGACCGCGCCGCAGGCGTGGTGGATGGGGTGACCTCGGCTGGAGCCAGAAAGCGGTTTGCGCTTTCACCGATCCGAAGCTTTGCTTCGGTCCACCTTCCCCGTCGAGGGGAAGGACGGAGCGCAGCATGAGCGCCAATTTCGCCGAGCGTCTGGCCGAACTGCCGCAATACCTGTCGGCCCATGTCGTGCTGTCGATGTGCGCCTTGCTGGCGGGGATCGTGCTGAGCATTCCGCTGGGCATCCACGCCGCCCAGCGGCCCCGGCTCGCAGCCGCGACGCTCAATGCTGCCAGCGTGATCCAGACGGTTCCCGGCCTGGCGCTGCTGGCGCTGATGGTGCCGCTGCTGGGCGGGCGGATCGGTTTCCTGCCGGCCTTCATCGCGCTGATTCTCTATTCGGTGCTGCCGATCCTGCGCAACACGATCGTCGGTCTGCAGGGTATCGAGCCGCAGATCCGCGAAGCCGCGCGCGGCATCGGGCTGACCGACCGCCAGCGCCTGTGGCAGATCGAGCTGCCGCTGGCCCTGCCGGTCATCGTCGCCGGATTGCGCACGGCGACGGTCTGGGTGGTGGGGGCGGCAACGCTGGCAACCCCCGTCGGCGCGACCAGCCTGGGTAATTATATTTTCGCCGGCCTGCAGACGCGCAACTGGCTGTCGGTCCTGTTCGGCTGTGTATTCGCGGCCGGGCTTGCCATCGTGCTCGACCAGGTCATCCGCCTGCTGGAGATCGCGGCCCGCGACCGGCGGCGCGGTCTCGCCATCGGGGTGGGCGTTTTCCTTGCTGTGCTGGTTGCGGCGTCCATCGCGCCCCGCTTCATGACGCCGGGGCCAGCCGGGCCTGTCGCCGCCGGCGAATCGCCCGGCGCGGTCCAGGGTATTGCCGGCCAGACCGTGACGATCGGCTCCAAGGCCTTCACCGAGCAGTACATTCTCGGAGCCCTGATGCAGCGCCGGCTGGAAGAGGCCGGGGCCCGGGTGGTCCGACGTGATAATCTCGGCTCCACCATCGCGTTCGATGCCCTGCGCAGCGGCGAGATCGATGTCTATATCGACTATACCGGCACGATCTGGGCGACGGTGATGAACCGGTCCGAACCGGCCGGCCGCTATCGCATGTTCACCGAGATGTCGGCCTGGTTGTGGGCCGAGCACGGGATTCTCACCCTGGGGCGGCTGGGATTCGAGAATGCCTACGGCTTTGCCGTCAATCGCGCGTTCGCAGAAGCCCAAGGCGTGGACAGTCTCGACGATCTGTCCGCCATTGCCGCGGAGCTCACCGTGGGCGGCGACCCGGAAGTCTTCGCCCGGTCGGAATGGACCGCGACGCGCGATGTCTACGGCCTGGGCGCGGCCCGTACACGTTCGATGGACAACACCTTCCTGTATGCCGCCGCTCGCGACGGGCAGGTCGATGTCATCACGGCCTACACCACGGACGGGCGAATTGCGGCGTTTGACCTGACGGTGCTCGAGGATCCGCGTGGTGTGCTGCCGCCCTATGACGCCGTGATCCTGGTGTCGCCGCAGGCCGCCCAGCGCCCCGGGCTTGCCGCGGTGCTGGGGCCGCTGGTCGGCGCCATTGACGATGACGCCATGCGCGAGGCCAATCGGCGGGTCGATCTCGACGGGGATACGCCCGCCGGAGCGGCGGCCTGGCTGGATGAACGAATCGCGGAGCAGTGATGAGCGGGTTTTATGCCCATGGCCGTCTTCAGGATGCCGAATGGCTGATGCGCGCCTGCATGATTCTCAATCGCGACCGGCCGGCCCATGCCGATCCGGTGGATGAGGACACGCCGCTGAACCAGGTCTATGCGCGCCAGTCGGCCGAATTCGAGGACTTGCTCGCCCGGATCGACCCGGAGGGCGATATCGACCGCGGTATCTTCCCGGTGCTGGCTTTCTTCACGGCGTCGGAAGGCTGGCCGGTCGACATCATCTTCGCCATCGTCGCGGCCCTGGGCGTCTGGCTTTTCCTGCCCGACTGGTATGGCGTGGCCAATTACGTTGCCTATCTGGCGATCGCGGGTTTTGTGGCGATCCAGTATCTGCGGGCACGCCGGCGCCGGGAACGCGCCCGGGCGGAAATGATCCGCCTGCGTCTCGATCCGGAAAAGGAACATCCGCTGACGCTGCGTATCCTGGTGCGTTATCGCCGTCCGCAGGTCACGCTGCACTAAGCCTTCTCCGATCGCCGCTTTGCATTTCAATCACCTAGTCCTGGGACTGCGTTGCGCGTTCCGCCAAGGGGTGTAAGGTTCCAGATTGAAACAAGTGGGGCGTCCGGGCGCGATTGCGGTCGGGCGGCTCAGACCCAGGCCGGTGACGGGCTGCGATTGCAGACGCACAGCAAACAGAACGACCGGCGAATCGCAAGGGACCATGAATGGATCTGGCGGCGCCCTTTGACGCACGAACCCGGCTGGGGCTTGTCCTGCCAAGCTTGATTGTTGTTGTGGTCGGCTTGGCCATGACTGCGGCTACAGCCGACCGGGCACAGGATGAACGGGACGACGCGCTGGAACGTTTCAGCCAGACCGAGGCCGACAATACCGCCCGGATCATGTCCCTGCGCTTGCAGCAGGACGGTCACGCCATCGAACGCCTGGGCGCCCGCATGGCGGCGCGCCCCGGTGGCACGCCGGAGGCTGAATGGCGCGCCGATGCCGGCGCGTATCTCAATGACAAGCCGTGGCTGCGCGCCCTCTATGTGATCAACGAATCGGGAGAGCAGTGGGTTGAGCCGGAAGGAGGTCCCGCCGTCTCGGCGGTGATCGGGGGGCTCGGCGCCTCCGGGCAGATCGATCCCGCGATCCAGGAGATGCTCGGCCGCCTGCATGCCGGTGCCACGGCCCGGTTTGATGACGGCGCGCAGGGCATGGTCGCCTACTATCCGTTTGTCGGAGATTCGGGAGGTATCCGCGTACTGGTCGCTCTGTTCGACATTTCTGCGATGCTCCGCACGACCTATTCCGATGATGCTGGCGACTATGATCTTGCGCTGACGGCGTCGCAGAATGGCCCCCTGCTGGCCGGCGTTCCCAGGAGTGTTGATGGCGCTGCGCGGTACCGGGCGTCTTCCGAGGTGGATACGGCCTATGAGATCGACTGGGTCGTTCATTCGACACCCACACCGCAACTGACCAGTCGCATGCGTCCTCTCGC
Source organism: Pseudomonadota bacterium (assembly GCA_036231565.1). Lineage (GTDB taxonomy): Bacteria > Pseudomonadota > Alphaproteobacteria > Caulobacterales > Maricaulaceae > Maricaulis. Next base: position 53,279 of record JAZAHA010000035.1, read on the forward strand.
CGCGCTGGGGGTGTGGATGTCGGGGATTGGCCTGACGCTGCTTGGCGCCTCCCTTGCCTTCATGGCGCAGCTCTCGCGCCGTCAGGCGGTCCGGCTGGCTGATGCCGATGCAGTCAGGCGGATGAGCGAGCAGCGTTACAATCTTGTCGTGCGCGGCATGGCTGTGGGCGTCTGGGACTGGGGCATACGCGATAATACGCTCGGCTGGTCACCCAATGCGATGCGCATGCTGGGCCTGCCGCCGGACCACAAGGTTGCTGATGCGAGTTTCTTTTTTGACCGGATACATCCGGACGATCAGGCTGCGGTGCGCGAAGCCATCGAAGCGCACTTCGAAATGGGCGAGCCTTATGCGCCGAACTTCCGGATGCGGCACGAAAACGGACATTTCGTGTGGTGCCATGCGACGGGGCAGGTCCTGCTGGACGAGACCGGCGAACCTGTCCGCATGGCCGGTTCGATCGAGGATATCACCGAGGAGCGCGCGGCAGAGGAAGCCCGAAACCGTTCCGAACGGCGCTTGCGCGCAGTCACGCAGAGTGCGGTCGATGCCGTGCTGACGACCAATGCCCAAGGCATCATCGAGGAAGCGAATCCGGCCTGCGAACGCGTTTTCGGATACCGGCCGGACGAGCTGGTGGGCAGCAATATCCGTATCCTCACGCCCACCGAACACCGCCGCAAGCACGATTATTACATCAAGCACTATATCGAGACCGGCGACAGCGACATCGTCGGCAAGGTGCGTGAAGTCTACGGGGTACACCGGGACGGACATGCGATTCCCATCGAACTGGCAGTGACAGAATACAAGGCTGGCGACGACCGGATCTTCATCGCCACGGCGCGCGACCTGTCGGCGCGAAAGGCGGGTGAGGCGGAGCGTGAAGCCTTCATTGCCCGCCTCGAGCAGACCAATGCCGAGCTTGAGCGCTTTAACTTCGCGGCCTCGCACGATCTTCGCGAACCCTTGCGGATGATCGGCAATTTCTCGCAGATGCTGTTGCGCAAGCATGCCGGTCAGCTGGACGAGAACGCCCGCAAGGCGGTGGAGATCTGTGCCGGTTCGGCGCAGCGCATGCAGGCCCTGCTCGACGATTTGATCTCTTTCTCGCGGGCGAGCGACGATCTCGGCCAGATCGAGACCTTCATACCCGTCGACATGATCGAACTGGCCCGCCAGAATCTTGCCGAGGATTTCGAAAACAGCCAGGCAAGTCTTGAAACGGTTCACCTGCCGGCAAAACTGCGGTCGAATCCGACCCGGTTTTCCCGCGTCTTCCAGAATCTGATCGCCAATTCGATCAAGTACGCCAAGGATGGCGAAGCGCCGAAGATCCAGGTCTCCGCCGCGCCCTATGAAGAGGGCTGGCTGTTCACCCTGTCGGACCGCGGCATCGGCATGCGTCCGGAGTATTGCGAACAGATATTCGAGCCCTTCAAACGCCTTCATCCGGCGTCGAAATATTCGGGGACCGGAATGGGGCTCGCGATCTGCCGCAAGATCGTCAACAATGCCGGGGGACGGATATGGGCCGAGTCTGAAGAGGGCGAGGGCAGCCGGTTCTATGTTTACTGGCCGGAGGCCCCGCAGGACACGGACGCTGCCGCCGGGGCGCATACGAGCGGCCGGGACGATTCGGTGACCGAAGGAGAAAACGCATGACAAGGCCCGCCAAACTGGCCGACATCCTTCTGGTCGAGGACAATGAGGACGATGTATACCTCACCCGCATGGCGTTCGAGGACAGTGCATTCGACAGCACGATCCATGTCGTCAATGATGGCGAGAAGGCGCTCGATTTTCTCTACCGGCGGGGCGATTACAGCAATTGTCCGGTGCCGGATCTGATCCTGCTGGACCTCAACCTGCCCAAGCTGAACGGCATCCAGATCCTTGAGACGCTGAAGGCGGATGAGGCCCTGTCCGTGATTCCCGTGGTGATGCTGACCAGCTCCAGGGCCGAGCGCGATGTGCTGGAAAGCTATCGCCATCATGCCAGCGGCTATGTCTCCAAACCGTCCGAATTCTCCCGTCTGGTCGATATCGTCGAGGCGATTCGCGACTTCTGGTTCTCCAGCGTGATCCTGCCGCGGCCGAGCGTCAGCGGCTAATCCCCGGCCCTGCCTGGGCTGCGATCCGCGCCTGCAGGGCGCGATAGACCGCCAGATTCCATTCCGCGCCGCTCAGTCCGGTATGCTCCAGCGGATCGCTGGTTTCGGCTTCAAGGCCGAGCGCGCCCGCCACATCGGCATTCATCATGTCCGGAATGCCGGCACCCCAGGCCAGCGAGGGCAGGTCGAGCAGGAAATAGGTGAAGTGATCGCGAAAGCTCTCCCCGTGCTGCTGCAGCAGGGCGTCCAGGAAGTTGCGGTCGAACCAGGCATTATAGGCCGTGAACAGCATGGTCCGGTCGCCTGACGCTTCAGCATGGAACGCCAGGAAGCTTTCGACCGCATCGGCTTCGGTGAGAGCCCCCAGTTCCGTCCAGCGTTCTTCGTCGAACCCGTTGATGCTGCGAACGAATTCCGTTGCCCTTTCAGGGTGGCCGGGATGGATGCGGATGAAGAAACGGCCCAGCTCATTGCCGTCCAGATCGGTATAGATCGCGCCGAGATCGATCATCTCGTGATGTCCGGCTTCCAGCCCGGTGGTCTCGACATCGACGATGGCCAGCCCCCAGGCCTCGCGATTCTCTTGCGGCGGAAACTCGCCCTGTGCCAGGGCGGGTGTGGTGGCGAGAAGGAAGGCGGCAATCAGGCTGCGGATCATGGTCTTTGTCCCGTTATTCGATCGGCGACGACACTAACGCGCCGCCGCGACAAAGCCATGACCGGACATGAAAACGGCGCGATGCGAGGCCCATCGCGCCGTTTCCTGTAAGCACTGTCTTGCCAGTCAGAGCACGGTCAGCATGGTCGCGACCAGCGGGTGGCGGACAATGTCCTTGGCCTCCAGCCGGCAGACAGCAATGTCTTCCAGCGGCTCCATCTTGTCGGCGATCTGTGCCAGGCCCGACATTTCCGGCAGCAGGTCCGACTGGGCCGGGTCGCCGGTGACGACCATGGTGGAGTTCCAGCCCAGGCGGGTGAGCAGCATTTTCAGCTGGCCGTATGTGCAGTTCTGCGCTTCGTCGACCACCACGAAGGCATTGTTCAGCGTGCGCCCGCGCATATAGCCGATCGGCGCGATCTCGATCAGGCCTTCGGCCATCATCGCTTTCAGCTTCTTCGGGCTCAGCCGGTCGGCCAGCGCGTCATAGAGCGGCCGCAGATAGGGGGCGAGCTTCTCTTCCATCGCGCCGGGCAGGAAGCCGATCGATTCGCCGGCCTCCACCGCGGGACGGGACAGGACGATCCGGCTGACGGCACCCGATTCGAGCGCCTCGACCCCTTTGGCGACGGCCAGGAAGGTCTTGCCGGTACCGGCCGGGCCGAGTGCCAGCACAAGATTGTGCGTGTCGATCGACGACATCAGCTTTGCCTGGCCGTCCGAGCGCGGTTTGACATTCTTGGTGAAGCGCTGGTCGCGCATCGGTTCCTTGTCGTCCGGGGTCCAGCGGGTTCCCGGGAAGAGGGCACGCACCTTGTCCTCTTCGGTATGATAGTGGGCGGTATTGAATTCACCTGCACGCTGGCGGCGTTTGACGTTACGCTTACCCATGACGGGGACCTCCACACATGAAAAACCCCTCGGCCGGGCGGCGAGGGGCGAAGAAACGGGGCACGGAAGACAGTGCAGGGGACACGCAGGGTTCGGTGGAAAACCGACCGGTTCCTGGCGGGCTGGGACGAGGAGCGGTCATGCCGGCTACCCGGTGCCTCCTTGCGTTGCCGAAAGCGAAACGAGAAACCCGTCTCGAATCGCGCTTACAGTCTGAGTGTAACCCGGTGAAGAAGGTCTGAACGAGCGCGTCGTGAAAATTTCACGCAAATAAAGAGGGAGACGGGAATGGCACTCTATGCCTTGGGCGATTCGATTCCGCAGACGCCGGGTGAGGGAGAATACTGGGTCGCGCCCGACGCGCAGGTGATGGGCCGTGTTGTCCTCCATCGCAATGCGAGTGTCTGGTATGGCGCGGTCGTTCGTGGCGATAATGATCCGATCACGATCGGCGAGGACTCCAACGTCCAGGATCTCTCCGTACTGCATACCGATGAAGGCGTGCCGCTGACCATCGGCAAGGGGGTGACGATCGGGCATCGCGCCATGCTTCATGGCTGTACGGTTGGCGATTATTCGCTGATCGGGATCGGTGCCACGGTGCTCAATGGCGCGAAAATCGGCCGCAACTGTATCATCGGTGCACACGCGCTGATCACCGAAGGCAAGGAAATCCCGGATAACTCTCTGGTGGTTGGCGCGCCGGCCCGCATCATCCGGACACTCGATGGCGATACCGCCGTGATGCTGAAAGCGTCAGCGGACCACTATGTCGAGAACTGGAAACGCCACGCGACGCAGCTGCGCCGGATCGACTGATTTTCCTTCCCGTGGAGTGGGGAGGGGAGCCGTCCCGGGGATTGGCCGCAGGCCAACCCGAGCACAGGCCTCGCGGGGTAGGGGCCGCCGTGCAGCCTAGTGCGCGCGGCTCCACAGCTCGCGGATATTCTGGTCGGCTTCGCGGCCCAGATTGAACCAGGCGGCGCGGTCGTGCGAGGCGTCGATGACCAGCAGTTTGTCGTCGCGTCCCAGAATATGGCTGAGCTCGTTGCGCAGCACGGCCGAGGTGGTCGGGCCGCGCAGCAGCCAGACACCGCTGGTGATCGATTCGAGATCGCCATAGGCCGCCAGTGCGTGGGCAAACTCGGCCGCGTTCTCGGAATGAATCTCGGCGATCACCACGAAATTGGCCGGCCGGGCGCCGGGGGTAACCCGCTTTTCAGGTTGTTTGCGCTGGCCCAGATCCTCGAGCCAGTCCCGGAATTCCTCGATATCGCTGGCTTGCGCCCAGATACCGTCCCGGTCGGGCGAGATCTGCGAGTGGGCCGCAATCCGGCCTTCGGCAACGAAGGCGCGCATCTGTTGCGGCGTATACGGGCCGTAAACACGGCCTTCGACTTTCACAAACCAGGACATCGTGATTCCGTCATCGCGAGGCATAGGACTTTCTCGCACCCAAACAACTACCGTCTACCCATCCGTTACGGCAAGAAACGGGCCAGACGGGCTCCTGCAGCTCTTGGAGCGCCAGATCCGGCAGATGCGGACTCAAGATTATGCTGCTTCAGGACCGCTGGTCTTCGCCTGGGGAGGATCGAACACGACCGCGAACCCGTTGTCCAGAATCCGCGCCACTCGTCCTGACATCTCACCGACACGCAGCGGCTCGCCGATGCGGGGGCGTTCGAGGCACTCGAAGGCTGCCCCCGTTACGGAAACGTCAATCACATTGGCCTGGATGATGACGCCGTCGTCCAGCAAGATGCGCGCCCGGCCGCGCCCCGGCTTGCGCGGTGCCGTGCGGTCCTCGTCGAGGCCAAGCCGGTCCTTGTTGAACCGCCAGGTGATCGCATCGGCCAGCTTGTCGCGCTTGCGCAGCGGAGCGTTGAACGCGACGGAGAACTCCTCGCCCTCGCGGCGGACCACATGTCCCTCGATACGTCCCAGACTGGGAATCATCAGAATGATGCGGGTCCGGTCCGGCGGAACGATGCGGGCCATCAGGCGTGCACCGCCGGGTGAGATATCCAGCAGGCGGCAGGCGTGTTCGCCCTCCATCTCCGTCCAGAACCGGCCATGCAGCTGCAGGGGCACGCGCGCATGCCGGCGGCGCTCCTGGGCGCCACGCGCGGCAATCCTGATCTTCCGGCGGTCCAGTCGGCCCGGGCCGTGATGCATGGCGACATCCTCCTGACCGGCGCAGGCTAGGCCATAGCGGTTAAGAAGGACTTGCGTTTATTGATCGTTTGCCACTTTGCGCGGCGTCGTATCGGCATTGCCGAACAGGTCCGCATAAAGGCTGTCCCGCTGCAGCGGCGGATGTACTTCCTGCAGTACGGTGCGCACGGCCGGGCGGCCCCGCAGCACGGCGACATCGTCCAGCGGCTGGAACAGGCCGAGCGTCCGGTCGATCGCACCGGACGGGCCGCGCAGCGGCAGGAAGCTGATCTCCACCGGCAGGTCCAGCCGGTCCATCGTCACCGTGCGCGCGATCAGCGAGGCCGGTTCTGTGCCAGTTATGGACGCTTCCAGCACAGCCTGCACATGCGTGCGGTCATGGCTGCGCCACAGCGAGAGGAAATTCTGGTCGCGGAACTCGCGCTGGTAGAGATCGCACAGATGCGTCCCGGCCAGGCGGAAGATGTGGTGATCCGGATCGGCACGCCAGAGAATGAACACATAGCCGAGCATGCGCGCGATATCCTGCGGCTCGATATCGGTGCGGTGCGGCGCGGCACCTCCCTGGCGGCGCGTTTGCCAGTAGGCGTGCAAGGCTTGCGATTGCGCGTGGCGCATCCGTTTCTCCACTCGTCAGTCATCAGGCGGCCCGGCCTGTCCCGGCCCGGAGCGTTGCAGCGGCGAGTTCAATATCGGGGCCATACCCGTCACGGGTGAGGATGGCTGGCGGGCTTTCCCCGCTCGCGCGAGCGGCGGGATGCGAAAACGGCCCGCGGATTGCATCGGCAGGGGCAGCACGTAAGGAGCAAGCCCATGCGCGTATCAGCCCGGCACGCTTTTCTGATTCCCGCGAGCGCGGCGTTCGCCCTGCTGGCCGCCCCGGCACAGGCCGGTGGGGGTGGTGGTTCGGGCGGTGGCAATTGCTGCACGCCGCCTCCGCCGCCGACCTGCTGCAATCATGGCGGCGGTCACACGGTGAATGTGCCGAACATCAATATCCATGGCGGCAATATCAATGTCGGCGTAAATGTCTCCTCCCGGGTCAATGTGATCACCAATGTGACCACGAATGTGAACGCCTCGGCCAATGCCAATGCGTCGGCCGGTGCGGGCGCGGGTGCGATGACCTTTATCGGCGGCGGTTCCTACACGCCGATGACAACGGCGCCTGCCGCGACGGCCATCACGGGGCTCAACGTGGTCGGGATCGAGGAAGAGCTCGAGTACGAATACTATGAGGAAGAGCGCACGCGCTGGGTCGAGGAATGGCGCGTCGTGCGCGCCGTGTGCGTCGACGATGGCGGTACGCCGCATCCCGCGTCGCGGGTCGATGCCGACGAGCGTGTCGGGGCGACTTATTCCGGCGAGATCTATCGCTGCATGGCCGGCACGGCGATGCAGGTCACCATCGGCTGGGCCATTGAAGGCGAGTACGACTGGAATGACGCCGCCACGATCGCCTGTCGCAAGGGCGAGGCGCTGCGTCACGAACCGGGCGGCCGTCTCTATTGCGAAACCCAGGAACAGCGCCGCAATTGCAATGAGCGCTCGCTGCTGCGCCGTCACGGGCCGGGCGTGAAGCTGGTCTATATGCGCCGCGAGGAACGCTATACCGAACGCGTGCGCCGCGAAGTGGAACGCGAGCGCCGCGAGCGGGTTCCCATGACTCTCATGCTCGACGGGGGCGTCGGCGGCTATCGCTGACACAGGACCCGTCCAAAAATCTCACATGCCCACTCGGCATGCCTGGCCCCGGCTGACCCAGCCGGGGCCTTTTTTTGGGGGGAGAAGCTCGTCTCCCCCAAACACCCTCGGGTTTTTCCCGGCTGAAAGCCCGGCGGAGGCCGGGCGCAGTGCCGGGATCTGCGGGAAACGCATCGCTTGAAGTGATCTTCGGTCGATCCCGGATCTGCAGCCTGCCTGCGCAGGCCTCCGTCCGGGAGAAATGGAGAGAGTTGGAGGAGAGAGCGCAAACGCCGCAACCATCACCGTCACCCTGACGAAAGTCAGGGCCCAGTTCATAGCGCGCGGTGCCCGCGAATACGCACTTGTCCCCCACATCACCACAGATCAGACCGGGCCCGCCTGGCCCAAATCTCCCTTTACGATCTGGGTCCTGACCTTCGTCAGGATGACGGTGCGTGGGGGCGGGTCGGGGAACTTATCCCCGCCCGTTCAACTGCGCGTATGCTCGTCAGCGGTTTCCGGGATGGGAGGCATGAGCTCAGTCCCTTGTGCCCGGGAGCGTGCGGAGCTCGTCCGCGCCTGGTGGGTGACAGCATCAGGCTCCGGCGTGGCCATCTGCGGGGACACCGGCA
>JAZAHA010000036.1:0-46676 GCA_036231565.1 Pseudomonadota bacterium
ACCACGCCCTCGGTCGTTCGCTGGTACAGGACCGTGCTCGCCTCCGACCCCGGCCGCCTCGCCGACGTGCCCGGCGTCGATCCGGTCCTGCTCGACGACATCTCCCGCGGCTGAAACGCAGGCGTCCCGGCGCGGCCGGACGCGGCAGTGTCTTGCCTGGACATGCGGGCGCGCCCGCACGTGAAGACGAGGAGAGCGGACATGGCTAAGAGCGCCGAGGACCTTGCGGAGAGGCGGGACGAGCTCGTGCGGCGGGCCGAGGAGATCGACGCCCGCATCGCGAGGGGCCACCTGGACGGCGCCGACGAGAAGGAACTGGCGCAGATGCGCCGCCGGCGCGACCTCGCCCGCAGCGAGGCGAGGGAGGTCGAGGCCTCCCGGACGCTCCTGCTGGACCGCCAGCGCGAGGCGGCCGACGCCGAGCGCGACCGGTCGCTCAGGGCCGCACGGTCCAGGGCGCGGGAGTCGGCGCGGGCCTTCGAGGCCGCGGCCGAGGCCGTCGACGCCAGACTGGCCGAACTGGAGGAGGCGCACGCCGCGCTCGTCCTGGCCGAGCTGGACCTGTCGCGCGACCTCAGGGCCGCCGGTCTGGGCGAGTCCGGCCGGATCCGCAACCGCCTCGCCGCCGCGATCCGCTGGGCGTCCTGGGCCTCGGCCGAGGGCTACAGCGAGGCGGCGCAGGTGCCGCGCGTCGGCGTCGCCCGGCGCCGGACGCTGACGGCCAGCGCGCGCTCGATCGTGCCGCAGATACCCGAGGACTGAGAAGGAGCCAGGGACATGGAAGACGGAAGGACGCCGATGCGCGTCGTGACGCGGGAGCGCCAGGCGCTCGCCGCCGAGGAGTACCAGCTCGAGGAGCTGGAGCGGAAGGCCGAGGAGAAGCGCGACGACATCCGCCGCAGGCGGACGCGCGTGACGGCCATGATGGAGGAGTGGGGGCTTGACGATGAGTGACGACCTGAGAGCCCTCGCGACCATCGAAGCGGCCGTGGCCAAGTCCACCGGCCGCTTCGTCGAGCTGCGCAAACGGGCCGACGACGTCTACGCGGGCGTCGTCGAACAGATCATGGAGCGCGAGGGCTGCGACGCCCGGACCGCCCACCGCCTGGCCAAGGACGATCCCGTGGCGAGGCGGGCCTACGCGCTCTCTTCCGAACTCGCCGACCGGCACGCCGGGGCGACGGAGGCCGCGTCTCGCATCGCCGCCTTCGTCCGCTGAGCCGGCGCGGGGCCGGGCAGGTCGGTCGCCTCCGCCCGGCCCCGCCTCACCCCCCTGAGAGACCGATCAGCGCCGCGGCCAGCGAGGCCGGGTCGGCGTGCCTGAACTCCGCGTAGCGGTCCCGCGACCCCGCCGAAGGGTTCGGCGTCAGGGCGTACTTCTCCGCGTGCCCGGTCGAGACGCCGGGGATCTTGTCCATCGGTATCATCCAGGCCGCGTCCAGGCGCATCGTCGCCGGGTCGAGCAGGAGTGCCACCAAGGCGCCGCCGGCGTCCGGCCGGAAGGTTGCGCGCCGCACGTCGAACTGGACCGTCCGTCCCGCCTGACCCAGCCAGGCCTTGACCTGGACCGGCACGCAGCGGCCCGTTTCCTTGTCCATCACCACGAGGTCGATGCCGTGGTCGTCGGCGACTGGCGTGAACGGCGACAGCCGTCCGTCCGACGCCGAGATCAGCGTCGCGGCCAGGTAGACCTCGGCGATCGTGCCTCTCTGGCTCGAGGTGAGCCCCGTTCTTCCCGCCATTCCGCTAATCCTGTTTTGGGATAATCCTGATCCGGGATTACCGGTTCCGGCTCCGGATTGCAAGCGCGAGCGCCCCGTGGCCAGGACCGTCCACTCCGAAGCGTACAGAAGCCTGGTCGCGCGCCTCGCCGCGGCCCGCGCCGCCGCGGGCATGACCCAGCAGGCCCTGGCCGACCGCCTGGGGCGGCCGCAGTCCTTCGTGGCCAAGATCGAGGGCTGCGAACGGCGCATCGACTTGATCGAGTTCCTGCAGATCGCCCGGGCCGTCGGCGCCGACCCGATGCCGATGATCGAGGAGGCCTGGGCAGCGATCTGACGCGGCCGTCCCGGCGTCAACCCCGTACCCCCAAATGATAGTCGACGCGGGCTTTCCCTGTCTCTACTCCGGACCGTGCGCGGCGCCGCCGCGCGCGCGTATCGAAGGAACAAAGGAGACACATCATGGACACCGTCAACATGAGCCTGGAACTGGCGGGCGCGCGCCCGCTCGACGAGGACCGCCACGAGATGGTCGAGAGGAGGCTGGAGTGGGCGCGGCGCACTCTGGCCTCCGTCTTCCCCGACGCGACCGAGGGGGAGCTCAGGCTGGCCGCGGCCGCCCAGCGGCTGAGGGACGAGATGCACCGCTTCGAGCGGGAGATGGAGGCCGGCTACGGCGCGTCCTCACCCTTCCTGTGCGCCCTGCTCGTCGACCACTACGGGGCCGACTACGTGCTGGAGACCGGCGTGGCCGACGAGATCGCCGGCTGGGCCAGGGCGACGGCGCGCTCATGACCGCGTCAAGTGTTCCGCTGTAAATAAGGGCAGATATCGCGACCCCTCGTCGTGTAGGCCTTTCCGTGGCTTTGGCTAGCCCGAAGCTGTGTTTTGAAAAAGCGTCGAAGAGGAGAATATCGATGCAGACCACATCAAGCGCCGATGGGTTGGCGCAGGTGCACGCGGCCATGGCCGCTGGGGTGCGCGGGAATGCGGAAATCTCGGCCATGACCGGGATTCCGTACAACAGCGTGGCGACGAACAAGAGCTGGCTGAGAAAGGGCTACGGCGACCTCTATGTCGCGCGCGTGCTCCGCAACGGCTACCATCGCACCGAAACGCAGCGCCGCAGGGCGAAAGAGGCGGGCAAGGGCTGAATCGAGCCCGCCTCTAGATACCAATGAACGGCCCGGTCGACCGACCGGGCCGTTTCACTTTGCGTCCCGACAGTACCTCCGTCTTCCACCGCACGCCACCCGCGTTTGCGCCCCGTTCGCGGGGACCTCCGTCCGCGACAGGATGGTCCCGCTGGCGCGCCCGCGCCGGACGCGAAAGACGGAGGAAGACATGACGGACGAACTCTACTCGATGACCGCCGCGGCCCTGGTCGAGATGCACGACCGCGCCTGCCGGCCGGAGGACCGCATCGGACGGCCCTGGAAGCGCTCGAAGCGTGAGCTGATCGGCATGATCCGGGCGCTCGGTGCGACGCACGGCGACGAGCGCTCGCCGAAGGCCGCCGAGGACACCGCGACCGGTGACGCCGAGACGGTCGGCGCCTTCGTGGCCCGGCTGCTGATGACCGAGGCGACCTACGCCGAGATCGCCGTCGCAGCCCGCGAGCGCTTCGACGGCGCACGGACCTCGCCGCGCTCTGTGGCCAGTGTGGCGTCGGGGCTCAGACGGCGGGGTGTGTTGGTGCCGCGGAGGCGGGGCTAAGTGTTCCTGTTGTGTTCCGAACGAAAATCCTCCATATTGTGCTTCGTATGACTTCGGACACAATATGGAGGGCTTTGTGAGCTCCAATGATCGATACGTGGTGAGACATCCCAAGGGATGGGCCGTGAAGGGTGCGGGCGCCCGACGGGCGAGCGACGTGACTTCGACGCAGCGCGAGGCCGAGCTGCGGGCGAAGGGCATCGTGCAGAATCTTGGCGGCGGAGAGGTCCGCATCCAGGGCCGTAACGGCCGTTGGCGCGACTCTGACACTGTTCCGCCCGGAAACGATCCTTGCCCGCCGCGGGATGAGAAGCATTAGAAAGGGCAACGAAATGAGACGTCCTCGAAAGCCAAGACCTCCGAGAAGGCCCCGACCGCCCAAGCCGCCCAATAGAATCGAAGCGATTCGGCCTATTCGTCCGCTCGGGAAAACCCACTGGGTGAAGGGGCACTGGAGATATGTGTACGACGCTCACAAGTGGACTTGGGTGGACGGGCACTGGTCAAAATGACTATCCGTTCAAGAAATCCGAAATCTTGCTAGCCAAAGAGTGCCTGTCTTTCGTCTCGCACTCCCAGATGACGAGATAGCGCCAGCCCATGCTACTGAGTTGGCTTTGATTGCGCTCATCCCTCGCTACATTGCGTTCCAGCTTGGGAAGCCAATAGCTCGTATTCGACTTTGGCGGTCTGGTTTTGCACTTCTCCGACGAGTGCTGGTGCCAAAAGCAGCCATGGACAAAAATGACTGACTTGCGTCCCGGGAAAACTAGGTCGGGTTTTCCAGGAAGATCTCGACGGTGAAGCCTGAAGCGAAAGCCCATCGCGTGCGCGAGGCGGCGGACAATCATTTCAGGTGCTGTATCGCGATCCTTGATCGCAGCCATGTTGCGGCTTCGCCGCTTCTTGTCGAGGTGATCCATGACGCCAGGATAGCGCGATGGACGCATGCGGTCACTATTCAGCGGCTACCGTGGTCGCTGATCCTCGTACAAACTCAACATCTTGCTCACGCATAACGCCCATGAGACGCGCCCCAACCCACTCGGCGACCGGAGGTGTGACGGCGTTCCCGATGGCGTGGTATCGGAGGCTGTCGATCCGATCAGCTTGCTGATCGCTCATTCCGCGCGGCAACGTCCAGTCGACAGGGAAGCCCTGCACTCTTTCTACCTCATTCGGGGTAAAGCGGCGGACGCGGCCATCGGGGTACCAGACGTAATTTCGGGACCAATCAGTTCCGGTGTGCCGAGCTGACTCAGCATAAATGCAATGGGCCAAACTCTTCACTAGAGGCCCTTTGACAGGATCTCCAATGATTGTCTGAAAGAGGGAGGGAGATTTCGGCCCATTCGATCGACCCGCCTTAGGATTCCAGTCGCCGCATTGGGGCTCAAAAAGTACTTGTCCGGGACCTCCGAGGTCTCGATGCATGGCAACAATGTAGACACGGCGGCGTTGCTGGGGGACTCCGAAGTCTTTGCTGTTAAGCACACGCCACGCCACACCATACCCGAGTTCGTCCAGCGCCTGGAGTACGATTGCGAAGTCGCGTCCTCCGTGGCTAGAGAGAAGGCCGTGCACGTTTTCGAGGACAACGGCTCTTGGACGGCGCTCTCGAACGAGCCGCATAAACTCGTGAAAGAGTCCAGATTGCTGTCCTCTAAGCCCAGATCTTGGCCCCATTCGCGCAAGAGAGAGGTCCTGGCAGGGGAATCCGGCTGCCCAAACGTCAGCTTCAGGGATGCTTGCGTCATCGAGTTTCCTTATGTCCTGCTCAAGCGGGAGGTCAGGCCAATGCTGTTGGAGTATGTCGCGGCAGAATGGCTTGATTTCGCAATGGAAAAGTAACTTGAAGCCAGTGCGTTCAAGACCAAGGTCGAGGCCTCCGATACCCGAAAAGAATGATGCCACTGTGTAAGACAGGGCGACCTCCCCAGAAGGAACAAATCAAGAACATGCGGATTTCTATCCGCTTGGGTTGCGTTCGTCAACTCTATCCCGTGAACGCGAATCGTTGCTCTGCTAAGAATCTACAGAGTCAGACTGGCGTTTACAAAGGCTTAAAGATGGCGACCTGCACAGTCCGATGGCGGTCTTCGGGAGGGCGCGGCGAATTTGAATATGTCCCTGCAGACACGCTTGAAGACCGGACGATCGATGTTTTCATCGAGTCCCTCGGCTTGAGGATTCCGGCGGAGGTGCATGGCGTGAAGGCGCAGGGAAAACCGCGACTTCGAAAGTTTGAGAAGAACAACAAGAAGAAATTTCACCTCCCGCAGTTGGTCATGGCTGTCGCTCGTCTTCCTGAGCCAGCGCGGCAGGATCATACTCATACCGTCGCTTTCCCGTTGAAGAACAAAGCCTTCATCATGGACTCGATGGATTTCGATGTAATCGAGGATGACGGCATAAATGCGACCTTGGCGCCGCTCCGTGTGTCGATCCGAAACTCTCAGTTCGAGATCGACCTACAGGACCGGTTTGATGCGCTCGCAGCTGATCTGGAGAAGATCGAGAGTACTAGAGAGGACTATCCAGAGATCGCTGACGCTATCGAGGCGCACGCGGCAGAAGTGATGAAGGGGGTGAACTCCATAGAGATACGGAAGGCGGCAGACAGGCTCATTGGGCTCCAGGATGCGACATTCGGCATGACAAATGCCGGATCAGTATCAGAGCTCAAGCGGTACGAGGAACGTCCTGAAAGCGAGCTCGAAGACATCATTGAGGGCAAAGAGGGACGTCTTCTTACGCGCATCCATTCGTACAAGGAGCGTGACAAAAATTTCGCGAGTAAAGTCAAAAGCTTCTACAAGTCAAAAAATGGTGGAAGGCTGGTTTGCGAGGCCTGCGGTGTCGATCCCGTTGAGATCTATGGCGCCAACGGTGAGCGTTGCATTGAGGCGCACCACAGGGTTCCGATCTCGGAACTTCAGCCTGACAGTGTCACTTGTGTGAGTGAAATGGCGATACTCTGTGCGAACTGCCACCGTGTCGTTCACTCGGAATACCCTTGCCTGTCAGTAGAACAGGCGCGTGAACTAGTTCGATCCGCGCGCCAAGACAGTACGGATCAAATTAAGTGATGGTGTCCCCGGCAGGATTCGAACCTGCGGCCCCGAGATTAGGAATCTCGTGCTCTATCCACCTGAGCTACGGGGACCCGAGCCGTGTTTATGCGGGGTAAGGCCAGAGCGCAATGCGGCGATTGCAACGGGGCTACGTGGCGCCAATGCGTAGCGACCGGGACCAGGGGCACTGCGGAAACTCAAGTAGGTGATCGACCACCCAGTTGCGGTCGAGGATCTGAGTTCCGGCATCGCACTCAAGATCATCGGGTGCCAGCAGGACCGCCAGATAACGCTTGCGGCCGTCAGCAGGAGCATTCTCCATCGCGATCTGGCCACCGTCGTGCTTCCACTTGCACTGGAGGACGGCTTTGACCGAGCCGTCGGTTGTTGAGCCAAGCCCGTCTACGCCTCCGTCTCCGCTGCCGCCAACGTGCTCCCAGACGAGGTCTGGCTGGGCGAGCTGAAGCAGCCCCACCACCATATGCTCGAATGTCGACGGGCTGACACGGGCGAGCAGGCGGCGTTCGATCTCGTCCCGCTCGGTGCACGGCCGAAGTGTCGGCGCGGCCTGGCGGATCAGCGCGTCGATCTCTGGGACCGGATCAAGACCGAACTCCGGCATGGGCCATATCCGTCCGCCGGTGGCCCTGCCAAAGAAGGACTTCCTGATCCATGCGGGGATGGAGGGAAAGGGCAGCTCAACCCAGTCGTCCACACGCCATCCTTGGACGACATCGCCGAGATGGCTGACGGTATCGTCTACCGGAAGGCCATTTTCCCGTCTCAGTGCGAGATACTTATCTCCCCAATCCGGGCGATCGACGACCTCGAACGCCTCGACCCGTCCCGCATAGACAACGCCGCGGTCGGGGCGCGGGATCATGGTAATGGAGCCGGGCACGGCTGCCAAAGCAAGATTCCTGTTGGCCGAGTATGCCCGGCGCCAGGGGCCTTCGATGTGGCCGGCGATAGTCGCCCACTCGGTGTCGTCGCATAGGGGGCTGGCAAGCGCGTCGCGGAACCCAGCCGCCAGCGGATCAACCCCGCGTCGCCACATCGGGTAGCCGATGAAGCTGCGCCGCGCCTCACGGGCGATCTCGATCGCATCGCAGCCTTGCGGGCGGTTGCGGATGAAGAAGACTATCCGGTTGTCCATGACGCGATACTAGCCGTGGACCGCGTACCGGTGGAAGCGCGCATTCGGTGCCTATCCGGTACTCACCGACCCCACCGCAAACCCAAGGCGCTGAACCGCAACGCCTTTCCGGACGCTAACCCGCCGATTAGGAATCCGTTGCTCTATCCTGCTGAGCTACGGGGCCGCCAGACAGGCGTCTTAGCGGGTTTTTCCGGACGGCTGAAGCCTGTGATGCGGGCAGGTGATGTGCGGGCTATTCCGCACCGGCCCGTGCTTCGGGCCTGGCCGGCGCATACTCGACCACATCATTGTCCGGACAGGAGGCGATCGTGATCAGCTCAACCTCGGCGTCGGTCGGATTGTGCAGGTAGTGGAAGTCGCTCCGGCCTGCAGGAAAGGCGACATAATCGCCGGGAGCGAGCGTGGCCGTTTCGCTTCCCGAATGCACGGTCGGCGACCCTTTCAGAACGATATAGAACTCGTCCCTGGCGCTGTGGACATGCGGTGAGGATGCGCGATGCCCGGGCGCGAGTGTTTCGAACATCACGGATACGGAGCCGATGCCGGCAGGTTCCGACAGAGACTTGTAGAGCGTGAAAATCTCCGCCGTCGACCGGCTTCTGACCGGCTCAAGCGGCGCGTCCCTGAGCTTTCCGACCAGCACCTTGCATGCCTCCTGGCAAACGGGCCGCCGTCAGTCCGGCAGCACAGATGCCGAGAATCGCATCTCGCACCGGCGCGTATCAAGTCGTTTCGGATGACCCGTCGCGGAATATCCGCAGGAATTCGACCTTTTCCTTGATGGCATCCGCCTCACGTTCCGAGGCGTTGAACTCGCCGATTTCCTCAAGGTCGCCCTGCGCATCATAGCGGAAGTGCGTGATCTTCGCCTCGCGCGGGTCGAAGTTGAACTTCGCCGAATAGCGGCAATGCAGGTCGCCGAGGAAAATATCCTTGAACTGCATGAAGTAGACGGTGTCATACCAGCCGACATGCAGAACGACGTGGCGATCGTGCAGCAAGGGAGACTGCCAGTCCCAGGCGGGCTGGACCCGTGCCCGGATCATCATGTCGGACGCGCCGATCTCCTTGAGGCATTTTTCAACCTGGTCATCGGTCTCGAACTGCATTTCCACGCGCGTCAGGTGCGTCGGCGCGATGTCGAAATTGACCGGCGTGCCGATGCTGACGAGCTCGTGCTTGGGCAGGTCGCGCTTCAGCAGGCGCAGCAGTTTGGCGAACGTCACGTCCTTGGTGACGCGTTTCGTCCGGCCATAGACGTCTGTCACATATTGTGGCGTGTAGCCGATTGACGAGCGGACGATAACGTCTTCGGTATTGCCCGACGCGACGACAATCTCCGTCAGGCCGTCCTTGGTGGTCCGTGATTCTGGCTGCATTTCTCACTCCCGTTACCAGCGAGTGAGTCAAAGTTGTATCATGTAACAATAACAATTTAAAGATAGATTGGCGCGCACAAAAAACGGCGAGCCTCAGCCCGCCGCTTCTTTGCTGTCTTGCCCTGTGAGGGCCTAGCCGATGGTCTGGCGCAGCGTGTTGAGCTGCTGGGCGACTTCCTGGGTCGCCTGGGTCATCTGGTCGACGGCTTCCTTGCCGCGGGCGACCGACTGGCCGGAACCGCGCACGCCGTCGAGGATTTCCTTCACTTCGGTGTCCAGGGCTGCGATGCGCGAGGCGATGTCTTCGGTCGCCTTGGCCGTCTGGCCGGCCAGGGCCTTCACTTCACCGGCGACGACGGCAAAGCCGCGCCCGGCTTCGCCGGCACGGGCGGCCTCGATCGTCGCGTTGAGGGCGAGCAGATTGGTCTGGCTGGCGATCGCCTCGATGGTCGACAGGATCGCATTGATGCGCTGGGACGCGTCGGTCAGCGCTTCGACCCGGCGCTCGAGCACCTGGCTGGACTCTTCCACCTGGTTCATGGCGTCGCGGGCAATCTGGGCTGCCTCGGCGCCCTGCGAGGCGCGGGCGGCCGTCTCGCCGACCGCTTCGGCGACCGCGCGGGAATTGCTTTCGGACGCGCCGGCCGGATGGGTCATCGCGTCGTCGGAATAGGCATATGCGTTCATCGTGGGAGCGTCCCTGATTTGTTGGCTGCCCGGATCATTACGCGCAGATGGTAAACGGATTGGTAAACACGCGGTGTGACCGCAGGGCTTGTTATGCAATTAAAAGTGGTATATTCAGAAAATGAACGGAAAACCGGAAAGCAATGCGTGCGACCATGTCTCTCCTGTTTTTGCTGGCCCTTGTGGCCTGCTCCTTCGGTGCCGACCCCTTCACACCGGGTGAAACCGGGCAAGTGACTGAAGTTCCGGGTGCCTTGACGCTCACTGTGGATACGGGCGAGAGCGTGCTGGAGGTGCGCCTGGCCGAGCTTGATGCGCCCGACGAAGCCCTGAGCCGATCGCATCTGGAGGCGGAAGCGGCGGGCCGTGCGGTGCGGCTCGCCTATGCCGGCCAGGAGCGAGACCGCTATGGCCGCGCGCTGGCGCAGGTGCATGTCCAGACCGAGGGCGGATCGGACGTCTGGTTGCAGGCGCGACTCGTCGAGGCGGGCGTGGCCCGGGTTCTCAGTCATGCGGACAATCGCGCGGCGGCGCGCGACCTGCTGGTACTGGAGGGGTTTGCCCGGTCCGAGGGGCGCGGGCTGTGGGCGGACCCGGCCCATGCCGTGCGCGACACGCATCCCGACGCGCTGGCCCAGGACATCGGGTCGGTGCAGCTGGTCGAGGGCCGGGTGCTTGAGGCAACACAGTTGCGCTCCGGTCGCATCTATCTCAATTTCGGTGCCGACTACCGGACCGATTTCACCGTCATGATCGAAGCGGAAGACGCCCCGGCCTTCATCGAGGCGGGTCTGGGCCCCGATGCGCTGGAGACGCGGCGCATCCGGGTGCGCGGCTGGATCGAGGACGAGAACGGTCCGATGATCCGCATCGATCATCCTGAACGGATCGAAGTCCTGGTCGATTGACCCGGCACCCCGGTCCGTGAAAACAGGCCCGGGTGCCGGATGCGGCTGACTGGCATTGCGGGTTCAGTTCGGGATGAGTCCGCAGGCCGCCGGGTCGCCGTGGCGTTCGGTCAGGGCACGGCGGATCTTGTCCAGTGCCACAGTCTCGATCTGGCGGACGCGCTCCTTGGAAATGCCCAGGCGGTCGCCCAGCATTTCCAGGGTCGAGCCCTCTTCACTGAGACGGCGCTCGCGGATGATCAGCTGTTCGCGCGGGTTCAGCGTGTCGATCGCCTGGCCCAGCCACGCCTTGCGGCGCTCGCTGTCGGTGCGGTCCATCACCTCGTCCTCCGGCGCGCAGGTCTCGTCCACCAGCAGGTCCTGCCACTGCATCTGGTCCTCTTCGCCGACCGGTGCGTTGAGCGAGCGGTCGACGGCACTCAGCCGCGAGGCCATCATGTCCACATCCTCCTCGCGCACCTTCAGCTCCTCGGCAATCAGGCGGCGGTTCTCCGGCGTCAGCCCGCCGCCATCGACATCGCCGGTGCGGGCCCGGATGCGGCGCAGGTTGAAGAAGAGGGACTTCTGGGCCGAGGTCGTGCCGGTGCGCACGATCGACCAGTTGCGCAGCACATAGTCCTGGATGCACGAGCGCACCCACCAGGTCACATAGGTGGAGAAGCGGACATCGCGGGAGGGGTCGAACCGCTCCGCCGCCTTCATGAGGCCGATATTGCCTTCCTGGATGAGGTCGGAGAAGGGCAGGCCGTAGCGGCGGAAGCGGGCGGCCGTGGCAACGACAAGGCGCATATGGGCCTCGGTCAGCCGGTGCAGGGCCGCTTCGTCGCGATGCTCGGCCCAGCGGCGGGCGAGCTCCTGCTCCTCCTCGCGTGACAGGAGCGGCACCGCCATGGCGGCTTTGACAAAGCGCTGTTCGCCGGCATCGCGCTGGCGCGGCGCGGCGGTCGTTTCGGGGGCAGTCCGGGTTGCAGGCATCCTCTCATCCTCCTCACCGTCTGTTACGGCGGGCAGGGCGGAGCGGATCACTTCAGGGGCTGCGAGCGCGGCGGGCCGGGACGAAATTGCGGAAAGGCGCCGGACAAAGAAAAACGCCCGGCCGGAGCCGGGCGTCTGTCTGGGCGTCGCAATGCGTGACGGGTCAGGCGGCTTTCTTGGCCAGCGAGACCGACAGCATTTCACGGGCCTTGTCGTGCTCGATATTCTCGACGGCAGCCAGTTCGCGGACCATGCGGTCCAGCGCGGATTCATAGAGCTGACGTTCGGAATAGGACTGCTCGGGCTGGTCTTCTGCACGGTGCAGGTCGCGAACGACTTCGGCGATCATGATCAGGTCGCCCGAATTGATCTTCGCTTCGTATTCCTGTGCCCGGCGGCTCCACATAGTGCGCTTTACTTTGGCCTTGCCCTTCAGCGTCTTCATCGCGTCCTTCACGATGCGGTCGCTGGACAGCGGGCGCATGCCCGACGCGTCGGCCTTGGCGGTCGGCACGCGCAGCGTCATTTTATCCTGTTCGAACGTGACGACGTAGACTTCGATGTCGAAACCCGCGACCGTATCCTTCTCAACGCCCGTGACCTGGCCGACACCGTGGGCCGGGTACACGATAAAGTCGCCTTGCTTGAAAGACTTGTTGTCGTTGGCGGTTTTTTTCGTCATGGATGCTCTCTGGTTGGGCCTTCCTTGCCGGTGGTACCCAATAGCCCGCAGATCGCTCCCGAAGTTGTTCCGGCACCCACCCGGCTCCGAGATCGACTAATCCTGCGTGCAAGCCACCGCACAGAAAAGCGGGCAGCGCCACATGCACTGCCCATCAATCCGTGGAACATATCACAAACTACGGAATTTTCCAAACGGTAGCGTTTGGTTAACCCGGCGCGGCTAGTCGCCCGATCCGGGCTTTTCGGAGAAGTACTTCTCGTACTTGCCCTCTTCCTCGGCCATGGCATCGGCATCGGCGGGCGGATCCTTGCGCACCGTGATGTTCGGCCAGACCTCGGCAAATTTCGAGTTCACGGCCAGCCACTTGCCGTCCGGATCGTCCTCGGTGTCCGGCTTGATCGCCTCGACCGGGCATTCCGGTTCGCAGACGCCGCAATCGATGCACTCGTCCGGGTGGATGACGAGGAAGTTCTCGCCCTCGTAGAAGCAGTCGACGGGGCAGACTTCGACACAATCAGTGTATTTGCAGCGCACGCAGGCGTCAGTGACGATATAGGTCATGGCAGCCGGATTTCATGGACGGGGCAGGTATGCCGGCGGGACATGGGCCGCAGGCGCGGTTTTGTCAACGGGGCCGCATGTGCGCTTCTGCACGCGAGCGGGCGAAGACGCGCTCCCGGTCGCCGACGGCGAGCAGGGGCGTAATGCGCCGGATGAAGGCGTCCTCGAAGGGCGATTTCTCGCCATCGGCCAGCGCGACGCGCCACAGCTGTTCCACCAGGGCGACGCGTTCCTGCTTGTCCAGACAGGCCTTCACCACCTTGGTGAAGCTGTGATGATCGACCGCGGTCTCGGCCAGGCTCTCGGCCTGTTCAAGCACGCGGGCTGCCTTGTCTTCCGGCATCGAGAAGGCCGCCGACAGGATGGCGCGGATCTGGTCCTGCTCGCAGTCGGCATAGATGCCGTCGGCCAGTGCGGCCTCGACGAGCAGAGCTGTCGCCGCGACGTGCGGATCGAGTTCGGGATGGGATTCGCCTGTCTCGGCGCTAAAGAGACGCTTGATGGATTCGAACATGGCCGGGTCCTCTAAGGTCCGGGTTTATCGGCATATTTACGCGGCCGGTTCGGCCGGCTCCCCGGTCTCGTCGAGCCGGCGATAGAGCAGGCGGGCTTCGGCCGCCGGGCCGCGACGTTCGCCCAGCCCCAGGATTTCGAGCCGAACAATCTGATTATTCAGGGGGAGCGTCAATGTGTCGCCCTCACGCACCAGGGCCGAAGCCTTGGTGATCCGGCGTGTTGTCCCGGCTGTTTCGACGCGGATCTGCCCCTTCGCAACGATACGGGTGGCCAGGGTGCGGGTCTTGAACAGGCGGGCATGCCACAGCCAGACATCGACCCGTTGTCCGCTGCCCGCCTCGCTCACGGCTTGGAGGCTTTGCGGCTGCGCTTGCGGGCCGGCTTGCGGGCATTCGCGGCCCCCGCGCCGGCGACATTCAGCGCGGCCAGAGCGGCAAACGGGCTGTCGGCGGGTGGCGGGGTCGCGGCAGCCGGCTTGGGCCGCGGGCGGGCCTGGGGACGCCGCTTGCGACGGTCCCAGCGCTCGCCTTCGGCCTTCTCCGGATCCGGACCCTTCTGGATGCGCTTGTAGCCCAGCGTGGTCAGCGTGCCGCGCAGATCCTCGACCGAACAGCCCAGCAGTGCCGTCATGTCGGCGGTCAGCGGGAAGCCGGGCTCCTGATCGGCGGCGCGGGCATCGCGCAGTGTGTCGGCGAGGCGTTCGAGCATGTCGAAGCGCACGGCGCGCGGACCGCAGGGATAGAAGCCGACGGTCGCATAGTCGGCGCGCGACCGATTGCGATCATTGGCAATCGAGGTCAGGCCCGGAGCCGGTAGCCAGCTGATATCGGTCGAGCCGGCGGCAATTGCCTGCAGGAGGGCGTTGAGCCGCGCCGGAGCGGGTTTCACAAGCTCGGGCACATAGACCATGTGTTCGCCGATCCGCACGCCGACAGCGCGCAGGGCGCGGCGTTCGTCCTGGGACAGGGCGCGCACTTCCTCTGCGATCGTCAGGCGGGCCAGGGCACCGCCGGCCTCGTGCAGGCGCCAGGCGACGCCGCGGGCCGGACCGGTGAGCTCGTCGGACTGGCCGGCTTCGCGCAGCTTGAACAGAGGCGCCAGAACCGTTTCGATATGCTCGCGCACGCGGGCTTCCAGTGTCGACTGGGCTGCCGCCTGGGCTTCCGTGGTTCCCAGATCGCCGCCGACCAGTTTGATCGCCGGTTTCAGCGGGCCGGGACCCGGGATCAGCTGGGCCACGGTTTCGCCGTTCCAGATGATCTGGCCGTCATCGGTGAAGGTCAGGTCTGTCATGTCTGTCCTAGCCAGGGCGCCGAGGCGCCGGTTGATTTCAGGTCGCAACGCTCTCAGCGCCGCGGACTTCAGGGTGCGGGCGGCCAGCTCGCGGCCCTCTGCATCGGGCCTGAAGGTCAGTCCGTCAAGCCGTCCGACGAAATGACCCTCAACCGTCACCTCGCCCGTGTGCGACACGCCGGCCAAAAGATCGCGCTCGTCGCGCAGGCCTTTTACCAGTGCACTGGTGCGGCGATCGACGAAGCGTTGCATCAGCCGTTCGTGCAGGGCGTCGGACAGGGCGTCCTCGATCTGGCGTGTCCGGCCGCGCCAGTGATCGGGGTCATGCGTCCAGTCGGCGCGGTGCGCGGCATAGGCCCAGGTGCGTACATAGGCGAGCCGCGAGGCCAGGGCGTCCACATCGCCGGAGGTCTTGTTGAGCCGTTCCAGATGACCGGCCAGCCAGTCGTCGGGCAGGCGATTGCCGGGGCCGGTCAGGTGCAGGTAGATCGATTTCACCAGCCGGGCATGGGCGTCCAGCGTCGCCTTGCGGAAATCGGGCAGGCGGCAGGCATCCCACAGCCGGCTCACCCCGTCGCGGCCGGTGGCGCGCTCACGCACCTCGCGGTCGGCAGCCAGCACGCCAAGGGCCCGCTCGTCCATCGCTTCGCCGACCCGCTCCAGCGCCGGATGGCGCGAGGGTTTGCCGAGCGAGTATTGCAGCGCGTCCAGCGAGCTTTCGTCGAGATCGGGATTGCGCCAGCGCAGGCGTTCCACGGGCGCGAAACTGTGGGCTTCCACAGCCTCGACGACATCCGGCTCGAACGGCCGGCAATCGGCGGTTTCGCCGAATGTGCCGTCGGAGCGGAAACGGCCCGCGCGCCCGGCAATCTGGCCCAGCTCGGCCGGGGTCAGGCGCCGCCGGCGGCGGCCGTCGAACTTGCGGCTCTCGGCAAAGGCGACATGGTCGATATCCATGTTCAGCCCCATGCCGATGGCATCGGTGGCGACGAGGAAGTCCACTTCGCCGGACTGGTAGAGCTCGACCTGGGCGTTGCGGGTGCGCGGCGACAGACCGCCCATCACCACCGCTGCCCCGCCCCGCCGCCGGCGCAGGAGTTCCGCGATGGCGTAGACGGCCTCGGCCGAGAAGGCGACGACGGCCGAACGGCGCGGCAGGCGGGTCAGCTTGGCAGGGCCGGAATAGCTCAGCTGGGAGAAGCGCTCGCGATGCTCGGTATCGGCGCGCGGCACGAGTTCACGGATCAGCCGGGTCATCGTGCCCGAGCCGAGGATCATGGTCTCTTCAGTGCCGCGGGCGCGCAGGAGGCGGTCGGTGAAGACATGGCCGCGCTCCGGATCGGCGGCCAGCTGCACCTCATCAATGGCGACGAAGGCGACGCGTTTCTCCACCGGCATGGCTTCGGCCGTGCAGATGAAGTAGCGCGCCGAGGCCGGCACGATCTTTTCCTCGCCGGTGATCAGCGCGACGGCGGCCGGCCCCTTGGCTTTCACCACGCGGTCATAGACCTCGCGCGCGAGCAGGCGCAGGGGCAGGCCGATCATCCCGGAGGACCGGCCCAGCATCCGCTCGACGGCGAGGTGTGTCTTTCCGGTATTGGTCGGTCCGAGCGCGGCCGTTATCTGACCGGGACCGTCATTGCGCGCCAACATGACGCCCCCTCCTTAGGCCGGCCGCCGGGGGCAGCGCAAGGCTGCGCACCGGCCCCCGGCATGCACGATCAGCTTTCCTGGATCGAGCGGGCGGTGATCGTCACCCCGCCAAAGCCGGCATTGGTGCGAATGCGCACGGGGACATAGAGATCGCCGCCATGCACCGGCGCCATCCAGAAGGTGATCGGATGGGAGATGGTGTCCTCATCGGGGAATTCATCGGCCTCGTAGCCCGAGATCGGCTCGTAATAGGCGTGGCAGATCTGGGCATCGCCCGACCAGGCCCGGGTGCGGACGCGTTCTGTACCGCCATCCTCGAAGCGCAGATTATAGCGGGCACGGCCGTCGAAGACCGGCAGCCGGCCGTCACACAGCGAATCGTTGCTGGAGGCAGCGCCCAGCCCGATGGCCAGCAGGGTCGAGAGCGGATCGGCGGCGCCGGCGCGTTCTTCCGCCGTGGCGGGCGGTTCGCCCATATTGCCGAAGGGCGGCTCGATATTCGGCGTCGCCACCCCGTCGGGAAAGTCGATGCCGACCGTGCGGTTCTTCGAGCTGGCATGATTGTAATGGCTGTAGCGCCAGGGCTGCAGCCGGGGGCCGTAGCGATAGCCGGACACGCCGGCCTCGATGTCCGCATCGGAGAACAGGGCCGCCAGGCCGGCGGTCGTCAGCCGCGCCGAGGCGCTGTAGTCGTCATTGGCGAACTGGCCGTTCACGACGATATCGGCGACCTGGAAGATCATGACCGAGCCGGAATACTGCACCGTGATGCCCCGCACGCCGGCGCCTGCCGCGCTGTCTGCGGCATCGTCAGCTGCAAGAACCGGCACGGTGCCGGTCAGGCCCAGCGCCATGGCTCCGATAACCCACGCGTTTTTCACTCAAAACTCTCCTCGGCTATGCACCGCCGCCAGCTTGACCCCGATATAACAACTGCAATAACCGAACAAAACCGGCTGCAAGATGAACGGTGCAAGCTTGACGCCGTCGCCCCGCTCCGTTATCTCGCCCGCTCTCGCGCCGCTCGCAAGATCGGTGCGCACGGATTATTCTATGTGAAAGGTGCGACTATGGCGCGTCGCTGCGAACTGACCGGCACGGGCGTGATGACGGGGAACAATGTGTCCCACGCTCAGAACAAGACCCGCCGCCGTTTCCTGCCGAACCTGTGCGATGTCACGCTGGCTTCGGAAAAGCTGGGTCGTAACTTCAAGCTGCGCATCGCTGCGAAGGCGCTGCGCTCTGTCGACCATGTCGGCGGCCTGGATGCCTTCCTCCTCAAGGCCCGTGACGAGAGCCTCTCGGACCGCGCCCTGAAGATCAAGCGCGACCTGAAGAAGGCTCTGGCAGCCTAAGCGCTTCCGGACCCGACCGAATTCGATCAACGCCCGCTGCGCCTGCAGCGGGCGTTGTCGTATGCGCGGCATGCCGCTAGCTTCCTCGCGGATTTCGGACGTGAAGATCCGGGGGAGGCCGTCATGACAAACAGGATTTCCGCAATCGCCGCTGCGTTCGGCGCACTGGCACTGGCCGCCTGCGGCAGCGGCGAGCCCGCCGCCGAGGCGCCGGCCACACCGCGCCCGGCCGAACCTGCCCCGGATGATGGCGGTATTCCCGCCGCCGACATGGTCTTCTTCGGCGGCCCCATCTACACCGCCGACGATACCCGCCCTATGGTCGAAGCCGTTGCTGTACAGGACGGGCGTATCGTCTTTGCCGGACCGCGGGCGGGCGCCAATATCTGGGTGGGGCAGGCCACGCGCCTCGTCGATCTGGATGGCGCCGCGATGTATCCCGGCTTCACCGACAGCCATATCCACGTGCTCGGCGTCGGCCAGCGCGAACGCCTGCTCAATCTGGACGACGTCGTCTCGGTCGCTGACCTGGTCGAGCGGGTGTCCGGTGCGGTCGACGCGGCCCGGCCGGGCGATGTCGTCTTCGGACGCGGCTGGATCGAAACCCACTGGCCGGAAGGCCGCTTCCCGACGCGGCACGATCTGGATGCGGTGTCGCCGGACAATCCGGTCGTGCTGGTCCGCGCCGACGGCCACGCCCTGGTCGCCAATTCCGCCGCGCTGGAGGCTGCCGGGATTGATCGCGATTCGCGGGCGCCGGAAGGCGGAGAAATCCTGTTCGACGAAGCGGGCGAGCCGACCGGCATGCTGATCGATACCGCCATGGGCCCGGCCCAGGCGCTCGTCGCCCAGCCGTCCGGAGCCGAGCGCGCCGACACCTATGCCGAGGGCGCAGACCGTCTTGCCAGCCTGGGCTGGACGGGCGCGCACGACATGTCCGTGCCCTGGTCTGATGTGGCGATGATCGAGGAGCTCGCTGCAGCGGACCGTCTGCCGATCCGCGTCTATGTCTCGATCAATCCGGACGGCTATGCCGATCTGGCGGCCGGCGATGTGCCGCGTGTGGCCGATGATGGCCGCGTCATCACCCGGGCCGTGAAACTCTATATGGACGGCGCGCTGGGCTCGCGCGGTGCCGCGCTGCTGGAGCCCTATTCCGACCGGCCCGACACGTCCGGCCTGCGCATCGCGGAAGCGGACGAGACGACGGGCATGATGACCCAGGCCCTGCGTGACGGGATCCAGATGAATGTCCACGCCATCGGCGATCGCGGCAATCGCTCGCTGCTCGACTGGGTGGGCGAGGCGCTGGACCAGGTTCCCGCAGAGGATCGCGCCCTGGCCGAGCACCGCTGGCGCGACGAGCACAGCCAGATCGTCCATCCGGACGACATTCCGCGCTTTGCCGAGCTGGGCGTGATCGCGTCCATGCAGCCCTCGCACGCCATCGGCGATCTGCATTTCGCCCCGGACCGGCTGGGCGATGACCGGCTGGAGGGCGCCTATGCCTGGCAGAGCCTGCTGGATGCCGGCGCACACCTCACCGGCGGATCGGATGCGCCGGTCGAGCAGGGCGATCCGCGGATCGAGTACTATGCCGCCACGGCACGCGCCGACCTCTCCGGTTTCCAGGGCGAGAACTGGCATGCCGAGGAGGCCCTGTCGCGCAGCGACGCGCTGAAACTCTTCACGCTCTGGCCGGCCTATGCCTCCTTCCGCGAGGGCGAGCTGGGCTCGATCGAGACCGGCAAGCGCGCAGACTTCACCGTCTTCTCAGCCGACATCATGACCATCCCCGAAGCGGAGATCCTCGCTGTCGAACCGGTAATGACGGTGGTCGAGGGGGAGATTGTCTGGGAACGCGCGGAGTAGGCGGCACAGACGGTCCTTCCCCTTGACGGGGAAGGTGTCCGGCTTTACCGGACGGAAGGGGTGAAACGCAAAGCGTTTCCGGTCTCGGAAAGCCACCCACTCCACCGCTGCTGATGCAGCGGTCCCCCTCGCCCATCAAGGGCGAGGACCTGGAGCCCTACTCCCCCACCGCAAACGCCATCAGCAGGGTGCGCTGGCGGTCGGAATAATTGTCGTCGGAGATGATCAGGACCAGCGTCTCGCCGCCGCGTTCGATGACGGCGATGCCCTCGAAATTGTCGACGGGCAGGGGCGGGTCGATCCGGCCGAGCGTTTGCGGTGTGATCGTGGCCGGGGCGCCGGTTTCCGGCACGGGGAAGGCGATGATGCCGATCCGGTTGCCGGCGGCGCGCGAATAAAAGCGCTCCACGGCGTAGATCGTGCCGTTGTGTGCGGCCATGCCGGTCAGCCCGAAAGAGGGGCGCGAGTGCAGGCTGTAGCGCTGCCACCCCGTATCGCCGCCCACCCACAGCGCATGGCCCAGGCTGAGATCGGTCGGATATTCCACGCCCATCACCAGGCGGCCGTTATCCGTGCGGGCCAGGGATTCAAGACCGCGATTGTCCGGCAGGCGGGACAGGGCTTCCGGGATATCCAGTGTTTCGGGCAGAGCCGTGCCGGCGGATGACCAGTCCTCGCCCAGCGTATAGGTCAGCACGCGGTGACGGCGCTCGAAACTCACCGCATAGCGGCCATCGCCCAGTGCAGTCAGGCCTTCACTGTCGCCGGAACGGCCCTCGAAATGGCTGCCATCGCTGTCGCGCACGGGTGAGACGGAGAGCTCGCTGAAACCGGTCAGCGTGTTCGTGGCATCGTCCCAGGCCAGTGCACCGGTGATCCACCACGCGCTGTCGGAGAGCGCCAGAAGACGCGTGCCATCGGCCGAGACTTCCAGGGCCGACAGGCCGCCGAAGCGTTCATCGTCCGAGGCCAGGACAAGCCCGCCGCGATAGTCCAGCCGGCCCAGCGCGGCCAGTTCCTCCGGGCCGGCATCCAGCGGCAGGGCCGTCGCGGTCACCGTCTGGGCATGCGATACCGGCTGCAGCGCCAGAATGAGAGCTGCCGCAGCAAGACCGAAACGCATCATTCCCGTGTCTCTCCTCAGCGGCCGCCGGCCAGGGAGGCCCAGTCGCCGCGTTTCAGGCCCGATGTCGCCGTTTCGCCCCGGCTGGAGAAACGCGTGCCGGAGCCGCCGTCCTCGTCGAACAGGGCGGCCAGCTGGTCCGTCATGGCCCCGCCGAGCTGTTCGACGTCATTGATGGTTACCGCGCGGCGATACCAGCGTGTGACATCATGGCCGATACCGATCGCCAGCAGTTCGACTTCCGAACGGTTCTCGATCAGGGCGATGGTCTCGCGCAGATGGCGTTCCAGATAGCCCGGCGAATTGGCCGACTGGGTGCCGTCATCGACCGGTGCGCCGTCGGAGATCACCATCATGATGCGGCGCTGTTCCGGCCGGGCGCCCATGCGCTTCCAGGCCCACAGCAGGGCTTCGCCGTCGATATTCTCCTTCAGCAGGCCTTCGCGCATCATCAGGCCCAGATTGGTGCGGGCGCGGCGCCAGGGCGTGTCGGCGGACTTGTAGATGATGTGACGCAGATCGTTCAGGCGGCCCGGATGCGGCGGCTTGCCTTCGGAGAGCCATTGCTCCTTCGAGCGGCCGCCCTTCCAGGCCTTGGTGGTGAAGCCGAGAATCTCCGTCTTCACACCGACCCGCTCCAGCGTGCGGGCGAGAATGTCGGCACAGGCCGCGGCGACCATGATCGGCCTGCCGCGCATGGAGCCGGAATTGTCCAGCAGCAGGGTGACGATCGTGTCGCGGAATTCGGTATCGCTCTCCTGCTTGTAGGACAGGGGCAGGGTGGGATCGGCGATGACACGGGCCAGGCGCGAACCGTCCAGCACGCCCTCCTCGAGGTCGAACTGCCAGGCGCGTTCCTGCTGCGCCATCAGACGGCGCTGCAGACGGTTGGCCAGGCGGCCGACGACCTGGTCGAGCCCCTTCAGGGCATTGTCGAGATATTTGCGCAGGCGTTCCAGCTCGTCCGCATCGCACAGATCCTGGGCCTGGATCACCTCGTCGAATTCGCGGGTGAAGACCTTGTAGGCCTTGGCATCGCCCTCACCGGAAGGCTGCCAATTGGGCCGCATCGCGGTCTGGGCGGCGCCCTCATCATCCATGGCATCGACGCGCGTATCGGCGTCCTCGCCCTCGGCATTGATCTCTTCCTCGTCGCCGGCCGTGCCCGAGGCATCCGGCGTGTCGGGCTGTTCGCCGTCCTTGCCGTCATCCTGCTCGTCCTCGCCGGTGCGCTGTTCGCGATCGACGCCCTCATCGTCATCGTCCTGGTTTTCCGACTGTTCCGGATCGCCGCCCAGCTCGTCGGCCAGGTCGAGATCCTCGATCACGGTGCGCAGGAGATCGGCAAAGGCCTTCTGGTCGCCGGCATTGCGCGCCAGGGCGTCGAGCGATTTGCCGGCAACGGTTTCCAGCTGGTCGCGCCACAGCGTCATCAGCCCGTCGGCTTCCGGCGGGGTCGGCCGGCCGGTGATCCGCTCGCGGACCAGCATCGCCACGGCCTCTTCCATCGGTGCAGCCTGACGGTCCTCCACGCGCTGCCAGCCCTTCTGCCGGCAGCGGGCGATGAGGGCGGCATCGAGATTGTTGGCCATGCCGCGCATGTCGCGGGCGCCAAGGCTTTCCACGCGCGCCTGCTCGGCCGCATGGAAGATGGCGCGCGCTGTCGCGCCGGGCGGCAGGGCGCCGAGATGGGCCGCCTCGTCATGATGTGCCAGGCGCAGCGCCAGCGCATCGGCACGGCCGCGCACGGCCGCTGCAGCAGCAGCCGACGGCTCGGGGCCTGGATTGGGCAGCACAATGCGTCCGCCCGACAGACCGGCAATCTCGCCGCCATAACGGACATCGAGATCCTTGTCGCCGGCGATGGCGCGGGTGGTGATGGCGAGGGCGCGCTTGAACGCGTCCGGGTCTCTGGGCGGCTGGCTCATAAGCGCAACCTAATCCATCCGCACGAAATTGCGAGGGCGGCAAAGCGTCCGCCTGCATGGCATTTCAGCGGAACCGGCACCGCCGCCACGCGTTTTGAGAGTACCGGTTGTTTCGCAACCTGAAAGGAGGCCCGGTCATGACCAAGGTTGATTTTGAAAAAGCCCTTCTGGACCCGGCAGGCACATTCGGCGAGCCGGATGATGTCGTCCGCGACGATACCCTTTCGCGGGAACAGAAGAAGGAAATCCTGGAGCGCTGGCAACACGATGCCGAAGAGCTGGTCGTCGCGTCCGGCGAAGGCATGCCCGGCGATGGCGACACCCAGCTGCGCAAGGTTGCCAAGGCGCTGGACGCCGTCTGACGCGGCATAATCCATGAGCAGCCCGGAAAGGAGTTGATAACCACATCACGGCATCCTGACCGGTGGAGCCCGGAAAAAGTGGGCCCGACAGGTGGCGAGACACAGGCTGGATGACCTATTCGGTTCATTCCATGGCCAGCGTGAACTCTGCGCTGCAGCATATGGACATGCTGCAACGGGATAGTGTGAAAGTGCACACCCGTATCGCGACAGGGCTCAAGATTGGCAGCGCGAGCGATGGCGGCGCGATCTGGGCCCTGGCCCAGGGCATGCGCGCGTCCAATGGTGCGCGCGGCGAGGCGCTGACCTCGATGAATCTGGCCACCGGCGTCGTGGAAACGGCGCTCGCCGCCGCCGAAGGCATTTCCGATCTGATGGTTGAAATGCAGGGCAAGCTTGTCGCTGCCACCGACACCTCGCTCGACGAACAGGGCTGGCGCACCCTGATGAACGACTTTGTTGCCCTGGGTAACCAGGCCCAACACCTCGTCGTCAACGCATCCTTCAACGATATCAACCTGCTCGAAGCCGGGGCTGCCGATATCTCGGTGCTCGTTTCGGAAAACCCCAACGCCCAGATGGCGATTGCCGCGGAAGATCTGAGCGATGGTGGCGGGATTTTCGATTCCACCCTGCCGGCCAGCCTGCCGCAAACCGATGCCAGCGGTCTCGCCACCCGGCCGGACGCATCCATGGTCGCAGACTTCGAAACCTCCATGAACGCCGTTAATGCCGCGATCTCGCGCCTGGGCGTCAGCCTGAAGACGCTGGAGATCCAGCGCACACTCCTGGTCAAGCAGATCGACGTGACCGATGCCGGTATCGGCAGTCTGGTCGACGCTGATCTCGGCCGGGAATCGGCCAAGCTCAAGGCGCTGATGGTGCGCGAGGAGCTGGGCATGCAGGCGCTTGCGGTCGCCAATGAGGCGCCGCGCACCATTCTGCGCTTCTTCCAGTAGGGTCCGTTAGCCGTCGACCCGGGCGCCGCTTGCGTCGATCACGGGTGTGCCGTCTTCCAGTTCGAACGGACCTGAAGGCCAGGTCTCCAGCAGGTCGAGCACGCCGGGGCTGGGCCGGCACAGGCGTACGCCGCGCGGCGTGCACACGATCGGCCGGTTCACCAGAACGGGATGCTCCAGCATCGCATCCAGGATCTGCGCGTCGGACACGCCGGGCTCGAGCAGCCCCAGCTCCGCCGCCGGCGATTTGGTCTCGCGCAGCGCCTGGCGGGGCGTCAGGCCGGCGGCTGCGAACAGGCCGAGCAGCTGCGGCCGCGTCCAGCCGGTTTCCAGATATTCGATCACGACCGGGTCCTCGCCCGCCGCCTTCACGATGGCAACGACATTGCGCGAGGTGCCGCAGTCCGGATTGTGATGGATGACGATCATGGCGCGGGTGTCTCCGGTCCGGGGAAATGGCTGCGTGTACGGTTGGCAAAGGCCACCAGGGACAGCATGACCGGCACTTCCACCAGCACGCCGACAACAGTCGCCAGCGCCGCGCCCGAATTGAGGCCGAACAGGCTGATCGCGACGGCCACAGCCAGCTCGAAGAAGTTCGATGTGCCGATCATCGCGCAGGGCGCGGCGACGGCGTGCGGTACGCGCCAGGTCCAGGCGGCGCCATAGGCGAGCGCGAAAATGCCGTAGGACTGGATCAGGATCGGCACGGCGATCAGGGCGATCAGCAGGGGACGCTCCAGGATGACATGGCCCTGGAAGCCGAACAGCAGCACGACCGTGCCCAGCAGGCCGAGGATCGAGGCCGGTTTGATGTGGCCGGTGAAGCGGGCGACGGCGTCCTCACCGCCCTGGCGGATGAGGAGGGTGCGCATCGCGATGCCGGCAATCAGCGGGATCACGACATAAAGCGCGACCGAGAGGATCAGCGTCTCCCAGGGCACCGCGATATCGGTCACGCCCAGCAGCAGGGCGACGATCGGCGCGAAGGCGAACACCATGATGGCATCGTTCACGCTGACCTGGGCGAGGGTGTAGGTCGCGTCGCCGCGGGTGAGCTGCGACCAGACGAAGACCATGGCGGTACACGGCGCCGCGCCCAGCAGGATCAGGCCGGCGATATAGCCGTCGGCCTCGGCCGGCGGGATCAGTCCGGCGAAGATGTGCTTGAAGAAGGCGACGCCGAGAAAGGCCATGGTGAAGGGCTTGATCAGCCAGTTCACCACCAGGGTGATGACCAGGCCCTTCGGCCGCTCGCCGACGCGCTTGAGACTGCCGAAATCGACCGCGATCATCATCGGCCAGACCATCGCCCAGATCAGCACCGCCACGGCAAAATTGACATTGGCGTATTCCAGCCCGGCGAGGGCGGCGAACAGGCCGGGCACGATTTGCGCCAGCCCGATCCCCGCCAGGATGCACAGACCGACCCAGACGGACAGATAGCGTTCGAACGTGTTCATCGATCCCGCTTCCCTCAGCCGCAGCAGGCTTGTCCGTCAGGCCGCGGTGCGGCCTTGGGCGTGCAGCAACCACCGTCTCCGGCTTTGTGGGGGGCGTTGGCGATGACCGCTGTTTCGGGCGCCTCGCCGAGATCGTGACCGTAATCGGTGCTTTCGCCCATCGTGCGGAAGACTTCCCAGTTGGTGCCGACGGGGTCGGCGACCCAGCTCTTTTCCGACCGCGCATAGCAGCAGGTGGTCTCGCCCTCCTCGAGTGTCTCGGCACCGGCGCGCGAGAGGCGTTCATAGACCTCGTCGAGTTCGGTCTTGTCTTCCGCCTGGATGCCCAGATGCTGGATGCCCGGATGTCCCCCGCGCGCGCTGATCGCGAAATTGACCCGCGGATCGTCGAGCATCCATTTGGCGTAGTCGGACCTGGTCGTCGTCGGACCGGTGGCGAACAGGGTCGAGTAGAAGGTGATGGCCTTTTGCAGGTCGTCGACGGCGAGATGGACGTGCAGGCGTTTCATGACAGGGACTCCTGGGGTGTAGGGCAGCAGGCGCCGCGTGCGGCAGCCTCGATAACCGGGGTGCAGATCTCCGAATGGCCCTGGCAGCAATCCTCCATCAGATAGAGGAGGAGTGCCGACATGGTTTCGAACGCGACGCTGTAGATCAGCGACCGGCCGTCACGGCGCTGGCGGACCAGACCGGCCTGCGACAGCAGGTTCAGCTGAGCCGACAGCGTGTTGGGCGCGATATCGAGCGCGCGGGCGATCTCTCCTGCGGCCATTCCGTCGGGCCCGGCTTTCACCAGCAGGCGGAAGACGGCAAGGCGGCTGGGCTGGGCCAGGGCGGCGAGGCGGCGGACGGCGGTTTCTGATTCCATATTTCAACGATAATTGAATTATGAGGTCGCGCAAGCCGGTTTTTCGGCGATGTTCAGCCGGCCGGAGATCGGCCGCCGGAAATCAGCTGCCAGCAGATCAGCCGGCCGGCGCGGTTCCCGGGCGCAGATAGGCAAACATGTGCGCCACATAATCGGCCTTGCCCAGTTCCACGCCTTCACGGCGCAGGATCGCGTAGGCGGTCATGAGGTGGAAGTAGAATTGCGGCAGGGCCCAGTCGCGCGCATAGCGCTCGCCATCGTCCAGATCGAAGGCGATGCCCATCGGCAATTCCAGTGCCAGCGGCTGGCCGGCGCCGTCATCCAGCGCATCGGCGGGCAGGCTGTCGAGATAGGCCAGGGCCTCGTCGATCCGCGCGAGAGCCTCGGCCAGCGTGCCGGGATTGTCGCCGCCCTGACGTCCCTCGTTCAGCAAGGCGTCCATCGCGTCGGGAAAGGCTTCATGGCGCAGCCGGCGGCCACCCTCATGCACTTGCAGGCAGGCAAAGCGGATCTGCGTCGACAGGGGGAACATGTCCGGGGCGAGCCGCGCCGCCAGCAGCGCGTCGGCATTGCCCGTCTGCTCCTCGGTCTTGCGCAGCCAGGTCGCCAGCGCGGTGAGCATCTGCCGGTAGGTCGGCAGCAAGAGATCGCTTAACGTCATGCCTGGCTCCCCGCCTGTCTTGAAGTGACGCGGGCACCGTGCCCCCGGTGTGCGCCGGGGGTCAACACGGCCGTCAGTGACTTGCGGCGTCAGGCTGCCGAGCTTTCCGCCTTGATCGGTGCTTCCGGCAGGTCCTCGCCGAAGACGCGCTGGTAGAATTCCGCAATGGTCGGACGTTCCAGCTCGTCGCACTTGTTCAGGAAGGTCAGGCGGAAGGCTGCGCCCAGATCGCCGAAGATCTCGTAATTTTCCGCCCAGGTCAGCACGGTCCGCGGGCTCATCACCGTGGAGATATCGCCATTGATGAAGGCATCGCGGGTGAGATCGGCAACCTTCACCATGTCGGCGACCATTTTCCGGCCGTCTTCGCTGGCGGAGAGCTTTTTCATCTTGGCCAGCACGATCGCATTCTCGGTCTCGCGCGGCAGATAATTCAGCGTCGAGACGATGGACCAGCGGTCCATCTGGCCCTGGTTGATCTGCTGGGTGCCGTGATAGAGGCCGGTCGTGTCGCCCAGGCCGATCGTGTTCGTGGTGGCGAACAGGCGGAAGAAGGGATGCGGCCGGATCACCTTGGTCTGGTCCAGCAGGGTCAGCGAGCCCGAGGCTTCCAGCACGCGCTGGATCACGAACATCACATCCGGACGGCCGGCATCGTACTCGTCGAACAGCAGGGCGACCGGGCGCTGCAGCGCCCAGGGCAGGATGCCCTCCTGGAATTCGGTGATCTGCTTGCCGTCACGCAGTACGATGGCGTCCTTGCCCACCATGTCGATCCGGCTGACATGGCTGTCCAGATTGACCCGGACCATCGGCCAGTTCAGCCGCGCGGCGACCTGTTCGATATGAGTCGACTTGCCCGTGCCGTGATAGCCTTGGACCATCACGCGGCGATTGTAGGCAAAGCCCGCCAGGATGGCCCGCGTCGTCGCCGGATCGAAGACATAGTCCGGATCGATCTTCGGCGTGTGTTCGTCCGCCCTGGAGAACATCGGCACCTCGAAGCCGGCATCGAAGCCGAACAGGGCCTGTGTGTCAGCGGTCGTATCGGGGGCAGCCAGGGGGAAGTCTTCGCTCATCGAACCGGTCTTTATCGTTGCGCGCCTTGGGGCAGGAGATGCCTGACGCCTGGATTTGATATCGACAGGTATTGCAAGGCCGCACCGGCTTCAAGTCAATGCGGCGAACACAGCCGGGGCGGCAAATCGCCCCGGCTGTCCGATGTATGCCGACAACAGGGTCAGGGGCGTTGGCGCCCGTCATCGTCCGCATGCCGCCCGGCGAGCCAGACCGCCCAGTCCGCTTCCAGGCCGTCCATGCCGGCGGGAAGGCCGAGCGCCGCGCCGGGTCCGGCAAGCCAGGTTTCAAAACTCCCGCCCTCCAGCAGCCAGCCGGTGATTTCGGGCAGGGGTTCTGTTCCGGTCCGGTCATCAAGGTAATCGAGGAAGCCCTGGGCCATGGAATAGAAGGCGGCCGGCGGCACCGGGGCCTGCGCCAGCAGGGCGTCGGCCTCGTCGCCGCTCAGGCGCACAACGCGGGCGCCCGCCGGCACACCTTCTGGCAGGTCGGCCGTGCTGCGCTCGGCCGCAGCGCGGGCGATTGTCGCCATGGGATGGTCCATGGTCAGGAATTCGCCCAGCCCGATCGGCGGCGTGCCGTCATCGCCCAGCAGCGACGCGCGGCGGCTTTCGACCATCGGGCCGAACTCCAGCGCCACGGCTGCGGCCTCGTCCAGCCAGTCCGGTGCGTGGCCGCCATAGTGGGCCGAGCCTTCCGCGCCGGACGACCAGTAGGCGTCCAGATACCACAAATGCCCGAACTCATGCGCGATGGCAGCTGTCTCCAGCGACGGGTCCATCGGCTCGGAACGTGCCGCGGGGAGGGCGCGGGCAACGAGGGCATCGAGCTGTGCTTCCGGCAGACCGGGGCTCTGGGCGACGATCTGGGCACGGATCCGCTCCGCGAGCAGGGCGTCCTGCTCGGAATGATGCACCCAGGGCAGGACAATAGCATAGCCGCCCGCTTCCAGGTCCGCGGCCAGGCTGGCCATGGCCCGGTTGCCGAGTATGACGGCCGACGGTGGCGGGGTCCGTCCGAACAGGGCTTCGAAGCGCGCGCGGCCTGTCGTGGCCGCTTCAACAAGATGCTGTGCGGTTTCCGTGTCGCGGGCGACCGCCAGGTCGGCCCCGGTTTCTGCACAGGTATAGCTGGCACCGGCTTCGGCATTCAGCGCGGCGAGTGCTGCGGCAATCGTCTGGCATCCGATCATGGTATCCCCCCTTCGACGTATGCGGGGCCACCCTCGGTGGACCCCGCTTACCGCAAGTTGGATACTGCCTTACGCTGTTGTTAAGAGCGCGCGATTTGCTGCTGCGAATATTGTCAGGCGATCTGGCGGGCGAGCTCCTCGACGCTGCGGGTCGAGGCTTCGACCTCCCGCGTGGCGGCATCGATTTCCTGAATTGCCTTGGAGATATCTGTTACGCCCTCGGCGACGTCCTGCATGTTGCGGGACATGTCGGACGTGACCGAGGTCTGCTCCTCGACAGCGGCGGCAACAGCCGTCGACATGCTTTCGACCTCCGAGATCGTGTTGCGGATCGAGGAGATGGCATCGGCGGTGCGCTGCGTCGCGCCCTGGACCTCGGATACCTGTGCCGAGATTTCCTCGGTCGCTGCGGATGCCTGGTTGGCCAGCCCCTTCACTTCGGACGCAACAACGGCAAACCCCTTGCCGGCCTCGCCGGCTCGCGCCGCCTCGATGGTTGCGTTGAGAGCAAGCAGGTTCGTCTGCTCCGCGATGGCGGTGATCAGGTTGACGATCTCGCCGATCCGCTGGGCCGCTTCGGAAAGCGTGCGGACCGTGGCGTCGGTCTTGTCGGCCTGCTCCACGGCTTCCCGGCTGATTTGCGATGCGCGTGACATCTGCTGGCTTATTTCTGCAGCCGAAGCAGACAGTTCCTCCGCACCCGAGGCAATCGACTGCACACCGGTCGAGGCCTGTGTTGCGGCAGCGGCGACGCTGGCGGTCTGCGAAGACGTGTTCGATGCGGACTGGGAAATCTTCTTCAGATCGGCAGCGATCGAGCGCTGGGCTTCGGCGCGCCGGCGGCGTTCGGTCACCTCGGCCGTGATGTCGGTGGCAAACTTCACGATCTTGAAGGGCTTGCCCTCCATGTCGAGTATCGGATTGTAACTGGCCAGGATCCACACGTCGTGCCCATCCTTGGCGATCCGGCGATATTCGGCGGACTGAAACTCGCCGCGCGCCAGCCTGTCCCAGAATTCCTTGTAGGCCGGCGTGTCGCGCTCGTCCTTGGCCACGAAGAGACGGTGGTGCTGGCCGCGGATCTCGTCCAGAGAATAGCCCAGTGTTTTCAGGAAGTTTTCATTGGCCGTAAGGATCGTGCCGTCGAGTTCGAACTCGATGATCGCCTGTGACTTGTCCAGCGCTGCGAGTTTGCCGTTCCTGTCGGCATTCCTCAATTTCCGCTGGGTGACATCGGTCGCGAACTTGACTACCCGATATGTGCGGCCCGAAGCATCCTTGACGGGATTGTAGCTTGCCTGGATCCAGACCGGACGCCCGCCCTTGCCGATCCGCTTGTACTCGGCCGACTGGAACTGGCCGGCGCGCAACGCGTCCCAGAATTCCCGGTATTCACGCGAGGCTGCATACTCGCCGTCGACAAACAGCGAGTGGCTCTGGCCGACGATCTCGTTGAGCGCATAGCCCATCGCATCGAGAAAATTCTGGTTGGCGGTCAGGATCTTCCCGTCCGGCGTGAACTCGATCACGGCCTGGGAACGGGTGATGGCGTCGTATTTGTCGGCAACCCGGCTTTTGTCCGAATTCATCAGCTTCAGCATGGCGATGTCCCGTCGCTATCCCGCATCGGGCCGATCGGCCTGTTGCGGGAATTCTTTTATTCGAATTTGAATCGATTTCGCGTTACACCTGTGAACAGAAAGTTAACGCGCGAATGGAGTTCAAATATTGGATTCTTGGTTTGCAGATTGTGTATCAAAAAAATGTAAGAAAATCATGGGATTGCTGCGCCGATAAGCGTTTGGTGTCAAATCGATACACGTTTA
Source organism: Pseudomonadota bacterium (assembly GCA_036231565.1). Lineage (GTDB taxonomy): Bacteria > Pseudomonadota > Alphaproteobacteria > Caulobacterales > Maricaulaceae > Maricaulis. The sequence goes on from JAZAHA010000036.1 coordinate 31,014, forward strand.
ATAATAGAATAGTATAAGTGTTCAGGTGGTTCGCGCGGCCATTTGGGCGTGTTTTTTTGTGTTGAAGCAAGCAGGAATTGTTCGGCTCAAACGTCGCCGGTCAGGCCATGCCGGCATTCTTGAGGATCTGGTAGGCGGCGATCACGCGGCCCAGCTGTTCCTCGCTCGAGCGGTCGCCGCCATTGGCGTCCGGGTGGAAACGCTTCACCAGTTCGGCATAGCGCCGGCGCACCTTGGCCGGTTCGACATCGACCTCCAGCCCCATCGTCTCAAGCGCCTTGGACTGGAGACGGCCCATCGACTTCTCGCGGGGGGCTTCCTTGTGCGGATCGCGCCGGTCGCCGAACATGCCGAAGGGGTCGGTGAAACCGTCGGCAAAGTCGCGGCTGGCGCGCTGGGCTTTCGAGCTGGCCGAATGCGTATTGCGCCAGCTCCAGGTCGGGCGGTGGCCATAGGCGGCGCTTTCCCGGAAGGACTGGGCGGCGTGTTCGCTCATGCCCTCGAAGAAATTCCAGGACTTGTTGTATTCCGACGCGTGCGTCTGGCAGAACCAGTAGAACTCGTTCAGCCGGTCTGTCGACTTGGGCGCGCGGCTGTCGCCATGCTTTCGGCAACCGGGCCATTCGCACACGCGTTCTTCCGGCGCCGGCTCGTCCCGGGGCGGTTTGATGCGGATATCCTTGAACCGCGGTTTGTAGTCGTAGGCGCCGGACATGCGCCAATTATGGGCATGCGTCGGTAAAGCGGCAATGAAATGCCTGTTGAAATTTGCGTCATCGCGCAGCCCGGTCGCTGCGAAAGGCGTTCACGCCAGATTGACAGGGACAAGGGGCTCGGCTCCGCTGTCCGCCGAGACCGGGTATCGTGATCCGGTGACAGTGCCGGAGACCGACATGACACTTCACATCCGCTCCTTCCTCGCCGCCCTCGCGGCCGGCGGTCTCGGCCTGAGCGGTTGCGCGACCCTCCCGCCTGCAGCGGAAACCGCAGCCCTGTGTGCGGGCGACGGGGTGAGCCTTCACGCAGACTTCCCGACAGCCGGCCAGCACCGCTGCCTCGTGCGCCCGGACGGTGCCGTCATCGTGCGCACCGATCCGGAAGTCGCGATCGCACCGCGCATCAATCCCAGCCCCTGGTTCGCCTTCGACATCGAGCGCGAGGAAGCCGGGGCTATCGAGATCGTGCTGGACTATGGAGGCTATCGCCATCGCTACGAGCCCCGCATCCTGCGTCCGGGCGAGGACTGGCAGAGGGTGGATCCGGCGCATATCGAGGTTCTCGAAGAGGACAACCGCGCGCGCCTCACGCTTGACCTGCCGGCCGGCCGCACGCGGATTTCCGCCCAGCCGACCCATACGCCCGCCGATGTGGCCGACTGGTCCGCGGCCTTCGCCGATACGCATGGTTTCACCGCTGTCGAATATGGCCGCTCGCTGGAAGGCCGGCCGCTGCAGGCGCTGATCTCCGGACCGGCCGATGCCGGCCGTCTTCTGGTCGCGCTGACCCGCCAGCATCCGCCGGAATACTCCGGCGGCCGCGCTTTCGAGGCTTTCGCAGCAGCGATCGGCGCGGCGCATGATGGCGGCGCCCTGGCCGGCTATCGCCTGGTGCTGGTGCCGCTGGCCAATCCCGACGGCATGGCGAACGGCCACTGGCGCCTCAACTCCGGCGGCATGGACCTCAATCGTGACTGGTTCGCTGCCGGCCAGCCCGAGATCGCCGCGCTGCAGGCCCTGATCCGCCGGGAGGCCGAGGGCCGAGACGTCGAGGTCTTCCTCGATTTCCACTCCACCCGCCGCACCCTGGTCTACAATCCGCCCGCCGGCATTGCCGCACGCGGCGACGCACTGATGGCCGAGATGGCGGCGCGCTTCGCAGCCGCGCTCGACCCGCAGCCGGACTGGATCGAGGGCCACAACGCCGAGGCCGGCACGTCCAAGGCCTGGGCGCTGCAGACCTTCGGCGTGGCCGGGCTGACGGTCGAGCTTGCCGACGAGGCCTCCGTCGAGGAGAGCCACACGGTCGGCCGGCTGGCCGCCGAAGCGGTGCTGGCGGTTGCGGAAGGTCACTGACACCGTGCATGGCATCGGTGCCGTCCGGGCGGTTATGGTCCGGTGCGTCCCAAATCGCGGAGTATTGTCATGTCCATGAAGGACACGATCCAGGCCCGGCTCGAAGCAGCCCTCTCGCCGCAACAGCTCGATGTGCGCGATGACAGCCATCTGCACGCCGGACATGCCGGTGCGCGGCCGGGCGGGGAAAGCCATTTCACCGTCGAGATCGTGGCGGACGCCTTTGCCGGCCGCTCGCGGGTCGAGCGTCATCGCCTGGTCAATGAGGCCCTGTCCCGGGAGCTGGCGGGGCAGATCCACGCTCTTGTCATCCGGGCCCGGGCGCCTGGAGAATAATCGTGACAGAGCGTTGAAATGGCACGAGGGCGCGCTAGCTTGCCTGCCGGTAACCGGCAACAGCGAGGCGCCCTCTCCATGCGCATGTCCCGATCGGCTCTTCCCGTCATGGTCGGGCTGGCAGTACTGCTGGCCGGCTGCAGCACGGCTTTTGAAACCCCGACCACCCTGTCGAACGATGCCCGTCTGGTGCCGGGGGAACGCCGCCTGGTGCCGGTGATGGAATATGCCGACGGTGAAGCGCTGTCGGCCCTGTCGGCGCTGCACCTGCCGCTGGTCGGGATTGCCCCCGGCGCCGAGATCGATGGCGATATCGACGGCGCGCGGATCGACCGGTTGCGCGCGGTCCTCTCGAAGGAAATCTGCCAGCGTTTCGCGCGCGGCGGCTTTTCGGTGCTGCAGGAGCCGGAAGAGGGGGTCGCAACGGCGCGTTTGAGTGCAGCTGTGACGGGGCTACGTCGCAATAATGTTGCAACAACGGGGCTGTCACGGGTGATCGGTACAGCCGTTCCGGGGCCGCTCAATCCGCGCGTGCCGATCGGCATCGGCGCGCTGGGGGCAGAGGGCGAAATCCTCGCCGAGGACGGCACCCAGCTTGCCGCGATCCGCTGGGCATCCCGGAATCACCTCGCCTCCGGCGGCGGTTTCACCACCGTGCTCGACGGACCGGCAGCCTTCGGCGATCTGGCCGACGCCAATGAACTTGCCAGCATTTTCGCCGATGCTTTCGGCGATCTCGTCGTCGAGGCAAGGGCCGGCTATGAGGTCAGCGAAGGCGAGACGCCGCGCGGCACGTGCGACGCCTATTTCGACCAGATCGATGACACTGACGGCACAGCGGAGACCGCCGGTTAAAGCGCGTCCAGCTCGTCCGGGCTCACCGATACCCGCAGCCTGGTGATCTGGTTGCGGCGGCGTTCGACGACTTCAAAGCGTGCACCGTGGAACTGGAAGACCTGGCCGCGTTCCGGGATCGTCTGGGCTTCGTGGATCACGAGACCGGCGATGGTGACGGCTTCCTCGTCGGGAAGCTCCCAGTCCAGCGCCCGGTTGAGATCGCGGATCGGCACCGCGCCGTCGACCAGCCAGGAGCCGTTTTCATTGTCCGGCTGGATACCCTCGACGGCGATATCATGCTCGTCCTCGATGGCGCCGACGATCTCCTCGAGAATGTCTTCCAGCGTCACCAGACCCATCAGCGCGCCATACTCGTCGACGACCAGGGCGAAGTGTTCGCGCTTTTCGCGGAAAGCGTTGAGCTGGTCGAGCACCTCGGTCGTCTCCGGCACGAACCAGGGTTCGCGGCGCAGCGCATCGATATCGATCACCGACGCATCGCCATCGGCCTCGTGCAGCGCGCGGGCAATGTCGCGCACATGCAGGATGCCGACGATATTCTCGGTGTCCTCGCGATAGAGCGGCAGGCGGGTGTGCGGGCTGTGCAGCGCTTCGGTGACGATCTCTTCCGGCTTCTTGTCGGCATCGATCATCAGGATCGACTTGCGGTGGACCATGATGTCGTCGACCGTCAGTTCGCGCAGGTCCAGCACACCGCCCAGCATATCGCGGTCATCCTTCACCACGCCGCCTTCCTCGTGATGCAGGGCGATCGCGCCGCGCAGCTCGTCATGGGCGGAGAGGACCGGGCCTTCCACATTGGCGCCGAAAATGCGCAGCGTACCGCGCACCACGACCTGAACGGCCCGCACCACCGGTGCGAACACCTTTACCGCCAGCAGGATCGGCCGTGCCACGGTGAGGGCGAAGCGGTCGGGATTGGACAGGGCGTAGGTCTTGGGCAGGACTTCCGCGAAGATCAGCACCGTGAAGGTCATGATCAGCGTGGCCCACAGCACAGAATTGCCGCCCAGCAGGTCCTCGAACAGCTGGCCTGCAATCATCGAGGCGGCGATATTCACGAGGTTGTTGCCCAGCAGGATCGAGCCGAGCAGGCTCTCCCCGTCGCCGATCAGCTTGTTCACCACTGCCGCGCCGGGATGCTTGTCGCGTTCCATCTGCAGCATGCGGGCCCGCGAGGTCGCGGTCAGCGAGGTTTCGGATCCGGAAAAGAAGGCGGACAGGCACAGAAGGCCGATAATCATCAGCACCGGGCCGATCAGGGTCCAGTCGAGGCTCATGAGAGCTGGGTCTCCACAAAGCGTTGCAGGTCGGTCTCGTCGGTATCGCGATCGATGAAGGCTTCGCCGATACCGCGTGCCAGGACGAGGGCGATACGCCCGTCCCGGTTCTTCTTGTCATCGCGCATGCGGTCGATCAAGCGTTGCGCATCCCATTCGGCATGGGCCAGCGTCGTCGGGCTATCGGGCAAGCCCGCCGCGCGCAGATGCGCCCGCACCCGCTCGGCATCCCCGGCTGGGCACAGCCCTTTGTGCACCGAAAAGCCGAAGGCCAGCGCAAGGCCGGCAGCGACGGCTTCGCCATGGCGGATCTTGTCCTTGGGCGCTTCGGCTTCGAAGGCGTGCCCGAATGTGTGGCCGAGATTGAGCAGGGCGCGGGCGCCGGCCTCGCGCTCGTCCTCGGCGACAATGCGCGCCTTGAACGCCACGGCCGCGGCAACGGCTTCGCTCAATGTCTCACCGTCGAGGGCCGTCTCGCCCGCCGCTTCCAGCCGGTCGAACAGCGGCCGGTCGCCGATCAGCGCAGCCTTGACGATCTCGGCATAGCCGGCGCGGCGTTCGCGCAGGGGCAGGCTCGCCAGCAGGTCGGCATCGGCGATCACCAGGCGGGGCTGGTGGAAGGTGCCGACGAAATTCTTGCCATGGCTGGTATTGATGCCGGTCTTGCCGCCGACCGAGCTGTCGACCTGCGAGAGCAGCGTCGTGGGGATCTGGATGAAGTCCACGCCGCGCTTGGCAATGGAGGCCGCGAAGCCGGTGAGGTCGCCGATCACGCCGCCGCCCAGCGCGATGACCGCCTCGGAACGTTCGATATTGCGGTCGAGCAGCGTATCCACGAGGTGCTGCAGCCCGGCCCAGCTCTTCGTTGTCTCGCCCGGTTCCAGTACGACCGGATCGGCGCGCAATCCGGCGCCTTCCAGCCAGTCGGATACGGTCTTCAGGTGCAGACCGGCAACGGTGCGGTCGGTCACCAGAATGGCACGGCCGCGCGGAAAGTGCGGGCCCAGCCGTGGCTGGGCTGCCTTCAGTGCACCCGCGCCGACCAGCACATCATAGCTGCGCGCACCCAGCCCGACGGAAACGGAGAGTATGTCGCTCACGCCTCTGCCTCCCGGGTTTCCAGCGCCCGCATGATCAGGTCCAGTGTTGTCTGATGCGATCCGGCGGACGCATCGACATGGATGTCCGCTTCTGCATACGCGGGTGTCCGGGCTTCGAGCAAGCGCTGCAGAACGTTACGCGGGTCCTGGTCTCGCAGGAGCGGGCGGGTGTCGCGCCGGGAGACGCGTTTGACCAGCGTGTCGACATCCGCCTGGAGCCAGACCGACACGCCCTTTTCCTTGATCCGGGCGCGTGTCTCGGGATCGACAAACGCGCCGCCGCCCAGGGCGATCACCATGGGCGGTTCGTCCAGCAGGCGGGCGATCACCTTGCGTTCGCCATCACGGAAGGCGGCCTCACCGAAATCGTCGAAGATCTCGGAAACCGAACGCCCTGCGGCGCGTTCGACTTCTTCATCGGCATCCCGGAATTTCAGGCCTAGCGCCTTGGCCAGCCGGCGGCCGACCGTGGTCTTGCCGACCCCCATCAGGCCGATCAGCACGATGGGACGATCCGTTTCGAGAGTTCGCGTCATGCCTAGCGGTATAAACGGTCTGGAAATCGCCGCAATCACGGTTAGGCTCCGCAGTGACGTCCGGTGCAGCCGATCGCACCGGTTTCTGAAGGTCATGGAGTAGGGCGAATGCGGGGTTTCCTGATTGGAGTGCTGGTCGTCGGCGTGCTGGTTCTGGCCGGTTTCGGGACGCTGGCCGTGATCGCGAATGGGCTGGAACCCACCCGGGAGAGTGTACGTGTCGAGTTGGAAGACAATTTCCCGCGCTAGCCTTCTGGCAGCGCTGCTGGGCGGCACCGCCCTGGCTCAGGATCCGATCGAGGTCGAGCGCCTGGACGCGCTCGATCCGCTGGAAGTCGGCCTGCCCGGCGCTGCGATGAGCAACCGCCTGTGGGCGAGCACCGACCGTGAGATGGCGCTGGCCGTCCTGTCGCGGCTGCCGGCCGCTGAAGGCGATGGTTATACCAGCGAAACCCTGGCCGAGATCGCACGCTCTGTCCTGGTCTCGGGCGGCCGTCCCCCCGCGGGTGGGCGTGGCGATGCCGCGCTTGCGGCATTGCGGATCGACCGCCTGCTCGCGGCGGCCGGTGCGGATGATACGTTCGATCTGCTCGAGCGCACACCGGGGATCAACCGTACGCCGGCCCTGGCGCGCTGGCATGCCGAGCTGGCCTTTGCCACCGGCAATGCCGAACGTGCCTGCCGCACGGCCGATGCGATGACCCAGGGCCGCGAAGACGCCTACTGGCTGCGGGTGCGGGCCTATTGCCTGGCGCTCGACGGCCGTGATGGCGCTGCGGAACTGACGGCCGAACTCGCGCGCAGCCAGGAGCCGGATGCCGGTTTCGAAGCGCGCCTGTTCGCCATCATGCTCGATACGCCGCTGGATGCGGATGCACCCGCTGCCGACAACGGTCTGGAATGGGCGATGAGCCGGGCCTTGCACGCGCCGGGCGAACCGGCACCGGCGGTCGACGAGACCGCGCCAGCCTGGCTGCGCGAGATTGCCCATCACGGCATGGAGCGGCGCTCGTCCTCCAGCGAGGATCCGATGGCGCTCTTCGTTGCCGCCGGATCGATGGAAGGCATGGAGCGCCACCATGCGCTCGAGGACGTCATCGCCCAAGGCTATGACCGCGAGCTCGCGGGTCAGGCGCTGGGGCTGATGCTGGCGGATACGGGCGGTGGTGGCCGCTTCGTCCATGTCGCGCGTCACCACGGCCGCGAGATCGAGACCGTGCCGATCACGCGCGTGACGCTGGAGCATGGTTACGAGATCGCGCTGGCCGCGCTGCTGGTCGGCGATACAGGTCTGGCACGTGAATGGCGCGATGCGCTGGTCAATGGGCCTGCCCGTCCGCAACCTGCGCCGGGCCTTGTTCCGGCCGGGCCCGATATGGATGGCAAGCCGCCTGTGGCTGGTGAACTGGCGCCCATGTCGCTGCCGCCGCAACCGGAATGGGTACCGCCCAGCCCGCGCCGCATGGTCGCGCTGGACATGGCCATTGCGATTGCCGGCGATGACCTGCGCGGCGGCACGTATGAAGCCGTGCAGGCGGCCTGGTTCGAGGCCCATGGCCCGGCCGTGACGACCGACATGCTGGCCCTGACGCGCCTGGGGGCGCCGATGCCGGAAGGCTTGCGGCCGATGCTTCTGGCACAGGAAGCGGCGGCGACGCCGGCCGGTCTGGCGGCCATGGACGCCGCCGTGCGGGCCGATGCCCGGGGCGAGGCTGCCCTGCTGGCGATTTCCGTCCTGGCCGATCCGGCCGCGGCCGGCAATGCCGATGCAACAGCGCGGGCGATTGCCGCGCTGGATGCGGCTGGACTGCGCCGGGCGGCCTTGTCGGTCTTGCTGGAGCGGGTTGTCAGGTCGGCCCTGTGAGCGCCAACCGGGACATTGCGCTCTTCCTGGACATGATGGCCGCCGAACGCGGTGCGGCATTCAATACGCTGGAGGCCTATCGCCGCGATCTCGACGATATAGCGGGGCGGCTGGCAGCCCGCGGCACGGCCCTGGCCGAGGCGTCGACAGCCGATCTGGAAGCCATGCTGGCTGGGCTGGCCTCGGACGGGCTGTCGGCCTCCACTGCGGCGCGACGCCTTTCGGCGATGAAGCGCTTTTACCGTTTCCTCCTGTCCGATGGACGCCGGGGCGACGATCCGGCTGCGGCGCTCAAAGGGCCGAAGAAGGGCCGCAGCCTGCCCAAGGTTCTCAGCGAGGCGGATGTCGACGCCCTGTTCGATGCGGCCAGCCGTATCGAGGGCGCGAATGGTGTGCGCACCCGCGCGTTGATGGAAATCCTCTATGCCGGCGGTTTGCGGGTCAGCGAGCTGGTCTCGCTGCCGCTCAACGCCTTTGTGCGGGCCGAGCGCTGTATCCATGTCACCGGCAAGGGCGGCCGCGAGCGCCTTGTTCCCCTGACGCCGAATGCGCTGGAAGCCGTCGATGCCTACAGAACCGTGCGCGAGACGCATCTGCCGCCCGATGCCGGCCGTGCCAAGCGGGCCCAGCGCTTTCTCTTCCCGTCGCGGACCGCAAAGAGCGGCCATATGACCCGCGAGCGTTTCGCCCAGATTCTCGGCGATCTGGCTGTTGCGGCCGGGCTGGATCCGGCCAAAATCTCGCCCCACGTGCTGCGCCACGCCTTTGCCACGCACCTCCTGGCACGCGGCGCCGATCTGCGCAGTGTGCAGATGCTGCTGGGGCATGCGGATGTGTCGACGACACAGATCTACACGCATGTGCTGGACGAGCGGTTGAAGACGCTGGTGCAGACAGCGCACCCGCTGGCACGCGGCTCCGGCAGCGATTGAGGGAATTGACGTATGCGTAAGCACGGTCACGAAGGCTTGTGACCGTCTCGCTAGCTGGCTAGGTTGCCGGCTCCTTTTTGCGTTCACAGGCGTTGGCAGGGCATGTCCGACCCCACACGTACCTATCTCGATTTCGAGCGGCCGCTGGCCGAACTGGAAGCCAAGATCGAAGAGCTGGAGTCGCTGGCCGGATCGTCCGGCGAGGATTCGCCCGATACGGCGGAAGAGACGGCGCGCCTGCGTCACAAGGCGAATGAACAGCTCGCTGCGCTCTATTCCAAGCTCGATCCCTGGCGCAAGACGCAGGTGGCCCGGCATCCGGAACGTCCGCATTTCCGCGATTACCGCAAGGCGCTGATCGAGGATTTCGAAGAGCTGTGCGGTGATCGCCGCTTCTCCGAGGACGCAGCCATTGTCGGCGGTCTCGGCCGGTTCCGCGGCCGGTCGGTCGTGGTGATCGGTCACGAGAAAGGCCACGACACGGAAACCCGCATCAAGCACAATTTCGGCATGGCGCGCCCGGAAGGCTATCGCAAGGCGATCCGCCTGATGGATCTGGCGGAGAAGTTCGACCTGCCGGTGCTGACCTTCGTCGATACGGCCGGTGCCTATCCGGGCCTTGGCGCCGAAGAGCGCGGCCAGTCCGAGGCGATTGCCCGTTCGACCGAGCGCTGCATCAATCTGGGCACGCCGCTGATCTCTACCGTCACCGGTGAGGGCGGGTCCGGCGGCGCCGTGGCACTGGCCTCCGGCAATGTCGTGATGATGCTGGAACACTCGATCTATTCGGTGATCTCGCCGGAAGGCTGCGCCTCGATCCTGTGGAAGGATTCGGCGCGCGCCAAGGACGCCGCCGTCGCCATGAAGGTGACGGCACCGGACCTTCTGGAGCTGAAGATCGTCGACGAGGTGATTCCCGAACCGATCGGCGGTGCCCACCGTCACCCGGCGGAGATCATGCGCGCGGTCGGCAATGCGATCGAGAAACATCTGATCGCGCTGGAAGGCCAGTCGCCGGAAGCCCTGCGCAAGCAGCGCCGCGAGCGCTTCCTCGCCATCGGCCGCATGGAGAATGGCGGCTAAGTCGGGGTGATTGCTTCCCTTCAGCTTGTCATCCCGGATGGATGCCCGGCCTTGGGGCGGGCGTAAGTCCGGGACCCATAACCCCGGTGCTTATCCAGCTGTCGCTGATATCCAGCCTGCTTGCGGGCGGCATGGGCGCGTATGGCTCCCGGCTCCGCGCCCCGCCTGCGCGGGGCATTGGGCCGGGATGACAATGAAGAACCTCAAGAGATCCGCTCGTCCTCGCCACGCCTCGAAACCCGCATCGGAACGTCATTGTCCGGCTGCAGGGTGATGCGCATGACCGGGCGCGGATCGCGCGGGCCGTCGAAGTCGAAGCGCACCCGCCGCAGAAGACAGGCGAGCACGATCACCATTTCCATCATCGCGAAACGCGCGCCGATACATACGCGCGGGCCCAGTCCGAAGGGCAGGTAGGCGTCGCGCGGGATCGCCTTGCCGGCCTCGCCCAGGAAGCGCTCGGGCCGGAAGCTGTCGGGCTCGGCCCAGATGTCGCGCTGGCGGTGCAGCAGCCAGGTCGAGACGAGAACGTCGGTCCTGGCGGGAACCGGCAAGCCGGCGACGATATCCCACTCCAGCGAGGTCCGCGCCAGCATCGGGGCGGACGGGTAGAGGCGCAGGCTCTCCTTGATGACGGCCTCGGTCCAGGGCAGCGCCTGCGACCAGGTCGCTGGATCTGAGTCGTCCAGCGCAGCCGCGTCGATCTCGGCTTCCAGCCGGTCGCGCACATCGGGCGCGCGCGACAGCAAATAGAGCGTCCAGGCGAGCGAGCGGGCCGTGGTCTCGTGTCCGGCTGCGAGGAAGGTGAGGAGATTGTCGGTCACCGCCGTGTCGTCCAGTCCCGCGCTCAGCAGCAGGTCGAGGAAGTCCGGCGCACGGCCGCTTTCCTCGGGCGAGGGCGCCTTGCGGCGCTGTGCGGCGACGTCGGAGACCTGGCGGCGCAGATCGGCGATCACCCGCCGCGACTTGCCCTGGCCGATCCGCGGGATCCAGCCGGGCAGGTGCGCGAGGTCGAACGGGTGCGGGATGCCGCTGATCTCCAGCAATTGGTGGATGCCCGCCGTGAAGCGCGCCTTGTCCAGCGCCTCGTCGCCGGAGAACAGGGTCTCGATCAGCACGTCCAGCGTGAGGTCGACCATGGCGTCGGACACCGGAATGGTGCGCCCGTCGATCGCTTCGAATGCGGCGGCGGCGTCTTCGCACACCTGCCGGATCTGTGGCGCGAAAGCGTTGACCTTGCGTGGTGTGAAGACCGGCGAGACGGCCTTGCGCGCCTTGCTCCAGGTCTCGCCCTCGGCCGTGAGCAGCCCGTCGCGCAGGAAGGGTTTCAGAACCGCCTGGCGCAGCGGGTTCATGGTGAAATTGTCCGACCGCGTGACGAAGCAGTGATGGATGGCGTCCGGATCGTTGACGATCAGGCTCGAGCGCCCGAGGAAGCGGAAGGGTGCGAGCCGGATCGAGAAATGATGCTCGCCCCAGACTTCCAGCGGATTGCGGCGCATCGCCCGGAAATAGGTCCAGTAGTCCGACGGGCGCAGCTTGCCGACGCCGCTATAGACGGCATAGGGCGGTTTGGGCGGCTGGAAGGCCTGGTTCATCACGTTCTCGCCTGACATTTCCCTCAATCTAGTGCGGCCGGCACGCGCCGCCCATGCGCGAAAGGTCGCGGCTTGCTACTGGCTGGCCCAGACGATGCGCGCCATCCAGTCCAGTTCGCTCAGGGCCAGCTTGCGGTCCGGGCGGGCTGGGTTGAGGGCGTGCAGGGTGAGCGTCTGGACGGTCCGGGCGCCCAGCCTCCAGGCGCAGATGGCGCCGCTGCGCTCGCGCACCACGACCCGGTCGCCTGCGCGCGGCAGATCGTCCGGGGTGACGACCAGACGATCGCCGGCCCGATAGACCGGTTCCATCTCGTTGCCCTCGACGGTCAGCGCATAGGCCTTGTCGAACGCCAGACCGGGGAAGGGGATGCGCGCCCAGCCCTCGCCGCGCGGCAGGCCGCCGGCATCGAAAGCGCCTGCACTGTCAGCCAGGCTATGAGTTCTCAGATTGTCAGCCCGGGACCGGCCGGCCACCAGATCGGCGAAGCCGGTGAAGTCCATGTGTGCCGCGGCGAGGGCCTTGGCGAGGCTCTCGGTCGAGGGCCAGCGCGGTTTCTCGCCATCACGTGAGAAGCGTTTGGACGGGTTGAAGGTGGTGGAGTCCAGCCCGGCGCGTCGCGCCAGCCCGGAGGGGCTGGTCTGGGCGTGGGCCGCCAGGCGGTCGATCCCCCGCCAGATCTCTTCGTGCGTGAACATGGCCCGAGTTTAGTGCGACGAGCGGGTTTGGGAAAACGCGAAGCGGCTTGCAACCGGAGAGCGCCTGCCCGGATTGGCATGCACGCAAAAGATGCATTATATGATATATGTACGCAATCCGGGTGTTCAGCAGTGCTGATTGCGGATCGGTTTGAAGGTGAAAGCAGCAGCGCCGGGCCAGCGGCGCGCTCGGGGAGGATGGGCCACCCCGACCGAGGCGAGAGGGCCTCGCCTTCGAATTGGAGTGATGTCATGTGGATTTTTCCACTCCGCATCACCTTGGTCATGAAAAAGACCCGGACCAGCTGGTCAGTCCGGATCCGGGTCCAATTCATGCTCTGAGGAAACGGGGGCGGGCCGTGAGGCTCGTCCGCACTCCAATTCCCAATATAGCATCCGCGAAGCGGATCGCAATTGCCGCCCGGCCTTGCCACGTCTGGCGGGCAGGGCTACCCCGTCAGGCATGACACCGAAAACTGCATACCGACTCGCCGTGCCTGAACGCTGGGCTGCCGTCATGATGGAGGGCGCCTTTTCCGGAGACCCCCACGACGTCGCGGACGGTTTCATCCACCTGTCTGCGGCCGACCAGGTCGAGGGCACGCTGGTCAAGCACTATAACGCGCATGAGCGCCTCCTCCTGGTCGAGATCGATCTGGAAGCGCTGGGTGATACGGTGAAGTGGGAGAAGTCGCGCGGCGGTGCGCTTTTCCCGCATGTCTATGGCGATATCCCGGCGAGTGCGGTGCGGGGCCTGCGCCACGTGCGCCGCAATGACGAGGGCGACTGGGTGCTGCCCGCCGAGCTGGAGCGAGACTGATGCTGCATGACAAGGCGACACGCTGGCTGAAAGGGCTGGATCCGGAGCGTGCCCACAGGCTGGGCATTCTCGGTCTCAAGGCAGGACTGGGACCGCGGCAGCGCGGTGCCGACGATCCGCGCCTGGCGACCCGCCTCGCGGGGATCGACCTGCCCAATCCGGTCGGCTTGGCGGCCGGCTTCGACAAGAACGCCGAGGCGCCGGATGCGCTGCTTGCCATGGGGTTCGGCTTTGTGGAATGCGGCGCTGTCACGCCGCGGCCGCAGGACGGCAAACCGCGCCCACGCATTTTCCGGCTCGAGGAAGACGAGGCGGTGATCAACCGCATGGGGTTTCCCAATCAGGGGCTGGCCCGTTTTCGCAGCCATCTCGCCCGCCGCGCCCGACGGGGCGGTGTCGTCGGCGTCAATATCGGCGCCAATCTCGACAGCGAGGACCGCATTCCCGACTATGTGACCTGTCTGGAGGCGCTGCAGGGGCTGGCGCAGTTCTTCACGGTCAATGTGTCCTCGCCCAACACGCCGGGCCTGCGCACGCTGCAGTCGTCCGGCGCGCTGGACGACCTTCTTCATGCAGTGGCAGCCGTCGGCAGCTCGGCGCCGGTCTTCCTGAAAGTGGCCCCGGACATCGATGACAGCGAGGCCGGTGTGATGGTCGAGGCCGTCGCGCGCCACGGTCTGGATGGCGTGATCGTCTCCAATACGTCCATCCTGCGTCCGGAAAGCCTGAAGAGCGCAAGCATGGGCGAGGCGGGCGGATTGTCCGGCCCGCCGATCTTCGAACGTTCGACGCAGCTGGTGCGCCTGTTCCGCGAGGCGGCGGGGCCGGATCTCGCGATCATCGGTGTCGGCGGTGTCGACAGTGCCGATGCGGCCTACGCCAAGATCCGCGCCGGTGCCAACGCGATCCAGCTCTATACCGGTCTCGTCTATCACGGGCCCGGCCTGGTGCAGCAGATCAAGACCGGTCTGGTCGAGCGGCTTCAGGCTGACGGGTTCGCTTCGGTGTCCGAGGCTGTCGGCGCGGGCTGAAGTCTGCGCTCCAGAGCCGGATAGGCCGCGGCCAGCGCGCCGCCGCGTGCGACATAGAAAATCAGGAAAGCAGCCCAGACGCCATGATTGGCAAACATGGGTGACAGGATGGCGTCGGCCGCTAGGTAGACGGCAACAGCCGCAAGGCCGGCATTGCGCAGGATCTTGCCGCTGGTCGTGCCGATAAACACCCCGTCCATCAGCCAGGCGCCGGCCCCGAGGAAGGGCACGACGGCGCACCAGGGCAGGTAGGCCTGGGCGGCGGCCAGTGTGTCGGCGTCCTCGATCACCAGGGCCAGCGCATCCGCACCGAACAGGAAGGTTACAACCGCAAACACCGCGCCGGCCGCGAACATGGGCTCGCCGGTCAGACGCACGGCCCGGCGCAGGGCAGACAGGGATTTGCGTCCGAAGGCCCGGCCGGCCTCGGCTTCGGCCACGAAGGCGAACGCGTCGAGCACGAAGGCCCACAGCGAGATGATCTGCAGCAGGACGTGATTGCCGGCCAGCGGCGCCGTGCCCTGGCGGGCCCCCGCATTGGCGAACCAGGTGAAGCCGATCACCAGCGACCAGGTGCGGATCATCAGATTGATATTGACCTGGAACATTTCGCGCAGGGCGCCTGTATCGACGAGGCGTGTGCGGTCCGTTGCGCCATCGGCCCAACCGCCCTGTTGCCGAAGCACGAGTGCTGCGAAGGCCAGGCCGACGGCAAGGCCGGCCCACTCGGCAATCGCGGTTGCTGCGCCCACGCCGCCGGGGCCATAGCCGAGGCCCAGGACGAACCAGAGGTCCAGCGCGATATTGGTCAGGGAGAAGATGACGTAGAGCGCCAGGGTGGCGCCGTTGCGGCCCAGCCCGATCAGCCAGCCGGACAGGGCAAAGGCGCCCAGCGCGGCGGGGGCGCCCCAGGCCCGGGCGAGCAGATAGTGAGCTCCCTTCTCCTCCACGTCGGCTGTCCCCTGCAGCACGGAAAACCCGGCCCAGGCGATCAGGTCGCGCAGGATGAAGACGGCAAAGCCGAGCATGCCGGCAATCGCGAAAGCCCGTATCAGGATGCGTTGGGTCTCGGCCGTATCGCCTGCGCCATCGGCCTGGGCGGTCAGCCCGGTCGTTCCCATGCGCAGGAAATAGAAGCTCCAGTAGAAGACGGAGAAGATGGCGCCGCCCAATGCTACGCCGCCCAGATCGGCGGTCTCGCCGGACAGGCCGAGCACGAACGTGTCGGTCACGCCGGCCAGCGGCACGGCCGCATTGGCAAAGACGAGTGGCCAGGCGCGCTTGAGGACATCGGTGCGGGTAAGGGGCGCGATCGACATGCCGGCCACCTAGCGCGTTTCCGGCGTGAGGGGAATGTCTTTCGCGGGAGATGGGCGTTGGGCCGCCCGGGGGGGGGCGGCGCCCCCCCGGGCGCGGCCGGGGGGGGGCGGGGGCCGGCGGGTTGGGGGGGGGGCCCC
>JAZAHA010000037.1:0-83545 GCA_036231565.1 Pseudomonadota bacterium
CGGCGAGACGGAGGGGCGCCGCGCCAGCGGCGTTATGCTTGAGACACGCTCCACTGCCTCCCGGCGCTCACGCGCCGGCCCCTTCGACCCCTCCTTCGCCAAGGCTACGGAGGGCCCACTTCCCCACGGGGTGGGGAAGAAAGCGCGCTGACGCTTTCCCCGGATTTATTCCGGGGTCTGGCGGCGTTTCAGGCGCAGGCTCCTCCTGGCCCCGGCACGGAGGCCGGGGGAAGTGGAGCGTGATGGGAAAAGGAACAAAAGCAGCCCCAGACACACAAACGCCCACCTCTCCGCCCGAGCCCGCCACCCCGGACCACACCAACCCGCCCCGAAACCCCGCGCTTGCACTTTTCCCGTTTCCATGTACTTTATTTTTTAAAGTTCTTGGAGGACTCCATGTCGAACGATGCCGATCTTGCCTATCTGCGCTCTGTGGCCGAGGCCGGCCAGCAGGCGCCGTCCCTTGCCGGGCGTTTTTTCATCTGGTGGGGCGGGCTCGCCGCGCCGGCGCTTCTGGCGCACTGGTTCATCATCACCGGCCAGGCGGGGATCGAACCGGGCCTGGTGGGCTTCGTCTGGATGGCCTACGGGCTGATCGGCATGACGGGTACGATCTTTCTCGGCCGCAGCCTGCGCAACAAACCCGGCACGGGCGCGGTCAATAATCGCGGTGAAAGCGCGGTGTGGAACGGGGTGATGTGGCTGGTCGCGGCCTATGCCATCGGGGCCGTTGTGGCGCTGGTGCTGGGACGGGGCGACATGATCCTGTTCGACACCATCCCGCTGGTCGCTTTCGGCGGCTATGGCATCTCCTTCTGGGTGTCCGCCAGCCTGGGCGGACCGCGCTGGATGCGGCTGATGTCGGTCATCGCCTGGCTGGCCTGCGGTGGCGGGATGAGTCTGGCCGGCACGCCGGAACTCTACCTGTTCAGCGCCGCCGCGGTGGCGATCCTGGCCATCGTGCCCGGCATCATCCTGCTGCGCGGAGAACCGGCCGGCGAGGCAGCATAGATGGGCGCCGAATTCGACGCCTCCCGGATCGACGAGACGATCCATGGCCGCCTGCGCCTTGGCATCATGGCGCTGCTTTCGGCGGCGAGCAGCGCCACCTTCGCCGAGATCAAGCAGAAGACCGGTGCCAGCGACGGCAATCTCTCGGTCCATCTGAGAAAGCTGGAAGATGCGGGCTATGTGTCGGTCGAGAAAAGCTTTGTCGACCGCAAGCCCCAGACCCGCGCCGCGCTGACAGAGGCGGGCCGCAAGGCGTGGCTGGCCTATCTCGACCAGCTGCGGACACTGCTCGGCGACACGCCTGGAAACTGAACCCGCTCAGGCCGCCAGCCGGCTGCGCTCATGGGTCCAGGCGATCACCTCGCCCTCGCGGCCCGCCTGCACGAAGCCCGCCTTTTCCAGTACCCGGTGCGCGGCATCGCGGTCGTCGGGTGTGTGGGCCACCACCTGTTTCACCGCGTCGTGGGAATAGGCCCATTGCAGGAGCGTGTTGACCGCTTCGGTCGCCAGCCCCTGTTCGCGCCAGGAGGTCAGCATGGAATAGCCGATCTCGACCACGCCTTCGGCATCCGGCGCCCCCAAGAAACCGCCGCTGCCAAGCAGACGGTGCATCACCGGCGAGATGAAGACCCAGGCCCGCCAGCCGGTCTGTGCCGGATCCGCCTCCAGTGTTTCGCGCAGCCGGCGCATTGCCGCCTCATCGACCAGCTCCGGCGGCCAGGATGGCTCAGGCTCGACCCCCAGCGCGTCGAAGAAGGCCTGGCGGTCTTCGACCTGCAGGCCCGCCAGACGGGGGTCCAGCGCGACCAGCCGCAGGCGCGGCGAAGCGATTTCGATCTGTGTCGTCATCAGCGCTTGGTCCATGTCCCGGCCTTACATCCGGACAGCCGCAACTGGCGCCCGGAACATCCATCCTGATTGTGCCCGAAACGGGCCCGCTTGTCCGCCGGAAATCCGGCCAGCGTCCGCATCGCCATCCCCGGCCCGCGACGCAGGCGAATCACGCAAAGTCTAGGCGCGCTTCGCGTCGGCTTTGCGACAGCTTCAGGCCTGCATGGTCCAGCCTTCCACACCCATCGCCGCCTGGCGCACCGCCTCGGTCAGGGTGGGATGGGGATGACAGGTGCGGGCAATATCTTCGGACGCCGCCTGGAATTCCATGGCCAGGCAGATCTCGGCAATCATCTCGCCGACATTGGCCCCGATCATGTGGGCCCCCAGGATTTCGTCGGTCTCGGCATCGGCCAGGATTTTCACGAAGCCTTCGGTCTGGTGATTGGTGCGCGCCCGGGAATTGGCCTGGAAGGGGAATTTGCCCTTCTTGTACTTGCGGCCTTCCGCCTTGAGCTCTTCCTCGGTCTTGCCGACCGCGGCGATTTCCGGTGCCGTGTAGACCACGCCTGGAATGACGCCGTAATTCACGTGACCGGCCTTGCCGGCGATGCGCTCCGCGCAGGCCGTGCCTTCATCCTCGGCCTTGTGGGCCAGCATCGGACCGCTGGTGCAGTCGCCGATTACCCAGACATTTTCCGCAGACGTGCGGAAGTGGTCATTGGCGATCACACCGCGCTTGTCGGTCTCGATCCCGACATTTTCCAGCCCCAGACCTTCGGTGTAGGGTCGGCGCCCGATGCAGACCAGAACCGTATCGGCTTCCAGCGTCTTGGCCTCGCCGCCTTCGGCCGGCTCGATCGTCACTTTCAGCGTGTCGGCATCCGAAGCGTCGACGCCGGTGACCTTGGTGGACAGGTGGAATTCCATGCCCTGCTTGGCGAAGGTGCGCTGGGCGTTCTTGGCCAGCTCGCCATCCATGCCCGGCAGGATACGGTCGAGATATTCGACGACCGTCACGTCCGCGCCCAGGCGGCGCCAGACCGAGCCGAGTTCCAGTCCGATCACGCCAGCGCCGATCAGCACCAGCTTGCCGGGGACTTTCTCGAGCGACAGCGCACCGGTGGACGATACGACCCGCTTCTCGTCGATCTCGACCCCCGGAAGCGGCGTCACTTCGGAGCCGGTCGCGATCACGATATGCCTGGTTTCGAGCGTCTGCTTGCCGTCTTCGGTCGCCACCTCGACCTTGCCCGAACCGGCAATGCGGCCCTTGCCGACGAGATAGTCGACCTTGTTTTTCTTCATCAGGAATTCGATGCCCTTGGTCAGGCCATCGACGGCCTCGTCCTTCTGCTTGAGCATTTGCGGCAGGTCGAGCTCGAGACCGCCGGTCTTGATGCCCAGGCCGGCGAATTCCTTGTCCGCCGCCTCATAAAGTTCGGAGGCGTGCAGCAGGGCTTTCGAGGGAATGCAGCCGACATTCAGGCAGGTGCCGCCAAGGCGCCCGCGCTTTTCCACGATGGCCACCTTGAGGCCCAGCTGGCCGGCACGGATGGCGCAATTATAGCCACCGGGGCCGCCCCCGATGATCACGACGTCGTAGGGTTCGGACATGGTCGCCTCGCAAGAGCTGGAATGATCGGTCGGACTTGCAGCCTATATGCCCATGATCGTGCGCAAAAGTAAGGCCCGACATGCCCTGTTTGGCAGCTTGGCGCGCAAGGCAGGCATGCACGGATCAGTCAGGATCGCGCGTGAAGACGGATCCGGCCAGGACCAGCACGGCGATCACCGTCAGATCGAAGGCATTCAGCCCCCATTCGACCAGATTGGCACTGCCGGAATAGGCATGATCCATGCCCGGCTGCTGGAACCAGTAGAGCGACAGCAGAAAGTCGACGGTGAAGGCAGCGGCGTAGACGGGCAGGGCCAGCCAGGATCGCATCACAAGCAGCAGCGCCGCGACCACATAGGCAGCGACAAACCCGCCCCAGACGGTGAAATACCAGATCGGGAAGCTTTGCAGGATGGCGCCGACATGTTCGTCAATCTGGAACGGGCCGTCTCCGCTAAGCCTGTAGGCCATCGTGCCGCTGAACAGCAGCACCGCATAGCTGACCCGAAGAACGACCAATCCTTTGAAGATGGTCGAGAACGCGATGATTGTACGCATGAAAACCCCCGCCGGAAGGCTTAACCCGATCCGGCGGGGGCTCGCGGAATAAAGAAATTTCGGCGCCTGCGGCCAAGGCCGTCCGGCCTAGAGGTCAAACAGCATGCGCTGCGGGTCTTCCAGGTTTTCCTTCACGCGGACGAGGAAGGTCACGGCTTCCTTGCCGTCGACGATGCGGTGATCATAGCTCAGCGCGAGATACATCATCGGCTTGATCACGACCTGGCCGTTCTCGGCGACCGGGCGTTCCTGGATCTTGTGCATGCCCAGAATGCCCGATTGCGGGGCGTTGAGGATCGGCATCGACATCAGCGAGCCGTAGACGCCGCCATTGGAGAGGGTGAAGGTCGCGCCCTGCATCTCCTCGATCGACAGCTTGCCGTCGCGGGCGCGCTTGCCCAGACGGATGATTTCCTTCTCGATCTCGGCCAGCGACATCTGGTCGGCATCGCGCACCACCGGCACGACGAGGCCCCGGTCGGTGCCGACCGCCACGCCCATATCGTAATAGTTCTTGTAAATGATGTCGGTGCCGTCGATCTCGGCATTGACCGCCGGGATTTCCTTCAGCGCCGAGACGCACGCCTTGATGAAGAAGCTCATGAAGCCGAGCTTGACGTCGTGCTTGGCGACGAAGGCTTCCTGGTGCGTCTTGCGGGCGGCCATGATGGCCGACATGTCGGCCTCGTTATAGGTGGTCAGGATCGCCGCGGAATTCTGGGCATCCTTCAGTCGTTTCGCGATCGTCTGGCGCAGACGCGTCATGCGGACGCGTTCCTCACGCGGACCGGTTTCGCGCGGCGCGGCAGACGGGGCGGGAGCCGACGGCGCCGGAGCCGGTGCCGAGGTCGAGGCCTTGCTGGCGGCTTCCGCAGCCTTCAGCGCATCGCCCTTGGTGATACGGCCATCCTTGCCGGAGCCTTCGATGGAGCCGGCATCCAGCTTGTTCTCCTCGATCACGCGCGAGGCTGACGGCATGGCCTTCCTGTCGCCGCCCGAAGCGGTTTCAGCCTGGCTATAGCCCTGGCTGTCCGAAGAGGCCGCTGCCGAGCCGCTGCTGCCCTCCGCGATCTTCGCGACGGCATCGCCCGGAGACACGGTGTCGCCCTCGCCGACCAGCAGTTCCGCGACCTTGCCGGCCACCGGCGACGGCACTTCGACGGCCACCTTGTCGGTCTCGATCTCGACCAGCGCCTGGTCGATCTCGACCGTGTCGCCGACCTTCACCAGCCAGGAGCCGATCGTGCCCTCGGTGACGCTCTCACCCATTTGCGGCACGGTCGCCTCGACCGTCTCGCCGCCTTTGCCGGCATCGGCCGGCTTGTCATCGGACTTGGAGGCTTTCTTGCCCTCATCAGACTTCGCCGGCTTCTCGTCAGCCTTGCCGCTATCCTTGTCGCTGCCCTTGCCGGCGCCCTTGCCGCCGGCATCGAGCACGCCCAGCTTGGCGCCGATCTCGACCGTGTCGCCTTCCTGGGCGGAGATTTCCCCCATCACGCCGTCTTCCTCGGCGCGGACCTCGACGGCGACCTTGTCGGTTTCCAGCTCGACCAGGACATCGTCCTTGGAGACGGCATCGCCGGTCTTCACCTGCCAGCTGCCCACCGTGGCTTCGGTGACACTCTCGCCGAGCTGCGGAACGGTGATATCGGTCATATCGGTTTTTCCTCTGTCCAAGAGAATGATCGCGCGCCCTAGGCGAGGGCTTCGTCGACCAGGGCTTCCTGTTGCTGCTTGTGCTTGGCGGCGATGCCGGTCGCCGTCGAGGCGGTCGGCGCGCGGCCGACATAGCGCGGCCGCTCTGCCTTACCCTCGATCTTGCCGAGGACGTATTCGATATTGGGCTCGACGAAGGTCCAGTAGCCCATATTGCGCGGCTCTTCCTGGCACCAGACAACTTCCGCATTCGGGAAACGTGCCAGTTCGGCCATCGCCGCCTTGTACGGGAAGGGATAGAGCTGTTCCACCCGCATCAGGTAGATATCGTCGATGCCGCGTTCCTCACGGGTTTCCAGCAGATCGTAATAGACCTTGCCCGTACACATCACGACACGGCGGATCTTCTCGTCGGATTGCAGCTTGATCGAGGTCTGGCGGATCTCGCCTTCCGGCCGTTTTTCGTCGGCATCGTCCCACAGGACGCGGTGGAAGGAGGAGCCCGGGCCCATGGCGGCCAGCGTCGACACGCAGCGCTTGTGACGCAGCAGGCTCTTCGGCGTCATGATCACCAGTGGCGTGCGGAAGTTGCGGTGGATCTGCCGGCGCAGGATGTGGAAATAGTTCGCCGGCGTCGAGCAGTTTGCGACCTGCATATTGTCTTCCGCGCACAGTTGCAGGAAGCGCTCGGGGCGGGCCGAGGAGTGTTCCGGACCCTGGCCCTCATAGCCGTGCGGCAGCAGCATCACCAGGCCCGACATGCGCAGCCATTTGCGCTCGCCGGACGAGATGAACTGGTCGATGATCACCTGGGCGCCGTTCACGAAATCGCCGAACTGGGCTTCCCACATCACCAGCGTGTTCGGCGCCGAGAGCGAGTAGCCGTATTCAAAACCCAGCACCGCCTCTTCGGACAGCATCGAGTCGATGACTTCATACTTCTTCTGGTCGGGCGCCAGATTGTTCAGCGGCGTATAACGCTCGGCTGTTTCCTGGTCGATGATATGTGAATGGCGCTGCGAGAAGGTGCCGCGGCCGCAATCCTGGCCGGACAGGCGCACCGGGAAACCCTCGGTCAGAAGCGTGCCGAAAGCCAGATGCTCGGCCGTCGCCCAGTCGATCCCCTCCCCCTTCTCGATGGCCTCACGCCGGCCATTGATAACCCGCTTCAGGGTGCGGTGGATGTTGATGTCGTTCGGAATACGCGTCATCGCCTCGCCGACCGCCTTCAGGCGCTCGATCGTGGCCGAGGTCTCGCCGCGGCGCTCATCATCCTCGGGCAGGCCCAGACCCGACCAGCGGCCGTCCAGCCAGTCGGCCTTCTTCGGCTCGAATTCCTTGCCGGCGTCGAACTCGTTTTCCAGGAAGGTGTCGAACTCGTTCTCGATCGCCTCGGCCTCGGCCGCGGTGAGAACGCCCTCTTCCATCAGCCGGTCCTGGTATTTCTTCCGGACCGGCGGCATGTCCTTGATGATGCGGTACATGATCGGCTGGGTGAAGGTCGGATCGTCGCCCTCATTATGGCCGTAGCGGCGGTAGCAGATCATGTCGATCACCACGTCCTTGCCGAACAGCTGGCGGTATTCCGTGGCGATCTTGGTGGCGTGGGTGACGGCTTCCGGATCGTCGCCATTCACGTGGAAGATCGGCGCCTGGACCATCAGCGCCACATCCGACGGATAGGGGCTGGACCGGCTGTCCTTCGGGTCGGTGGTGAAACCGATCTGGTTGTTGACGATGAAGTGGATCGCACCGCCCGTACGGTGGCCGCGCAGACCGGAGAGGCCGAAACACTCGGCCACCATGCCCTGGCCGGCAAAGGCCGCATCGCCGTGCAGCAGCAGCGGCAGCACCGAGGAACGCGGTGTGCCCGGTGCCTTGCGGCAATTCTCTTCCTGCTTGGCGCGGGCCTTGCCCAGCACCACCGGATCGACCGCCTCCAGGTGAGACGGGTTAGCGGTCAGCGACAGGTGCACCTTGTTGCCGTCGAACTCGCGGTCCGAGGAGGCGCCGAGATGGTATTTCACGTCGCCGGAGCCGAACTCTTCCTCGCCCTGGGTATTGCCGCCCTGGAATTCGTGGAAGATCTGGTGATAGGGCTTGCCCATCACGGCGGCCAGGATGTTCAGACGGCCGCGGTGCGGCATGCCGATGATGATGTCCTCGACACCCATCGCGCCGCCGCGCTTGATGATCTGTTCCAGCGCCGGAACCATCGCCTCGCCGCCATCGGCACCGAAACGCTTGGTGCCCGGATAGCGCTTGTGCAGGAATTGCTCGAAGCGCTCGGTCTCGATCAGCTTGGACAGGATCGCTACCTTGCCCTCGGGCGTGAAGGTGATGTCCTTGTCCGGCCCCTCGAAGCGCGCCTGCAGCCAGGCTTTCTCTTCAGGGTTGGAGATGTGCATGAACTCGACGCCGATCGGGCCGCAATAGGTGCGCTTGAGGATGTCGAGCATCTGGCGCGGCGTTGCGGTCTCGAGGCCGAGATAGCCGTCGATGAAGATTTCCTCGTCCAGCGCCGCCCCGGTAAAGCCGTAGGTCGCCGGATCCAGTTCCGCCTGATAGCCGAAATCCGTCAGCCCCAGCGGGTCGAGATCGGCCGCGAGGTGGCCGCGCATGCGGTAGGCGCGGATCATCATGATGGCGCGGATGGAATTCTGGGTCGCACGGCGGATTTCCGCCGGGTCGGCGCCCGGGCTGGTCGCGGCGACATGCTCGGCGACCTTGTCGACCATGGCCGCCTCGTCCGGACCGATATCGCCCAGCGCCGAGACCAGATCGCCATTGGCCGCCTTCGGCCAGCCGGGCCGTTTCCACGCCGGGCCGCGCGCCGCATGGCTCGCATCGGCCGGGGCATCGCCCATGGCGTCGAAGAAGGCTTTCCAGCTCGGCGGTACCGAGTTCGGGTCCTTGGCATAGGCGGCGGCCATCTGCTCGAGATAGACGGCGTTGGCGCCCTGCAGGAATGACGTGTCCAGGAAGGACTGGTTTTCGGGGGATCGGCTTTGGTCAGACATTGGGGGGATAGGCCTGAGTCAGGAGTGTGTCTGTATGCGTCGCTACACAAGGACGGTTAAGCAATCATCTAGGACGGATGTCCAACGAACAGTACCGTTTTTGTCCGGTCTGCTGACAAGTTGGTGACAGTGGGGTTTGCAGAGGCCAGCCACCGAACATCCCCTTCTCCCAGGGGAGTAGGGTGCCCGCAGGGCGGGTGAGGGGAAGCCCGGTGCCGGCGCGTAATCACCGGACGCAGCGCCTTCCCCCCTCCCCCGATCCCTCTCCCAAAAGAGAGGGAGGCGTGCGTCAGGGCAAAACATCGGAGCGCACGAAAAACCCCGCCCCGGTTTCCCGGAGCGGGGTCTTTTGTGGTCGCGATGCCGGAAGAGCCTAGCCCTTCAGCAGCTCCGCCAGCGTGGTGCCGAGACGGGCCGGGGACGGGGAGACCTTGATGCCGGCCGCTTCCATGGCCGCAATCTTGTCTTCCGCACCGCCCTTGCCGCCGGAGACGATGGCACCGGCATGGCCCATCGTGCGGCCCGGAGGCGCCGTACGCCCGGCGATGAAGCCGACGGTCGGCTTCTTGCGGCCCTTCCTGGCTTCATCGGCCAGGAATTGCGCGGCGTCTTCCTCGGCAGAACCGCCGATCTCGCCGATCATGATGATCGATTGGGTCTCGTCGTCGGCCAGGAATTTCTCCAGCACGTCGATGAATTCGGTACCCTTCACCGGGTCGCCGCCAATGCCGACCGCCGTGGTCTGGCCGAGGCCGACCTGCGAGGTCTGGAACACCGCTTCATAGGTCAGCGTGCCCGAACGCGAGACGACGCCCACCGAACCCTTCTTGAAGATCTGGCCCGGCATGATGCCGATCTTGCACTCTTCCGGCGTCAGGATGCCCGGGCAGTTCGGGCCCAGCAGCATCGACTTGGACTTGTCCAGCTTCGCCTTGACCTTGACCATGTCCATCACCGGAATGCCTTCGGTGATGCAGACGATGAACGGGATTTCCGCATCGATCGCCTCGATGATCGCGGCACCGGCACCGGCCGGCGGCACATAGATCACGGACGCGTCGGCGCCGGTGGCTTCCTTGGCCTCGCCCACAGTGGCGAAGATCGGCAGTTCGGCCGAGGCATCGAGACCCGAGGTCCAGCTTTCGCCGCCCTTTTTCGGGTGCACGCCGGCGACCATCTGCGTGCCGTAATATTGCAGCGCCTGTTCGGTGTGGAAGGTGCCCGTCTTGCCGGTCAGGCCCTGGACGATGACCTTGGTGTTCTTATCGACGATGATCGACATTATTCGGCCTCCTTCACGGCGGCGACAATCTTCTGGGCGGCGTCGTCGAGATCGTCGGCGGCGATCACGTTGAGACCGCTTTCATTGATGATCTGCTTGCCTTTTTCGACATTCGTGCCTTCCAGGCGCACGACCAGCGGCACCTGCAGACCCACCTCCTTGACGGCCGCAACCACGCCTTCCGCGATCACGTCGCAGCGCATGATGCCGCCGAAAATGTTGACCAGGATGCCCTTCACATTCTTGTCGGCGGTGATGATCTTGAAGGCCGCGGTGACCTTCTCCTTGGAGGCGCCGCCGCCAACATCGAGGAAGTTCGCCGGTTCGGCGCCGTAAAGCTTGATGATGTCCATCGTCGCCATGGCCAGGCCCGCGCCGTTGACCATGCAGCCGATATTGCCGTCCAGCGCCACATAGGCGAGGTCGTATTTGGAGGCCTCGATTTCCTTGGCGTCCTCTTCGGTGGTGTCGCGCAGTTCCATGATGTCCGGATGACGGAACAGCGCATTGCCGTCGAAGGAGACCTTGGCGTCGAGCACGCGCAGGTGATGGTTTTCCATCACGATCAGCGGATTGATCTCCAGCAGGCTCATATCCTTCTCGGTGAAGGCCTTGTAGAGCGTCGGAGCCAGCTCCATCATGTCGTCGCGGGCGACATCATGCAGGTCCAGCGCCTCGGCGATCTTCACCGCATCGCCCTGGGTGACGCCGTATTCCGGATCGATGTCGATCGTGTGGATCTTTTCCGGCGTGTCGTGCGCGACCTGCTCGATATCCATGCCACCCTCGGTGGACACAACGAAAGCGACCTTGCCGGTCTCGCGGTTCACCAGCAGCGAGCAGTACAGTTCGCGAGAGATATCGGCACCGTCCTCGATATAGAGACGGTTCACCTGCTTGCCCTCGGGGCCCGTCTGGTGCGTCACCAGCGTGTTGCCGAGCATTTCCCTGGCGTTGGCGATCACCTCGTCCTTGGAGAAGGCCAGGCGCACACCGCCTTTGGCATCCGGGCCAAGTTCCTTGAACTTGCCCTTGCCGCGACCGCCGGCATGGATCTGCGACTTCACCACCCAGAGCGGTCCGGGCAGCTTGTCGGCCGCAGCCGCGGCCTCGTCGGCGGAGAAGATGGCAACGCCCTCGGCAACCGGTGCGCCGAAGGACTTCAGGACGGCTTTCGCCTGATGTTCATGAATATTCATAGATGGGGCCTCGCGGGAGGATAAAAGCGAAGAAATGGCCAGACAGGACCCGCCTTATAACACTGGCCCGGCCAAGCGCAACGCATTCGCCTGCGCCGCGCCGGACTAGGCCGGACGACGGTCCTGATCGCCGGCGTTTTCGGCGATCCGGGCCAGCGGCAGGGCCATGGGCGAGCGGGGCAGTTCCGTATCCGGAGCAATCGCCGCACCGGAGAAATACCGCACGCCCGCTGCAATCGCGACCTGCAGGAAACCGGTATTCCCGATCTCGGCCAGCGCTGTTTCCGCCTTCATGACCTGGGCCGAAGCGGTCCAGTCGGTCAGCGCGGCCACCTGTGCATCGTTGGGCCCGCCTTCATTGATACGCGTCGGCGTATCCGCGTCGAACACGCCGACACCGCACCCCTCGAAGCGCTGCAGGTCGATATCACCGAAAGGCAGCTTGACCATCAGCTCGGCGGCCAACGGTTTCAGCGAGCGGAAGAGTTCCTGGGTGCGACCGATGGGCGCGCCCGGCGGCACACCCTCGATCCGCAGCCGGAAAAAGCGCCGCATCGGCGCCGGGACCGATTGCAGCACGCCGAGATACTCGAGCCGCCGCGACACCGTCACCAGCGTGGCATGGTGCACCGGAATCACCACGGCGCAGGGGCCGCCGGCCATCCGGGCCTTCTGGAATCCGCGCTGGGCGGCACGGGCGACGGCCATGTCCAGCATGTGGTGCAATTCCGGCTCGTCGCGCCCCATCAACGTGTCGCGGCCGTGGACAGCAAATCCGTTCACCACCCGCCCGGCAATACACACATTGTGGATCAGCGCGCCGCGCCTGGCATCCCAGACCGGCCGGAAGACGATACTGTCCCAGGGCAGCCGGCCGGCGGCCGAGGGCGCGGGCCGGACGGTCGCACCCGCGGATTTCTTCGCACCCGCCTCGACGGCCTGCCAGCGCGGCGCAGTCTCTCGCGCTGTCTCGGTCTTGTCCTCCATCGCAGGCTCGGCAGCGGCACGGGATTCCTCCTGCGCCCGGGCGACTATCTCCAGCAGCTCGACCGTGGTCACGCAGCGCGCATCGGCAACCAGCTCGATCGCTTGCAGCCGCCGGTCGCCCAGGAAGAAGCGTTCCAGCTCGGTGGCGATGCCGGTGACCCGGGCCTCGGCCGCCTCCGGATCGAGGGCCGCGAACACGATCATGAAACCGCCGCGGCAGCGGATCACGACGTCGGCCGCATCGATCCGCTTCTCGATGAAGTGGGCCGCGACCTCGTAGATCTTGTCGCGCAGGCGTGGCCAGTCCTCGCCGGCCTCATCACGCACCCGGTCCAGATTGAGGAACTGGAACTGCCCCATATCGACAGAGCTGCGCCCCGCCAGCACGGTTTTCAGCTTGTTCTTGAGTTCCGGCGACATGGCAGCGTTTCCCCGGGGACCCGATCCCGCCCGGCGAGGCTAGCCTGCAAGGTCTTGCCAATCGGTAAGCCGGCAAGCAGCCCGATCAAGCCGCGTCGCTGGCCCGACTGCGCAAATCATCGAGCAGGCAGGGCTGCAACGGCACCGGCAGGGTCGAGGCTTCGCCGACCGCATCGCCGATAAACACCTGGAAACCCGCATTCAGACCGGCGTCGAGCTGTTCGAACGTCGCGACATTGGTCAGGCAGCCGCGGGCACCGAAGCGCTCGATCGACACCGCCTCTGAGGTCAGCTGCCTGAGCACGTTTTCCTTGATGTGTCCCGTCGCGTCGGGTGCAGGCAGCTCGGTGGAGAACAGGGTAATGCCGCAATTCTCGAACCGGCTGAGCTGGATGGTCCCGACGGGGATCTTGGCGAGGATGTTCGAGCCGAAGCAGCGCATGGCGCGGAACAGCTCCTCCATCTGCCCCTGCGGCGCACCATCGGGGATATTGTCGACCCGCAGGTAGAAATACTTGCGAACCTTCTGGGGCATGCATTGCAGGATCGAGAAATAGCGCACCCGGTCCGACGGCGCGATGATGGTGTCGTAATTGACCGGGATGGCGATGGCACAGGACATCCCCTCGGCATAACGCCGCATGAAGCCGCGCTGGGCCGCGATGGCGACGGAGTGGTCGAGCAACCGGTGCAGGTCCGGCGCCGCATTGCCCAGCAGTGTGTCGCGGCCGAACAGCATGCGTCCGTGATACTTGCGGCGGGCCAGGCAGAAGTTGGCGGTGATATAGCCGAAACGCACATCCCAGGACGGCATGAAAACGATGTCGTCCCAGGTCTTGTCGAGGTCGGCGAATAGATCGCTGGTCGCATGCGACCAGCGCTCGGCCGCCACATCGAAGTCGGCCGGATCGGCGCCCGGGACGGCAAGGATGGAATCATCCGCGGCGTCGCTGTCGAGCCCGGCCAGGTCGCCCCGCCATTGACCGGTCGAGGAGGACACAGCGGTCCGTGCGGCCTTCTCGTGCTTGAGAGCCTGCCAGTGGCCGGCACTCTTCGAGGTTTTCGGATCCTTGCGCACAGGTTTGCGGTGAGCACCGGATCCCGCCTGATCATCCGCGGCAGCACCCGCTGCGACCATATCGGCCAGTTCCGCCATCGAGACGGTCTGGCTCTTCGAGGAGATTTCCAGCCGTTGCAGGATGCGATCACCCAGGAAGAAGCAGTTGAGCTCCTGCGAGATTGCCTCGGTCTGGCTCGCCGCTTCCGCGCCGGCGTAGTCCGCAAAGATTATGATGAAGCCGCCACGGCAGCGCACCATCACATCGTTCGGCCCGAGCCGTTTCTCGATGAAGTGCGCTGCGGCACCATAGATCTTGTCACGCAGGCTGTCCCATTGTTCGGCGGCCTCGGCGCGAACCATATCGAGGTTGATCCACTGGAAATGCCCGATATCGACCGAAGCACGCCCGGCGAGCGCGGTCTTCAGGCGTTTCATCGTTTCGACATCCATGGCGGCGACCTGTTCTGCGTTTCTCCCGGGCTCGAAAGAGCGGTACGGCAACACCCCGATGCTAGTCAGAATGCTTCACGAAACGCCGAACGATTTTCCGGGTCTTTGATTCAAATGCAGAACAAGCCCTAGCTGGGGCTGGGTTAGCCGGTACTTACTGCAAACCCGGTACGCATAAGTTATGAACTACCGGGTCGTCGCCACGATCGCCCCGTCGACCGACAAGGCCCCGCCGCCCCGGGCGAACAGGTAGAAGGCCGCCGCCGCGAAGACGATCGTCGCAGGCCAGGCCTCTGGCGCAATCCACGCGGCATAGACGCCAGCGGCGGCCAGCAGGACCAGTCCCACCAGGCGCGTCAGGAAGCCGATCAGCAGCAGGGCGGCGCAGATCTGCGTCCCCCAGACGGCGATCTGCGCCAGGTGCGCCGCGGAGACCACCGGAACCGACCAGATTTCGGCGGCGTGGATCAGGGCCGGATCGACCCCGGGCCAGGCGGCGGCATGCGCCCGCCCCCACAGCCACAGGCCCGGCACCAGCGCCAGGCGCAGAAGCCCGCCGACCAGCCAGTCGGGCATGAAGCGTTCCGCATTGGCGGCTGCGCCGACGCTGTCCATCTTTCCCCCCGGAAATCCTGTCGAAAGGACCATGCCCAAGCCGGCAACACCCCGCAAGCGCCTACGCCCGAGGCGCGAATACAGCCCCGCTCAGCGGCCGATATAGGCGGTATAGCGCGCCGTACGCTCTCCGAACCCGTGCAGGCGATAGCCGACCGGCGCCTCGCCCGCGGCGCACGGGTCCGATGTCATGCGTTCGACACCGTCGTCGGGAAGCGGCAGGCAGAACTGCCCCTCCTGGCGATCGTGAAAGACACCGATCTCCGCCACCATCAGCGTGTCGGTTTGCGGGAAGCCGCGATAGACATCCGCGCACCCCTCCGCGGGCAGTGTGTGCAGTCCGTCCAGTGCAAAATTTCCGTCCGGCATCGCATCCAGCACGGCAATCTCGATATCGCGGGAAAGCAGATTGCACACTTCCAGCGTCCGCACCGGCCGCGCCAGACCCTGCGCATCCACCGGCGCACCGGGACACAGGGCCGCATCGTCCGCGGCCAGCCCGTCACAAGCGATCCGCCATTGCACGCGTCCGACATTGCGGCCGCCGGGGCCACGCTGGCCTGTGATCTCGATCGGGCTCGACCGGAAGGCGCGCGGAACGCGTCCGGCGGTACAGGGCTCTGCCGACGCGAGCGATGTCGAAGACGAGGCGGGCACACACCATACCGTATCGCCGTCACCGCGCGGCCAGAACCACTCGCCCGACATCACGTGCAGATCCACACTCTCACCCGTCACACCGTTCAGTCCGCCATCCAGGCATTCGCCGGGATCGACCAGGAACCAGGCCTGCAGCGTCCGGTCCTGCGTGGGTCCGGTCCGGTAGGCCGCGGCCGTTGCGACACGGAACCCGGTCTCGTTGCACACCTCGACCATCACGGTGCGCTGCGCGAGGGCGGGCGTGAACACCGCGCCTAGGGCAAGCACGGCGAGACAGGACAGGACGCGTTTCATGAGAGGCTCCGCTGGCTGCACGCGAAGGTGGCAAGCCAGCTGCGCTGCGTCAATCGCTCACCCGGCCGGACCGGCCAGAAACATGTCGTGCATCAGCCGGCCGGGCACGAAGGTGAAGAGGCCCGGAATGATCAACGCGCCGAAATAGAGGCTCGTCACAATGCGCCTGTGCCGGCGCCACTGGCGCATCTGGACGGTACGCGCCAGCCCGACCAGGCCGAACAGGGTGAGCGGAATGAAGAGATGGACAGGCGAGAACCCGCCCTCATTGATCCTGTGGATGAAGAGAGCGGTCACCGCTGTGATCGCCATCAGGCCTGCCCAGACCCTGCCGAGCGCCCGGTGCGGCAGCGTGCCCTTGGGGCCGCCCAGCTGCACCGCGCCGAGCACGAGCGCCCCGGTGGCACAGATTGCGTGCAGCTGGATCACCGCCGGTGCGGCGGCAAAGGCGCCGAGATCCATCATCGCCTCCTAGAGCGAACGCCAGCAGCCGTGGAAGCCGTAGGGATTGGCATAGGGCAGACGCCAGCTGCCCACCGGCCCGTCATCCACACGCCGGGCATCGAAGACATGGAGCTCGCTTGCCCGGGCCTGCTTGTTCAGCGCGGTATGGACCAGCCAGCCCTCGCCTTCCTCCGCACGGTCGCTCGCCGGAATGAAGAGCGGTTCCTCGACGACAATGTCGTCGCCGAAATCGAAGCGGCGGGTCTCGCCGGACGCCAGGTCGCGACGCACCAGCTGCGAAGCACCGCGCAGCTGGTTGTCCGACCAGCCCACATGCCAGGTGAAGCGACGCTGCAGGCCGGTAAAGCGCGGATCGATCTGCGGGAACTCGGCATAGCTGTCGGCGAATTCGGCCTGCTCGAACCGGCCACCGGGCCGCAGCGTGACCAGCCGCATGCGGCTGGTGCTGTCGGTTTCCGGGCGCACTTGGCCGCGCATGGCATCGCGGGCCCCCTCGGTGGCGAAGCGGGCATTGTCGGAGAGAGCCGCATCGACACGGATCGTACCATCGGCCTCTTCCCAGGCTCCGCCGATATGGAACAGAAAACCCGGCGGCAGGTCCCACACACGGCGCTGCGACCAGTCGGCCTTGTCGATGGCGACGACGCGCATCGCCCGGCTGTCATCCCAGACGAAACTGTCCAGATAGGGCAGGCGCGCCCGGTCCCACATCAGATTGCCGACCAGGAAGACCAGCGAACGGCCGGTGACGGCAAAGTCGTGGATCATACCGCCCGGCACATCGCCGACCATGTCGGCGCGGCGCAATTGCCCGTCAGCCCCGATCTGCCAGAGTACCAGCGCGTCCTGCATCGGCGCCTGGCCGAAATTCCAGATCGTCCCGTCCGGGTCCACTTTCGGGTGCGCCGAGAAGGGCAGGCCCGCCAGCCCCTCGCCCCAGATCTTGGCACCGCGGGATTCCAGCGTGTCCGGATCCAGTTCCCAGGCCGAACCGCCTTCCCACAGCGCCATCAGCGCCCCGTCAATCATCATCACCGAGGTATTCGCCGCATTCATGTCGTCCGGACCGCGCATGCCCTGGCTGTCCGGCGGCACCGAACCGAAAGTCGGCATCAGGAAGCGGCCGGCATCCTCTTCCGCCCGCCATTTGCGCGTTTCCACGAACCGGGCCTGGTGGGTGACGGGCTCGCCCGGCATCAGCCGCCAGGCATGGACCATGCCGTCACCGTCAAACCAATGCCGATAGCGCCAGTCATTGCGGGTGAAACGCGCCGGCCCGTTCCGGTGCAACACGCCGGACAGGCCGGAGGGAAGCCGGCCCTGCAGGCGCTCGGCCACCGCATCGCGGCCTTCAGCCGGTGCGTCGGCCATGCCCAGCGTCCACGGATCAGTGGCCGCAGCCGCCTCGAAGGCGGCCAGGACCGGATCGGTCGACAGAAGACCGAAGGCCGGCCCCGACAGGCCTGCGGCGCCACCCGCGGCGGCCAGCATGGACAGCATTTCCCTGCGGCTTGTCTGCATGTCGGCCTCCCTAGCGCAGATCCAGAGCGTGGGCATTGCTGCCCGGCTCGATCGTGAAGACGGCATCATCCCAGCTGGCCGGGCCGAAACGGCCGCGGGCATTGTTGGAGAAGGCGAAGGGTTCGGTCGGGATGCCCATCAGATTGGTATCCATCTCACCGTCGCCATCGACATCATGATAGAGCTTGATGCCATAGGTGCCGGCCGGCAGTTCATCGAAGGTGAAGCTGACGCTGTCGCCGTCGACCGGCACAAACTGGCCCGCGGCCGACCGGCCGGCCTCCCAGTCGTCGGAGGAGGCGAAGAGACCGACGACCAGTTGGCCTCCCCCCTGCTGGATTCCGGTCACGGAAACCGTCAGCTCGGCCTCGCCATCCTGGGCAGCCGTGAGCGCTGTTGCGGCGGCCAGTACAAGGGTGGAAATCGTGATCATGAGTGTCTCCCTGTTGGTCCGGCTCTGTGCCGGGGTCGCAAACAGGGATGTCGCGCCGGGCGACGCCGCGAAACACGGATTGCGCAAACGGGCTGCCGGGCTGCGCGAATTGCGCTAGGTGTTCATTCGCGCTTCGTGAATGACCGGCATGATTTCAACCGAACAGATCCGCAATGCCCTGCCGACCGTCGGCGTCATCCTCGCCGTCGGCACACTGATGTCGATCCTGGGCCCCTATGACAGCCACAATCTCGGCGTCCCGGGGGTCTGGCTGTACTGGACCGGCCTGATGGCGATCGGCTGGATCAGCGGACGGGTTTTCACCGCCTGGCTTGAACGGGTCTATCCGGATCTGACCCCGCTTCTTTTAAGCCTGGTCCTGGCAACACTCGTCGCCATCCCGGTCAGCACCGCCGTCATAATCCTGCAAGCGGTGATGGGGCCGGCCTTCCGGATCATCCAGCTCCCCATGGTCTATTTCATGGTCTGGGTGGTGTCGGTCGCCGTCACCCTGGTCTCGGTCTATCTCGAGCGGGCCAGAGAAGGCGAAGGCACGGATAGCGGAACAGCCGCACCCGGGCCGGCGCTGATTGATAAACTGCCGCCCCACCTGCGCCGGTCGCGCCTTCTGGCCCTGCAGGCCGAGGATCATTATCTGCGTGTGCACACCGAGGCGGGCGACGGGCTGATCCTGATGCGGCTGGGCGATGCCATTGCCGCCGTCGAAACCCTCGACGGGGCCCGCACGCACCGTTCCTGGTGGGTGGCCCGCGATGCGGTCGAACGGGTCAGCCGCGGCGATGGGCGGGCTACTCTGACCCTGGCCAATGGCGTCGACGTCCCCGTCAGCCGCACCTATTCCCCGAAACTGCGCGAAGCGGGCTGGTACTGACCGCTCAATGCACCATGAGAATGGCGAAGCTGGTGCCCTTCAGCAGCGCTGTCGTGTCGTCACGCCCCAGCGCATACTGCCAGCCCGGCGCGCCGAAACCGCCCATCACCAGGAAGTCGATCTTCGCAGCACCCGCCGCCTCGATCAGCGTGCGCGCCGTCGAGCGATGGTCCAGTGCCAGCGTTTCGGTCGAGGCGGTGACACCGTGCCGGTCGAGATAATTTGCCAGGCGTGACAGCTGGGCTGCGTCCTCATGATCGGTGCCGGCATGCACCGCCTTCACCGATGAGGCCATCTCGAGCAGAGGCAGCGACCCCGCCACGGCGCGCGAAGCTTCCAGCGAACCGTCCCAGGCGATCATCGCCTTGTCCAATGGCGCGTCCGGCGCCCGCCCGGCCGGCAGGAGCAGCAGCGGCCGGCCGCTTTCGCAGGCGGCAATCTTGATGGCGCTCAACTGATGGCGGGCGCTGTCGCCGTCCGGGAGGGCCATGACCACCAGGTCGCTCAGCCGGCCTTCCTGCGCCAGCGCCGCTTCGGGCAGGCCGACAAACTCGGCAAGACGACCCAGCCGGTTGGCCGGAGCATCGTCGGCGACCCGCTCGAAGGCCTCATGTGCCCGCACGCTGGCTTCCGCCGCCGCATCGTCCAGCGCTTCCAGCACGGTCTCCATGCCGTAGGTGGAGAAGGTGTCGCCGAGGAAATCGCCACCGGACGCCGCATTGCGGCGCACGAACAGCGCGTCCAGGCGTGCGTTATGGCGGATGGCCAGTGCCAGGGCCTGGCGCAGCAGCGGTTCATCCTGCTCGCTGCCCTCGATCACGGTGAGAATGCGCTTGATTTCCATGCCACGCTCCTGCGTCAGATCATGATTGCAGACGCGCCCGCCAGTCGGCCGCGTCCTGGCCCCAGAGGTCGACCTCCATGCCGGGGAAGCCGGCGACTTCGACCCGCCGTCCCAGATTGCGCGAGCCCAGACGCTCGGCCACGCGCTGGCTGGGCGTATTGTCACTATCGATCAGATGCACCACATCGCGCCAGCCCAGGCGGTCGAACACGAAGTCCATACAGGCGGCGCCGGCCTCGGACGCATAGCCCTGACCCCAGCTGTGCCGGTTCAGCGACCAGCCGATCTCCGGCTGCGGCCAGCCATGCGGATACCAGGGGCCGACGCGGCCGAGCCAGGTTCCGGTGCCCTTCTCGATCACGCTGAAGAAGCCATAGCCGCGCAACTCCCAGTGTCCGACAATGCCGCACAGGGAGCGCCAGACCTGCGCCGGATCCTGCACACCGCCGATAAAACGGGTCACGGTCTCGTCCCCCATGAGCTCGCACAAGGGCTCGAAGTCCGTCAGGTCGGGCTGTCTCAGGATGAGACGATCAGTTTCAAGAACGGTCTGGGTCATGGACGGAGTCGACGGGCCTGGCGTGATCCGGTCAACCGGAAATCCCTCAGATGAATACACGCATTCTTTATGACCGCCCAGAGCGCCACAATGTCACGGGGCGAGGCTACTATGCCGCGCAAACGGGGCCGGAATGTCCAGGAAACTGGCGTGCCGTTTGCAGGTTATGTCCGGCGAGTAGTTGTTCGAGTTTGGGGCTATGGACGGAAAGCGCAGTCCGGGCATTGTGACATTGCTGGTCTACCTGATCGCCGTTTCCAGCCTGGCTGGCGGATTGTCGGGCTGGATCCATGCGACCGGCGCCTTTACCTGGCTGACCGGCCTCGACGCCCCCCTCTGGGCCCCCGGCTATACGCTTCTCAATCTGATCGGCCTCTTCATCCCCGCCTTCGTGGTCATCGCGCTGTGGATCAACCAGCGCGCCGGCGCCGGGATGATCCACTGGCTGGCGAGCGGCTTCATCGCGCTCTTCCTGATCGGACTGCCGGCCCAGATCTGGCTGTTCTTCTCGACGCGTGACGTCTCGCTGGGCTTTGTCGCCGCGCTGGCCATGTGGGTGTTCACGGTGTTTGCCATCTGGGTCGCCGGACGCAGCTCCCGGCCCGCTGGCGTGCTGATGTGGGTGCCCTTCGCCTGGCAGAGCTTCTTCGTCATTCTCGGCTTCGAGCTGATGCGGCTGAATACCGGCGGCCCGCTGACTGCGGGCGTGCTCTGACCTCCACGCATTGCGGACGTGAAAAAGCCGCCGGCCAAGCGACCGGCGGCTCTGTCATGTCGGTCTGACGCAGAAGCGATCAGCCCAACGACGGCTCCAGGCCCTTGCAGGCCTCGACGAGGCCCTTCACGGCGTCGACGGAGTTGTCGAACATCGCCTGTTCGTCTTCATTGAGCGAGATCTCGACGATCTTCTCGACACCGCCGGCACCGATCACGACCGGCACGCCGACATAGAGATCGTTCTGGCCGAACTGGCCGGTCAGATGCGCAGCGCAGGGCAGGATGCGCTTCTTGTCGCGCAGGTAGGAGACCGCCATGTCGATGGCGCTTTCCGCCGGTGCGTAGAAGGCCGAGCCCGTGCCCAGCAGCGCGACGATCTCGCCGCCGCCCTTGCGGGTGCGGTCGACGATGGCGTCCATCTTCTCCTGGGTCGACCAGCCCATCTCGATCATGTCCGGAACCGGGATGCCGGCGATCGTGGAATAGCGCAGCAGCGGCACCATCGTGTCGCCATGGCCGCCCATCACGAAGGCAGTGACGTCTTCGACGGACACGGCGAACTCGTCGGCCAGGAAGTGGCGGAAGCGGGCCGAGTCCAGCACGCCGGCCATGCCGACGACCTTGTTGTGCGGCAGGCCGGAGAATTCGCGCAGCGCCCAGACCATCGCGTCGAGCGGGTTGGTGATGCAGATCACGAAAGCGTTCGGCGCGTATTTGGCGATGCCTTCGCCGACGGCTTTCATGACTTTCAGATTGATGCCCAGGAGGTCGTCGCGGCTCATGCCCGGCTTGCGCGGCACACCGGCGGTAACGATGCAAACATCGGCGCCTTCAATGGCGGCATAGTCGTCGGAACCGGCCAGCTTGCTGTCCTTGCCGAAAACCGGGCTCGCCTCGGCGATGTCCAGCGCCTTGCCCTTGGCAACGCCTTCGGCAATGTCGAACAGGACGACATCGCCCAGTTCCTCGCGCGCGGCGATATGGGCGAGCGTGCCGCCGATCATGCCGGATCCGATCAGCGCAATCTTGTTTCGGGCCATGGGGAGAGCTCCTCTTTCGGGATGTTCCAGTGCTGGCCAGCGGTCTAGCGCTGCACGGCGGCTTGGGCAAGGCGGCGAAAACGTCACACTCGCCCCGCGCGCCCGCTCGCCTCACCGTTCCAGCGAGAAAATCTCCTCGACCGGCACCTCCAGCGCGGCGGCAAGTTTCAGCGCCAGAACGGTCGAGGGCACAAAGACCCGGTTCTCCACCGTGTTGATGGTCTTGCGCGTCACGCCGAC
Organism: Pseudomonadota bacterium; assembly: GCA_036231565.1. GTDB lineage: Bacteria > Pseudomonadota > Alphaproteobacteria > Caulobacterales > Maricaulaceae > Maricaulis. Next base: position 22,373 of record JAZAHA010000037.1, read on the forward strand.
CTTTTCCGCCAGCTGGGCCTGGGTCAGACCGTGCCTTGCCCGCAGCTCGCGCAGGCGGTTCTCCAGCCCGCCCGCCGTCATTCGCCCGCCTCCTCGCCGGAGGCCCGGTCCAGCCACAGGAAGGCGAAAATGGGCACGCACACGCCGGTCACCATCAGAACGCGGATCATGTGTCCGGACGGAATCTCGACAAAGCTCGACGCGCCATAGCCGCCCGCGACCAGAACCATCAGCGCGATATAGCCAAAGCGCACCGCTCGCGCCTGGTTGTAGGCAAACAGTTCATCCTCGATCACGGCCTGGGTCCGCGTCTCGGTCACCTTGCCGGCATAGACCAGAAAGACCCCCATCGCCGCAATAAAGCCGCCAATCCCGACCAGACCGGCGATCAGCACAACGCCGAACGTCGCGGTCGACGGCGGCAGGATATCTTCCAGCCCCTGCATCAGCTGCCAGACCAGGAAGGAGACGGCAGCCAGCCCCAGGCAGCGGTTGCGCATGCGGACCAGTTTGGAAATTTCAGTCATTGACCCCTCCGTGTCACCTCCAGGTTACAAGTTACCTACAGGTGACACGGTGGAACGTCAAGGTTACTTTCCCGGACTTTCGGCAGGGCCGCTGTTTGCGACTAGCGCTTGATCGCCATCAGGATACCGTCCCCCACGGCGGTGAAGGCGCTGTGTACACGGGCATCGTCGCGCACCTTGTCCGCCAGCGCCTTCAGCGCGGCCGTGTCTGCGTCAGCGGCGACCTTGTCGGGATCGGCGACGTCACCATTCCAGAGCATGTTGTCGAACAGGATCAGCCCGCCGGGCCGCAGAAGGTCGAGACCGGCCTCGTAATAGGCATCATAGCCGGTCTTGTCGGCGTCGATGAACATCAGGTCGGCGCGTCCGCCGATCTCGCCCTTCAGGGTATCGAGCGTGTCGCGGGCCTCGCCGATGCGCAGGTCGATGACATCGTCCACACCGGCCACCTCGAAATAGCGGCGCGCGGGCGCAGTGTATTCCTCGGAGTTGTCACAGCCATAAAGGCGCGCCGCAGACCCGTGCCGCTCCTTCATCACCAGCGCGGTCGCCAACGCCGAATAGCCGGTAAACACACCGACCTCCACCGCGATCCTGGCATCCGTCAACCGCGCGCACATCTGCATGAACGCGCCCTGCTCGGGCGAGATCTGCATGCGCGAGATATCCCCCATCGCATCGGTTTCCCGGCGGCACCGGGCGAGCACGGCGTGTTCGGGCGGATTGGCGGCCTGGACATAGGTCGCCAGGGTTTCGTCGAGACCGATCGAGCCGGACATGGGCGTCTCCTGTTTGCCTGTCGCAACAGTTAGGAAGGCGTTCCGGTTCCGGCCAGCCCGTCAGTCACCCGCGTAATAGTACAATGACATATTCCGGTGCAGGTCTCCGGCGACCTCCATGCCGCCGGTAAAGCCGGGGCCGGATGCCGGATCGTCGAACACATCCGGATGAAGCATGCCGGAGACCAGGACGGATCCGATCACATCGTCCTCGGCCCGCAGCTCGAACCGGCCTCGCTCGACAATATAGCTGTCCGCCCGGACCCGGCGGCTGTCAACCGCATATTCCTGACCCAGCTCGTTGAACGCGGTCTCGCCGCCGACCGGCCAGAATTCCAGCCAGACCGGAGCCTCATCCGCGGGCTCGCCCGCAGCTTCGAACGCGTCGAACATCATGCTGTCGCCGACGAACATGTGATGCAGACGCCAGTCGCCAAAAATGCGGCTCTCATCAGCCATGTAATAGCCGAAGGCATCGAACCCCGCCTCGTGCACAAAAAGTTCGGCAGTGGCGCCGGTCTCCGCGGCGGCCTCCGCGGCCGGTTCGGCCGTTTGTGACGGGCCGCAAGCCACGACCAGGCACAGCCCGGCCAGACCGAAAGTACGTGAAATCGTGCTGCGCATGGCGCTCCCCCGAGGTTGGCTGTCCCGAACTTTGCCACCTGAAGGCGGCTCAGCAAAGCCCAAACAGGCCTATTCGGCCGCGTTTTCGACCCGCTCCGCCGCCAGGTATTCATGTGTGCGCATTTCCATCAGGCGCGAAGCCGTGCGTTCGAACTCGAATGCGCCGTCGCCGGAGGGGTAGAGATCGTCGGGCTCGGCATCGGCACTCATCACCAGCTTGGTCCGCGCCTCGTAGAGCGCGTCGATCAGCGTCACGAAGCGCTTCGCCTCATTGCGCTTGTCCGGCGAGAGTTTCGGCACGCGGTCCAGCAGCACGGTATGAAACCGCCCGGCAATGGCGAGATAGTCGCCTGCGCCGAGCGGCCGCGCGCACAGCTCGGGGAAGGTGAAGCGCGCAACGCCGGCCACCTCGCGCTCGACCACCAGTTCGCGTCCCTGAACGTCCAGCGTACAGCGTTGCGGCGTGGCGCCGGAGGTCAGCCTTTCCCAGGCCAGATCCATGGCGTGGTCGGCATCGGCGCCGAGCGGGCAATAATAGACCGGCGCGGCCTCGAGCTGGCGCAGGCGGTGGTCGACGCCGCCATCCAGCTCCATCACGTCGAGCCTGTCCTTCAACAGGTCGATGAAGGGCAGGAAAAGCTGGCGATTGATGCCGTCGCGATAGAGGTCGTCGGGATGCCGGTTCGAGGTGGCAACGATCACCACGCCCTCGGCGAACAGGTGTTCGAACAGGCGGCCCAGGATCATGGCATCGGCAATATCGGTGACATGGAACTCGTCAAAGGCCAGAAGGCGCGCCTCGCTTGCCAGGCTGCGCGCCACCGGCGGAATCGGGTCCTCGCCCGCGCCCTTCACATATTCCGGCTGGCGGCGCCGGTCGGCCTTCGACAGGCTGCGCCAGCGATTGATGCGGGCATGGGCGCCCTGCATGAATTCGTGGAAGTGAGCCCGGCGCCGGGACGCCACCGGTGCGGTCTCGATGAAGAGGTCCATCAGCATGGACTTGCCGCGGCCGACACCGCCCCAGAGATAGAGCCCCTTGGGGCCCGGCTTCGTCTTGCCGAACAGGGTCTTCGCCCCCGGCTTCCAGCCCTCGAGCCGGCCCGAGAGCGCGCTCAGCGCCGCTGCTGCCCGTTCCTGGTCAGGGTCGGGGTTCAGGCTGCCCGCGTCCACACGCTGGCGCCAGAGATCGAGCGGCGTTGTCATGGTGCCAAGGCTTGGGTGCTGCGACCGCGAAGGTCAATGGGCAAGGCTCAGCCCGCCGGCCAGAGCCGCACCAACGCAAACACACCCAGCACCAGCGTCGCCGCAATCGCTGCCCACAGCCAGGCCGGGCGTTCGACCTCACGCATGGATCCCCTCCAGAGCCTGGCGCATGGCGTCGGGCAGGCTGACCGGGCGGCGGGTGTCGCGATCGACATAGACGTGGACGAAATGCCCCTGGGCCGCCGGTTCGTCCTCACCCTCGCGGAACAGGCCGATCTGGTAAGTCACCGAAGAATTGCCGATCCGCGCCACACGCACCCCCGCCTCCACCGTCTCCGGATAAGCCAGAGCCGCGAAATAATTGCAGCCGGTCTCGACGACCAGGCCGATAACGCTGCCGCCATGGATATCCAGGCCGGCTTCCTCGATCAGGAAACAGTTCACCGCCGTGTCGAAGAAGCCGTAATAGGCCGCGTTGTTGACGTGACCATAGATGTCATTGTCGGCCCAGCGCGTCGGGATCGGCCGGAAGCGCGGATAGGCCTTGCGGGCGCGTTTCTCGATCACAGCACGGCCTCGTAGCAGGCGCGGGCGGCATCGAGCGTCATCTCGCGCGGATTATTGACCAGAAGGCGCTGCACCTTCATCGCATCCTCGGCGAGGCGCGGCAGATCATTGTGGCTGACACCGACCTGGCTCAGTCGCGTCTCGATCTTCACGGCGTCCGCGATGCGCTCCATCTCCTCGACCAGGGCCGCCGCGCCGGGATTTTTCAGGCCGATATGCGCCGACATCTCGGCATAGAGCGGATCGGCGATATCGGCATTGTAGCGCAACACCGGCGGCAGCATCAGCGAGTTGGACAGCCCGTGCGGCACGTGGAAGATCCCGCCCAGCGGATAGGCCAGCGCGTGCACCGCGCCCACCGGCGCATTGGCAAAGGCCTGCCCGGCCAGGAGCGCACCCAGCAGCATGTCCTCGCGGGCTTGTGTATCCTGACCGTCGGTGCAGGCGCGCTCGATCGCGCCGTGCAGTTTCTTGAGGCCCGCCAGCGCCAGGGCGTCGGAAATCGGGTTCTTCTCGATCTTCGAGGTATAGGCCTCGATGCAGTGGACCATGGCGTCGATACCGGTCGCGGCGGTCACGGCCCGCGGCAAGCCATAGGTCAGCGCAGCATCCAGCACGGCCAGGTCGGCATAGAGCGCCGGATCATTGACGCCCATCTTGGATGTTTCGCCCACCGTCACCACCGAAATCGGCGTGACTTCAGAGCCCGTGCCCGCCGTGGTCGGGATCAGGATCAGCGGCAGCCGGCCGCCACGCACCTTGTTGACGCCGTACATGTCGGCCAGGGGCTGGTCCGTGCCCAGCAACAGCGCGACCAGCTTGGCGGTATCCATGGACGACCCGCCCCCGAAACCGATCACCAGTTCCGCACCGAATTCGCGCGCCGCATTAACCGTGGCGAGAACCCGGTCTTCCGGCGGGTCGGCGACGACGCTGTCATCGATCGCGACCGTGAGGCCGGCCTCTTCCAGTCCCGCGACGGCCGTATCGAGCAGCCCCAGAGCGTGTACGCCCTTGTCGGTAACCAGGAAAATACGCTTTCGCGCGCCGATGAGCGGGGCAGCGATTGCGGCCAGCCGCCCGGCCGAGCCGGGACCCGAATGAATATGCGGAACGGTGCGGAAATCGAAGGATGCCATGGCTGGCAACTCCCAGTTACAGTTAACGGTATGCTGCAGACGCTCACATGGTTGAACCTCAGCACGCGCTTGGCAAGGCCGGATGGCGGTTCCCGGGTGCAAGGCCCTGTTTTCGCGAGACCTTGATTGACCTTTCGAAGAAACGGTGTGGGTCCTTCCCTTCCGTCCGGCGGGGCTAATTTTGAAATACTGGAGACGCGCAAACCCGGTTCGTAACTTCCAGGCTTGAGAAAATAATATGTGTATGGGTGTAGTGGTATGACGATCAGGGTGAACCTGATTGAGAACGGGCGTTTCGCTGAAATTCTGTCAGACGGGCATGTGACGCGGCGGGAAGCCGGCTGGGCGACGGAGCGGGTGCGTGAAATGGTCGAGGCTGGCGAGATCGTCGCCATCCTCGCCGACAGCAGCGATACCGAACGCCAGGTCTCTCCCCTTCTCTCCGGTGAATTGATCGAGAGCTTCTTGCTCGCAATCGGCACGAGCGTGCCGGTCGCCTATGTCTGGCCGACGCGCTGGACCGAGACCTATTTCGCGCGTGTCCGCGAACATGTCGGAGAGCTTCCGGCTTCGGCCGGCTATTTCGGCAAACGCGAGGACGCCCTGGACTGGCTGCGCGCGAAGAGCCGCGCGGACGCCTGACGACGGCGCCCGCGCAAGCCGGACCTGTGGATCAGTTCATCGTCGGGATGACAAAGGCCTGGTCACCGATATCGCCGGTGGGCCAGCGCTGGGTCACCGTCTTGATCTTGGTGAAGAAGCGGATGCCGTCCGTGCCGTACTGGTTGGTGTCGGTGAAGGCCGAGCGCTTCCAGCCGCCGAAGGAGTGGTAGGCGACCGGCACCGGGATCGGCACATTGATGCCGACCATGCCGACCTGCACCTTCTTGGCAAACTCGCGCGCGGCCAGACCATTGCGGGTGAAGATCGCGACGCCATTGCCGTACTGGTGTTCAGACGGCAGATGCGCCGCTTCGTCCAGGCTCTCGGCCCGCACGACCTGCAGCACCGGGCCGAAAATCTCTTCCTGATAGGAGGTCATGGACGGCTTCACATGATCGAACAGGCTCGGCCCGATGAAGAAGCCCTTCTCATGGCCCTGCAGTTCGAAACCGCGGCCGTCGAGCAGCAGCTCGGCGCCCTCGTCGACACCGGTCTGGATCCATTTCTCGATCGAGGCGCGGTGGGCCGAGGAGACGACCGGACCGTAATGCGCGTCCGCGTCTGTCGACACACCCACGCGAAGCTTGGCCGCCTCTTCCTTGATACGCGCGACAAACGCGTCGGCGGTATCCTTGCCGACCGGCACGGCAACCGGCAGTGCCATACAGCGTTCGCCGGCCGAGCCGAAAGCCGCGCCGAGGAAGTCGTTGACGACCTGGTCCATGTCGGCGTCGGGCATGATGATGCCATGGTTCTTGGCCCCGCCCATCGCCTGGAAGCGCTTGCCCTGCTCGGCACAGGTGCGGGCGATGTAGTGAGCGATGTTCGACGAGCCGACGAAGGACACCGCCTTGATGTCGTCATTGTGCAGCAGCGCGTCGACCGCGCTCTTGTCGCCATGCACGACCTGCAGCACGCCCTCGGGCAGGCCGGCCTCGATCATCAGCTCGGCCAGGCGCACCGGCACGGACGGGTCTTTCTCGGACGGTTTCAGGATCATGGCATTGCCGGTGGCGAGCGCCATGCCCATGAACCACATCGGGATCATGGCCGGAAAGTTGAACGGCGAGATGCCCGCGACCACGCCCAGCGGCTGGCGCATGGAATAGACATCGATCCCCGTGCCGGCGCTCTCGGTGTATTCGCCCTTCATCAGGTGCGGTACGCCGCAGGCGAACTCGATCACTTCCAGACCGCGGATCAGGTCGCCCTTGGCATCCGCGATCACCTTGCCATGCTCGGAGGAGAGGAGATGGGCGAGCTCGTCCATTTCCGCCTCGACCAGGGACTTGTAGGTCATCAGCACGCGGGCCCGGCGCTGCGGGTTCATCGCAGCCCATTCGATCTGCGCGGCCTTGGCGGTTTCGACCGCCTTGGCGACCTCGTCGGGGGTGGCGAACTGGACGCGGGCCTGCACCTCGCCCGTATTCGGATTGAACACGTCACCGAACTGGCCGGACGTCCCCTTGAAGGTCTTGCCGTCAATGAAGTGGTGGATTTCACGCGTCATGATCTCACTCCCGATGGATGGATGCCGGGCGGTCTGCCGCCGTCCGTTCTGGCGCTGACTTAGTATGTGCAGAGGGGCGTGTCGAGGCGGGCGCCTGTCCGGCAGCTGTAGCCAATCTGCCCTGTTGCGTTTCGCGTCTTGTTTTCTAATCTGTACCAGGACGCGCATGTCGCGCGGTATCAACTTGAGGGGACACGCAACATGACAGATTCAAGCACCCGGTCCTGGCGGTCGCTGATGACCTCCACAGCCTCGGCAATCGCCCTTGCGACTGCCTGTGCCGTCACCACAATCGCTCCGGCGAGCGCGATCCCCTACCGCGACGATGTCGGCGATGAGGGCTCGCAGGACTTCGCGCTCGGCTGGGACGGGGTGGTCCAGATCTACCTTTGGGAACAGGCCTCGGGTAGCATCTATTTCAACTGCACCGGCTCCCTGATCAACGCGCGCACCGTCCTCACCGCCGCACACTGTTTCAACGACCTGAGTTCAGAGTCTTACGGCTTCGGCGGCAGCTATGTTCCTATTGTTGCCTATGGTCCGGACACGTTCGACGCCCTGTTCAACTGGATCAATACGGGCAGCCAGTTCGTCGACGATCTCAACGGGATGACCTTCGCCGTCGATACCATTATCCACCCGGACGGAGCCGTCGATGGCTATCCCTTCCCGGCGTCGGATGTGGCGATGCTGTCGCTCCTAGACCCGCTCTACACGCTGCCGACCTACGGCATGCTGTTCAGCCCGGTTCCGGCAGAAGTCCTGGAAGGAGGCGTTCTGGTCAACCAGATCGGCTACGGGACATCGCACGCGGGCTCGACCGATATCGGTGGCATCGACGGCAAGCGGCGCGCCGGCGAGAACATGCTCGGCCTGCTCGCCTCGCAAAGCGATTTCTTCCAGGCTCTCGCCCGTAACGAGGGTGCCGGCTCCTCATTTCCGTCCGACAACCAGCTCCTGTACTGGACCGATTTCGACCTGCCGGGACGCACCGGCGAGTGCACGCGCGGCGCCGACCCGGTCTTGGCTCTCGACGACAGCATCACCTGCTCAGACTGGGACGGCTTCTCCGGCGTGTTCCTGGACGATGACACGCTGGTCCTGCCGGGGCCCAGCATCGATTATTTCCCCGGTGATGCCCTCGATAATGAGGTCGCGACAGGCGGCGGCGATTCCGGCGGCCCGCTTATGGCGATGAACATCTACGGAAGTCCGCTCATTCTCGGCGTGTTGTCCGGTGGATTCCTGCCCGGCTTTTTCCACGCCTCGGGGCAGGTATACGGCGAAGTCAGCTACTACAACCCGCTGTTCTCGGTGCACGACTTCATTTCCGAGAACAATCCTTACAAATACGTCTCCGCCGTGGGCGGCGACGGCGTGTGGAGCGATCCGAGCCACTGGGTCCAGACGCTTGACCCGAACTATTTCATCTATCGTGACGGCGAGATCGTGAACGGTCTGCCCGACACGCCGGAAGAGGGCGTCGGCGGCACAAGGCCGATCTGGGGCGATGTGTTCGACACCGATGTCGGCGAGTACGACACGGCCGACAATCCGTCGGCCGGCGCGCAGACCGAAAGCGCCATCGCGACTGACATGACCGCCAGCGGCCATGTCGCCGATGCTGCCGGTCTGCTCGGCAGCCGCACCGCGCATACCGTCGCCGGCAATGCCGGCACCGCACCGCTCGCAGCGCTCACCGGCCCCGGGTCGACCGGATTCGTGCCCGACAACTTCTACGGCATCATCGGCACCGAGTTCGAAAATCCGGCCCAGTTTTTCGAAGTCACGCTGGACGCGGCCGGCACGACGACGCTCGACATGAATGTCGAAATCGACAAGCTGACCATCCGGAGCAGCGATGCAGCGCTGGATATCGCCGATGGCTTCGAGATGTTCTCGCTGATCAATACCGAGGTCTTTGCCGGCGGGCTGAATGTCGACGGGCACCTCCTGTCGCGCGAGCTCGTGCTGTGGGGGGGCCAGCTGACCGGCAACGGTCTGGTCACCCTGTTCGAGCCGAACCTGCTGCAGGGAAATCTCACCTTCCAGCGCGGCACGCTGTTCAACATTGCGGGTACCATCAATCCGGGCGCGATCGGCGATACCGGCACGCTGAGCATTGCCGGTGACTATGTGCAGTCCTCGGCCGGTCTGCTGGTGATCGAGTACGATGCCAACAATACCGACCTGCTGCGCGTCAGCGGCGATGCCTCGCTCGCCGGGGGGCTCGGCTTCGTCCCGCTGGGCGGCGCCCTGCCCCGCTATGGCGACGGCGGCACCTTCCTCTCGGTGAACGGCACCACGATCGGCGAATTCCAGGCAATCGACCTGCCCGGCGTGCTGCGTCCGGTGGTGACCTATGCCAACGGCCAGGCCAGCTTCTCGCTGCAGGCCCAGGAATTCTTCACCCAGACCAGTTTCACCAACCACTTCCAGGCCAATCTGGCGGCCGCGCTCGATGACGCGCGTGACACGGATTATGACGCGCTGGCCGATCTTTACGGCCCGCTCGACCTGCTCGGCGGCACGACGCTGAACAGCGCCTTCGACTCGCTGGCACCCTATGAAGCGGTGATGTTCGATCGTACCGCCCGCACCCATGTCGGGGCCCTGAACGCCGCCCTGATGGGGCAGCTGGGCGGCCAGTTCGGCGGCACAGCCGGCGAACTGAATACCGCCCTCAACGCAGCCGAACGCCAGATCAACGGCTTCGCCGACACGCAGTCGCTCGGCGGCGCCAAATCGCTCTTCCGGCGTGTGCTCGGTGTCGGTGAAACCGGCACGGACCGCGAAAGCGGTGTGCGCTTCTTCGGCGATATCGGCCTGCTGCACGGCACGGCCGAACTCATCTATGGCACCGGCGAAGCCGATATCAACGGCCACTTCACCCTTCTGGGCGTGGAGGCCACGCTGGGGTCGGGCTGGTCGGCCGGCCTCGCACTGGGTCTGGCCAACAGCGAGTCGGATTCACCCGACACGCTGGGCCGGATCCGCACGGATGCCGAAACGGCTCAGATCTCGGCCTTTGCCAGCTATCGCGGCGAGCGCATGTCGGTGACCGGCTTCCTGAACACCGCCGAGATCGAGAACGACGCCATCCGCGCCGTCAATCTGGGCGGGATGGGCACCGGGTCGACGGCCCAGCACGATGCGAGCAGCACCGGTGGCGGCATCACGTTCGAATACGACCTCTCCGGCCCGGATGCCGATATGCGGATCATCCCGACGGCCAGCCTGGAGTATGCGTCCTTCGACTTCGACGCCTTCACCACCCAGGCCGGGGCGGCCAGCCTCAATGTCTCCGCCCGCGATACCGACAGCCTCATCGCCCGTCTCGGAACGGCTTTCGTGATGAGCGCGTCGAACTGGCGCCCCATCGCCTATCTCGGTGTGGCCCAGGAACTGGGTGATGGCAGCGAGTACTACAGCGCCGCCTTCGCGAGTGCGCCATCGGTCAGCTTCGGAACTGCCGGCGATATCTCGCTCGACACGTTCTGGATCGAGGCGGGCTTCGGCGTCGAACACGAGTTCAACAATGGCTCGACGCTCGCCATCGCCTACCGCACCGAAATGAATCGCGACTATCTGGACGTCCAGGGCGCGACCCTCTCCTACTCGATGCCGTTCTGACGCCCTTCATTGTGGCAGAAGGAACCCCGGCCCTTCCCAGGGCCGGGGTTTCCTTTGTCCGTCCGGTGTGAAAACGGCTGCGAGCCAGGCCGGTCCCCGCGTCAGGACGCTTCCATCAGCGCTGCAGCGGCCGCGGCTTCCTCGTCGGTCCCGGTGAGCTCCGGGCGGCCGTGACAGCATACATCGACGAAATAGCGCACCAGGCGGCGCGTACCTTCCGGGTTCAGCGAGTAAAGCATGAAGCGGGAACGGCGTTCAGCCTTGATCAGGCCGGCACGTTCCAGCGTCTGCAGATGTCCGGTCATGGTGGAGGGCGGAATGTCGAAACCATGTGCCAGCTCGCCCGCGGACGCTCGCTGGGGGGCCTGGTCGCAAAGGGTGCGGAACAGGGCCAGGCGAACGGGATGAGACAGGGCGGCAAAGCCGGAAACAGCGTCACGAGCGGTCATGAGGAAGGGGGTAGCCCGCGTCCGTGACCGCTGCATTCAGGTTCGGTGAAAGTTTTGCGACAACGCATATCGACGCCCGGACGCAACCTCTTCGCCCGGGCGGCCCCGTCGTCAGCCTTCCGGGTTCCGGGTCGGGCGGCGAAACCGGTCAAACAGGCCGGCAAACGGGAACCGACTGACCCCGCGGGCACGGCGGCCCGGCTGCCCGGCAGCCGACAGCGACATCATGGTGCGGACGGTATCGACAGGCATGGCCTTGCGGAACACGGCCGCGTCTCCGCAGCGCCGTTCCTGCAGTACCCAGGCCTCGTCCATGGCCAGCGCGTCGGCGAGACGCGCACCGGCCCCCCTGTTCGCCCCCATGAGGATCAGCACACCGCCCTGGCGCATCGAAGACGACACGTGGCGCCAGTTGGCGGCCATGGCGGGAAAGCCGGTTTCGGCGCCGAAAATGGCCACATCGATGGGACGCTCCGCGGCGCCCGGGCGGGCCGCAAGACCACCGCGCAAGGCATCGGTGGGAATGCCACGGCGCTCGCAGACCGCCTGCAGGGACTCGATGGCGGCAACCGGGGCCACTATCTCGTGGCCCGCCCCGCGCTGCAGACAGACCGCACCCAGATCGCTTGCGCCGATCTGCATCGTACGGTCGCCCGGCTTGACCACCATGGCCAGATAGTCGGCCGTCACGTCATCCTGGATACGGGCGCGGCGAGCCGCCAGCTTGCGTGTCTTGCCGGCCGGCAGTGTCAGGGTTGCGGTCATGGCGTGTCCCGTTCGTGAACAAGGGGTTAATCCCTGACACGGCCGTCGCAAGCCCCGGGCCAATTCGTAAACAGCGCGTTAACCCTCTGGGATGTGAACGGCATTTTCCGTTGCACCGGCACGCGTTCGGCGCTTTCGTGGCGGCATGGATGTCATACCCGACCCCGATACCCCGCTGCCCGCAGACGCCCGCCACGTCGTTGATGCCCTGATCGAGGAGCGCGCACCGCGCCTGATCGGCACGCCGCTCTGGCCGGTGGTCAAGGCAATCGGCTATCCGCTCCTGGGCTACCGGCGCGCCGTTCATATGGCAGATGCCATCGCTGACCTGTCCGGCACGGACTGCCTGGACTGGGCAGCGGACTATCTCGATCTGACCGTACACACGGACGGGCTGGATCATGTCCCCGCCGAGGGCGCCTGCGTGGTCGTGGCCAATCATCCCGGCGGAATCGCCGACGGAATCGCCCTGTGGGACGCGCTGAAAGCCCGCCGTCCCGACATGCTCTACTTTGCCAATCGCGACGCCCTGCGGGTCTGCCCCGGTCTGGAGGAGCGCATCATCCCGGTGGAATGGCGCGACACCCAGCGCTCGCGCACGCAGAGCCGCGATGTGCTGCGTCGGGCCATGGAGGCGTTCAAGGATGGCCGCTGCATCGTGATCTTCCCGTCCGGCCGCATGTCGGAATGGAGCTGGGCGAAGTGGCGGCTGATGGAGAAGCCCTGGCACCCCACCGCGATCAGCCTGGCCCGCAAGTTCAACGCCCCCGTGGTGCCGCTCGCCGTGCGCCAGCGCATGCCGGTCCTCTACTACGCCCTGGCGCAGGTGAATGAGGAGCTCAAGGACATGACCGTCTTCCAGGGCCTGATCGACAAGCGGCGCGCGAAGTATCGCCTGCAGTTCGGCCGGCCGATCACCGTCGGCAAGGATGACGGGTCCGACGCCCAGGTGACCCGGATGTTCCGGGGTATCTGCGAACAGATGGCCTGGCGGTCATAGAGCAGGGTCGTTTTCTGCGAAATGCCCCTGCTCCAGACTCCTGAGCGGTCGCGCGATCGAACCGGTGAACCGGTTTCCACTTCACCTGATCACGCTCCTAGGCGCAAAACACCGAAGCACGACTTTTGATTGTATTTGTGTTAGCCTGCCCGCTCCTGTTTTGAGAGCGGAAGCAGCAGCGCCGGGCCAGCGGCGCACCCGGGGAGGATAGGCCGCCCCGGCTGTGGCGAACAGCCTCGCTCTCAAACCGGAGGTGGTGATATGTGGATTTTTCCGCTTTTCGTCACCCTGGACATGAAAAAGACCCGGACCACCTGGCTAGTGCGTTTCCGGGTCTTGATCATGCTCTAGGAAACAGGGGCGAGCCTACGGGCTCGTCCCTACTCCGGTAATATAGTCAGCCCACCCCAAAAATGCCAGAGCATCCGCCTAATCGCCCGATAACCGGTCGAACCGGTTGATCACCGTATAGTTCGAGCCTTCCGAGACGGCGTAGACGATGTCTGCCCAGCCATCGGCATTGAGATCGCCGACGCTGAGATTATAGCTGTCGACCGGATCGGCCCCGATCTCGACCGTCTCGAACCCGTCCGGCCGGTTGAGATAGACCCGGTTGGCGACTTCCGAATTGGCGATGGCGATATCAATGCGTCCGTCATGGTCGAAATCGGCAGTGTCGAGGCCGAACACCACATCGCTGTCCGAGCCGAAACGCCGGACCGTGCCGAAACCGCCCATGCCGTCATTCTCGAAGATCACGCTTTGCGCTTCCATGCCGCCGGCCAGAATGTCGGCATGCCCGTCGCCATTGATGTCCGCGACGGCGACCGCGCGGATCTCCATCTCCAGCGCCGCCCCCAGCATATCCGGCGCAGCAAACCCCCCGCCGGGCTGACCGCGATAGACCGGCACGCCCTCGCCGCCGCGGTTCGAGAAGACGAGATCTGCGTGGCCGTCGCCATCGAGATCGGCGATTGCGACCTGGATGGTCTGGTATTCGCCGGGCAGTTCGACCGGATCGGCAAAACCGCCAGTGCCGTCATTGAGGAAGTAGCGATTGGCCTCGCCGCGCTGGACCAGGACGAGATCGCTGTCGCCATCGCCATCCAGATCGGCCGCGGCGATGCTGCGTGCCTGGGCGACGGGACCGATCTCGCGCGCCGCGTCGAAATGGCCCTTACCGTCGTTGAAGAGCAGGAGGACCGGCAGGAGATCGCGCGCGATCGCCGCGTCCAGATCGCCATCCCCGTCCAGATCGGCCAGCGCCGCTTCATAACCGGTCGTACGGTCCGGCCCGGCATCGCGGGCCGAGCGGAAAAAGCCCATGCCGTTATTGAGAAAGACCTCGTCCTGCTGGATCCAGTGACGGCCATTCACGGCAAACCCGTCCAGATCGCCATCCCCGTCCAGATCGCCCAGATTGACCGAGGCCGTCAGGGCCGTTTCGGCACCGAAATAGTTGTAGGGGTGCAGCCAGAAAGCCGCGTCCTGGGCGTGGGCCTGAGAACCCAGCATTGCCGCCAGGCCTGCCGCCATCAGGGTTCGTTTCATGAATACAGTCCTCCCTCGTATTCGCGGCACGCTAGAGACGCAAAACGGCCGCGGCCAGTTACAGTTCGGACGGAATACAAAAAACCCCGCCGGCAGGACCGGCGGGGTTGATTGTTCGCGGCGATGCGAAGGCGGTCAGCCTTCGCGTTCGGCCATCATCTTCTTGATTTCGCCGATCGCCTTGGCCGGGTTGAGACCCTTCGGGCAGACCTGGGCGCAGTTCATGATGGTGTGGCAACGATAGAGCTTGAACGGGTCGTTGAGATCGTCCAGCCGTTCGCCCTTGGCCTCGTCGCGGCTGTCGGCCAGCCAGCGATAGGCCTGCAGCAGGGCGGCCGGGCCGTAATACTTGTCGCCATTCCACCAGTAGGACGGGCAGGCCGTGGAGCACGAGGCGCACATGATGCACTCATAGAGCCCGTCCAGCTGTTCGCGGTCTTCCGGGCTCTGCTTCCATTCCTTTTCCGGCGCCGGCGTATCGGTCTTCAGATACGGCTTGATGGCCGCGTGCTGGGCGTAGAAATCCGTGAGATCAGGCACCAGATCGCGCACCACCGGCTGGTGGGGCAGCGGCGAGATGGTGATCGTGCCGTTATACTCGTCGATGCCCGAGGTGCAGGCGATGGTGTTGCGCCCGCCGATATTCATCGAGCAGGAGCCGCACACGCCCTCGCGGCAGGACCGGCGGAAGGCCAGCGTCGAGTCGACATTGTTCTTGATCCAGATCAGCGCATCGAGAACCATCGGCCCGCAATCATCCATGTCCACCTTGTAGGTGTCCCAGGTCGGATTGCCGCCCGCTTCCGGGTCATAGCGGTAGATGCGGAAGGTGCGCGTATTCCTGGCGCCATCCGGTGCCGCGTGGGTCTTGCCCTTCTTGGGCTGGGAACCGCGGGGAAGTGTCAGCTGAACCATTTGAATATCCCCTTAGTAGACGCGCGCTTTGGGCTCGATATAGGCGATGTCGTTGGACATCGTGTAGGTGTGCACCGGGCGGTAATCGATCTTCACATTGCCCTTGTCGTCGCACCAGGCGAGCGTGTGCTTCATCCAGGTCTCGTCATTGCGGTCCGGGAAGTCCTCGCGGGCATGGGCGCCGCGGCTTTCCTCGCGATTGGCCGCGCCGTTCACCGTCACCGCGGCCTGGCTGACCAGATTGTCCAGCTCCAGGGTTTCCATCAGATCCGTGTTCCAGATCATGGTGCGGTCGGTGACCGAGATGTCCGGCAGGCCGGTATAGACCTGCTTGATCGCCTCGACGCCCTCATTGAGGACCTCGCCGGTGCGGAAGACGGCGCAGTTGTTCTGCATCGCCCGCTGCATCTCGAGGCGCAGCTTGGCGGTCGGCGTGCCGCCCCTGGCATTGCGGTACTTGTCCAGCCGGTCCAGCGAGATCTGGCCGTCCTTGGCCGTCAGCTCCTTCTGGGTCGCGCCGGCCTTCACCGTCTCGCCGACGCGCAGGCCGGCAGCGCGGCCGAACACCACAAGGTCGATCAGCGAGTTGGAACCCAGGCGGTTGGCGCCGTGCACCGACACGCAGGCCGCTTCGCCCACGGCCATCAGGCCCGGCACGACCGCATCGGGATCGTCGCCCACCTTGGTGAGGACCTCGCCGTGATAATTCGTCGGGATGCCACCCATATTGTAGTGCACGGTCGGCAGGACCGGGATCGGCTCCTTGG
The DNA here is from genome assembly GCA_036231565.1 of Pseudomonadota bacterium. Classification (GTDB taxonomy): domain Bacteria; phylum Pseudomonadota; class Alphaproteobacteria; order Caulobacterales; family Maricaulaceae; genus Maricaulis. Next base: position 38,468 of record JAZAHA010000037.1, read on the forward strand.
TCACGTCGACACCGGCGAAGATGCGTGCGCTTTCGGAAATGCCCGGCAGGCGCTCGTGCAGGATGTCCGGATCGAGGTGGTCCAGGTGCAGGTGGATGTGATCCTTGCCGGCACCGACACCGCGGCCCTCGCGGATTTCCATCGTCATCGAGCGCGAGACGACATCGCGCGAGGCCAGGTCCTTGGCGGACGGTGCATAGCGCTCCATGAAGCGCTCGCCTTCCGAATTGGTCAGATAGCCGCCTTCGCCGCGGGCGCCCTCGGTGATCAGGCAGCCGGCGCCATAGATGCCGGTCGGGTGGAATTGCACGAATTCCATGTCCTGCAGCGGCAGGCCGGCACGCAGCACCATGGCATTGCCGTCGCCCGTGCAAGTGTGTGCGGACGTGGCCGAGAAATAGGCGCGGCCATAGCCGCCGGTCGCCAGGATCACGGTCTGGGCGCGGAAACGGTGCAGCGTGCCATCGTCCAGCTTCCAGGCGGTGATGCCGCGGCAGGCGCCGTCATCGTCCATGATCAGGTCGAGCGCGAAATACTCGATGAAGAACTCGGTCTCGTTACGCACGGACTGGCCGTAGAGCGTGTGCAGGATGGCGTGACCGGTCCGGTCGGCGGCGGCGCAGGTGCGCTGCACCGGGCCCTCGCCGTAATTGCGGGTCATGCCGCCGAAGGCACGCTGGTAGATCTTGCCGTCCTCGGTGCGCGAGAAAGGCACGCCCCAGTGTTCCAGCTCGTACACGGCTTCCGGTGCGTTGCGGCACAGATATTCGATCGAGTCCTGGTCGCCCAGCCAGTCCGACCCTTTGACGGTGTCGTACATGTGCCAGCGCCAGTCATCCTCGCCCATATTGCCCAGCGAGGCGGAGATGCCGCCCTGCGCCGCGACCGTGTGCGAGCGGGTCGGGAAGACCTTGGTGATGCAGGCGGTCTTCAGACCGGCCTGCGACGCGCCCAGGGCAGCCCGGAGGCCCGAGCCGCCGGCGCCGACGACCACGACGTCATAGGTGTGATCGATCCAGTTGTATTCGGCCATCGTGTTTCGTGTCCGTTACAGAGCGAGCTTGAGAAGGGCGAAGGCCGTGATCAGCCACAGCCCGGCCGCGATGAAAGTGTTGCCCAGCACCAGCAGCGTCTTGGTGAAGGGTTTGTGGATATAGTCCTCGATCACTTCCAGCATGCCGGTGCGCATGTGGGCGAGACCGGCCGTCAGCGTCAGCAGGGTGACAATGGCGCCCGCCGGCGAAGCCAGGAAGGCGCGCGTGGCCAGCGGCTCCGGCGCGCCGGACATGGCCAGCATCCACACGAAGACGGGGGCGAGGAAGAACAGCGCGATCGCGGTGATACGGTGCGAGATCCAGTGGCTGGCACCGTGCCCGGACGCGCCGAGACCGCGGACCTTCGAGGCGGGCGTACGATAATCGCTCATGCTCACGCTCCCAGGTTCAGCCAGAGAAGGGCTGTCGGAATGACGGCCGCGACAATGATGATGTAGGAGCGCAGGTTGGAACCGGCCGGGTCGTAGCCCTTGCCGAAATCCCAGACCAGGTGGCGCAGCCCGTTCAGCCAGTGATAGCTGATGCAATAGGTCAGGATGATCAGGCCGAAGCGCGTCACCCAGGCCATCCAGCCCTCGAACAGGAAGGCCACCCACCCCTCGGCTCCGAAAGCCAGCAGGATGATCCAGACGGAAATGGCGACGGCGCCGATATAATTGGCGATCCCGGTTGCGCGGTGGAGAATGGACGACGCCATCGTCGCGTGCCAGCGCCAGACCTGCAGGTGCGGCGACATGGGACGCGGATCAGACCAGTCGGAAGCCATGAGGCAGCCTTTCGATAACTATCCGGATAAGCCGCGTCCGACGCCCCCGTCGAAGCGGTATGTCAGTAATTGTGCAGCACAATAGGCCGCAAAGTGTCAGGGTCAACGCGTGCAGCGCTTACCGCTGACAACATCCAGACATTCCGGCGGGTTGTTCGGAATCGTTCTCACCGGAGCCCCTTCCGAACAACCCGTACGGTGTCCGCCTATTCCATCCGCAGATGTGCCGGCAGGCGCTCTTCATGGACCTGCCCGTCCTCGACATAGACCGTGCCGGCCTTCATCACGAAATCCACGTCCTGCAACAGGCTGGGATAGGTCAGGAGGTCGCCGTCGACGGCGATGATGTCGGCCATCATGCCCGGCGCAATCGTGCCCACCTGGTCCTGCACCCCCATGAAGACGGCCGCCCAATAGGTCGAGGAGCGGATCGCATCCATCACCGGCACGTCCAGCTCGCGCGTCCAGACATCGAACTCGTTCCAGGTCGACTGGCAGTGGAATTTCATCGGAATACCGCTGTCCGTGCCCAGCAGCATCACCACGCCGGCCTCGCGCAATTGTTCGAACTTGCGGCGCAGGGTCGGTGCGCGCAGCGGCGTCAGCTGGGTATATTCCAGACGCTCGGGATGCTGGATCGAGGCCTCGATGTCGGCAATCGTGTCGTCGCGCAGGCCGCGATGCCAGCAATCGCTGTCGAGAAACTCGTCATTTTCCCGGGTGCGGGTGTAGTTCCACAACCCCTCGATCGTCGGCGTCCAGAACAAGGGCCCGCCGGAGACCCGGCCCCGCGCCGTCCGGTCGCGCAGCGCCGCCATCACTTCCGGCGGATATTCCGGTGCCGTGGTCAGGCCGGTATGCTCGAAATTGTCGATGCCGATCTCCAGGCCGCGCAGGATTTCCGCCGGTCTGTGGGAATGGCCGACCACGCGCAGGCCGCGGGCATGCGCCTCCTCGACGACCGCGCGCGCCTCGTCGGGCTCCAGCAAGTCCTGGTCGACAAACTTGATCACATCAACGCCGGCATCGGCGAGATCGCGCACGTGCTGACGCGCGTCGCGCACGGAATCGACGCCCCACCGGAAAGCCTCCGTGCCCGGATAGGGCTGGTGCTGGATGAAGGGGCCGGACACGTAGAGTGTCGGCCCGGGCAGCTCGCCGGCATTGATCCGGTCACGCACCGAGATCGACGGCTCAAGCGGCGCCCCCAGATCGCGCGCCGAGGTGATGCCGGCCAGCAGGAGCTGCACCGCCGAGGCCGGCATGATCTCGTCTTCCAGCCGGTCGATATAGACCCGGTCCCAGTGTTCATAATCGGAATGGCCGGTCAGCATGAGGTGGGCGTGCATCTCCCACAGGCCCGGCATGACGGTCATCCCTTCGGTCGAGATCACCTCATAGCCATCGGGAATGGCCGTATTGTCCTGATTGCCGACCGCGATGATGCGGTCATCCTCGACGAGGATCACGCTGTCATGGACCACCGGCCCGCCATAGCCGTCGATCAGCGTCCCGCCCACCAGCGCCTGGCGCCCGTCGGCCTGCGCCGCCGCAGCCATTCCCAGCGCCATCACCGGCGCAACAACAAGTCCCGATAGTTTCATGCCCGTCTCCCTCACGATCCGGCGACTCTCTAACACGCTCCCGCAGAAGGCAAATCGAAGATGGATTTCCCGTGTCTGCGGCCTAGATTGGGGCGGGGAAACGAGGAGACATCCCATGCCGACACCGCAACGCACCGCCGTCGTCACCGGCGCATCGACCGGGATCGGTCATGCCTGCACAGCCCGGCTGGCGGCCGAGGGCTGGCGGGTCTTTGCCGGCGTGCGCAAGACTGCCGATGCCGAACGGCTGGTCGCCGAACTCGGCGGGACCGTCATCCCGCTGATCATGGATGTCACCGACACCGCCACGGTACAGGCCGCTGCAAAGACCGTCCGCACAGCGCTTGCCGGGCGCACGCTGGACGGTCTGGTCAACAATGCCGGCATCGCGGTGGCCGGTCCGATGCTCAACGTGCCGCTGGAGGATTTCCAGCAGCAGATGGACGTCAATGTCACCGGCATTGTCCGTGTCACCCAGGCCTTCGGCCCCCTGCTCGGCGTGGATGAAAGCCTGGAGGGCGGTCCCGGCCGCATCGTCATGATGTCCTCGGTCGCCGGCGAGATGGCCGCGCCCTTCCTCGGCCCCTACTCGGCCTCCAAGCACGCCGTCGAGGGCCTGTCCAAGGCGCTGCGCCGCGAACTGATGCTGTACGGAATCCAGGTCGTGGTGCTCGGGCCGGGCGCGGTGGCGACACCGATCTGGGCCAAGGCCGAGGAGATCGACGCCGAGCCCTATCGCGAGACCCGCTTCTATGACGCCCTGCTGCGGATCCGCGGCTGGATGGCCAAGAACGGGCCGGAGGGTTTCCCGCCGGAAAAGATCGCCGACCGTGTCTTCCGGTCGCTGACCGAGGACAAGCCGCGCCTGCGCTATGCCATCGTGCCCCAGCGCCTGACCAACTGGTCCCTGCCCAAACTCCTGCCCGGCCGCCTGGTCGACAATATGGTCGCCAAACGCGTCGGCCTGCAGCGCAAATACCGCTGAGCCGCCGGTCCTCGCCCTTGATGGGCGCTGAGGCGCCCAAGAACAGTCCGGGGGACTGTTCGACGCGACGAAGGACCACGCCGCAGGCGTGGTGGAGTGGGTGACCTTCAAGGACTTAGAAGCGCCGGGCGCTTTCACCCCTTCCGTCCGTCTGCGCCGGACACCTTCCCCGTCAAGGGGAAGGACGGTGTGGCCGCATACGCCTGGAGGCGTGCCATCTCTTCACAGCTTTGCTTGCCCCGCGGAAAGGCGCGCGCCATTCTGCGCGCGGTGTCCGCACCCGGCCGGGCACCGACAGGGGAGAGATTTCATGACACATCCGGTCGTTCGAGTGGCGCTGGCCGGCGCCTCCATCCTGGTAATTGCCGCCTGCAATGATGCAGGCTCCCTGACGCCGGAGGCGAATGCCGCCGCGGTTGTCAGCCAGGATTCCGGTGCTTCCGAAACGGCACCGGCCGCCGACCCGGCGGCCAGCGAGGCCTTCGCGTCGCTGGTCGAGGACTATGAAGCCTTCCAGCGCGAAAACAGCCTGAGCCGCCGTGCCCGTGACGGCGATCTGGACGCGATGAGCCAATGGCCGGACGTGTCCGCCGAACACCTGGCCGAGGAAACCGCGCAGGAAACGGCCTTCCTGGAGCGGCTGGAAGCGATCGATCGCGCCGGCCTTGGCCGCAATGACCGCGTCTCCTACGACGTGCTGGATTATTCGCTGCGTTTCAGCGTCGAGCTGGCCCCCTTCGGCACCGCCCGCACACCCTTCCTGAACGATAGCGGCTTCTTCACCGCGCCGACCTATGCCGCGTCCTCTACCCGGCCGCGCAATGTTGAACAGGCCGGGGCGTGGATCGCCCGCCTTCACAACCTGCCGGCCTATTTCCAGGCTAATATCGACTGGATGAACCAGGGGCTGGAAGACGGTTTCACCCAGCCGCGCCTGATCGCCGAACTCGCTGCCTCGCAGATCGAGGCGCTGACCGATGCCGACACGCTGACCGACATCCTGATGGCACCGATCGAGGCCCTGCCGGCCGGCATGCCCGAGGCAGAGCGCAACCGCCTGCGCACCGAAACCGAAGCCGCCATCGCGGAATCCGCCCTGCCGGCCTATGAAAACCTGCTCGCCTATTTCCGCGACACCTACATCCCGCAAACCCGCGAGAGCCTGGGCATTTCCGAAGTGCCGCAGGGCCGCGAATACTATCAGACCCTGGTGCGCTACCACACGACGCTGGACACCTCGCCGGAGGAGGTCCATCAGCGCGGTCTCAACGAAGTCGCCCGCATCCGCGAGGAGATGGACGCCGTCATCGCCGAGACCGGTTTCGAGGGCACGTTCGCGGAATTCCTGCACTTCCTGCGCACCGACCCGCAATTCTACGCCGAGACGCCGGAAGAATTGCTGATGCACGCCGCCTGGATTGCCAAACGGGCCGACGACCAGATGCCGCGCTTCTTCGGCCACCTGCCGCGCCTGCCCTACGGCGTGCGGCCCGTGCCGGACACGATGGCGCCGACCTATACGACCGGCCGGTACTGGGGCGGCGATCTCGAGAACGGCGTCGCCGGCGGCTATATGGTCAACACCTACGACCTCTCGCAGCGCCCGCTCTACACCCTGCCGGCGCTGACCGTGCACGAAGCCGTGCCGGGCCATCACCACCAGATCTCGATTGCCGCCGAGCTGGAGGACGTGCCGGACTTCCGCCGCAACACCTACATCACCGCCTTCGGCGAGGGCTGGGGCCTGTATACCGAGAACCTCGCCATCGATATGGGCCTCTACACCACGCCCTACGAGGATTTCGGCCGGCTGACCTACGAGATGTGGCGTGCCTGCCGCCTCGTGGTCGATACCGGCATCCACTATATGGGCTGGACCCGCGAACAGGCCGAAGCCTGTTTCCTGGAAAATTCCGCCCTCGCCCCGCACAATATCCGCACCGAGGTGCAGCGCTATATCTCCTGGCCGGGCCAGGCTCTGGCCTACAAGTCCGGCGAGCTGCTGATGCGCGATCTGCGCCGACAGGCCGAGGAACGCCTGGGCGCCGATTTCGACATCCGCGAATTCCACGACACGCTCCTGCGCGACGGCGCCATGCCGCTGTCCGCACTGGAAGAGAAGATGCTGGCCTGGATCGAGGACCAAGCGGCCGCGCTGGACGAGGAATAATTTCGCAAATGCGCGCATTGTCATCCCGGCTCTGCAACCCGCGAAGGCGGGTTGCAGAGCCGGGACCCATACGCGCGAGATTTGCCCGGAAGCAAACGCGATGTCGAAGACAGCAGGGATCAACACCTCGATTATGGGTCCCGGACTTCCGCCCGGCTCGAGGCCGGGCATCCATCCGGGATGACAACTTGCTTGGGGATTTTCCGTGATGACCAATCTCGCCTTCGCCCTCACAGACTTTCTCGTCGTCATCGGCGTTACGGCCGGTCTGTGGCGCCTGTGGCCGCAGCGGCGGCATGGCGAGGTGCGGATGATCCGGATGGGGCTGGTGCTGATGGCGCTGGCTGCCCTTGTCGGCACGATCCGCTTTGCCTCGGGCGCGGTCGACGGTCCGCTGGCAACAGCGCACGGCATCGCCAGCAATTATGCGGCCGCCGCAGGTCTTCTCCTGATCGCGACCGGTCTCGCCCTGACCGCCTTCCGCGTGCGCCTGCCTGCAGGCGTGACCCGCTATGTCCGGATGGGCATTCCCGTCTTCATCGCCTTCCTGCTGATCTTCCCCGGCTCGGACACCCTCCTCGGCGCCCTGCCCGCCCTCGCCCTTCTGATCGGCCTGGCAGGCTCCGGGGCCTTGCTGACCCGGCGCGACTGGCCGGCGGGCCTGGTCTGGCTGGCCGCTTTCGGTCTTCTGGCCTTTGCCTCCCTGGTGATCGGCGGCAGCCGCGAGGCCACCACGCTGGGCCTGGCCAACTGGCACATCTATCACACCCTCCTGGGCGTCTGGGCCGTGCTGACCGGCGAGGGGGCCCGGCGGCTGTTCTCCGGCCACGCCTGAGGCCGGAGCCGGTGTCCGCCGGGGCGATTCCGCATAGCCGGGCTTCGCGCATGATTGACGACACCGCTTGACGATCCGGCAGTGCGTGGCCACTTATCCGCCCTTCATGAGCGCCCATGACGACAACCCCGCCGCCTCCGGGGCCGATACGCCGCCGACGCGGGATCCGGTCACCGATGAAGGCCTCGACATTCTCACCTTCGGCTGCCGGCTGAATGCGTGGGAAAGCGAGGTCATGCGCAAGCATGCGCGCGAGCAGGGGCTGACCAACACGATCCTGGTGAATACCTGCGCCGTGACCAATGAGGCCGTGCGCCAGGCACGCCAGCACATCCGCCGGGCCCGGCGCGAAAATCCGGAGGCGAAGATCATCGTCACCGGCTGTGCGGCCCAGGTCGATCCGGACATGTTCGGCCGGATGCCCGAAGTCGACCGCGTGGTCGGCAATGACGACAAGCTGAAAGCGGAAACCTTCGCGCCTGCCAGCCTGCTCGGCGGCACCGAGAAGGTGCGCGTCAACGACATCATGAGCGTCACCGAGACGGCCGGTCACCTCGTGGAGGGCATGGAAGGCCGTGCCCGCGCCTATGTCCAGGTGCAGAATGGCTGCGATCATCGCTGCACTTTCTGCATCATTCCCTATGGCCGCGGCAATTCGCGCTCCGTACCGCTGGGCGAAGTGGTCGACCAGATCAGGACGCTGGTCGATGCGGGGCATTCCGAAGTGGTGCTGACCGGGGTCGACCTCACCTCCTGGGGCGAGGACCTGCCCGGAACCCCGCCGCTCGGACGCCTGGTCCAGGCGATCCTGAAGCATGTGCCCGACCTGCCGCGCCTGCGCCTGTCTTCCATCGACGCGATCGAGATCGACGATGCGCTGTTCGAGGCCGTCACCGGCGAGCCGCGCGTGGCGCCCTATCTGCACCTGTCGCTGCAGGCCGGCGACGACATGATCCTCAAGCGCATGAAGCGGCGCCATCTGCGCGGCGACGCGATTGCCCTGTGCGAACGGCTCAAGGCCGCCCGTCCGGAGATCGCCTTCGGCGCCGACATGATCGCCGGCTTCCCGACCGAGACCGAAGACATGTTCGAGAACTCGATCCGCCTGGTCGACGAGTGCCGGCTGGCCTATCTGCACGTCTTCCCGTTTTCCCCGCGACCCGGCACGCCGGCCGCGCGCATGCCGCAGCTGGAACGCGCCGTCATCAAGGACCGCGCCAACCGGCTGCGCGCCAAGGCCGACGAGGCGCTCCAGCGCCATCTCGACGGCATGATCGGACGCGTCAGCGCTGCCCTCGTGGAGAAGCCGGGCTTTGCCCGCGCCGGCAATTTCGCCGGCATCCGCATCCCCGAAGCGCAAGTGCCGCGGGCCGGTGCCCTTGTCGATATCGACGTGACCGGGCATGACGGGCGCGAACTGCAGGGGGTCATCGCCGGATGAGCGAGAAAAAACCGGGCTTCTTTTCCCGGCTGGCACAGGGGCTGAAACGCTCCTCGACCCAGCTCGGTGAAAGCGTCACCGCCATCTTCACCAAGCGCAAGCTCGACGCCGCCGCGCTGGAGGAGCTGGAAGACGCCCTGATCGCGGCCGATCTCGGTGCCGTCGCTGCAGCCCGGGTCACCGAACGCCTCGCACGCGACCGGTTCGACAAGGAGGTGTCCGACGAAGAGGTCCGGACAGCGCTGGCTGATGTGGTCAGCGAGACACTTATGCCACTCCAATGTGAGCTCAATGTCACCGGTATGTCACCGCAAGTGGTGGTCTTTGTCGGCGTCAATGGATCCGGGAAAACCACCACGCTCGGCAAGATTGCCGTCAAGCTGAAGCGCGAGGGCCGCAACCCGCTCCTCGCCGCCGGCGACACCTTCCGCGCCGCCGCCATCGAGCAGGTCTCGGTCTGGGGCGAGCGCGCCGGCGCCCCGGTTATCAAGCGCGAGATCGGTGCCGACGCGGCCGGTCTCGCCTTCGACGCGCTGGAAACCGCCGAGCGCGACGGGCATGACGTCGTCCTGATCGACACGGCCGGCCGGCTGCAGAACAAGGCCGAGCTGATGGACGAGCTGCGCAAGGTCATCCGCGTCATCAAGAAGAAGATGCCGGACGCCCCGCACCATGTCGTGCTGGTGCTTGACGGCACGGTCGGCTCGAACGCCGTCTCCCAGGCCGAAGCCTTCCTCGAAGCCGCCAATGTCACCGGCGTGGTCATGACCAAGCTGGACGGCACCGCCAAGGGCGGCGCCCTCGTGCAGGTGGCCGAAAAGTTCAGACTGCCCATCCACTATATCGGTATCGGCGAGGGCGAAGAGGATCTCCAGCCCTTCTCCGCCCGCGACTTCTCCCGCGCCCTGGCGGGTCTGGAGGACTAGCGGTTGGACGGGGTCACGCTCGCCGCGACGCTGGCCATGCTGGGCTCGGCCGCCGCGCATTCGGGCATGACCCTGCTGACCAAGCGGGCCGAGGACAAGCTGGTTTTCCGCGGCCTGACCCTCGCCTTTGTCGGCCTGGCCTTCCTGCCCTGGCTCATCACCCAGCCCCTGCCGCCCTGGGAGGTCTGGCGTTTCCTGCTGGCGGGTACAGCGGTGATCTGGGCCTACAATATGCTGATGATTGCCGCCTTCAGTCATGGCGACATGAATCTGGCCTATCCCGTCATGCGCGGCAGTGCACCGGCCCTCGCGGCCCTGGCAGCGTTTGTCTTCCTGCAGGAAACCATCTCGCCCGGCCAGCTGGCCGGCCTCGCCATCGCTTGCGCAGCCCTGATCGGCTTTGCCTGGCCTGAGCGCGACGGCAAGCCGAAGGTGAAGGTCCTGCTGCTGGCCCTCGCCGCCGCCACGATGACCGCCGCCTACACCGTGATCGACGCCTCCGGCGTGCGCGAGAGCGGCCGCATCCTCGTCTATCTCGGCTGGTTCTTCGTGCTGTCCATCGTCACCATCTTGCCGACGGCGATCCTGCGACGGGGCCGCGCCTTCTGGCCGGCGGCCAAGCGCGAAGCTCGTCCGGCGCTCTATTCAACCGTATTCAACGCCTCCACCTACGGGCTGGCGCTCTACGCCTATGCCTCGGCGCCCGTTGCGCCGATGGCCGCCCTGCGCGAACTGTCGATCGTGTTCGGGGCGGTTCTGGCCGCGCTGGTGCTGAAGGAACCCTTCGGCCTGCGGCGAACAATGCTTGCAATCTGCCTCGCCGCCGGGCTCGTATTGCTTCAGGTGATGTAACCAGCCGAGCGGGAGACGCGATCTTGGCCCAGACCCAGAACACGAGCGAACAGGGCTCGCGCCTGCTTATCGACGCCGGCCCGATCGGCGTCTGGATCGTCGTCTACAATCTTGCTCGCTTCGTTGCAGGAGACAGCGCGATCTACTGGGGCACAGGCGCCTACATGGTCGCTGCGACTGCGGCCGTCATCCTGTCGATCCGGGTTGAGAAACGCATCCCGCCCATGCTGATCTTCACAACGGCGCTGGTTCTCGGTTTCGGCGCGATGGGGATCTGGCTGCAGGACCCGATCTTCATCTACATCAAGCCGACCATCATCAATCTCTTCCTGTCCTACATGATCCTTGTCGGGCTCTTCTTCGGCCAGAATGTCTGGAAAATCTTCTTCCAGCACATTTTCGAGCTGCCCGAGCGGGCCTGGACGATTCTGGCAATCCGCTGGGCGGTGTGGTTCCAGTTCCTGGCGGGGCTGAACGAAGTGATGTGGCGGCACATCACCGACAGTGTCGTGCCGGAAAGCGCGCGCTGGCTCGACGGGCTGGCCCTGTCGGAGGCCTTCTGGGCCAATGCCAAGCTGGGCGTCATTGTGCTGACGCTGGCTTTCGGTGCGGCGCAGCTGCCCCTGATCTTCAAGCACCAGCCGAAAAACGACGATCCTGCCGCCGCTTAAGCCGAAAATCCGTGCTCGGATCAACGTCATTTTCGCGTTATAAATCCGCATTAGGATAAAATCGGGAACAGGCGGAGAGGGTCATGTCGCAGGACAAGCGGGACACAAGAAATTTCGACCTGGCCGAGTCGCCCGGACACCTTCTCCACCGCGCACAGCAATTCGCGGCCGAACGCTTCATGAAGGCCATGGCCGGCGCCAAGCTGACCCAGCGTCAGTTCGCCGTGCTGCACGCCACCGGCGGCAATGAGGGGCTCACCCAGACCGAGCTGGTCAAGGTCACCGGTATCGATCGGTCGACCCTGGCCGAACTGGTCGCGCGCATGGTGCGCAACGGCCTCCTGGAGCGCGAGAAACTGCCCGACGACGCCCGCGCCAATGCCGTCCGCCTGACCGATGACGGCCGCGCCCTGCTGGAAGCCGCCACGCTGGGCGCCATGGAGGCCGACAAGGCGATCCTGTCGGCCCTGCCGAAGAACAAGCGGGCCAGCTTCCTGGAAACCCTGCGCCGCATCGCTCTGACTCTGGAGAAGGGCGAGGAAGAAGCCAAGAAGGCTCGCGAAAAGGCCAAGGAAAAGAAGAAGAAGGCCAAGAAGAAGGCGAAGGAAAAAGCCAAGGCCAAGGCGAAGAAGGCCGCCAAGAAGGCGAAAAAGGCGGAAAAAGCCGCCAAGGCCTCGCCGGAGCAGATGTCAGCCTAGAGCCATTTCATCGCAATCCGGGTCGACGAAACGGCTCGATTGTTTGACCGGTCGCATTTTCGAACCGCAAAACCGGTTCCCACTTTTGCTGAAAATGCCGGGTCCTGTGTGATCGCATTTTCGAACCGCAAAACCGGTTCCCACTTTTGCTGAAAATGCTCTAGCGGCGCGCGCCACGATCCAGTGCCGGATAGATGCGATTGCGCAGTACATCGGCGGTCAGCGGTCCCGGCCAGCGGGTCAGGATCTCGCCATCTGCCGAGATCACCAGCGTCTCCGGTGCCCCGGAAATCGCCAGCGCCTGCGCCGATGCGCCGTTCACATCCTGCATGATGCCCGCATAGGGATTGCCCAGCTCGGCCAGGAAAGCATTGGCGTCGTCGGGGTGGTCGCGCCAGTTGATGCCGTAGATCGCATAGCCTTCGGCCCTGAGCGCCATCAGCACGGGGTGTTCGATCCGGCAAGGCGCACACCACGACCCCCAGACATTGAGCAGGTAGGCGCCGTCGATATCAGCGGGATCGAATGCCGCCTGTCCGGCGAGCGGTGCCAGGGTGAGTGCGGGCAGGGGCTCGCGCGGCGCGTGATGGTCCTGATACACCCGCCAGCCCAGCATGCCGGCCAAGGCCAGGACCGCAAGCAACGCGGCCAGGCGGATCGCCGGCATCATGCCTCGTCATTCTCCAGGCGGCGCAGGCGTTCGGTCGCCGCGCGGCGTTCCAGAAGTGCCAGAACCACCAGAGCCGCCAGAGCCAGGGCGGACAGACCCCAGGCCGGCCAGACGAAGGCTGCATAGCCGCCCATCGCGAAGAATTCGCTCATGCGCCACTCCCCTGCGTCGACTGCGCCACGCGGGCGGCCTGCAGCTTGCGGCGCTCGATCTGTCGCGCCCGCTGGATCACGGCGCGCGAGCGCAGTCGGTAGAAGACCAGCCAGGCCGCCAGCATCGTATAGGCCAGCGCCATGATGGCGAGCGGCCAGAGCTGGCTGGAATGGATTGTGGGTCCGTCGAAACGGATCACCGAAGCCGGCTGGTGCAGGGACGACCACCAGTCGACCGAGAACTTCACGATCACCAGATTGACGACGCCCGCCATGGCCAGAACGGCACCCGCCCGTGCCGCCTGCTGGGCATCCTCAAGTGCGGCGCGCAGGGCCATATAACCCAGATAGACCAGCAGCAGGACCAGCACGGAGGTCATCCGCGCATCCCATTCCCACCAGGTCCCCCACATCGGCTTGCCCCAGAGCGAGCCGGTGATCAGCGCGAGCACCGTGAAGACGGCGCCGACCGGCGCGATAACCTCGGCCGCCGCATCTGCCAGCGCATGGCGCCAGACGAAGAAGACGAAGCTCGCCCCGGCGAGTGCCGCATAAAGCGCCATCGCCATGTAGGCCGCCGGAACATGGACATACATGATCCGCACCGTATCGCCCTGCTGGTAGTCCGGCGGCGAGCCGAAGAAGGACAGGTAGATACCGATGCCCAGCAACAGCACTGTCAGAACGCCCAGTACCGGGATCACCCGCCGGGCCAGACCGTCAAAACGCTGGGGGTTGGAAAAGTAGGACAGCATGGCTTCGCTGATTACTTTGGGATGCTCCGGGCGGCAAGTGCGACGGATGCGCGCTTGAAACGGTCCGGCGCGAACACGCTTCCCCTGCGGAGCGGGGGAAGTGCCGAGCGGAGTGAGGCGATGGGGGTGAGTCGGATGCGCGCTACGCGCTTCGCGGCGCTTGTGCGCCGCCCCCTCAGTCCGCTGACGCGGACAGCTCCCCCGCAAGCGGGGCGAGCCCTTTAGCCCAGCCGGCTCTTCACGGCAGCGGCGATACCGAATGGCGCAAGAGCAATCGTACCAAGCGATACGGCGAGGGTGAGGACGAGGTTGGCAAGTGCCCGTTCGTCGCCTTCAAAACCCGCCCGGCCGGCGCCGGCGGCGAAGATCAGGACCGGCACCATCATCGGGGCGGCGATCAGCGCGATCAGCAGGCCGGAGCGGCGCACGCCGGCTGCCAGCGCACCCGCAAATCCCGCCAGGAGCACGAGCGCCGGGATCGCAGCCGAGAGCGCCGCTGCCAGCATGATGCTGGGCTGAAGCGGCACGCCATACATCAACCCGCCCAGGAGGGCGATCACCGGCAGGGGCCACAGGGTTGCGATGCCCTGTCCCAGCGTCTTGGCGAGGCAGAGCAGGGACAGGCCCATCGGCGACAGGGCATAGAGATCCAGCGTGCCGTCAGAGAAATCGTCGCCATAGAGGCGCTCGGCCGATTGCAGCACAGACAGGAGAGCCGCAAATCCCATCAGGCCCGGCCCCGCCGCTGCGAGCAGTTCCGGTGACGGCCCGATCGCGAGCGGCGCAAGGGTAATGGCTGCGAGGAAGAAAGCAGCCGGACCGGCCGGGCCGCCGCCACCCGACCAGGCGAGCCGCGCCTCACGCGTGAAAACCGCGCCGAGCCGGCTCACCGGTACATCCCCAGATCCAGCATTGCAGCGCCGTGCCAGTCCAGCGCCTGGTGCGTCGCGGCGATCACGCCGCCGCCGCGGCTGCGGTGCCAGGCAACCAGTTCGGCGAGACGGTCACGGCCAGCGCCGTCGAGCGGACCGGCGGGTTCATCGAGCAGCCAGAGGGGCCGGTTGGCCAACGCCACGCGCACCAGGCCGGCTCGCCGCTGCTGTCCGCGCGAGAGCTGACCGGCCGGCCGGTCGATCAGCGCCTCGATCCCCATCACGCGCATCAGGGGCAGGATCGCCGTGCGCGGCGTACCGAGCATGTCGGCCCAGAAGCGAAGCGCGTGCCGCAAGGTTTCGTTCGGCTTGAGCCCGTCCGCATGACCGAGCCAGCCAAGCGTATCTGCAGCGACCAGGCCGGCAGGCTGGCCGCCGATCTTCACCACACCGGCATCCGGACGCACAAGGCCGGCCAGGGCGCGTAGCAGGGTTGTCTTTCCGGTGCCATTGGGGCCGACAAGAAGGAGAGCACCGGACGGCGCAAGGTCCAGGTTCAGTGCCTCAACCAGCCTTATCCCGCCACGCGACAGGAAAAGCCCCGACGCTTCAAGGGCCTGCGGAGAGAACGCCGCGAGAGCGGGAAAATTGGCGACAGCGGTTGTCATGGCGAGCATGTCGCCCGAGCGGGGTTGGTTCGTCAACGCACGGAACGCCGCATTGCAGCAGCGCCCCACACCGGTTAAAACCCCGCCAAAACATACGGCCACTTCGAAATGGCCGACCTCCCACCGGGCATTTTCCGCCCCTTCGACGCCTTACGAGGATGACGCATATGGCCTCTCTCGACAGTTTTTCCTGCAAGCGCACCCTCACCGCCGCCGGTGAGACCTATACCTATTACGACCTCAAGGTCGCCGAAGCGAACGGCCTGACCGGGGTCTCCCGCCTGCCGGCCTCGCTGAAGGTGCTGCTGGAAAACCTGCTGCGCTTTGAAGACGGCAAGACCGTTACCAAGGCCGATATCGAGGCGATGGCCACCTGGCTGACCACGCGCACCTCCGAACACGAAATCGCCTATCGCCCGGCCCGCGTGGTGATGCAGGACTTCACCGGCGTTCCGGCCGTGGTCGACCTGGCCGCCATGCGCGATGCCGCCGGCAAGCTCGGCGCCGACCCGCAGCGCATTAACCCGCAGGTCCCGGTCGATCTGGTGATCGACCACTCGGTGATGGTCGACAATTTCGGCCAGGCCAACAGCTTCGCCAAGAATGTCGAGCGCGAGTATGAGCGCAATGGCGAGCGCTACAAGTTCCTGAAATGGGGTGCCAAGGCGTTCGACAATTTCCGCGTCGTCCCGCCGGGCACCGGCATCATCCACCAGGTGAACCTTGAAAACCTGGCCCAGGCCGTCTGGACCAAGGAAGAGAATGGCGAGACCGTCGCCTATCCGGATACCTGCGTGGGCACGGACAGCCACACCACCATGATCAACGGCCTGGCCGTCCTGGGCTGGGGTGTCGGCGGTATCGAGGCGGAAGCCGCGATGCTGGGCCAGCCGGTCTCCATGCTGATCCCGGAAGTCATCGGCTTCGAACTGACCGGCAAGATGCCGGAAGGCGCCACCGCCACCGACCTCGTGCTGAAGGTCGTGGAAATGCTGCGCAAGAAAGGCGTGGTCGGCAAATTCGTCGAGTTCTACGGCGAAGGCCTGGATCACCTGTCGCTGGAAGACGAGGCGACGATCGCCAACATGGCGCCGGAATACGGCGCGACCTGCGGCTTCTTCCCGGTCGACAACGAGACGCTGGACTACATGCGGGCCACCGGCCGCGACGACAAGCGCGTCGCGCTGGTCGAGGCCTATTCCAAGGCCCAGGGCATGTTCCGTCCGGACTACACCGAAGCGCCGGTCTTCACCGACACGCTGCACCTGGACATGTCGACCATCGTTCCGGCAGTCTCCGGTCCGAAGCGCCCGCAGGACTGGATCGAACTGTCCAACGCCGCCGCCGGCTTCGCCAAGGTGATGCAGAGCGAGTACGGCAAGGGTGACGAACTGGACAAGTCCGCCCCGGTCGAGGGCGAGGACTATGTCTTCACCAATGGTGACGTCGCGATTGCCGCGATCACCTCGTGCACCAACACCTCCAACCCCTCCGTCCTGCTGGGCGCCGGCCTCCTGGCCCGCAATGCCCTGGCCAAGGGCCTGAAGACCAAGCCGTGGGTGAAGACCTCGCTGGCACCGGGCTCGCAGGTCGTCACCGACTATCTGGAGAAGGCCGGCCTGCAGGACGATCTGGATGCGCTGGGCTTCAACCTCGTCGGTTATGGCTGCACGACCTGTATCGGCAATTCCGGCCCGCTGCCGCCGGCCATCTCCAAGACGATCAACGAGAACGATCTCGTCGCGACCGCCGTCCTGTCCGGCAACCGCAATTTCGAAGGCCGGATCTCGCCGGACGTGCGGGCCAACTACCTCGCTTCGCCGCCGCTCGTGGTCGCCTATGCGCTCGCCGGCTCGATGAAAATCAACCTCACGACCGACCCGCTCGGACAGGACCAGGACGGTAATGACGTCTATCTGAAGGACATCTGGCCGTCTTCCGCCGAAATCGCCGATGCGGTCCGTACCGCGGTGACGCCGGACATGTTCGCCAAGCGCTATGCCGACGTGTTCAAGGGCGACGAGAACTGGCGCGACATCGAGGTTACCGGCGGCCTGACCTATGAGTGGGATCACACCTCGACCTATGTCCAGAACCCGCCCTATTTCGAAGGCATGACGATGGATCCGGAAGCCCCGGGCGATGTCGTCAACGCCAAGATCATGGGCCTGTTCGGCGACTCCATCACGACCGACCACATCTCGCCGGCCGGTTCGATCAAGGCCGACAGCCCGGCGGGCCGCTACCTGCAGGAACGCCAGGTGCCGGTTCTGGAGTTCAACTCCTACGGCTCGCGCCGCGGCAATCACGAAGTGATGATGCGTGGCACCTTCGCCAACATCCGCATCAAGAACAAGATGCTGGACGGCGTTGAAGGCGGCTTCACCAAGAAGGATGGCGAGCAGAAATTCATCTACGACGCCTGCATGGAATACCAGGCCGAGGGCACGCCGCTGGTCGTGTTCGGCGGCAAGGAATACGGCACGGGTTCGTCGCGTGACTGGGCTGCCAAGGGCACCCGCCTGCTGGGCGTGAAAGCCGTGATTGCCGAGAGCTTCGAGCGCATCCACCGCTCCAACCTGATCGGCATGGGCGTGCTGCCGCTGCAGTTCGAGGACGGCCAGTCCTGGGAAGCCCTGGGCATGACCGGCGACGAGATCGTAACGATCAAAGGCGTCGAGGCGCTCGAGCCGCGCGCCGAGATGGACATCGAGATCACCTTCCCGAACGGCGACAAGAAAGTCGCCAAGGCCCGGGCCCGGATCGATACCGAGAACGAGCTCGAATACTTCCGCAATGGCGGTATCCTGCACTACGTGCTGCGCAACCTGGCGCGGGACTAGGGGTTTTCCGGGCGGGCGCGCGATCGTGCGCCCGCCCGCCCCCCTTTCGCCGGCCCCTCTCGACACCGTCACGTCCAAGTGATTGGCACGCCCGGGCCGGGGTGATTATCTAGACAGCATGCGACAGCTGGTGTCCCTCTTCCTTGCCCTGGCAGCCGCCGGGCCTGCCCTTGCCGGCGAGCCGGATACGCGTGAGACCGCGTGCTGGTCGGAACGGCCGGTGCTTGTGGAACTCTTCACCAGCCAGGGCTGTCCGCTCTGCCCCGACGCCAACCGCTATCTGGGCGAGCTGGACCGCCACGAAAACGTCTTCACCCTCGCTTTCGCCGTGTCCTACTGGGACATGTATGGCTGGACCGACACCTATGCGCGGCCGGAATATGTCCAGCGCCAGCGCATGTATCTGCCCAATCTCGATGTCAGCCGCCTCTATACGCCGCAATTCGTCGTCGACGGCATCACCGACGCGCCGGGCTGGAATCGCGACAAGGTTTCCGGTGCCGTCAATGAGCGCCTGTGCGCCATGCCGGACAGCCCGGTCATCCGCCTCGAGGACGGCCCCTTCGGCTCCTTCATGGTGCACCTGGACGGCGAAGCGCCGGAGGAAGAGCTCGATGTCTGGCTCGTCGCCTACGCGCCGGGCTGGGCCATGGTCGAGATCGGCGCCGGCGAGAATGAGGGTCTCGACATGCCGCACTACAACATGGTGAAGAGCCTGACCTATCTGGGCTCCTGGTCAGGCGGTGAAGCAACCTTCATGGGCGAGAGCTTCCGCCGCTACGGTACCGTTGCCATCGTGCAGGGCACCGGTGGTGGCCCCATCTATGGCTACGCCCACGCCGAACCCGCCGACGAGGATGGCCGGCAGCACTAAAGGGAAATGTACCTGTGGTACGTGTCCCCGATACTAACGCGGTGCGCGCTTCGCCAGGATGCGCTGCAGGGTGCGGCGGTGCATGTTCAGGCGGCGGGCGGTCTCGGAAACATTGTGATCGCACAGTTCGAAAACGCGCTGGATATGCTCCCAGCGCACTCGGTCGGCCGACATCGGGTTTTCCGGCGGTTCCGGCTTGTCCTCCGGATGGGCCAGCAGGGCCTTGATGATATCGTCGGCATCGGCCGGCTTGGACAGATAGTCGACCGCGCCCGCCTTCACCGCAGCCACCGCCGTGGCGATATTGCCGTAGCCGGTCAGCATGACGACGCGGCAGTCGGGCCGCGAGGCGTGCAGCGACTTCACGACATCCAGGCCGTCACCGTCCTGCAGGCGCAGATCCAGCACTGCGAAGGCCGGCGGATTGTTGCGCGCGACTTCCTTGGCCTCGTCGACGGATCCGACCGCGGACACGATGAAACCCCGGCCCGTCATGGCGCGGCCCAGCCGCGTCCGGAAAGGCGCATCATCATCGAGAATGAGCAGGGATTTGTCTTCGGGAAGCTGGTATTCGATCTCGCTCACACGTCCGTCCTCGTCATTATTCCGGTGGGCAGAACCTTCACTAGCCCAGAGCGGGCGGGGCCTCCACCTCTTTGCGCGGCCAGCGGATCGAGACGACCGCGCCGCCAAGCGGCCCGGCATTGTCGAAACGCACCACACCGCCGGAGTTTTCGATCATCGTCTTGGCGATGAAAACCCCCAGCCCCAGCCCCCCCTGTCCGGGCGTTCCCGAACGGGTCGTGGTATAGGGCTCACCGATCCGGGACAGGATTTCGGGTGAGAAGCCGGGCCCGTCATCGATCACGCGGATATAGACATTGCCCGGATCCCAGCGCCCCTCGACGGTGACGCGCGTATCGGCAAAGTCGACGGCATTCTCGATGAAATTTCCGATGCCGTAGAGAATTTCCGGCATGCGCCGCAGCACGGGCGGCTCGGACCCCTGCCCCTCGGCCAGAAGCACCTCGACCATCGGCCCCAGCCCGCGCAACGGCGCGCTCGCCTCCTCCAGCGCGGCCAGGAATTCGAGCCGATCGTGACGGATATCGCTGACCGACCGCTCCTGGCTGAGCCGCTTCAGGATATCCCTGCAACGGCGGGCCTGCGTGACCATCAGCTCGGCATCCTCGCGAAGAAGCTCATTGTCCTTGAGGTCGCGCAGCATTTCCTTGGCCGTCAGCTGGATCGTGGCCAGTGGTGTGCCCAACTCGTGGGCGGCCGCTGCGGCCAGGGCGCCCAGCGCTGACAGGCGCTGCTCCCGCGAGAGCACGCTCTGCGTGGCGGCCAGCGCCGTCGCCATGCGCTTGCCCTCCTGGCTCACCCGCCAGGAATAGACAGCCGTAAAGGCAATCGAGATGAAGATCGCCGACCACAGGCCCAGCACGTAGACGCCGGGCAGATGGATCTGCTCGCCGGCGAACCAGGGCAGCGGCAGGCTCCACAGCCACATGGCGCCGGTGCCGGCCATCGCCAGCGCCCCGACACCGACCGACCAGCGCGGCGGCAGTGCGGCGACCGAAATCATCACCGGCGCGACCAGCATGATGACGAACGGGTTCCACAACCCGCCGGTCAGCATCAGCAGGACGCACAGCTGGACCACGTCATAACCCAGCTGGGCAAAGGCCTCCCAATCCCGGGCGAAGCGTTGCGGCGGCACGGACAGGGTCAACCAGGTGTTGATCCAGGCACTGGCCAGGATCACGCCGAGACAGAAGCCGATCGGCAGTTCGAAACCAATCACGAAGTGAACGAGGAGAACCGTGACGGTCTGACCGGCAACGGCCAGCCAGCGCAGCATGACGAGCGTGCGCAGACGCAGGCGCCCGAACACCGGGGTCAGCTGGGCGTCACCGCCGTAAGGATCCCAATCCGTATCGACCATTCAGACCTCCCCGGCAGCGGGCCGGCATGGACAGACGGGGCAAGCGCGCCTACCTTCGCATCTGCAACATTCCCTTCCGGCGAGGCTTATCATGCTTCGTCCGAGTCCGGATAGACACCGACACCGGACCCACAGATGGAGCGTCCATGCCGCGTCCCGTGATCTGGCTACTGATTGCCGCCCCGGCCACGCTGATGATCGTGTTCTTCATCCTGGTCCTCACCCGGCCGGGCGCCGACGCGCCGCGCCAGGCGGGTGTGCGCATCAGCGGCGAAGCGAATATCGGCGGTCCTTTCACCCTGGTCGACCAGACAGGAGCGACGGTCACCGAGGCCGATTTCCGCGGCAAGGCGATGCTGATCTATTTCGGCTACACCTACTGTCCCGATATCTGCCCGTTCTCGCTGCAGGTCATGGCCGCTGCGCTGGACCAGATGGAGCCGGAAGAACGGGAGCGGATCCAGCCGGTGCTGATCACCGTCGATCCGGAGCGTGACACGGTCGAACAGCTCGCCCGGTACGTCACGTCGCCGGCCTTTCCGGACGGGCTGATCGGCCTGACCGGAACAGAGGACCAGATCGCCGAGGTCACATCGGCCTACCGGGTCGTCTACCGGCGCGCCGGCGAGGGCGACGATTATCTCATGGACCACTCGTCCATCGTTTACCTGATGAATTCCGAAGGGGAATTCGTCGATGTGTTCACCCATGGCACCGACCCCGCCGCAATGGCGTCGCGGCTGCAAGACTTCCTTGAGGAAGAAGGCGCATAGTCCCCGGTCCTGAACAGGCCCGACTGACGCGCCGAAGGAGACGCCATGCTGTACTCCATGTACGAATTCAACCGTATCGCCATCACGCCCTGGCGTGCCGCTGCCAATGCCACGCGCCGCACGCTGCGCGCGCCCTGGAACCCGGTCGGCGAGACGATGGCCGGACGTACTATCGCGGCCGCTGCGGAATTGTTCGAAAGCGTCACGCGGCGCTATGCGAAGCCGGAATGGATGATCGACAGCACGCAAATCAATGAGCGCTGTGTCGGCGTGTCCGAAGAGGTCGTCTGGTCGAAGCCCTGGTGCGATCTGCTGCATTTCGAGCGCGACCATGATGCGCTTCTTGCCGCACGCGGGACTGACACACCTGATCCCAAAGTGCTCTTTATCGCACCCATGTCGGGCCACTACGCGACACTTCTGCGTGGCACTGTGGAAGCATTCCTGCCCGATCACGAGGTCTACATCACCGACTGGGCCGATGCGCGTACGGTGCCGGTGATCGAAGGCCGCTTCGATCTCGACGATTTCGTCGCCTATGTCCGCGAGATGATCACGCTGCTCGGCCCGGACGTGCACGTTGTTGCCGTCTGCCAGCCCGGCCCGCCCACGCTCGGTGCCATTTCCCTGATGGCCCAGGACAATGATCCGGCCCGTCCGGCCTCGATGACCTTCATGGGCTCGCCGATCGACACCCGCCTGTCGCCGACCGTGCCGAACAAGCTGGCCGAGGAGAAGCCCTTCGACTGGTTCGCCGGCAATCTGATCCACACGGTTCCCGCGCCCAATCCCGGCGCATTCCGGCGGGTCTATCCCGGCTTCCTGCAGCTGGCCGGCTTCATGAACATGAATCTCGACCGCCATGTCGACGCGCACTGGAACTTCTTCACCCATCTGGTCGAAGGCGATGGCGACAGTGCCGAGAAGCACCGCACCTTCTATGACGAGTATCTGGCGGTGATGGATCTGTCCGAGGAATTCTACCTGCAGACGATCAGCGACGTGTTCCAGGAACACAAGCTGGCGCGCGGCGAACAGGCGCATCACGGCCGCCTGGTCGATCCGTCGAAGATTGTCGACGTCGCCCTGCTCACCGTGGAGGGCGAGAATGACGACATTTCCGGCATCGGCCAGACCCAGGCGGCGCACACGCTGTGCAGCGGTCTGGAAGAAAGCCTGCGCATGGACTGGATCCAGCCGGATGTGGGCCATTACGGCGTCTTCAACGGCCGCCGCTTCCGCGAACATATCGCGCCGAAGATGAAGGCCTTCATGCGCGAACAGGGTGCAGCCGCGCTCGCCCGCCGCTGACCCGGTTCCACGCCTGACCGGAACCCGCTGCAAACTCTGCCGGACGCGGATCGCTCCCGGCTCCGCAGCGTTGTGACCGCCGACCGTCATTCATCGCGTTTTTTGTCGCTCACCGTTCTTTCACAACGGTTGGTCTTTCCTCAATAGCTCCCTCCGCTGCGCGCCCATTACCGTTTCCTTTTGGTAGGTTAATGGGAGGGGGCTTTGTACACACCCATTGAAAAGGGGCGCTTGCTGCGCTCGACAATCCTGGCCGGGCTGGCCGTGGCAAGCCTGTCCGGTGCGCCCGTCTTCGCTCAGGACGCGGAACAGATTCCCGAGCAGGCCGAAGACGATGCCGAACCGGAAACGAGCGATCGTATCGTCGTTACGGGTTCGCGCATCCGCCGCGACGGCTTCAACAGCGAAATCCCGCTCGACGTGTTCACGGCGGACGATGCGGCGCTCGAGGGCAATGTCGACATCGCCGATTTCCTGCAGTCCGCGACCGTCGCCGCCGGTTCGGCCCAGGTGACCTCGGCGACATCGTCGCAATTCGTCCAGAATGGCGGCACCGGGGTGGAAACCCTGTCCCTGCGGGGGCTCGGGGCCAACCGGACGCTGGTCCTCCTGAACGGGCGCCGCGCCGGCCCGGCCGGTGTTCGCGGCGGCGTGTCGGCCTTCGACCTCAACGTCATCCCGCTGGCCGCCATCGAGCGTGTCGAAGTCCTCAAGGACGGCGCCTCCTCGATCTATGGATCGGACGCTGTGGCGGGCGTGGTGAACATCATCACCCGCCAGGACGAAGGCGGGACGATCGACGGCTTCATCTCGGTGCCGGGGGATGGCGCCGCGGAGCAATACCGGCTGAGCGGGTCTTATGGCCGGGAGTTCGATCGCGGCGGCTTCCGCGTCACGCTTGACGCGTTCCAGCAGCGCGAACTGGCCCAGGGCGATCGCGACTATTTCAGCTGCGGCGAACCCTATGTCTTCAACGATGACGGTTCCCGCGCCGACCTGATCGACCCGCGCACCGGCAGCTATTCGTGCGAAGATCTCTACTGGGGCCATGTCTGGGTCTATGACTACGCGCCCTTCTTCGGCGACGGCACCACCAACCTGCCGCTGCAGCGGCCGCGCCTGATCCAGTATGATTATGACGGCTCCCTGGCCGCCAACGGGCTGACCCCGATCGGCACCAGCCACGCCAACCCGTTCTGGTTCACCGCTCCGACCGACGACTGGTTCCTGGTCGATCCGCGGGTGCCGGAACAGCGCGCCCTGGTCAATTACGATCACCCCTTCCAGGACGAGTCGTCCATGGTGCCGGAGACCGAGCGCTACACGATCTTCGCCGACGGCCATTTCGACGTTACCGACTCGATCGAGCTCTATGGCGAAGCGCTGCTCAACCGGCGCGAGACCTATGTGAACGCCTACCGCCAGTACTGGATCTACATGTATAATGGCGAGGATCTGTGGGGTGCCTATCCGGATCCGTTCGCGGCCGGCTGGGGCGGCATGAACGAACTCTCGCCGACCCCGATCACCGACCACAATGACAGCTCGGTCAGCATCGACTACCAGCGCTTCGTCGCCGGTCTGCGCGGCGACACGCTGTTCGGCCTGGACACCTGGAGCTGGGACATGGCCTTCCAGGTCTCGCGCTCGGAAGGCGAATACTGGGACCAGCGCATCTATGCCGATGCGATCTATGACCAGTATTACCGCTCCGGCTCGTGCGTCGGCACGCTCACCTCGATCCGCGGCGCGCCGTGTATCGATGTCGACTGGCTCGACCCCGAACTGCTGCGCGGCAATGTGCCCGACGATGTCGCCGAATATGCCTTCGGCGAGGAAACCGGCCGCACGATCTATGATCAGCGCTCCTTCGAGGCGGTCGCCAGCGGTGAGGTGGTCGACCTGCCGGCAGGTGCCGTCGCGATGGCGCTCGGCGTCCACTACCGCGAGGACGAGATCAACGACACGCCAGGCGAGCTGACCCTGTCCGGCAATGTCTGGAACTCGTCCGTTGCCGGCATCACCGCGGGCTCGGACACGACCGAGGCGATCTTCGGCGAACTCAGCGTGCCGCTGCTGGCGGAATCCCGCTTTGCGGACTCGCTGGAACTGACCGTTTCGGGCCGCTACACGGATGTGGAAAGCTATGGCTCCGGCGAGACCTACAAGGTCGGCCTGAACTGGGCGATCAATGACGTGGTGCGCCTGCGGGCCACCCACGGCACGTCCTTCCGGACACCGGCCCTGTTCGAGCTCTACCTGTCGAACCAGACCGGCTTCCTCGGACAGCGCACGATCGATCCGTGTATCGACTATGCCGCCAATCTGGCCGCCAATGTGATCAGCCAGCGGGTGGCCGACAATTGCGCCGCCGACGGCCTGCCAGACGATATGAGCGGATCCGGCGCTGCGGCCACCATCGTTACCGGTGGCGGGTTCGGCGTTCTCGACGCGGAAACATCCGAGGCGACCAATATCGGCCTCGTCCTGACACCGCGGAACATCAATTTCCGCCTGTCGATCGACTATTACGAGATCGAGGTCAATGACGAGGTTTCACGCCTCGGCGCACCGGGCATTGTCGGCGGGTGTTACAACTCGGAAGACTTCGCCAACGAGCCGTTGTGCGATCTGTTCACCCGCAATTCGCCGACCGATCCCGGCCCGTACCTGATCAACACGGTTCGCGACAGCTTCATCAACGTCAACAGCCAGATCAACCGGGGCGTCGACATCAATGCCGACTATCTCCACCAGTTCGACTTCGGCGATCTGTCGGTCAATCTGAGTGCGGCCTACCAGCTGGAAGACAAGACCGACCTGCTGGGCGGTGTCGTGGCCGACTTCAACGGCGAGGGCGGCGATCCCAAACTGGTCGGCGATCTCAGCTTCACCTTCGTGCGCAATGACTGGACCGCCTATTGGGGCATGCGCTACGCCGGCCCGACCTCGAACCGGGAATCCTACGGCAATGCCGCGCAGACCTATGTCGGCCAGCCCGTGAACTACAAGCTGTGGACCGAGACGACCATCTATCACAACGTCTCGCTTCAGCGGACATTCGGCGACTGGTCGGCCCGGGTGGGCGTGTCCAATGTGTTCGACGAACACCCGCCATCCGTGACCGCCATCTCCGCTGAATACAACACGGTCGGCCGCTCCGCCTTCTACAGCCAGTATGACTGGTTCGGACGGCGCTTCTTCGCCAACATCGTGCGCACCTTCTAGGCCGCACGCCTGATCGAGACTATCGGGGCGGCGGCCATGGCGGCTGCCGCCCCTTTTGCATCCGATGCGACAGGAGGAAGACATGCCGCTGATCCGAATGCACGCCGACAATCTGGACGACCGCAATACCGAGTTTGACCAGCAACCGCTCGCGCGCCCCGTTTTCCTGAATTCCGTGCCCAAGTCCGGCACGCATCTTCTGCGCAATGTGATGCGCATGTTCGTACCGGTCGAGCAGCACTACCCTGCCGCCTTCATCCAGCACCCTATCCTGGCCCAGCACCGCAAGGCCTTCGATGTCGAGGCCCCGAAGCTGAGCTGGGGGCATCTCCTCTTTTCCGATCTCTCGGCGATCGCGCTGAAAGGCGTGCACCACATCCTCCTGGTGCGCGACCCCTATGAGTGGGTCATCGCCCGGGCGCGGTTTTTCCTGTCCGACACATTCCAGGCCAATCTCGAACATCTCAAGAAGGACGCCGTCAGTATCGAGGACATGCTGAACATGATGATTTTCGGCATTCCGGGCAAAGCGCCGACCCTGCCGGAAATCTACACGCACAACGCCGTCTCCTGGCTGGGAACGGGGATCCATCTCGTGCGCTATGAGGAACTGGCGGCACACTGCAACGCGCCCGACACGCTGGATGCCCATGCCTATTTTGCACGGCTGCTGGATGCCGCCGGTCTTGGAGAATTGCCGGAAGACTGGCGGGACCGGGTTCGGGTTGGTGCCGATCGCGGGCAGAGCGGCACGGCGCGAGAAAATCTGGCGGGCCGGAGTACGGCGTTTCCCGACACCCTGCCCGACACCCAGAAACGTCTGGTGGACTATGCCGCACCGGGACTGCGGGCTCTGCTGGGCTATGGCACCGGCCCGGCCTGAAACGCAAAAGGGCGCCCGCTTCCGGGCGCCCTTCGGGCTTCTTGCCAGCGGTCGCCGCTATTGCGGCGCGTCGGCGCTGAACGTGATCCCCAGCGCATTATAGTCGAACGTGTCGTTCTCGACCTGCTCGGCAATCGTGCCGATGCTGACCGGTTCCGGCGGCGTCACATCAATGGTGAGGCTGCCGCCATTATTGATGAACTGGGTAAGCGCACCGGACAGCTGGGAGAGCAGCGGGCGCGGGATTTCCGGCGGTGCGGACATCATGCCCATGCCGATCATCGCCGCGGTCTGCATCCGCAACTCGTCGGTCGTGATGCCCTGGGCTGCGGCACCGGCTTCCAGGGCCCGCTCGAGCAGGGACTGATCGACGATGCGAAGGGACATGTTGTACAGGATGATCGGTGCCATCATCTCGAAAACGGCTTCAGCCTCTTCGGACGGCGCTTCCTTGCCGCCCTCGCCGAAGCGTTCGGCCATTTCCGGCAGCGCGGCGTAATATTCGTCATATCCGCCGAAATCCTGCGTCATTTCCAGGCGAACGCCGTCGCGCAGTTCCAGATAATTATCGCCGATGGTCTGCATCCGGCCCGTGCTCTCGTCATAGACGGCGCTGGAGGCCATGCTCAGCTCGAGGCTTTCGTAGCCCAGCATGCCGATCGCGGTGGCGACCTGGGCACCGGCTTCCTGCGCCGCGTCCGGGACGATACGGGCGGAATCGAGCGCGAAATCCCATGTATAGCGGGACCCGGCCTTGTTGACCGTGCCGACCAGATTGTCGAGCGCAAAGCCGATACCTTCCGCCGAACCTTCCAGCCCGCGCATGGCGAAACGATCGAACAGGTCCAGCTGGGGGGTGAAGGCACTGCGATAATACGCGCTCATCACCTCGTCCTCGCCGGCCCCGCTGGCGATGGCTTCCATGAGTTCGGAATAGGCGCTGGACTGGAAACCGGTCAGCGACAGCTCGTCGAGCCGGAAGCTCACAGGCGCGCCGTCGGACACGGCATCGACAACGACATTCATCAGGGCCATCCGGCCCAGCTCGACATCATTATAGTCCTGCAGGACGAATTGTTCGATGGAGACGCCGAACGGGCCTTCCCCGTCGTCGCCCCGGGCGGAAAGCCCTTCAAAGCCGAGCGACTCGAAGCGATAGGCCGACCAGTCCAGATCGATATCTTCCTGGCCGGACAGCATGCGCGCGAGGTCCGTCGCCATGGCGACATTGGGTCCGTCAACGGCGATCCGCCCGATCTCGACCAGCGCGCCATCGGCATCGATCATCGACAGGCCTTCGATTGCAAAGGCGTCGAACACGACATCATCGTCGGAATTGATGCGCGGCGCCTCGAAGATCATGCGCGCGATGTTCATTTCCTCAGGGCCGTCGACATCGACATCTTCATTGTCGATGTCGAGATTGCGGACCACGACATCGGACAGGATGTAGCGGCCGCCCGACCAGGACGCGTCGGCATAGCTGTAATCTTCACTGTCGCTGCCGAGCAGGCCCATGCGCGTCAGCGCGGCTTCCGCATCGGCGCGGCTCTGGGCCAAGGCCGTGCCAGCCGGCAAGGCCGTCACAACAAGGCCGGACAGGGCGAGCGCGGGCAGGAATTGAGATCTCATAAGTCCCCTCTTTCGATAGCAGGAGTTCGTACCGGTCCCTCGGGATGCAACCTAGCATCCCGCCGGCCCGGCGTCCTGCACAACAGGTGCAAACGAACGGGGATTACTCGCTGTCCGGTCCCCCCAGACCTGCGAGGAAAGCGGCAATCGGATCGCGCGGCTCTTCCCGCTCGGCAGGCGTGGCCACCATTTCTGCATCGCCGGGCGCGGACGCGATGGCCGGTCCGTCTCCGGCGGGGCGAGAATGCCCGCTGGCCAGGCCGCTGTGCGGTGCCGATTGCATGTAGGCGCTGAAGATCAGGGCCGGCGGACCGCCCCCTGTCGCGTGATCGGTCGGCGCATTATCGTCATTACCGGTCCAGACAACGGTCACCACGTCGGCGCCATAGCCGGCAAACCAGGCATCGCGGAAATCATTGGTCGTACCGGTCTTGCCCCCGGTCTCCAGACCAGGCACCGCCGCATTGCGGCCCGTTCCCCACACCACGACGGCACGCAGCAGGTCCTGCATGCGCGCTACCGTCCGTTCATCCAGCACGCGGCGGTCGGCCGGCGGCGGCGTTTCGAACACCAGATCGCCGGCTTCGGTCTCGATCGACAGGATGCCGAAAGGCGAGACCCGGTAACCGCCATTGGCGAAGGGTGTGTAGGCACCGGCCAGTTCGAGGGGCGTGACCTCGTATGCCCCCAGCGCCAGGGAACGGTCGGCCCGCATCGGGCTTTCCATGCCCAGCCGGCGCGTCAGGCGGGCGACATGGCCACGGCCGGTCTCCTCGGCGATCTGCACGGCAATGGAATTGGAGGACCGGGCGAAAGCCTCCCGCAAGGTCATCTCGCCGCGATATGTGTCATTGTAATTCTGCGGCGCCCAGTCACCGACACGCACGGGGCGGTCGTCGCGCACATCGTCCGGCGACAGGCCAGCCTCGAAGGCGGAGGCATAGACGAAGGCCTTGAAGGCCGAGCCGGGCTGCCGGCTGGCCAGGATGGCGCGATTGAACTGCGAGCGGACATAGGACCGCCCGCCGACCATCGCGCGCACGGATCCGTCATGCGCCAGCGAGACCAGTGCGCCCTCGCTGACCCCGGCGGCACGGGCCGGATCGGCCAGCACGCCTTCCAGAGCCGCTTCGGCGGCGCGCTGGGCATCGACATCGAGCGTCGTGCGTACGACCAGATCGCCATGGCTGGGACCGGCAATCTCGCGGACGGACGGGAAGATCCAGTCGATGAAATACTGGGCACCCGGGCTCGATGCACCGCGCGACACGCGGATCGGCGTGCTGGCAGCCGCTACGCGTTCGGCCTCGGTGATGCGGCCGGTCTGCATCATCAGATCGAGCACGACCGTGGCCCGCGCCGCGGCACGACTGGCATCATTGACCGGGCTGTAGCGCGAGGGGGCCTTCAACAGGCCGGCCAGCAGCGCCGCCTCGCCCAGCGACACCTCGCTCGCGGGCTTGCCGAAATAGCGCAGCGACGCCGCCTCTATGCCGTAGGCCCCGCCACCGAAATAGACGCGGTTGAGATAAAGCTCGAGAATCTCGTCCTTGGTGAAGCGGCTCTCCAGCCAGAAGGCGAGCATCATTTCCTGCAGCTTGCGGCGCCAGGTGCGCTCGGGCGACAGGAAGAGATTCTTGGCCAGCTGCTGGGTCAGGGTCGACCCGCCCTGCACGATATGACCGGCCCGGATATTGGCCAGCATGGCCCGCGACAGGCCGATCACGTCGACCCCGGGGTGGCTGTAGAAGCGCCGGTCCTCGACTGCCAGCACGGCATCGACCAGGTAGGGTGGCAGGTCCGCCACCGCGACTTCGTGACCGTGGGCGGAGCCCCGGCGTGCGATCAGACGGCCGCGATGGTCCAGGAAAGCGATCGTCGATGAGCGCTCGACGGCGGCCAGGCTGGACGTGTCGGGCAGGTCCCGCGCAACGGAGACCAGAAGCGCGGCGACGGCCAGGGCGCCGATGACGAACAGGGCCGCAAAGACCCGCCAGAGCGGCAGGCCCGGCTTGCCGCCGCGCCGGCGTCTGCGGCGCGCGGGCGCCGGGCGGGCGCGGTCGGCCGCAGGGGCATTTCGGGGCCGGCGGGCCATGGCATTTCCTGTGTGGATCCGGACCCCCTATCTGCCGCCACCAGGGTTAATTCCCCATGAATGGCGCGGTGGCAGGGAACGCCCCGCGCAGCTGCGCGTTGAACACACGAGCGGCAAGGAGGCCCGTCATGTCCAGGCTGACACACTTGGCCGGCGCCGCGCTGGGAAGCCTGCTGATAGCGGGCTTTGTCCAGCCCCCGGTGCTCGAACTGCGCAATCGCCCGCCGGAAACGGCGACCGCGATGCCGGTTGCGAGCGATACGCTCGAGGCCCTGTCCGTCACGGACAGGACCGGGGTCGCCAGCGGTCATGTCATCACCGTCCTGAGACGGCCCGATGACAGCGTCGCCGCTCTGGAAATCGCCTGGACGGGACCGGATGCCATTCCGGGCATGACGATCGAACACGGCGCCGGCTTTCTCGACTACCGGCCGGATGCCGACATGATTGTCGCCCATCAAAGCTGGTCCGAACTCGTGGCCG
This sequence comes from Pseudomonadota bacterium, assembly GCA_036231565.1. GTDB lineage: Bacteria > Pseudomonadota > Alphaproteobacteria > Caulobacterales > Maricaulaceae > Maricaulis. The sequence goes on from JAZAHA010000037.1 coordinate 69,658, forward strand.
GATACCGTGCAGCCCGCGCGGAGCCGGCTCCGGAACCGCCGCGCGCCGGCCCGATCGACGCCGCCGGGTCCGTCACTGGATAAGAAGCTAGAAAAAGGAGTCCGTCATGCTCAGCTGGGCAATTCTGTTCTTCATCTTCGCGGTCGTCGCCGCCATTCTCGGCTTCGGTGGCCTGGCCAGCGCCTTCGCCGGCGTTGCACAGATCCTGTTTGTGGTGTTCCTGGCTCTGTTTGTCCTGGCACTTGTCGCCCGGGCGATCCGCGGCCAGTCACCGCCTGCATAAAACCGGCCCGGCTCCAAAAGGCCGGCTGGACGAAAGACGCGCTCCGGGACATCCGGGGCGCGTTTTTTGATGGCCAGGCGGGCTTGCGCTCACGGACACCAGCCGTCACCATTGGCCCTCCTAAAGGGGTGCCTTCCATGACTCTAAAGCGTGTGTTTCTGGTATGTGCGGCGCTGCTGGGCGCGGCAAGCCTGTCCGGTTGCGTCATCTATGAAGGACGCGACGCGGTCTGCCCCCATGGCGACCCCAATGCCGACAACTGGCCCTATTGCGGTGGCGCCCGCCCGGGCGGCTCGCAACCGGTCGACGATTTCCCCGACTACTGACGCGCCGGACCGGCGGGTTCGCCGCTTTCCGGCTGCCCGTCACGCGGCGGCGCAAAGCTGACGATCACCGTTCCCGGCGCGTCCGGCGGCTCGCGCCCCGGTCCCAGCAGGATGAGAGTCCCGTTCGGCTGGCGCGCCAGGACGAGATCGGCGTTTTCATCCAGATCCTCGAGATAGCGCGACAGCGGGTATTCCTCGGTCAGCCGGGTCGTGCGGAACCGCCAGCCGCGCCACCAGTCACGTGCCAGACCGTCATAGCCGCGGCCGCGCCGGATCAGCGTCCGCCCCCGGGCCGTGAAGGCGATGGAACGGGGATCGTCCTCGCCCCGCTCGCCCTCGTCGAGCCCTTCATGAGCTGACAGCTGGAACACCCGCGACCGGCCCAGCTCGGGCGCATAGTCGATGCAGACCAGGGCGTTGTAGGCATCATTGGCGGAGGCCGCGACCAGGGCCGAGAAGCGCGACGGCTCCAGCCGCCACTCGGCGGCCTCGGACAACACCTCGCCATAATAGATATCATGCCCGTCCAGCCGTGCAGCCCGCAGGCGTCGCCAGCTGGTATCGGCCACCGTGTGCGGCACCTCGATCTTCTTCAGGACGCCCGCAAGCCCCAGGCTCCAGGGATTGGCACCGACAATCAGGAGGCGTTCCGGCCCCGACTGCGACAGGCCGAACAGGCGCGCCAGCGGCGTCACGGCAAAGCCGCAGCCCACCACGCTGGCGAACACGGTCGCAAAGACCAGCGGCGCCAGGATCGCGGCGTCCTCGCGGCCGGCCTCGACAAGCTCGGCGGCCAGGTGCCCGGCGGTCGCCGCCGCGACCACACCGCGCGGACCGATCAGGCCGACAAAGGCGGTTTCGCGCAGGTTGAGACCGGAATTCAGGGTCGCGAGGAAGATGCCGAGCGGCCGGGCAATCAGGATCAGCACCGCGACGAAGGCGGCGTGGCGCCAGTTCAGCTCGGCCAGGGCCGATGGCGTCAGTCCGGCAGCCAGGACCACAAACACGCTCGCGACAAGGATGGAGGCGATGCCCTCCTTGAAACGGCGCATCTCCTCGATCGAGGCCAGCCGCGAATTGGCGACGACAAGACCGAACACCGTCACGGCAACCAGGCCGGTCTCATGCGCCAGCGCCTCGGCCGACGAGAAGCAGACCAGTACCGATGCCAGCACCAGCGGCGCCTTCATCTGTTCCGGCACCCAGCCCCGGCGGAAGGCCCGCGAGAGGCCGAAGCCGAAGGCGATCCCCAGTCCTGCGCCGATGACGGCACCGAAGGCCAGCGCGCCAGCCGCCCCGATCCAGTCCTGGCCGAGCGCGGTCTGGCGCACGGCCTCGAACACGAACACGGCGGCGAGCGCGCCGATCGGGTCGTTGACGATGCCTTCCCATTTCAGCACCGAGGCGATGCGCGGCGGCAGCTTCGCCTGCCGCAGCAGCGGCAGCACGACGGTCGGCCCGGTGACGGTCAGCAGCGCACCGATCATCGCCGACAGGTCGAGCGCCAGGCCTGCCACATAATGCAGCGCCAGCGTGGCCAGGATGCCGTTGAGCGGCACACCCAGCAGGACCAGCCGCCAGACCGGCTTCGACACGCCGCGCAGCTCGCGGAAATTCAGCGTAATGCCGCCTTCGAACAGGATCACGCCGACCGCCAGGGCGATCATCGGCCGCAGATAGCCGCCGAAACTCGCTTCCGGGTTCAGAAGGGGGGCACCCGTGAGCAGGCTGAAGACCGGCCCCAGCAGCAGACCGGCGCCCATCATGAGGACGATGGACGGCCAGCGCAGCCGCCAGGCGAGCCATTGAGCGGCAACGCCTGAACCGGCGATGAGTGCGATGGTCAGGGTGAGGTCAGGCGGTGTGTGGATCATGGACGCGTTGTTAGCGCGTTTCGAACCCGCCGTCGCCTGTGTGACGGCAAACAGTCGGGGAGGCTGCCATGACCACACTACCGTTCGCGATCCAACTCGCCCTCGTCTCGTTCGCCACAGCCTTGCTGATCGGCGGGCCGGTGACGCTCATCGGCCCCTCGAACCTCGCCGCAGCAGCCCGCATGGTCAGCGGCATGGTACTGCGGCGGCGGGTCATGTCCGGGCTCGCGGTCACACTGGCCAGCGGTGCCGGCCTGGCCTCCGCCTGGCCGTTCTAGCCCTCGGTCTTTTCGGCTGGATCATTGTGCAGGAAGTCGAAGCCGATCGACTGTCCGCCATAATCGCCATGCTCGAACAGGTCGGCGGCATCGCCGAACCAGCGCACCAGGTGGGCATGCAACCGCTCGAAGAGGTCGAACAGCTCGGCATCCGAGACCGGCAGGCCGATATCGAAGACCGGCCCGTTGGCAATGGCGATCTCCATGTGATGGCCCTTCTTGGCGCAGGTCAGCACAAGCCGGATCCAGTCGCCCGTGCGCGACACCTTCACGGCCAGGCCGAAACTGATCGGCCCCAGCGGCAGAAACCCGGTTCCCGAGACCGAAAAGGCGCCGGAACGGTAGGGCTGCGGCACCCAGGCGCCCTCCGGCGGTACGAGATGCACGCACACGCCCTTGTCATCGCCGAGATAGCGGCAGAAGCCCGCCGACACATTCTCGGCGACGCTGCGCACGATGGCGTAGTTGTCGAGGCTCAGCCGGCCGTAGCGCTCGGCAGCCTCGGCCAGCGTATGAAAACGCGACATGTCGCTCATTTGTCACTCCTCTTGCCGCAGGGCTCGCGCTAGTGTGCCGCGCAACGCACGGGGAGGGGAAGATGCGCCGACACTTCATTCTGGCCGGACTGGCCCTTTCGCTGGCCACCGGACTGGCGGCCTGCGGCGAAGACGACACTGTTGCGCCGATCGACTGGCAGACCCTGTCTGGCCTGCCACCGCTCGTAATTGCCCACCGCGGCGCCAGCGGCGAACGCCCCGAACACACGCTGGCGGCCTATGAACTGGCCATCGAACAGGGCGCCGACGTGATCGAGCCCGACCTGGTGATGACATCCGACGGCGTGCTCGTTGCGCGGCACGATCACTATCTTTCGACAACGACCGACATTGCCGGACGGCCCGAATTCGCTGACCGCCGGCGCGAGCAGGATGGACGGGCCGACTGGTGGGTGGAGGATTTCACGCTCGCCGAGCTGCGTACCCTGCGCGCCATCCAGCCCTGGCCCCAGCGCGATGCCGGCTTCGACGGCGCGTTCCTGATCCCGACCTTCAAGGAAGTTCTCGACCTCGCCGCGGAATACGGCGTGCTGACCGAGCCCGAAGTGAAAGCCCCCGCTCATTATGTCTCGATCGGTCTGGACCCGCTGCCCGAGCTGGTCCGCATCCTGCGCGCACGCGGCCTCGACACTGCCGATGCGCCGATGACCATCCAGTGTTTCGAACCGGACTTCCTGGCGCGGCTGAATACCGAGATCGACACACCGCTGGCCATGCTGGTCTTTCCGATGCAGGAGATCGACCCGTCCGCCGACCCGCTGCAGCCGAGTGTCGCCCTGGACGACCTGGCCGTATTCGCCGATGCCGTCGGGCCTGCCAAGAGCCTGATCATCACCGAGACCGGTGAGGATACGGGTTTTGTCGCCCGCGCCCATGCACTGGGCCTTGAGGTCCACCCCTGGACCTTCCGTGACGATGTCCCGCTGGCCGGGGATATCGATATTGTCACGGAGCTGGAACGCGTCTACCGGCTGGGCGTCGACGGCGTGTTCGCCGACTTCCCGGCCACCGCCGTAGCAGTGCGCGATGCCATGACCGCCGAGCCGACGGGCGAATAGGCGGCAAGGAGCAAACTATCGACAAAAGAAAACGGCGTGGAGATTGCTCTCCACGCCGTTCGATCTTCTGGATCCTGCTAGGCCTTAGTCGGCGTATTGCAGGTTGATCGCCTTCGGTCCCTTGCCGCGACGGTCCGGTTCGGTCTCGAAGGAGACCTTTTGGCCGTCGTTCAGCCCCGGCAGGCCAGACGCCTGGACAGCGGAGATGTGCACGAAGACGTCATTGCCGCCCTCGTCCGGGGTGATGAAGCCAAAGCCTTTGCTTTGGTTGAAGAATTTGACCGTACCTGTGGCCATGGGGAACCTTCCCTTGAATGCGTGCCCTGCGTGCGGGCATAGAAAAAATGCAATGTCAGCGCCCTGACACTGGTATTACGGACGTAGAAAGTCGGGGAAGGCTGAAGTCTAGGTGTCCGATGTGACCCCTTTGCAGGCGCCACCGGGTAGGCGATCAGAATTCCGTCCGGCCTCTGGGGCCGCCCGTCGCCGCGGATATGCGCACGGATTGGCGCACAAAGCAAATGAAACTCTTGTGGCACGGCAAACAGCCCGTATACGCTGCCACCGAGCGTGCCGCTTGACCCCGCCGTGCGATGGCCTACTCCTGCCGGTATGAGCAGACGCCGCTTCCTCGACCGCACCCATCGCCAGCGTGACCGGCAGCGCCGGTCCGCCGGCGGCTTCAACCCCGGCGCGATGATCCGTCTGGCCGGTTTCGGCGCCGCCCTGATGGTGGGCGCCGCCGTCTATATCGGCTTCGCCCGCCAGGGCGAGACGATCTATGACGGCCGCTGGGGCGTCCTGCAGCGGTTGATCACGCCACTCTTCCTCGGCTTCAACGCGCTGGACCTGATCGTCCTGCTGCTCGTCGGCCTCGTCGCCTGGCGCATCTGGCTGCGCATGCAGAAGACGCGCTAGCGGCACCCGTGAACCAACACGAACGCCCCACAAAGCCGCAAAACCGGAGTTGATCCGACCACATCACCGCCCCACGGCCGCGGGGCGGAGAAAAATTTTGCCCGGATAGCCGCTTTCCCTGAACTCCGCCCTAGCCTTGCCTCAATGAGGGGTTTAAGGCGTCACCTGTCGGCACGAGATCAACTCCGGGCATGCTGAAAGGTCAGTCAAGATGGGCGTGAAAGTCGCAGTTTTCGGTGCAACAGGCGCGGTGGGCAAGGAGATGCTCACCATTCTGGCGGAACGGCTGTTCCCCGCCGATGAGGTCTATGCACTGGCGACCCGCAAATCCATGGGCGTGGAACTCTCCTATGGCGAGAAGACGCTGAAATGCCAGGACGTGGAAACTTTCGACTATTCCAAGGTCGATCTTGTCCTGATGTCTGCCGGCGGTGAGCCGTCGAAGGAATGGGCGCCGAAGATCGCCAAGGCCGGCGCCATCGTGGTCGACAACTCCTCGGCCTGGCGGATGGATCCGGACGTGCCGCTGGTGGTGCCCGAGGTCAATCTGGATGCCCTGGATGGCGTGAAGAAGAAGGGCATTGTCGCCAATCCGAACTGCTCGACCATCCAGCTCGTTGTCGCCCTGAAGCCGATCCATGACCGTGTCGGCATCAAGCGCGTCTCCTGCGCCACCTACCAGTCCGTTTCCGGTGCCGGCCAGGAAGGCATGGACGAGCTGTGGACCCAGACCAAGGGCATCTACGTCAACGACCAGCCCACGCCGCAGAAATTCACCAAGCAGATCGCCTTCAACGTCATCCCGCACATCGACGTCTTCATGGAAGACGGCGCCACCAAGGAAGAGTGGAAGATGACGGTGGAGACGAAGAAGATCCTCGATCCGAAGATCAAGCTCTTCGCCACCTGCGCCCGCGTGCCGGTCTTTGTGGGCCACTCGATTGCGGCCCATCTGGAGCTCGAAGACGAAATGTCGGCCGACGAGGCCCGCGCCCTGCTGCGCGAAAGCCCCGGCCTGATGGTGATCGACAAGCAGGAGGACGAGGGCTACGTGACGCCGGTCGAATGCGTCGGCGAATTCGCCACCTTCGTCTCGCGCGTCCGCGAGGATCCGACCGTCGAGAACGGCCTCGCGCTGTGGGTGGTCTCGGACAATCTGCGCAAGGGCGCGGCCCTGAACGCCGTGCAGATCGCCGAGGGCCTGCTCAACAAGGGCCTGCTGAAAAACAGCTGATACCGGCTATTGCCCGCCCGGCTCCGCTTCGGAGCCGGGTGCGGCCGCCGGCGCCTCAAGGCGGCATAGCGGACATGCGCAGGAAACGGGTCGCATTCCCGGCGCGTGCATCCTATGTGCTGGAAACGCCGCGCGAGGGAGTGCCGCATGTCGTCCGAACAGAATACCGACATCCGCGCCGCGCTGGCGGCAGGCCTGTCCAGCTATCTCATCTGGGGTGTGGCGCCGCTCTTCTTCCAGGCACTGGATTTCGCCAACCCGTTCGAGATCGTGATGCACCGCATCATCTGGGCGGTGCCGATCCTGGCCCTGGTGCTGGCGGTCTCGGGCAAGATGCGCCAGGCCCTCGCCGTCCTGTCCGACCGCCGGACAATCCTGACACTGGTGGGCACGGCGGCGCTGATCTCGGTCAACTGGTGGATCTTCATCTTCGCGGTGAATTCAGGCCACGTGCTGCAGGCTTCGCTGGGCTATTACATCAACCCGCTGATGAGTGTGGCGGTCGGCGTGATCGTCCTGCGCGAACCGCTCGGCCCCTTCCGCATCGCCGCCATCGTGCTCGCCGCGCTCGGTGTGGCGAACCAGATCATCGCCGTCGGCCAGGTGCCATGGATCTCGCTGGCGCTGGCCACCTCCTTTACCGCCTATGGCTATCTGCGCAAGGTCGCCGCCGTTGACGGCCGGATCGGCCTGTTCTGGGAAACGTCCTTCAACCTGCCCATTGCCCTGGTCGGTCTGACCGTGCTGCAGCTGAACGGGATGGGTCATTTCCAGGAAAGCCCCGCACAGGCGCTGATGCTGATGGCGGCCGGCCTGGTGACGGTGGTGCCGCTGCTGCTCTATGCGATCGGCGTGCGCGGGCTGCATCTGTCGACCATGGGCCTTTTGCAATTCATCGCGCCCTCCATGCAGTTCGCGATCGGTGTGATGGGCGGGGAAACCTTCACCGCCTCCCACCTTCTCACCTTTGCCTTCATCTGGGCCGGCGTCGGCATGTTCGCCTACTCCACCCTGCGGCGGCAGAAGAAGCGGCCCATCGCCGCCGAGGCCCGGGCGGAAGCGGAATAATCCGTCCGGCTGCGGCCTTGACCAAGCCGGGTGCCTGTTCTCTCCTGCGCCGCAACAATAATCGCCTGATCCCCAATAGGTTTCAGGACCGGAGAGGCCCGATGACCGATTTTCCCCCCGCCACACGGATCGCCACGAACGGCGTCACGCTCGCCGTCCACCTTGCCGGACCCGAAGACGGCCAGCCGCTCATCCTGGCCCATGGCTGGCCCGAGCTCGCCTGGTCCTGGAAGAACCAGATCGGTGTGCTGGCCGAGGCCGGCTACCGCGTGATCGCGCCCGATCTGCGGGGTTTCGGCGGGTCGGACTGTCCCGAAGGCGCCGATGCCTACGATATCGACACGCTGGTGGGCGATCTGACCGGGCTGCTCGACGCGCTGGGCCATGAGACCGCGGTCTTCGCCGGCCATGACTGGGGCGGGATCATCGTCTGGCATGCCGCCATGCTGGCTCGTGAGCGGGTTGCCGGCGTGATCGGCGTCAACACGCCCCACCTGCCCCGCGGCGCCGAACCGCCCACGAAGACTTTCCGGCAGATCGGCGGCGAGGATCACTACATCCTGCGCTTCCAGGAGCCGGGCTATGCCGAGAGCCGCTTCGAGGGCCGCGAAGACGACTTCTTCGCCTTCATCTTCGGAACCCCGGTGGAGGGCGATCCGGAAGACCTTTACCCGCAGGTCACCCACATTCCCAAACAGTTCGAGAGCTTCCAGGGCCGTCCGGAAGACAGGATCGTCGTCGGTCCGGAAGACCGCGCCGTCTATGCCGGTGCCTATCGCGGCACGGGCTTCGCACCGGGCATCAATCTCTACCGGAATTTCGACGCCAACTGGCAGCGCATGGGCGGTGTCGACCACCGGCTTGCCATGCCCTGCCTGATGGTCTCGGCCGAGAAGGATTTCATGCTGCCGCCGAAGCTGGCCGGCTGGATGCCTGCCCTGTGCAAGGACGTGGAATTCCAGACCATCGAAGGCTGCGGCCACTGGACGATGTGGGAAGCCCCGGAAGTGCTGAACGCCCACATGCTGGACTGGCTGCAGCGGCGCTTTCCGGCTGCGGGCGGCTGAGCCCGCTCAGAACTGATCGACGAGAATAGTCCGGCCGTCCGGGTCTTTCAGTACGAAATGGGCCGGACCCTCATCGCCGGACGTGCCGGTTTCCGGCTCGATACCCTTGTTCTTCAGCGCCTTTTCCAGCGCACGGGCGTCGGACGGGTTGAAGGTGAGCAGATCCTCTTCGAACATGCCCTGGAACAGGCCGATCTTGGCCTCGCCGCTCTTCAGGATCAGCCAGTTCTGCTCGACATCGCCGTCAAGCGTCTCGAACCCCAGCGCCTCATAGAAGGCCAGCGATTTACGGATATCCTTCACCGCCAGCGAAACCGAGAAATGTCCCAGATACATGCGCGTCTCCTGCCTTGTTCTCGATAGGCTAGAAGGCGCCGGGCATGTTGTCGAACTTGAACCGCGACCGCCTGGTGCCGAACAAGGGCCGCATTGCTCCGACATGTTGCGCTCAGCGACACTGGCCGTTCGCGTGGCCCAACCGGAAGGACTGCCGGAATGCCCGCCCTGATCGCGATTGCCGGAATTCTCCAGGCCAGCGCGCCGCCCGCCGTTTGCGGCATCACCGACACCGCCTCGATGAGCGCTGATGAGACGCAATGCGTACAGTCATTGAGCTCGCAAATCCTCTCGGACATGCCGGACCCGCTCGAGGTTTCGGCGGCCAATCTGACGTTCGCTGAAACGCTCCATTCGCCGCACGCCTGCTCGTTCCACGGCACGTATCTTCAGGCCTCCTGGCCCGTACGGCCAGATGGAACACAGATCGAGATCAAGGCACCGGTGCGTGTCACCCTGACCTATGCCTGGCAGGATAACGGGCGGGCGACAGATATTCAGTCAAGCATTGCCGACGCGGGCGGCCTGTCAGAACCGGACGCCGCACTGTTCGAAGCCTCGGCGCGCGATGCTTTGATGCGCTACGCACTGCCGCCAGCCTGTCTTGACGGGCCGGATGCCCCGCAGACGGACGAGATAGTCTTCCAGATGACCGACTAGAACCGCCGGGGCCAGCCCTACAAACACCCGTAAACCGCCTCGATGATGCGCGTGGGGCGGGGGTCGCCGGCGAGATAGTGCTGCTGGCGGTTCATCACATAGGCGCCGGTCAGGCGCCGGACCGGATCGGCGAAGGCACAGGACCCGCCCCAGCCGGAATGGCCCACGGCCTCCGGCGTCGGGCCGTAGAACTGCGTGCGGGTATTGCGCATCACACCGGCCGCCCAGGAAAGATCGAAGGGCAGCACCTTGTCGGGCCCGGCGACGCGCTCCTTGACCAGCGCCTCCAGCGTGGCGGCCGACAGGAAACGCTTGTCGTCCAGCTTGCCGTCCAGCGCATAGACGCCCATCAGGCGGGCCAGGGCAGACGCGGTCGCGTGGGCGTTGGCAGCGGGAAATTCCGCCTTGCGCCATTCCGTGGCGCCGCGGCGGCCGGGCGAGGACCACGCCTTCAGGAAGGCCAGTTCACGCGGCCGCGTCCGCTCGCCCAGATCGGGAACCTGGCGCGGCATGGCGTGCTCGGCGGTGCGAGCATGTTCGCTTTCGGGCAAACCGACATGGAAGTCGATCCCGGCCGGACCGCAGATATCCTCGCGCAGGATGGCGCCGATCGACCGGCCGTCCGTGCGGCGCGCCAGGGCGTCGGCGATGAAGCCGAAGGTGACCGGGTGATAGCCCGAGCCGGTGCCCAGCTCCCACAACGGCGCCTGGCGGGCGAGGCGATCCTCGATCTTTGCGGCATCGAACCAGTCGCCCGCATCCATCTCCTCGGCAATCCCCGACAGGCCGGCCTGATGCGACAGCGCCTGCGCCACCGTGACCTGCGACTTCCCGCCCGCGGCAAATTCCGGCCAGTAGTCGGCGACCGGCACATCGTATTGCAGAAGACCGCGATCGACGAGCTTGGCCATGACCAGCGCCGCGATCGCCTTGCCTGTCGAATAGACCGGCACGAGCGTATCGGCCTGCCAGTCCCGCGATTTCTTGCGGTCGGCCCAGCCGGCGTGAATGTCGACGACCGTCTCGCCATCGATGCGCAGGGCGAAACCGGCGCCGATCTCGTCCTGATCGGACCAGTTGGCGAGAAACGCGTCGCGGACGGGCTCGAAACCCGGCGCAACATGGCCGTGGACGGCGGGGAGGGTGTCGGTGGTCATGACGATCTGGCTAACCCGTTCCGGGGCACCCGAGCAAGGGCGATACTGAGGCGTCGCAGCCGTACCTAGATCGCCTCGGCCTCATAGCTGACCAGCGGCTGACGCAGCACATCCGCTGCAGCAACAACCGGCAGTTCCGGTGCCTTCCATTCATGCGCCCGCATCACGACAGAGACGGTGGCCGCCACGGCGTGTTCGAGTGCGGCTTTCGGCCCGGCCCCGTTGACGATGGCGCCGACAAACGCCGCCGTCAGCACATCGCCCGTGCCCTTCGGCGCATCGGGGATGCGCTCGTGCGTGACCAGCCAGGCCTCGTCATTGTCGACATACATCACCCCGATCTGCCCGTGCCGCGGCAGGGAGGTGACAATCGCCGGGCAGTCGAGCGCGCGCGCCGCCCGCACCATGGAGGCCAGGTCGGTCAGCTGGCGCCCCGTGATATGGCCGAGCTCGAAAGCGTTCGGCGTCACCAGATCGGCGCGGCTGACCAGCTGGTCCTTGATGCCGGCGGCAATCGCAGGCGGCACATAGAGCCCGCCCGGTGCATCGCCCATGATCGGGTCGACCACGATGATCGGTTCGCGAGCGAAGGCACGGACACCGCGATTGACCCGCGATCCCTTGCGCACGACGTCAATCACCGCCGCCGTATCGAAGATCTGGCCGACATCGGCGAAATAGCCGGTCAGCACGACATCGGTGATATCGAGCAGGCCCTGGTCGGAAATGCCGGAGAGCACGCCCTCGAACATGTCCTGTTCCACCGGCCCGCCGCCGGGCGGCCCCCAGCCGGGCTGGCGGCCATAGAGCACGGTGGGCACGAGCATGGTGTCGATGCCGGCCGCGTTCAGCACGCGCTCGGACACGCCGCCCCCCACGCGGGAGGCCGCCACGAGACTGGAAAGGATCAGCGCCATCGGCATGGTAAGTATGCTATATCCGATTTTCCCAAGAGCTGAAGCCCCATCCGGACCCTGCATGCGCCGACTGATCCGCTCCGCCCTCTTCGTTCCCGCCTCCAAGCCCCGCGCCATCGAGAAGGCCGCCCATGTCGGCGCCGATCTCCTGATCCTGGATCTGGAAGACGCCGTGGGTCCGGAAGAAAAGGACGAGGCTCGCGCCCGCGTCGGCGAAGCGCTCGACAGCTGGTCGGCATCCGGGGCCATTCGCGCCGTGCGCATCAATGCCGCCGATACCGCCTGGAATGCCGCCGACATGCGTGAAGCGGCCCGGGCCGACGCCATCGTCCTGCCCAAGGTCAACCAGGTGGGCGATCTGCATGCTGCCCGCAGCGCCCTGAGCACGCATGGCACGTCCATCCCGATCTGGGCGATGGTCGAGACACCGCTGGGCGTGATGAATCTCAACGGGATTGCCAGCGCCACGGGGACCGGGCTGGCCGGCCTGATCGCGGGCACCAATGACCTCGCCAAGGATCTGCGCTGCACGGCCGGGCACGGCCGGCTGGCGCTGGTGCCGCATCTGGCTGCCATTGTGTGCGCCGCGCGGGCCCGCGGGCTCTACGCGCTGGACGGGGTCTACAACCAGTTCCGCGACCCGAAGGGCTTCCGCGCCGAGGCCGAACAGGGCCGCACGCTGGGCTTTGACGGAAAAACACTGATCCATCCCGGCCAGGTGGACCTTGCACATCTGTATTTCGGCCCCACCTCTGCGGAGCTGGAACGGGCCGCCCGCATTGTCGCCGCCTTCGCCGATCCCGAGAACGCCGGAAAGGGCGTGATCTCGCTCGACGGCGACATGGTGGAACGCCTGCATCTGGACGCCGCCCGGGCCCTGCTGTCAGCCGCGGGCGACAATGACGCATGACCCTGCCGTAGACGGCAAATGCAGATGAAGACTTGATGTCGAGTGGCAAGACCGGCTTTCATCACTCGACTTGAGGGAAGAAAAATGAGCGATTCGACGACCATCTGGCACAATCCGCGCTGTTCGAAATCCCGTCAGACGCTGGCCTTGCTCGAGGCGCGCGGCGGCGATCTCACCGTTCGCAATTACATGGAGGACGCGCCCAGCGTCTCCGAGCTCAAGACCGTGCTGAAACAGCTCGGCTACACCTCGGCGCATGAATGGCTGCGCAAGAACGAGACGATCTATCGCGAGCTCGGGCTGAAAGCCGTCGAGGACGAGGAAGCCGTTCTCAAGGCGATGTCCCAGAACCCCAAGCTGATCGAACGCCCCGTCGTGATCCATGACGGCAAGGCCATGATCGGCCGCCCGCCGGAACAGGTCCTGGAACTGTTCTAGGACCGGGCTCCCTAGCCGCCGACGAATTTCGCGATCCGGGCGCCCAGCTTCATCAGCTTGATCAGCGTGCCCTGGGGCAGGGATTTCACCTGGCCGTACCAGCCGGTGAGATTGGTGACGAACTCCTCCATCCGCCGCAGGCGCTCGGCGGCCAGTTTCGGCGTATTGCCATCGGCTTCGGCGGCCTCGGCGCATTCCTGCAGGATCTGGATGGTGGGGTCGATCTCGCGCTGCTTGCGGGCCTCGGCGATCGCCATGAGCATGTCCCAAGGCTCGTGCGTCGCCGTGAACCGGTCGCGCCGGTCGCCCAGCACCTGTTCGCGATTGACCAGGCCGAGCGCCTGCAGCTCCTTGAGCGAGTTGGATACGTTCGACCGCGCGATTTTCAGCGTGTCGACGATTTCCTCGGCGTCCAGCGGTTCATCGGCCAGGTAGAGCAGGGCATGGATCTGGGCGATCGAGCGGTTGACGCCCCAGCGGGCACCCATCTCGCCCCAGTGAAGGACAAAACGCTGCATCGGTGCGGAGAGATACATGGGCCGGCGCCTTCACTTGTTTCTGTCTTAAGAGAAACACGACGGAACGCGGAAGACCATGTGGTCGGCTGACGCAGGTCCGGGCCGGTTCGTCGGCTGCCTTTTCCAACCGCGAAACCGGTTCCCACTTTCGCTGAAAACGCAGATTCCTTGGCGGCTGCCTTTTCGAACCGCGAAACCGGCTCCCACTTTCGCTGAAAATGCAGATTCCTTGGCGGTCGCATTTTCGAACCGCGAAACCGGTTCCCACTTTCGCTGAAAATGCAGATTC
>JAZAHA010000038.1:0-23143 GCA_036231565.1 Pseudomonadota bacterium
CACGAACATCGTGATGCCCATGATGATCGGCCACACGCCCAGATGGATGAAGTCGGGCGCGGCGAAGGGCAGCAGGCCGAACAGGTTCACGATGCTGGTCGGATCGGGCGCGGCGAGGTCCTGGATCCAGCCGAAGAACGGCGCGTGCCGCATCTCGATGGTGATGAACAGGACCTTGTACAGCGCGAAGAAGACCGGGATCTGGATCAGCACCGGCCAGCAGCCGGCCACCGGATTGATCTTCTCCTTCTTGTACAGCTCCATCAGTGCCTGCTGCTGCTTCTGGGTATCGGCAGCATAGCGCTCCTTGATTTCCTGCATTTTCGGCTGCACCGCCTTCATCTTCGCCATCGAGGCGTAGGCGCGGTTGGCCAGCGGGAACATCACCAGCTTGATGATCAGGGTGAGGGCGAGAATGGCCAGGCCGAAATGCCCGGTCACGCCTTCCAGCAGGTGCAGCAGCCAGACGAAGGGCCGCGTGAGGAACCACAGCCAGCCCCAGTTGATCGACATGTCGAAGCGGGCAATGCCGTAGTCTTCCTCGACCGCGTCGAGCACGTCCAGCTCCTTGGCGCCGGCGAAGACATAGGCGGTCGAGGTCATCGAGGCGCCCGGCGCAAGCTCGCGCGTCGCTTCGATATAGGTGGCCTCATAGGCATCGACGGCGCCGCGCTCGCGGATGCGGAAATTGGCGGTGAAGGCGACGTCCTGGTCGGGAATGGCGGCGGCCATCCAGTAGCGCTGGGTGATGCCGACCCAGCCGCCCGTACCGGAGACTTCCTCCTCGCCCTCGCCCTTTTCAAGGCGCTGGAAACTGGTGCGTGTCACGGCGCCGTCGACCACGGCGAGCGGGCCTTCGAACACGGCGATATTCTTCACCAGGTCTTCGGGAATGCCTTCATGGCGCACCAGGCCGTAGCGGGCCAGATCGACCGGCTGGCCGGAATTGTTCGTCACCGTGTCGGCGATCGTGAACATGTAGTTCTCGTCCAGCGAGACCGTGCGCTCGAAGCGCAGGCCCGAAGCGGTCTCGTGGACCAGCACGACGGGGGTTTCCGGCGTCAGGCGGCTGCCCGAGGCCAGCGTCCATTCCGCCGCATTGCCCGGCAGGTCGGAAAAGCCCGGCGTGGCCGACTGCCAGCCGTCGCGGGCATAGAAAGTGTGTTCGGTACCGATCGGGTTGAGCAGGGCGATCGGGGTGTCGTTGTCGACGGTGACCGTGTGGCGGCGCAGGCGGATATCGTCAAAGCGCGAACCGGTCAGCGACAGCGAACCGAGTACGGCCGGGCCCTCGATCTCGACACGCTGCACATCGCCCAGCGCGTCTTCACGCGTTTCATAGGCGGGGCCGGCTTCGGTGTCGGGCAATTGCAGGTCGGGATCTGCCTCGGCCAGCTCGCCGGCGGCTTCCAGGGCTTCCTGGCGCTCGGCCTCGCGGGCTTCCTGGGCCGGGCGCAGGAAGAAGAACTCATAGCCCAGCATGATGGCCAGGATCAGACCCAGCGCGATAAACAGATTGCGTTGTTCTTCGCCCATGAAAACTCGGCCTTTCAGGCTGTTTGTCCCTTGCCGCCCGGAGCCGCGTCTTCGGCGAGGCTCACCAGTGCGCTTTTGACATCCCCCATCAGACGCGGCCAGTCCTTTGCGGACGTGGACGCACGCGCGATGAATACATAGTCAAAGCCGGGCTGTCCGTGGAGGGGGAGTAGCAGCCTTGCGGCCTCGCGCAAACGGCGTTTGCAGCGATTCCGGACGACTGCGCCGCCGATCTTGCGCGTGGCGGTGAAGCCCGCGCCGACCGTATCGTACAAACAAGAAGAGCCGTCCCGTCTTCGCGCCTGGATAACGACGCTGGACCGGACGGCTTTCTTGCCTTGGGCGACGAACAAAAATTCGCGCCGCTTTTTCAGCCGATTAACGGCCAGCGGCTGCGTGTCCATCGTATTTAGGCGGACAGGCGCTTGCGGCCTTTGGCCCGGCGGCGGGCCAGAACCTGACGGCCGTTTTTCGTCGCCATGCGCGCACGGAAGCCGTGCCGACGCTTGCGGACGAGCTTGGACGGTTGAAATGTGCGTTTCACGGTCGCGCTCCATCGGCGTTCAATTCGAGAGCGGCGGCTAATACGCGGCCCATCCGGCCACGTCAAGGGCGGGTGCCGCAGATTGCGCAGGCGAAACCGCTGTTCGCCCCGGTGGTCCGGCCAAGCCGGCTGCTCATCGCCTCGTGCTTGCCGCACCCGGACGCCTGGGCTATTCGGCCTGCCAGCTCATGGTCAACGATCCGGACACCGATTCTTCCCGCCCGAACGAGGAAGGCCAGCCGCCGCCCCGCCGGGGTGTCGGGCCGTTGATCGACAGCCTGCCCGGGCAATTGCTGATGGTCACGCTGGGCCTGATCGCGGCCGGCGTGGCGCTGATCTATTTTCCCGCCGCCGCCGGCTTCCGCATGCAATGGATGAGTGACCGTGCCGAGGCCGCGCACCTGGCCGCGCTGGCGGCCGATGTGGCGCCGGGCGGGGCGCTGGGCGAGGACGAGGTGCGGGCGCTGCTGATGGGCGCCGATGCCGTGGCCGTGTCCCGCGTGCGCAACGGCATGAACGAGCTGGTGCTCTATTCCGGTCCGATCGGCGAGGGGCTGGTGGAGACGGATCTGCGCAAGGCGGGCTGGTTCACCCATCTTCGCGACACGGTCGACGTGCTGTTCGCGCCGCCGGGCCGGCTGTTGCGCATCCGCGCCGAGCCGATGGGAGCGCCGGGCGAGACGATCGACGTGATTGTGCGCGAAACGCCGCTGCGGGCCGAATTGCACGCCTTCTCGCGCTGGCTGCTGGTGTGGGCCAGTATCGGGGCGGTGATCGCCGGAGCGGTGATCTATGCTGCGCTCTTCTATCTCTTTGTGCGGCCGATGCGGCGGCTGGCGGCGGCGATGACGCATTTCAGCGCCGACCCGTCCGACCCCGCGCGTGCGATCCGGCCGTCGGGCGCGCGCACCGAGATCGGCCAGGCCGAAGCGGAGCTGGCGCGCATGCAGGCCGATATCCGCCAGGCGCTGCACCAGCGCGAACGCCTGGCGGCGCTCGGCGGGGCTGTCGCCAAGATCAATCACGATCTGCGCAATGTGCTGGCCAGCGCCCAGCTGGTCTCCGACCGTCTCGCGACCGAGAGCGACGGGCGGGTGCGCAAGATGGGCGAGCGGCTGGTGCGTGCCGTCGACCGCGGCATTCGCCTGTGCGAGGCGACGCTGCAATACGGCCGGGCCGAGGAAACACCGCCGGTGCGGGCCGCCGTGCCGGCGCGGGCGCTGCTGGACGAGGTGGTGGCCGATGCTGGTCTGGCGGGCTCCGGCGTCAGCTGGGACAACCGGGTCGCGGACACGCTGCTGCTGGATGCCGATCCGGACCAGGCGCACCGTCTCTTTCTCAACCTGTGCCGCAATGCCATCCAGGCGATGCAGGAGCAGGCCGGCGAGCGCGCGCTTGCCGCGACGTCAAGCCTCGTTGAAGGCCAGGCCGTGATCGAGATCCGCGATACCGGCCCCGGCCTGCCGCCCAAGGCGCGCGAACGCCTTTTCGAGGCCTTCTCCGGCTCGGTCCGCAAGGGCGGCACCGGCCTCGGCCTCTCCATCGCCCGCGAACTCGCCCGCGCCCATGGCGGCGATGTCGAACTCGTCGAGAGCGACGCGGCGGGAACGGTCTTCGCGGTGCGGCTGCCGGTGGTCTAGGGGGGCTTTCCTCCCCATTTCATGGGGAGGGGGACCCGCGAAGCGGGGGAGGGGCCGCCGCGCTGTGCGCGGCGGAATGGCGGAGCCAAGTTCGAACATCCTTCGCGGTCTGTGGCCGCGACCCCCCCCCCAAAAAAAACGTGGCGACCCGATGCTGCGCATCGGCCCACTTCCCCACTCACGTGGGGAAGAAAGGCAGGAGCCCTACACCCGCTCGCTCACCTTGATCGCGATCCTGCAGCCGGCCTGGATGGCGCGGGAGAGGAGGGCGTAGCCGGGGGCTTCCTTTGCGCCTTCCTCGACGGCGAGGTCGCGGTGCTCGATCTCTTCCAGACGGAATTTTTCGAACAGTTCGGCCAGCTCGTCCTCGCCCATCGCCTTCAGCTCGGCGACCTGGCCGGCATAATGGCGTTCGATGACGGTCTCGACGGCTTCGGTACAGGCATGGGCCGCCTTTTCGCCCATCAGCGCGGTGACGGCGCCCAGCGCGTGACCGGCGACGTCCCAGACGGGGGCCAGCGCGGTGGGGCGGGTGTCGTGTTCGAAGATCAGCCGGTCGAACGTGTCGAGATGGTGCTGTTCGTCAGCCTCCATCTCCTCCAGCTGGGCGGCGATACGGGCCTTGTGCGGCAAGTGTCCGAACACGGCGCGCTGACCCTGATAGATCGCCACGGCGCCATATTCGCCGGCATGATCGACGCGGACCATCTGCTCGATCCGCGTCCGGTCGCGGCGGCGGCCGGGCAAAGGCGGGCGGGGTGCGCGTTGCGCGGTCATGACTTCAGCCCCCGGATGCCGACGGCGATCGACAGGCCGGCCATCGCGGCCGAGATCAGCGCGTTATAGCCTGCCATCGAGACGCCCAGCAGCGTCCAGGCCGCCTCGTCGCACATCACGACAGGGCGCTGGCCGTCCAGCGCAGCCAGCACGTCGGACACAGACACGCTGCCGCCGCCCGAGGCGGTGCAGGTTTCCGGGCCATCCCACCATTTGTACTCGATCCCCGCATGCCAGGCCGAAAAGCCCGCCGAGAACAGCAGTACGGCCGCGACGGCAAAGATCATGAAGGGCGCGAAACGGGCAAGGCCCGGGCGCGCGATCATCAGCCCGCCGAAGGCCAGGCCCAGAGCGATCACCGCCATGTGGATATGGCGCTGGTCGTAGCACAGGGCGCAGGGGTCGTAGTGGCCGATATACTGGAAGCCCCAGGCGCCGAAGAGCAGCAGAAGCGAACCGCCCGCCATCAGCAGGGGCCAGCGCGAGAGCGGGAACTGGGTCAGAACAGGTGTCATGGTGTCCATTGTTGCAAGTACCGGGCAATCTAGCGGCCGGGCCCGAAACATGTACCGCGACCAATTCGCACAGACCGGATACCCCGCCGCTAGAGCAGGGATCGCAGGAAGTCCTTGGCTATATCAATCATGGCATAGCCGAAAACCAACAAAAGCGTGATCCACACCACACCCAGGACCAGGCCGGCAATGATCAGCAGCCCGTCGCGGGTGAGAAGGCCCAGCGCGGCGATAGCCAGCGCGATGCCCGGCGTGGTGTTGGTGGCCGGCAGCGGCACCAGGATCGAGGCGCAGAAAATCATGAAGATGATGCCGATCACGCGCTCGGCCGACGGGCCTGACAGGACGCGCAGCCGCGGCCGGGCCAGCGCTTCCAGCCAGCCGAACCATTTGCGGCCGCTGCGCGCCATGCGGTCGAGCCCGGCCTTGGACAGGCGCCGCGCCTTGAACTTCGCCGGCAGCCAGGGTTCGTCGCGGCCCATCGCCATCTGGGCGGACAGTGCCATCATCGGCAGCGACATGACTTGCGGCACGCCATAGAGGAAGGGAATGGAGACCGGCAGGGCCATGGCGAACAGGATGATGCCGAAGGCGCGCTCGCCAAGGGCATCGACAAACTCGCCCAGCGTGCAGCCCTCTTCGCCCGTGTCTGCGGCAATGGCTTCCAGGGCCGACAGGAGTCCCCGGTTTTCGGCTGCATCGGTCATGCGGATCGTGTCCTGACAAACGGTGTCGAGATGCGCGGACACTAGCCAGCGCGGCCCGTCCCGTCGAGCGCAATGGCTTGTTGACTTGCCGGGGGTTCGCGGTCAGCTTGCGGCGCGCTCGGGCGGCGGCTTTCGCCCCGCCCCGGAGCCCCTGTGGCGGAATTGGTAGACGCGACGGATTCAAAATCCGTTTCCGCAAGGAGTGTCAGTTCGAGTCTGACCAGGGGCACCACCCTTCGCCCTTCGGGCTTCGGGTGGCGAGCCACCCGAAGCGCGAATGCGAGCGATGCGAGCGGGCGAAGAGGTGTCCGCCGAAGCCTTGGCGAAGGCGGACTGCTCCTCGCAAGCGCCATCCCCCACGCACTATCTCCCACCGCCAGCAGCTCGCGCTTTCACGCGACCAGTTGCAACTTTTGATCGGCGGCCGTGTTCGCGGCCTCGTCAGATGCGGTCCGGGGTGCTAGCGTCCGGACACGGCCAGCTGGACGGGGTGAGTTTTAGGAGGCGGGCCTTGCTGTCACCGGGTAGTGCGTTGATTTTTGCGCGTTTCGCTCTGGCGCTGACATTCCTTTGGTTCGGCGCCATGGATTTTACAAGTGTCGGCACGGCGATCACGGCGGGCTGGCTCGACGGTCATGCCATGCTGCCGGACGTGTCCGACCAGGCATCCTCTGCCGCGCGCGCGATCGGCGTCTACCAGATCGTCATGGCGGTGCTGATCGGCCTGCCCATTCCCTCCGGCAGCTTCCGGCGTATCGGTTTTGCCATGCTCGGCCTGTTCTGCGTCGGTGCGCTGACGCTGATGGCGACCAATCCGGTCTGGATCGCGGCGGAAGGCGGTTTCCCGGCGATTGGCGCGGGCCAGGACATCATCAAGTATCTCGCCATTCTGGGCCTGGCGCTGTGGTGCGGTTCCTTCGACAATACCCGCATGTTCTCTAACCGCTATTCACAGGTGCGGGTGTGGGGGCAGCTGGTGATGTGGGCGGGGCTCGTGCTGGTGCTCGGCTGGATCGGCGCAATGAAATTCACCGCCACCGAGGCCGCCGGTATCGAACCGCTGGTGCGTTCGCACCTCTTCTTCTACTGGATGCCGGGCCTGATCGGTGTGCAGGGCACCTCCTATGCGATCGGCGCCATCGAGCTGTTCACGGTCGTGGCGCTCTTCGGTTTCTGGTTCTCGACCCGCGCCTACCGGACCGGGCTTTTCCTGGCAGGGGCGACGTTCTGTGTGACCCTCTCCTTCCTGGTCACCTTCGCCGGATCCTGGGAGGGTGCGCTGGGCGGTTTTCCGGCGCTGGCATCTGCCGGGCATTTCATTTTGAAGGACCTGCCCCTGCTGGCGGTCTGCCTTGCCCTCGCTGCGGAAACCGGCCGCGAGGGCACGCGTTACCGGCGGTGATCCGCCGGTTGACGCGGAAATCGCCGGACATGTTCTGAAACACGTTTCACACTTGCCGCCGCAGTCGTCCCGTTGTGCTTGACCGGGTGGGGTCCCTACCTACTCTGCTGGGCAAAACGGGAGGAAATAGATGGGCGTTTTCGGCGCGATCAAGCGGGAGTTCGACTATGTGTCGGGCATGCTGCGCGTGCTGCGCGAGATCCGCAAGGTGGGTGCGGGCTCCGGCGTGCGCGTGCCGGACAAGATCGAGGCGACCGTCGACCGCTATCCCGACCGCCCCATGGCCCTGCTGGACGATGGCGAGATCTCCTACCGCCAGTTCGACGCCTATGCGAACCGGGTGGCCCACTGGGCGCTTGACCAGGGGCTGAAGCCGGGTGACACGGTGGCGCTCTTCATGAGCAATCGCTGGGAATACATCGCGATCTGGTTCGGCCTGTCCAAGGTCGGTATCGTGATCTCCCTGATCAACAACCAGCTCACCGGCCAGTCGCTGGCCCACTGCCTGACCATCGGCGAGACGAAGCACGCCATCATCGAGGGCGAACTGGCCGGCGCCTATGAGAGTGCCCGTGCCTGCGGCATCGGCGATATCGGCGCCTGGGTGCTCGACGGCACGATGGATGGCGCCCGGTCCTTGGATACGGCGCTGGCCGGACAGTCGTCGCAGCGGCCCGACCCCATCCTGCGCGACACGGTGAAGCCGGAAGACGCGGTGCTGAAAATGTTCACCAGCGGCACGACCGGCCTGCCCAAGGCGGCGCTGATGACGCATATCCGCGCGCTCTACTATCTCCACGTCTTCGCGATCGTCGCCAAGGCGCGCGAGACCGACCGCATGATGATGGTGCTGCCGCTCTATCATGCGACGGGCGGGCTGTGCGGTGTGGGCTGTGCGATCTGTTTCGGCGGGGCGCTGATCATCCGGCCACGCTTCTCCGCGACGAATTTCTGGCCCGACGTACAGCGCTTCGGCGCCACCATGTTCATGTATGTCGGCGAGCTGTGCCGTTTCCTGGTCAACTCGCCCGAGACGCCCGAGGAAAAGCAGCACAAGCTGCGCGTCGCCATCGGCAACGGCATGCGCCGCGAGGTCTGGGAGGAGTTCCAGGAGCGGTTCGACCTGCCGCAGATCGTGGAATTCTACGGCTCGACCGAGGGCAATGTCGGCCTGGTCAATACCGACAACACGCCCGGCTCGATCGGCCGTGTGCCCGGCTATCTGAAATCCCGCTTCAATATCGATCTCGTCCGTTTCGACATGGAGGCGGAAAAGCCGATGCGCGGTGAGGACGGGTTCTGCATCCAGTGTGCGCCCGGCGAGGTGGGCGAGGCGATCGGCAAGATCGACACCGACGACGCCCGCTTCCGCTTTGACGGCTATGGCAGCCAGGAAGACACCGAGAAGAAGATCCTGCGCAATGTCTATGAAGAGGGCGATGCCTGGTTCCGCACCGGCGACCTGATGACGCGCGACAGGCTGGGCTATTACTATTTCGTCGACCGGGTGGGCGACACCTTCCGCTGGAAGTCGGAAAACGTGGCGACCGGCGAGGTGGCCGAAGCGCTGAGCGTGGACGGTATCGAGCAGGCCAATGTCTATGGCGTCGAGGTGGAGGGCCATTCCGGCCGGGCCGGCATGGCCGCGCTGGTCCTGTCCGAGGACGGGGTCGATTTCGACAAGCTGCACGCCCATGTCCACGCCGAACTGCCGGCCTATGCCCGCCCGCTCTTCCTGCGCCTGCAGCCGCAGACCGACACGACCGGCACCTTCAAGTTCCGCAAGGTGGATCTGGTGAAGGAAGGCTTTGATCCGGCCGAGATTTCGGACACGATCCTGTTCGACCATCCCGGCGAGGGGCGCTATGTCACCCTGACCCCGGAATTGTACGAGCAGATCCAGTCCGGAGCCCTTCGCGTATGAACCTTGCCGAGCCGACGCCGCAGGCGATCATCGATTTCTGGTTCGAGGAAGCCGGGCCGGCGAAATGGTATGCCGTGTCAGCCGCCTTCGATGCCGTGCTGCGCCGGCGCTTCGGCAAGGCGATCGAGCGTGAGGCTGCACGCTATCGCGCCGGCTCTCATCCCTGGCTCGACGATGCCGAGAGCGCCCTGGCGCTGATCCTCCTGTTCGACCAGTTTCCGCGCAATGTCTGGCGCGGTTCGGGCAAGGCCTTCGAATTCGACCCGCTGGCACGCGATATCGCGGATGCCATGATCGCCCGCGGTCTGGACTGGGCTATCGCCGAGGATCGCCGCGCCTTCGTCTATCTGCCCTTCATGCATTCCGAAGCCCTGGCCGACCAGGATCGCTGCATTGCGCTGGCGCAGGAGCGGCTGGAGACCGGCTCCACCCTGCATCATGCCCGCAAGCATCGCGAGGTGATCGAGCGGTTCGGGCGCTTCCCCTATCGCAATGAGGCGTTGGGGCGGAGCTCGACCGCGGAAGAAATCGCCTATCTCGACAGCGGCGGCTACGCACCCGGTCGGAACGACTCGGCAAAATCGTCCGGAGGGCAGGGCTGACCCCCGTCAGGTCTCGGCGACGGAGGCCTAACTATCAGATATTATTTCATGTAATCGGGATTCCGATCTGGCCTCGCCCTTGCTCCTGTGTCTGGCAGACCCGTCCACAGGAGCCCGTTGCATGACCCCGCGCGTCCACATCACCGTCGAAGATATCCGCCAGATCGCCTGGACCATGGTCGATCTGCACGGCCCCCAGGCGATCGGCTATGCCGACGAGGCGGTGACGGATCTGGACGAGCAGGGGCAGCCCGAGGGCGCCGACGCCTGGCGCGCCCTGCGCTCGGTGATGGAAGACGCGCTGGCCGGCCGTCTTGCCCGTGACGGCGATATCACGGTTCACTGAAATCGCGTGCAGGCGCACCGCTGCCGGTGCGCCCGCACGGCTTTCTCTGAGTTCTACTGGCAGACCTGCGCGCTCGTATTGCTGCCGCTCATCACGCAGTGGGCATAGCGATAGCGGTCCCGTGTCGCAGCGGAAATATCCGCGGCGCTGGCCATCGGCGGCGGCGTGGAGCTCGCGCTGGACGATGTATAGGTCGGCGCGCTGGAGCCGTAGAGTTCGCGCCAGCGGGCGTCAGCGGCGCCCGGCGAGTTGGTGCCGGTGCCGAAACGCCCTTCCAGCCCGGTGCCGCGTGCTGCGAGTTCCGCATCGGCGGCCTGGCGTACCGGGCCCGACGAGAACCACAGCGCAGCGGCATAAAGATCATTCGTCGCGATATCGCCCATCCGGCCGGCCTGCCGGGCGGCGAGGATGGCGCGCTCGGCCAGATCGCGCGAGCGGGCGGTATTGATCGCGACCGACACGGCATCGCCATAGCGGCCCTGGGCCAGCGGCGCCTCGATCTGGGCGTTCAGTGCGGCCATATCGGCTTCATAGGCGGCCTGGTCGCGGAAATAGGTCTGCCACTGGCGGGCCATGTCGCAGGAATTGGCATGACCGTGCGAGCAGGCCCGCTCGTAATAGGTCGCGCCCAGCCGGTACTCGTCGATACTGACATACACCGCCGCCACATTGCGGCAATCGCCGCCGCTCTGCTGCTCGTCGCAGCGGATGATGGAATAGCGCAGGCCCTTTTCCGGATCGAACGTCGCGGCTTCCGGATTGGCATAGACACGCGCGGCGACGTCGCAGCCCTTGATGTCGCGATAGCGGTCGCAGGCGCGCTCGGCGAACCAGGCGGCGTTTTCCAGATTGATCATGTCCGGGTAGTCGCCGGAATTGCCGTCCCAGCTCCAGTCCAGACCCCACAGGCACGGATTCTCCACGCCCGCCTCGCAGCCGGCCCGGGCGGTGGCGACGGCGCGGCCGTAATTGCGTGCCGGTGAGCTGGCGCTGATGAAATGGCCCAGCGAGCGGCTGCAGCCATCCTCGTGGCCCATCCTGCAGGCCTGCGCCATGTATTCCACGCCGAGTTCGACATTGCGCTCGAGATTGCCCTCTCCGACGCTCATCAGATAGCCCGCCGTGTTGCAGCCATCCGGCACACCCAGATTGCAGGCGCGCAGGAAGTAGTCGACAGCGCGCTGCTTGTTCTCGGGCACGCCCTGGCCCTGGGCGTACTCGGCGCCGGTATAGAAACAGGCTTCGCCATCGCCCGCGGCACATGCGCCCTGCGATGGCGATTGCTGCGCGTGCACAGCCGGTGCGAACCCCAGGGCCAGCCCCAGGATGACAAGCGTTCTGAACATGTAAGTCTCCCGTCCGATCAAGGTCTTCGGGCAAACTAGGCCAGTCGCGGAACATCCGGTCTCCCCGGTTCAGGGGAGGCGCGCTGCCGGGTGCGGCCAGCGGCATCCCGTCACGCCGCAGTTGCGCTGTCACGGGCCTGTGCTTACTGCTCAATCATGGACACGACCCAATGGCCCGAGGCCCTCGTCAAATTCGGTATTGAAGACCCGTTCGAACCGGCCCGTACGGCGCCGCGCATGCGTCAGGCCCTGCGCAACGCCACGCCGCACATGGATGTGAAGGCGCCGGATCTCGAAGCGGTCGAGGACCTCGCCATTCCCGGACCCGCGGGCGATATCCCTGCGCGTCTCTATATCCCGTTCGGGTCGGTGGGGCCGGCACCGCTGACGCTCTACATGCATGGCGGCGGCTATGTGATCGGCGATCTGGATACGCATGACCGCGAGTGCCGGCGGCTGGCCGCGCACAGCGGCGCACGCCTGATGGCGATCGATTACCGGCTGGCGCCGGAGCACCCCTTTCCCGCGGCGGTCGAGGACACGCTGGCCGCCTTTGACTGGCTGGTTTCCGAAGCGGGCCAGGCCCGCACCGGCGCCGACCCGCAGCGCATCGCCGTGGCCGGTGACAGTGCGGGTGGCGGGCTGGCCGCCATGCTCGCCCAGGCGCGGCGCGAGCAGATCCGCTTCCAGCTGCTGATCTATCCGTTGCTGCAGCTGGTTGAACGGCGCAAGCCGAGGTTGAAGGCGCTGGAAGGGCACCTGCTGGCCGCCTTCACGCTGGAGAAGATCGCGCTGGCCTATCTGCCCGATCCGGAGCTGGCGAAGGATCCGCGGGTCTCGCCCCTGTTCGAGAGCGATCTGGCAGGCCTGCCCAGGACGCATATCTTTGCGGCCGAGCTCGATCCGCTGCTGGATGAGGGCAAGGCCTATCGCGACCGGCTGATCGCGCTGGGCCTGCCGGTCGACTACACGCTGGGCAAGGGATTGCCGCACGGCTATTTCAATCTCACCGCCGTATTGCCGGGCGCCAAGGCGCTGGTCGACGCGGCGGCCGTGGCGCTGGGCGACGGGCTGCGCGGCTGATCCGTTTGCATTCGGGCGGGCAAGCGCCTAGCTCGGTGGCATGACCGTTTCTGCGACCTACCGCCCCGATCCGCGCTTCGCGACCCTGGGCGATGATTTCTCCGACCCGGTGCGTCCGGCCGATTTCCCCGAGGCGCATCTGCGCTTCTGGAATGATCGCTGGGCCGGACCTGTCGGCCTGGACACGCTGGATGCGGCCGAACGCGCCGCCCATTTCCACCGTTTCCAAGCGCTGCCGGACAACCAGTCCCAGCCGCGCGCCATGCGCTATCACGGCCACCAGTTCCGCACCTATAATCCCGATCTCGGCGACGGGCGCGGCTTCCTGTTCGCGCAATTGCGTGACGATCAGGACCGTCTGCTGGACCTGGCCACCAAGGGCTCGGGCACGACACCCTGGTCGCGCGGCGGCGACGGCCGGCTGACACTGAAAGGTGCCATGCGCGAAGTGCTGGCGGCGGAGATGCTGGAAGCGCTGGGCGTCTACACCTCCAAGGCCTTTGCCGTTTTCGAGACGGGCGAGGCCCTGCAGCGCAATGACGAACCCTCGCCGACACGCTCGGCCGTGCTGACCCGGCTCGGCCATTCCCATGTCCGCCTCGGCACGTTCCAGCGGCATGCTTTCGAACACGCTCCGGAGCGCATCGAGGCCCTGATCGGGCATGTGGTCGAGACCTGTTATCCCGGCCTCGCGGAGGCAGAAGACCGGCCCGCCGCGCTCCTGGAGGCGGTGATCGCGGCCAATGCCCGCATGGCGGCGGGGTGGATGGCGGCCGGCTTCGTGCACGGCGTGCTCAACACCGACAATATCAATGTCACGGGCGAGAGCTTCGACTACGGCCCCTGGCGCTTCCTGCCGCACTACGAGCCCGGCTTCACAGCGGCCTATTTCGACCATTCCGGGCTCTATTGTTTCGCGCGCCAGCCGGAAGCCGTGTTCTGGGCGCTGCAGCAGTTTGCCGGCGCGCTGTCGCTGGTAGGAGACCGGTCGAGCCTCGAGACGGCCCTGGCCGGCTTCCCGGCCGTCTACCGCACCGCCCTGCTCGACGCCTTCCTGGCCCGCTTCGGCCTGGCATCGGCAGGAGAAGAGGCCGACGAGGCGCTGGTGCGGGCCTTTCTGGCTTTCATGGAGCGCTCGCAACTGCCCTGGGAAGGCGTGATCTTCGACTGGTTCTGCGGCGAAGCCTCGGCAGAGCGGGCAATGTCCGGGCCACGGGCATCGGCCTATACCGGCGAAAAGTTCGACGCCTGGCGCGTGGCGATGGCGGCCCATGACCCTGTGCGTCCGGAACGGCTCGGTCATGCCGTGTTCGGGAAGAGCGAGCCGGCCGCCATGACGATCGAGGTGGTGGAAGAGACCTGGTCGGCGATCGACGCGGCCGAAGACTGGTCGCGCTTCGAACAGCGCATCGCGGATATCCGGGCCGCGGGCGAGGGCTATGATCTGGGCCGGGGGCGGCTAGGATTTCGGCCATGACGTTCGATCTGATTCGCATGCCGGTGCTCGACCGGCCCGGCATCGTCCACGCCTTCACCACGCGCACGGGCGGTGTCAGCGAGGGGCCCTACGCCTCGCTCAACCTCACCCGGTCGCGCGGCGACGATCCGGCGCATATCGCGGAAAACCGCGATCGCGTGCGCGCGGCGCTGGGGCTGGATCATCTGGTCTTCGCCGTGCAGGTGCATGGCCGTGATGTCGTCACCGTCGAGGGCTGGCCGAAGGGCGATCAGCCGGCGGGCGAGGGCGATGCGCTGATCACGGACAGGCCCGGCCTGGGCCTGGTCTGCCAGACGGCCGATTGCACCCCCATCCTGCTGTTCGACCCCGTGCAGCGTGCGGTCGCGGCCATCCATTCCGGCTGGCGCGGGACGGTCGTCAATGTCGCCGCTGCGACGATCGAGGCCATGACTGCGCGCTATGGCACGCGTCCCGCCGACCTGCTGGCCGCCATCGGCCCGTCGATATCGCCGGCGAATTATCGCGTCGGACCGGAAGTCGTCGCTGAATTCGAGGCGGCGTTCGACAATACCGGCGGCATCGTCTCGCCGCGCGATCCGGAAGGCGGGGCGCAGCTCGACGTCGCCGAGGCCTGCCGCCGCCAGCTGGTGCTGGCCGGCCTGCCGGAGGGGGCGATCGAACGCTCCCCCCTGTGCACCTATGCCGAAGAGGACCGCCTCTTCTCTGCCCGCCGCGCCCACCATCGCGGCGAGAGCGGGCTGTTCGGCGGCCAGGCGGGCATTATCGCCCTGACCGGGGCTTGAGCCCTCACGCGTTCTGGACGGCCCGCGGTTTCGGGAGCAGACGGCAGGCGAGATCGCCCGAGGCCGAGCTCCACACCCGCAGCGCCCATTCCAGCGGACCCTGTTTCGATACCGACAGCCACAGGCGGGCGAAGACGATGAGCGCGACGGCACCGATCAGGGCTGCGGCCGTGATGCCGTAGCGGTCGAACGGACCCAGCGCCAGGCCGGCACCGGTGAAGGCGAAGAGCGCGATCGCCGTGCCGCCCAGATAGAGCGTCAGGGCCAGGCGTCCGACCGGCGCCAGCGTCGCCATCAGCGCCGGGCGCAGGGCCGGGGCCCGCATCGCCAGCATGATCAGCGCGGCATGGCCGAGTACGATGAAGGGCTTGCCCAGCGTGGTCAGCGGATGGGATTTCACCACGATCTCGAACCCGCCGGCAGCCGCCATCGCAGCGACACCGCCGCACAGGGCGAAGCCGATGCCATAGCCCGCGGCAAGCAGCGCCGTCAGGCGTCCGGCCGACCAGCCGGTGAAGACGCCCATACGGAACAGGCCCAGGCCCAGCAGCATGTAGCTGCCTGCTTCCAGACACTTCCAGACGATGCCCGTCGACAGGCTCCAGGACTGGAATTGCACCAGGGAGAGGCGGACATGGTCGAGATAGGAACCCGCATGATAGGCCGCCGCGTCGGCCAGGCTGGCCTCCGTCACCGGTGCGGTGGTCAGTTCATTGGTGAACTCGTGCAACGCGAGCAGGCTGAACCCGCCCAGACCGCCCAGCACCAGAAGGCGCGGGTCCAGCCGCGACAGGGCCAGGGCGACGACACCGGCCAGCGCATAGACGTGCAGGATGTCCGAGGCTTCGGCCAGCAGGATCACGTGGAAGATCAGGCCGAAGGCGAACAGGCCGGCTGTGCGGGCCAGGTAGCGGGTATAGGTCTCGGTCAGCGCGACGCCTTCGCGCGGGCGCGTCATCATCCACAACGAGACACCGAACAGCAGGGCAAACAGGCCGCGCATCGCATCGTCGACCAGGACCGAATTGAGGAACCAGATCACCTGTTCCCCGATGGACCAGCCGAGAATGTCCGGGTGTTCGATTGCGAGAATGGAGCCCCCCTTTGCCGGGAAGCGCGCAAACAGCAGCCCGATCACGGCCAGACCGCGCAGGACATCGAGATGATCAAGCCGTTCGTGCTTGGCGACATGTTCGGCGGCAATCGAGGTCGTCATGGCGTGCTGTCTCCTCCTGGGATTCCCCTGGAAGGAGAGCAAGATGCGTGCCGGAGGGGAAAGCGAAGCGGATGGCCGTGAGATGCGCGGGCCAAAGGTCCGCAAGCGCGACCGCGCGTCGGGCGGAACTCAGAAAGTGGCAGCCCGCCCCATCGGAGGCGTCCGCACAGCGGACTGCCGTGAGATCCATCGGGCCAAAGGTCCGCAAGCGCGACCGCGCGCCGGCCGGAACTCAGAAAGTGGCAGCCCGCCCCATCGGAGGCGTCCGCGCAGCGGACTGCCGTGAGATCGAAAGACTCTGGTGACCCCGGCGCGATTCGAACGCGCGACCTACGGATTAGGAAACGGCACGAGTGCCGCCTGCCGGGAAATATCCAGTCTAATCAGGGTCCGCGACCCCTCTATACCGCGCCAAAATCCTCCGATCCGAGCCTGCCGGGGCCAGCCGGGAGCTGCGACCGGCCGGTGCTCTGCACTGTGTCTGGAGGATGAAGAACATGGCGGTCATGAACCTCACCGAGCGGAGGATACGCGAGCTGGAGCCGGGCTCCGGCATCTACAGGGACGAGCAGGTCAAGGGGCTGATGGTGATCTGCCACCGGACGACCAAGACCTACGCCGTCCAGGGCGACGTGCGGCGCAACGGCCGCCACGTCAGGACGGTGCGCCTGAAGATCGACCGGGTGGACCGGATCGGCCTGCACGAGGCGCGCCGCAGGGCGAAGGCGCTGATGAGCCAGATACAGAGCGGCGTCGACCCGACCGCGGGGCCTGCACAGACCGGCATCACGCTCGAACAGGCGCTCGACGCGCACCTGACCGAGCGACAGCTTCGTCCGGCCACCGAGGCGAGCTATCGCGATCACCTCGATCGCTATCTGAAGCGTCTGCGCCGCCGGGCCGTGGCCGACATCTCCCGGCAGGACGTGCGCGACCTCCTCGCCAACGTCACGGCGAAGCACGGGCGCACCTCCGCCGCCGGGGCGCTGCGCACGCTGCGGGCGACGATCAACACGGCGCGGCGCATCGACGAGACCATCGGTGCGAACCCGGTCGACGCCGTCCGCGTGCCGGTGCCGCCGCGCCGAGAGGTGGACGAGCTGGACGTGGCCGGCTTCTGGCGCCGCACGGAGGCACTGTCCCCGGTGATGCGGGACCTGCAGCGGGCCTTCCTCCTGACCGGCGCGCGGCGCCTCTCCATGCTGCGGGTGAGGCGCGAGGACGTCGACGTGGAGAAGGGCGTGCTCCGCTTCACCCACATGAAGACGGGCGGCGAACTCCTCTTTCCCATGGGCAGGTGGCTGCGCGGGGCGCTGGCCCGCAGGCTCGACGACGATGCGATGCTGGGCAGCCCCTGGCTCTGGCCGTCGCCGACCTCGCAGAGCGGGCACATCGAGGAGCCCAAGCGGTCGGGAATCCCGTCCCCGCACGCCCTGCGCCACCACGCCCGCACACTGATGATCGCGGCCGGCGTGCCCTACGCCGAGGGCGCCTTGCTGCTCGGCCAGAAGCTTCCGGGCGCCTCGGGCGGCTACGTGCATCAGGCGCATCTCGTCGAGAGCCTCCGGCCTCATGCGCAGAGGCTTGAGGACCAAATTACTGCACGTGTCCGTTAGGCTCTTGCGATCACCTAGAGCCTCAGGTGTTCCAAGTGACCATCGAGGGAAATGAATGAGTCAGCCGCATCTTTTAGTTCCTTTGAGGCATGATTCCAGAACACGACCTCGACCTTATAGCCGTCGTCCTGAAGTTCCTTGATCGTTGGCACATAGTCTGAATCTCCTGCGACGAGGACAAACAGGTCATTTTCCGGATCGCCGTTTTTGTAGGCATCCTTCGTCAGCAAGGTCGAAATTCCCGTGTCGATCTTCTTTTCCTTGTTGGCATAATTTCGATCTTCGAGGTGCAGCTCAAAGCCGGCCCGCTCAGCAAACCGCCAGATACCGTCATTTGGGGGCGGGCGTGAGCCAAAAAGGGCTGCCCGCTTAATCTGGCGGGCGTCGTCACCACACAGAAATTGGTGAAGTTTCCCAAAGCTGATGGTGTACCCGTGATCGAGAATGCCGTTGTTCATGGCGTCTATGATATCCGTTGCGAGGCCTTGATTTACGGCACTTACGCGCCGGCCTTCGATATAGAGATTTGAATTGTCTACGTAGACGTAGTCCATGCGCATTCCTCCCTAGGTTGCGGGTATCGTGACTTCCCGGCACCTCTTTGACCAGTCTCAAAATGAGCGGCAGGCAATCAGAGGGCGAAACGTTGATTGACGCCGGCTAATCCCGGTTGGCACTATTGAATAGCAGGTCAAAGAGACCTCCTCCCGAAAAGACAGGCGAACAGAACCCAATGCCGGACTCCGTCCGGCGTCGGGCCGGTTCCGCTTTGTCCAGACACAGGAGGATTCCATGACCCGGGACGCCAGGAACGAAGAGACCCCGAGCCCGTGGCTCGATACCGCCGGCGCGGCCGAATACCTGTCGGCCTCGCCCAAGACGCTGGCCGTGTGGCGCTGCAAGGGCCGAGGGCCACGGTACCACACCGCCGGCGGCAGGCTGGTCCGCTATCACGTGGACGACCTCGACGCCTTCGTGCGTGGGGAGTCCGGGCGGTGAGCGCGAAACGCAGGCCACCCGCCGGAGCCGAATTCGACAGTATCGGGAATGAGAGAGGCGCGCCCCGTGGGAGCGGGACGCGCCTGGAGGAATGCCGTGCACGAACGACCACGAGACAAAGGAGATCGCAGTCGTGAAAAACCATAGCGAGACGGGCGCACCGGATACGCCCTCGAAGCCGCACCTGACCACGCGCGAGACCGCGCAGGCCACCGGCCTCACCGTCTTCACCCTCGAACAGTATCGACAGCTCCGCAAACAGGGCATCGAACGCGGACCCGGTTTCGTGAAGCACGGGACCGCGGTGCTCTACCCGCTCTCCGAGGTCGAGGCCTACCTCGCCAAGCGCGGGGAGTGAGCCATGACCGAGATCAAGCCCGCCACGGGCCCGATGAGTGCGTTGGAAGAGGCCGGGTTCGTCCTGATGCCGCTCCACCGCTGGAACACGGTACAGAAGGTCAAGGGCCGCGATGGAGAGACCACCAGAGAGCTCGGAAAGCGTCCGCGCGACAGGCGCTGGCCATCCATCGCGTATGACTCTAGCGTCACGCTCGCGGAGGTCGCTCGGGAAGGAGTGAACGCCGGCGTCCGGCTCCGCGCGATCGACCTGGTCATCGACTGGGACCCCCGGAACGACGACGGCCGCTATCTGAACACCGAAGCGTTTGACGAGTTCGTGCTCTGGCACGGCCTCAACCCGACGGACTGGCCCACGGTGGAGACCGGCGCGGGCGGCCGGCACTTCTACCTCGCGAAACCCTCGGGGCGCTCGGTCGTCGATGTGTTGGCCGACTTCCCAGGGGTGGAGTTCAAGTCGCTCGGCCGCCAGGTCGTGGCGCCGGGCTCGATCCACCCCAATGGCAAGGCCTATCACTGGGCAGGAGAGCCCATCGACATGTTCGGCGCGCCGGAAGCGCCCGAGGCGCTGCTCTCCGCCATCGAGCGCCCAGCGCGCGGGCAGCAGGAAGTCACGGAAGGGGGTGTGCACTCGCCCGGCGAACTGGAGGCGATGCTCTCGCACCTGGACCCTGAGGACTTCCGGGATCAGGAGCGCTGGCTCGAGCTCATGATGGCCTGCCATCATGCCACGGACGGCGCCGGGCGGGAGGAGTTCGTGACCTGGAGTGCCGGTGACCCGTTGTACGCGGACGACGCTCCCGTGGTCGGTCAGCGCTGGGACAGCCTCGACGCGCGCCGACCGGGCGGTGTGACCCACCGCACCCTCTACAAGCGGCTCTCCGAGGCTGATGCCGCCGATGCCGTGCCCCGCCGGAGTGCTGCCGATGACTTCGACGATGTCGAAGCCCCCGAAGGCCAAGCGCCGCTGCGAACATCCATCCGGACAGGAGAGGGGCGTCTCGTCTCCATGGTCGATGAGGCCAAGGCGGTTCTCTTCGAGGCATACGGCGACGAGATACTGCAGAGACACGGGCAGCTCGTCAGGCCCGTCCAGCTCCAGAGCCGAAGAGATGAGGAGGGCGTTATGCACAGCGCGGGCACCACAGTGCTGATGGAGATCAAGGATA
This sequence comes from Pseudomonadota bacterium, assembly GCA_036231565.1. Taxonomy (GTDB): domain Bacteria; phylum Pseudomonadota; class Alphaproteobacteria; order Caulobacterales; family Maricaulaceae; genus Maricaulis. The sequence goes on from JAZAHA010000038.1 coordinate 20,042, forward strand.
CTTGGCTGAGAAAGCGGATGGCCCAGGGTGCACGCTGGTACCGGATGACGGCGCAGAAGGGCGGTGCACCGAAGGAGAGACAGGTGGACCCGCCTATGGATGTCGCCAGAACGATCCTCTCGGATCAGGGGGACTGGCCATTCCACAATATCGTCAGCCTCGTGGCCGCTCCGACGATGGATGTGAAGACCGGCTCCGTCGTCGACCGCCCAGGCATCGATCCAACCACAGGTCTCCTCGCGGTCTTCGATCCCACCGCATTCCCTCGCGTCGAACGCGGGCTGAGCCGACAGGAGGCCGAACGCAGGCTCCGCGGCGTGGAGCACGCACTGTTCAGGGAGATGCCGTTCGTCGACGAGGCGAGCCGGGCCGTGGCCATGAGCGCGCTGCTCTGCGGTCTGGTGCGGGCCACGATGGAGACATGCCCCATGCATGTGTTCGACGCGGCGGCGGCCGGGACCGGCAAGTCGATGATGGCGGACATCGTGGGGATCGTCGCAGCCGGCGCAAAGCCGTCGGCGGCGACCTGGACGAAGAGCGACGAGGAGAACGAGAAGCGGCTCGCATCGATGCTCCGCGCGGGTCCGCCCGTGGCGCTGTTCGACAATCTGGACGCGACCAGGGGCGACCGGCTCGGCGGCAACCAGCTCAACGTCATGCTCACCCAGGACCCCGCACGCATCCGCATCCTGGGGCGGACCGAGGAGCAGGTGGTCAACACGCGCGTGCTCATGCTGGCCACCGGGAACAACATCGTGGTCCACGCCGACGCGTGCAGGCGGGTCGTCAAGTGCCGGATGGATGCGAAGTGCCCCGACCCCGAGCGGCGCAGTTTCGACTGGGACCCGAAACAGGTGGCGTTGGCCAGACGGGGGGAGATAGTTTCCGACCTGCTCTCCGCGCTGGCGTCCTACTTCGATGCGGGAAGACCGGACGACCCGTCGCACCTGGGCTCCTTCGAGGCCTACACGCCGATACGGGGGCTGCTGCGCTGGTGCGGTTACGACGACCCGGCGAATACAATCGAGGACGTCAAGGCGACGGATCAGGCACGCTCCGAGGCGCTGGTGGCCCTCGAGACATGGCGGGCGGCATTCGACGGCACTTGGGTCACGGCCGAGGACATAGAGATGTTCCTCAACGACGACATGGCCGACATGGAGATCGCGTCGGGCAGAGAGCTGCAGGAAGGCAGGGAGGCTATGCTGGGCGCCCTGACCGACGGGCGCAGAAATCGAAGCTGGATCGGGAGAGCGCTGGTCAAGGTGGGAGGGCTTGCCGCCGCCGACCTGTATCTTGAAGTGGATGTGAAGACGCGCGTGCGCCGCTTCCGCGTATTGAAAGAGGGCGCGTAGTCATTTGCACGCATTCTCTATAGCCGAAGGCCGATTGGCGACCCTAACCACCCGTTTAGGCATGGTAGGACGATTATTCAGGGTCGTCGTTCGGACTCTGGCATAAGGAAATGCACGCAAATGCCTACGCCTTCCACCGTCCGGGAGGTGCTGATGACCAGGTTGTGGCCTTCCCCTCCTGGAAAACCGGACAGGCGTCAGACGGTCATCGGACAGTGCTGGCTCGCAGAGGTCGCGGATGGTCGCACAGTGCGGTCGACGCGGCGCGGGCCGCACGACGGATGGAAGACGGGGCGATGAGGGCGGTGCTGCCAGTGACCACGAAGACGGCGTTCCTCTCGGCGCTGACCGAGACGGGGAACGTGTCCGACGCCTGCCGCAGGACCGGCGTGAACAGGGCGACCGCCTATCACTGGCGGCGCGATCCCGAATTCGACAGGATGTGGTCCGACGCCCTGGTCATCCGCCGTGACGCGATCAGGGACGAGCTGGTCTCCAAGGCGATGGCGGCGACCGGCCGCATGGTGGAGACGCCGGCCGTCGACCCCGACACCGGCGAGGCCCTCCTGGACGACGACTTCGAGCCCGTCATGGAGCGCCGCCTGGTCGACTATGACGGGCAGGTGCTGCGCACCATGCTGAACAAGTTCGTGCGCTCCGAGGACGGCCCGTCCTCTGCCTCGGTCAGCGTCAGCGCGACGCTCTCGGTGGAGGCGCCGGGGATGCCGCGCCTGGTGCGGCCCGAGGAGGCGCAGGACGCGGAATTCGAGGAGGTGGACGATGTCGATGCGTGAGATCGCGGAGGGCCGGAACGGCTCGCCGCCCGGGGGCATTCTGGTAAGCTTCGTGGGGCCCGGCGGGCTGATGGTGAAGCCCTTCGCAGAGGGCGCACTGCTGGTCCGCATCTTCCACCCCGGCGGCGTGCTCCACCTGGACGCCGAGGACGGTCTGCTCGCCGAGATGGCCTCCGGTCACGACCCCGTGCCCTGGGAGACGCGCGAGGCCCGGAACGGCGCCCTCGCCTGGATCCGGGGGTGCGGCGGCCTGGAGGACGAGCAGCGCGCCCGGCTGCTCCGGCACGTCCGCGCCACGCCCTGGTACGAGACGGACGGTGCCTGACGCGGTGCCCGCGGCGACGGCCCGTCCCTAACCCCCTGACATGGCAGCCCCTTGAGGCCCGGCACCTTCTGATCCCGGATCGGAGGGGCGCCCTCGTTCGCCGCCCGGCGCGCGGACGCGGGTCACCCGCACGCGGCGTCCGCGTCAGTCTCCCGCACATGAGCGGTTGGCACGGCAGGGTGGATGAGGCGCTGGCGCGGGCGGCGACGAAGCGCGAGGCGGCGGAGGCGCTGGGCGTCCCGGTGGCGGCGCTGCACGGCCACCTCTACTCCGCCCGTCCCGACACCTACCGCAGGGTCTGGCGCGCTCTCCCTTCCGGCGGCGCCTACGCCGGCCGGGACCGCGGGCTGCCCGGCCCCTCCAGGCGCCAGGCCGAGGCGGACGCGCTGGTGGCGGAGGCGGCGTCCGACGTCGGCCACCTGAGCCCTTGCGCGCCCTCCCGTCACACCATCGTCCGCCTGCTGCTGGGCATCTACGCGATCACGGGCAGCCTCGACCTGCCGCGCGGCTGGGTCCGCGCCGTCCTCCGGACGCTGGCAGAGGCCGACTGCCCGCCCACCACCCCCTCGGTCGTTCGCGGGTACAGGACCCGGCGCGCCACCGACCCCCGCCCCGTCGCCGCCCGGGC
>JAZAHA010000039.1:0-3949 GCA_036231565.1 Pseudomonadota bacterium
TTCGATGATCCACCACTCGAAATCGGTCAACTCGTAGCGGCGACGGCCCATGATCCATATCCTCCTCGCGAAGGTTGAATCAGGCTTCGGCCAAAAACGGAATCCCGTTTATGAGTTTATGACCTAGACTGAACCGCCGGCCGTTGGCGGATACCGCCAATGGCTTTAAGCACGGACGCCTGACACAAAAGGATGGCGTCATGACGCAGCCCCGGACTTTCCACGACCGCGTTGCGGTTTCGCTCGACGATCATATCGCCCGGATCGAGATGATCCGCGAGGACAAGCTGAACGCGCTCGACCCGGCGATGTTCGACGCGCTGATCGAGGCCGCGGCCTGGCTGCGCGAACAGCGCAAGGCGCGGGTAGCGATCCTGTCCGGCCGGGGCCGGATGTTCTGCGCCGGGCTGGATTTCGGCAGTTTCGCCGCGATGGCGGGCGAGGACGGAGCGGCATCGACCTCGCTGGAGCCCCGCACGCACGGCCTGTGCAATACGCCGCAATACGCGGCCTATGCCTGGCATGAAGCGCCTGTACCCGTGATCGTGGCGATCCAGGGCGGCGCTCTGGGCGGCGGGCTGCAGATCGCGCTGGGCGGAGATATGCGTATCGCCGCGCCCGACGCCAAGATCGCCATCGCCGAGACGCAATGGGGTCTGGTGCCCGACATGTCGGGGATGGCCCGCGTGCGCCGCCTGGTGCGCGACGATGTCCTGCGCCGGCTGACCTATACCGCCGAACGCATCGATGGCGGCCAGGCGCGCGAGGCCGGTCTTGTCACCGAAGTGCATGCCGATCCGCAGACCCGCGCCCTGGAGATCGCACAGCAGATCGCCAACCGCAGCCCCTCGGCCATCCGCGCCTGCAAGGTGCTTCTCAACGGGCTGGACGACGCCAATGCCGGCGAGATCCTGGCCGCCGAGTCCCGCCTGCAGCAGGCGATCATCGGCAAGCCGAACCAGGTGGAGGCCGTGATGGCCAATCTGGACAAGCGGACCCCGGATTTCCGCGACTAGAGCAATTTCATCGCGATTGAGGTTGATGAAATTGCTCTAGCGTTTTGAGTGGTCGCGTTTTCGAACCGCAAAACCGGTTCCCACTTTTGCTGAAAACGCTCCGGCCAGCACGCAAAATGCGCGCAACGGCCCTGCGGACTGAGATTCGCGCAATTATCTGTTGTTGCGCCGCAACAGGGCCTGTATGCACGCCGCGCCCCGAGGGCCACGCCGGCCCTGCGGCGTAATGGAGATTGTCATGAGCAACACGCAGAACTGGGTCGTACTGAAATTCGGCGGCACCAGCGTCAAATCGCTGGCGGACTGGCGTGTTATCTCCAAACGGATCGCCGATGTGCAGGCGGAGGGCAAACGGGTCTTCGTCGTGCACTCGGCCGTCGCGACGATCTCCGACCTGCTCGACACGCTGGTGACCCGCGCGGTCGCCGGCGAGGGCGAGGCCGAGCTTGCGGCGATCAAGGCGCGCCATATGGAGCTGGCGACCGAGCTGGGTGTCGAAGGCGAGGCCCTGCTGGCCCCCTATTTCGACGAACTGGACCGGCTGCGCGCCGGCCTGTCGCTGACCGGCGATGTGTCGCCGCGCCTGAAGGCGCGCATCATGGCCCAGGGCGAGCTGATGGCCACGACGCTGGGCCAGGCCTGGCTGGCGCGTGAAGGCGTGGCCTCGGCCTGGCTGGATGCGCGCGATCACCTGACCGCCGCCCACGCCTCCGGTGCCCGCGGCTATCTGGCCTGCGACTGCCCCTTCGATGCCGACGCGCATCTGCAGCGCACGCTGGCAGACCTGCCGCCGGTGATCGTCACCCAGGGCTTCATCGCCCGGCGCGAGGATGGCGACACCGCCCTGCTGGGCCGCGGCGGCTCGGACACATCGGCAAGCTATTTTGCCGCCAAGCTGGGTGCCGAGCGTATCGAGATCTGGACCGACGTGCCCGGCTTCTTCTCGGCCGATCCGCGTCTGACCGGCGCCGCCCGCCAGATCCGCTCGCTCGCCTATGAGGAAGCCCAGGAACTGGCCTCGATGGGCGCCGGCGTGCTGCACCCGCGGGCGATCGGCCCGGTGCGCCGCGCCGGTATCGAGATGCAGGTGCTGTGCACGCACCGGCCCGAGATGACCGGCACGACGATCTCGGCGACCCCGTCCGAAGACACGCCGCGCATGAAAGCGGTGTCGGTGAAGCACGGCGTGCGGCTGATCACGCTGGAAACCGACGGCATGTGGCGCGCCTCCGGCTTCCTGGCGCGGGCCTTCGAGCCCTTCTCGCGCCATGGTGTGTCGATCGACCTCGTCTCCACCTCGGAGACGTCGGTCACGGTGTCGCTGGACGATGATCCGGGGCTGACGCCGGACGTGCTCGGTGCGCTGGAGGACGAGCTGTCGCAAATCGCCAGCGTCAAGCTGATCGAGGATTGTGCCGCCGTCTCGATGGTCGGCCGCGGCGTGCGCGCCCTGCTCGCCCAGCTCGGCCCGGCGATGGAAGCCTTCGCCCACTATCCGGTGCGGCTGGTCTCCCAGGCGGCCAATGATCTCAACCTCACTGTCGTGGTGGATGGCGATCAGGGCCGGCCGCTCTGCCGCCGCCTGCACGACCAGCTGATCCAGCCCAAGCCGCGCGACAAGACCTTCGGTCCGTCCTGGCGGGAAATCGGCGAGAACCTGACCACGGCAGCGCCGGCCGGCGCGGGCACCTGGTGGCGCAACAAGCGTCAGGCACTGCTCGATCTCTGCCCGGCCGACGGCGCGATCTATGTCTACGATCTGGAGACCGTGCGCACGCGCGCCGAAGCGGTCTCCGGGCTGAAGCATCTCGACCGCGGCTGGTATGCGATGAAAGCGAACGGCCATCCGGACATGATCCGCACGGCCGTGGCTGCGGGCCTGGGCGTGGAATGCGTCTCGATCAACGAGGTCCGCGCGGCCCGTGCGGCGGTGCCGGGCCTGGAGGCCGACCGCATCCTGTTCACGCCGAACTTCGCGCCGAAGGCCGAATACGCAGAAGCGCTGGAACTGGGCGTGCATGTCACGCTGGACGGGCTGCACCCGCTGCGCGCCTGGCCGGAGATCTTCCAGGGCCGCAAGATCACGCTGCGGATCAATCCGCAGCGCCCGGAAGGCCATCACAAGCATGTCCGCACGGCCGGGCCGGAAGCCAAGTTCGGCCTGCATGCCGACGAACTGGACGAGGCCCGCACGCTGGCGGCTGACGCCGGTGCGATTGTCAACGGTCTGCACGTGCATTCCGGTTCGGGCATTTCCGATCCGGATCACTGGCGGCGGGTCGGCCTCTTCCTGGTGGAGACGGCACGCACGATGCCGGATGTCGAGATCCTCGATCTCGGCGGCGGCCTGTCGGTCGACGAAGCCTCGGGCGTACGCCGTATCGACATGGCGGCGCTGGATGCCGTGCTGGGCGACCTCAAGACCGCCCATCCGCAATACCAGCTGTGGATCGAGCCGGGCCGCTATATCTCGGCGGAAGCCGGCGTGCTGCTCGCCCGGGTGACCCAGCTCAAACACACCCCGGATGCGCGCTTCATCGGCCTGAATACCGGCATGAACTCGCTGATCCGGCCGGCGCTCTACGGTGCGCGGCACGAGATCGTCAATCTCACCCGGCTCGACGAGGACGCCGCCTGGATCGCCGATATTGTCGGTCCGATCTGCGAAACCGCCGACCGTCTGGGCGCCCAGCGCCTGATGCCGGAAACGCAGGAAGGCGATGTCATGCTGATCGCCAATGGCGGCGCCTATGGCCGCGTCATGTCGTCCAGCTACAACATGCGCGAACCGGCCGGCGAGGTGGCGATCTAGGGAGAGCCTTTTCTTCCCCGCATTGCGGGGAAGTGGGCCCTCCGTAGCCTTGGCGAAGGAGGGGTCGAAGGGGTCGCGGCCGCAGGCCGCGAAGGGCGTTGGAAACTGGCCCCACCATTCC
>JAZAHA010000040.1:0-43742 GCA_036231565.1 Pseudomonadota bacterium
ACCACGAAATCCAATGCCCAGCCTGCGGAGGTGAAGGCATCATCTATGGCATGGAGCCGGATTGCTGCGGCGACTTCGCGCCGGACGGATCGTGTCGAGGCCATTGCTGCGTGCCACGCGAGACCGCTGAGCAATGCCCAGACTGCAATGGGCAAGGCGTCATTATCCCCACCGAACGCCAGCGCGAGAAGGCCCAACAAGAGCTGCTTACCCGCGCTGATGACCTGCACGAATACCTGAAGATGAAAGGGAGGGCTTGATGGTCAAATATATCCAGATCGAGCGCCGTTCGAATGACGGCCTGTCGCGCAAGGTGTGGGATTTTCGCTTTGACGGCGCAATGCTCCGCCTTGTCTCGCACGGTGTCGAGCATCGCGCCAAACCGCGCGGCCGCTTCAAAGCAGCCAAGGCCGCAGATCGCTGGCAATACATGGATGAGCGCGCTTTCAGCAGCGGGCTTCCACGGCCGCAGAGCATCCCCGCAGACGTAATCCGCGACGCGATCCGGGATATCACCATCGCCGTTCATATCGGCTGGACCAATGCGGAAAGCTGCATCGATGAAATTCGGCTGGCCGACATGATCGCCCCCACCAACCAACCCAATGGAGAGACAGGATGAGCTTCCACGACAAGAAATACTTGCTCGACAATGAGCCGGTTTCGGCTCGCGAGCTGATCGATGCGGCGTCGCACATTGACGACGAATACGCCGCGGACTGCATCAAACAGACCTCTGTCGCAGCCCGCATCCTGCGCGCTAACGGCCAAGACGTTCGCGACAATCCAGACCGTCCCGCCTAGCCCCACCGACAAGGAGGAAGCCCATGCGACCGCTGTTCCGCCGCTGGCACCCGCTCCGGATGCTGACGCCTGAGACCCTGGAATTCATCGCGAAGATCGCAGCGGCCTTGGCAATCGCAGCGGCGGCAATCTGGATGACGACACAATGACCGAGACGCCCATCATCACCGAGAATTGCATTCGTGGCGATCTGACGCTGGAGGTCTATCACCAGCAGATTTGTGATGGCCCCAGCTTTTCGTCCTCGAACCTGCGGGATTGCGAGCTTCGGTCCCCGCGCCATGCCTATGCCCGGTGGTCTGGCAATCCGAAGCGCGAACCGAAGAAGACGGATGCCCTGTCTTTCGGGTCCGCGGCACACTGCCTGATCTTGGGCGACGAAGCATTCGCGGTTCGTCATGTCATCCAGCCGTTCAGCAATTATGCCTGCATCGAAGAGATCGACGGCGTGGTCTGGAAGCCGAAGCCTGCGAAGTCCGATTCCGAGGCGGACATCGAAAGCGGTGCCCTGCGGTACAAGTCGCTCTGGCGCGATGACATGGAAGCCAAGGGCAAGGTCATCGTCACCCAAGACCAGCTTGAGCACATCAAGAACATGGCCGAGGTGGTTGCTACTGACCCGAGCCTGGATCTGGTTTTTGCCGGCGAGGTCGAGCAGTCCTGTTTCTGGAAGGACGAACAGACCGGACTCTGGCTGAAATCCCGCCTCGATGTCCGCCCGCTCGATGACACGTTGGTTGATCTGAAGACGGTCCCGGATGCCGCCCCGTATCTGTGCGAACGCTCGATCACGAAATACGCCTACGACATGCAGTTCGCGCTGGGTGCCGAGGGGCTGCTGATTGCTGGCGGTCAGAAGATTTATGCGCACATGGCGATCTTTCAGGAGAAAGAGCCGCCCTACGCGATCACGCCGCAGGAGATCGGGGCCCAAGCGATCTGGCGTTCGGCGCAGCGCAACCGGCGTGCACTGGACACCTTCGCGATGTGCCTCGAACGCGGTGAGTGGCCCGCCTATGACATGCCGCTGCCGTATCAGCAGCCGGAATGGCTGGAAAACCGTCTGACCGAGGAAGAGGCGAGCGGGCTTCTGCCCCCGTCCCCGGCATGGCTGGAAGAGCTGAAGCAGGTTCACCACCACGCCTATCAGGAAAACCCCGACACGGAGATTGATCTGTCATGAGCGACAGATTTCGCTGAGGAAAGGAAAGCGAAAATGAGTGAAGAAACGAAGCGCATCATCGAAATTGAAGGCGTCAAGATCGAGGTGGACTTGCGCACCGCCAGGCGCATCGAAGAGCTGAAGATCGGATCGCGTGTCCGCGTTCTGACCAAGGACTACGGTGGGCACAAGGTTAGCACCGGCGTCATCATCGGATTCGAGCAGTTCAAGAAGCTCCCGACACTGATCGTCGCGACCGTCAATCCGAATTCGTACAGCACCGACAACCCGATGCAGATCGTCCACTACAACGCGGACTCCAAGGACACGGAAATCGTGGGCGCCGCTGATGACGATTTCGAGTTCGACGGCGACCTGGTGGAACGGCAGTTCGATCGCCTCGAACGCAAGCACGAGGCTGAGCTTCAAAAGGCGCGCGATCAGCGTGCCTGGTTCCGCCAGCACTTCGGCCAGATCGCCAAGAACATTGAGCCCGTCGAAGCTGAATAATCGGGAGGGCGGGGAAACCCGCCCGTCCATCTAATTGCAGGAAAACCCATGAGCACCGAACTGACCACCACTGAAGAGCGCTCGAATGTCCCGGCATGGCGCCGCCGTCTGGAGGCCAACATGCCACAGATCGCCGAGGCGCTGCCACCCAGCGTGACGGCCGACAAGTTCCGCCGTGTCGCGTCAACCGCACTGGCGCGGACCCCGATGCTGCAGGAGTGCATGGAGTCCAACCCCAAGGCCGTTCTTCTGGCTCTGTCAGACTGCGCTGCTGATGGCCTTCTTCCCAACGGCAAGGAAGCGGCCCTGGTTCCGTTCAACGACCGCAAGAACAACACCATCGACCTGACGTATATCCCGATGATTGCCGGTGTCCTGAAGCGGATGCGCAATTCCGGCGAGGTATCTTCGATCAGCGCCGAGATCGTGCACGAGAATGACGTGTTCGAATTCATCCGCGGCGATGACGAGAAGCTGACCCACAAGCCCAACTGGACCGGTGATCGCGGTAGGCCGGTGGCAGCCTACGCCATAATCCGCATGGCATCAGGCGAGATTTATCGCGAAGTCATGTCGGCCGCCCAGATCGAAGCCGTAAAGAATGCGAGCCGCGCCAAGGGTGGCCCGTGGTCCGGCCCATTCGTCCTTGAGATGTGGCGCAAGACAGTGCTGAAGCGCGCGGCAAAATACTGCCCCCTCAGCGATGACCGCATCCAAACCATGCTGGACCGCGATAATGCGCTCTACGATCTGGACCGCGCCCCGCAGCCAACGCCGATCGAGAGCCGCTTTGACGGCATCCGGAAAGAACGGATGCGTCCGCGGTACGACGCCATCGAGCACGACGAAGTGCCGGCGCGCGACATCAACGAAGATCCCGAGACCATCGACGCCACCCCCACCCCAGAAAGCGGTGTCGATGTGGGCGAGGAAGAGAATTCCGGCGACTCCAAGACGCCCGAAGTGGTCGAGGCCAAACCGGCTGACGACACCTCTTCCTCGCAACAATCTGACGGCATGTCTGATGCCCAGCGGTTCTACTACGACGCCCTGGGTCAGATGAAGAAGGCCAAGACGAAAGAGGCCCGGACCCAGCTTCTGATGCAGATTTCTGACGATCCGCTGTGGAAGCAGGTGCCGGATTCCAAGCAGGACCAGATCATCAAGGCAGCAGGAGCGGAATGATGGAAATCACGGAAATCATGGCTTGGCAGGCAACCGCCATTCTCGAATGCGCTCTGGTCCTGTGGCTGGTCGCGAAGGTCCTTCGTGTTCGTTATCGCCTTCTGAGGCTGCACACGATCTACTTGGACATCAATGATAACTACGCCCAAAAGGCGGTCGCGTGCTCAAGGCTCAAGAGGTCGCTTCGCGAGATCGTCTCGCTGGACACCCCGAAGGCAGCCCATGGCGTCAAGAAGGCTGTGAAGATCGCGACTGAGGCGCTGGGCCAATGATCTGGGAAGCACTGTTTCAGGCAGTAATCGCAACCGTCATGATTGCTGCAGTCTTTGTCGGAACTACGCTTCTGATGGAGCTGGTGCACCGCATCGCGCCGCGAAAGTACGCGGATATCGCTCCCATTGTAGTGACGGCCCTGATTGTGTTTTTCGCGGCATGGGGCGGCATCTATCTCGAACTGGTGGATGTCAAGCTAGAACTGGTGGCTGCTCAATGATCGAGCGCACCGTCAGCCACATGCTCCAAAAGCATGGCCCTACGATGCCCCTTGCGGCTATCGTCAGCGAGTTCCATATCTCGGAACGGACGGTGCGCAAGCACATCCATGACGGCAAACTGCCCAAGCCCGCAGTGAAAGGCCGGTATCCGACAGAGATCGTGACCCGGACATTCTGTGGCCAACCCTGTGAGGAAGCCGATGTCCGCAAAGGTCATCAATCTGGCGACGAAGAAGACCCATTCGCCTGAATACAAGGGCCAGTACCTGCGCACTATCGAGCGCCCGCTGAAAAGCGGTATCCGGTACGAGTTCTGGTTCAAGCCGCCTCAGTCCGTGCGGCCCCGGGAATGGGATCAGCGCTATCGTGCAGCAATCCGGTTGCCGCGTGACGGCGAACTGCGCACCGGCCGAGATCCGGAGACCGACCCGCGCGAGTATGCCGCCGCGTTCTCAGAAGCTGCCGATCTGTTTGCCGAGATGAACCGGCTGCGCGAAGCCCCGGACGGTGGCGGTGCATGGCCGCGCGGCACCCTGCGCTGGCTGATCCAGGAATGGCAGAAGTCGGAATGGTTCACCGAGGACTTGGCCGAAACGACCCGGCGAAATTACGAACAGCAGATCGCCAGCATTGTCGAGTGGGCAGATCGCAAGGCCGTCGAGAACAATGCCGGGCTTCCGCTTCAGGTCCACCGGCTGACCCCCAAGGGTGTCGCCAATTTCTTCCACGAGTTCGACGACAGACCAACGAAGCGTGGCCATGTCCGGCGTGTCCTCAAGAACCTGTGCTCCTATGCCATCGAGTTGGGCCTGCGCAATGACAACCCGGTCGATGGTGTCGTCATGCGCCGGACCAAGGGCGCCAAGAGGATTTCCGCGCTCTGGGATCAGGCCTTTGTCGATGCCTGCGCCGAATGGGCCTATGCCAACGACCATCCCGAAGCCGCGGCCATGGTGCTCCTGATGTGGGATTGCGGTCGCCGTCCGGCCGACATCTTCCGCTTGATCGCCATGAACGACATGGACCGGCAGGCCCTGATAAACGGCACGCTCAACTCTGCGGCCCGCCCAATGCTCTACGATCCCCACAGACGCGCAATCATGGGCTGGGTGGCCAAGACAGGGAACTACATCGAAATCCCTCTGGACGAGCCCACAATCGCCCCTATCGCGCATGTCTGCCCGGACCCGAACGAGAACCGGCGCCATCTGTTCGTTCACCAGAAGACCGGCGAGCCCTACGACCAGGATACCTGGAAGTGGATCTGGTGGGCCATGCGCGACCATGCCGCCAAGACGCTGAAGGCTCCGGCCTACAAGACGACGACATGGCAGAAGGGCCGGGCGTCCTCGATTGTGCGCAACAAGCGGGCTGGCCTCGATGATGCCGACATCATCACGCTGTCAGACCATTCCAATCCGAAGACGGTCTACAAGCACTATTGGACCCCGGATGACACCCAAGCTGCCGAGGCGAAGAAGCGTCGGCGGGAAGCGGAGGAGAAACAATGAATATTTCGCTTGGAGCGGCAAGGTGTTGGGCTGTTGTCTTGGTCTTATTTAGCCGAGATATTGTGTTCTCCGCAGGAGATGACCGATTCTCTCCGTCAGTAGCGATCCCTGTGATTACTATATTTATGATCGCCCTGCTTCTACTTTCTCTTGAAGGGCGCCCCAAAGACCGGAGCGGAGAATGATCCAGTGAAAATTGAAATGACAATCACAGGGCATCTTGTCGATGATGGACGCTGCCCGGGCAAGCTCACGGTGGAAATAAGCCCTGATCTTATTGCCATGGCAGATGCACCAAACGGGCCCTACTCCAGATCCGATGGTGCTGCCCGTGAAGTGGCCGAATTTGTCAAAGAATGCATCAGCCCCAGGAACATCACATGAACCAGATGTGCACACATTCCGCGAGTCGATGTGCACAGATTCGTCGTAAGTATGGAGCGGGTAAGGGGAATCGAACCCCTATCCTCAGCTTGGAAGGCTGCTGCACTACCATTGTGCTATACCCGCATCAGGGCGCTGGTGTTTACCGGTAACCGCGCCAAAGGTCGAGAGACCAATTGAACACCGCTGCAGTGGCTAAACTGGAAGCGTGTGCCCAAACCTGGCCGGACGAACCGGTACGAACCCGCAAGGTTCGCAAGCCCAACCGCGCGCGGGGCAACTTTGCGGTGAGATTGACGCCGCAACAAGGTCCCAAGAAATCAGCGCAGAACAAGCCGCTACGAACCCAAAGGGTTCGCACGCGCGACCGCGCGTCGGGCGGTCAGCCCGCCCCATCGGAGGCGCGAGCGAAGCGAGTTTGGACATCACCCTTTACCGCCAAGGTCCTTTGCCGCTGGTTTTTTCTTGGCAATCGAGCGGATTGGCCAGAGACGCTTCCTGGCGAATGCCTGACCGGAACCTGTTTTCAGATAGCGCTCGAAGGCGATAGCCTGATCGACATCCGAAAAAGCCAAGTATGTGACGAGCTTCCACGGCACATATTTAGAAGTGTGGGGCGAGCCGCCCGAATTGTGCCTCTCAAGCCGCGCACGCAAATCTCTGGTCATTCCGATATAGCGTTGCCCGGCAACAGAGACGCTTTCCAGAAGGTACACGTAGCGCATGAACCCTACCCCGGCCGACGATACACCTTAACGTGCAAATCTACAGATTGCCATGAAAGACAAGCCAACGTCCGCTTCGCCCCAAGTGCGCGCTGCGGGTGGCTTGAAACTCGATGGCAAGGAGTAAAGACGCGCGTGTCGCGAACATGCCCGCCTTCGCCAAGGCTTCGGCGGGGCACCTCTTCGCCCCAAGTGCGCGCTGCGGGTGGCTTGAAACTCGATGGCAAGGAGTAAAGCCGCGCGTGTCGCGGACATGCCCGCCTTCGCCAAGGCTTCGGCGGGGCACCTCTTCGCCCCAAGTGCGCGCTGCGGGTGGCTCGCCACCCGAAGCCCGCAGGGCGAAGGGTGGTGGAGGGGGCTGGATTCGAACCAGCGTACGCATAGCGGGCAGATTTACAGTCTGCTGGATTTAACCACTCTCCCACCCCTCCACAGGGTGCCTTCATGTCCGGAAATAACCGGCGGAAGGATGTCCTGCAACGAAGTCTCTCAGCTTGGCTTCAGCCGTGCTATGGCAGGCCGAAGCGGGCAGAGCCCCGAAACAGGAGCGCGGACTATAGTGACGAAGAACCCAAGGCGCAACAGCCCCAAACGCCCCGATTACAGCCGCAGCTCCAGGCCTGCTGGCACAGGAGATTCGGGATGGATATGGGGGCGTCACGCAGTGCTGGCGGCTGTCGCGAATCCGCGCCGGAAAATCCTCGAGCTTCGCGTCACGCGGAATGCCGCGCGCGAACTGCCCGAAGGCACACAGGCCAACACTGTCGAACCGCGCGCGCTGGACAATGATCTGCCGCCCGGTGCCGTGCACCAGGGCTTTGCGGCCCGTGCAGCCGCCCTGGAGGCCGAACCGGTGGCTGGCGTCACGGATCCCACCCATGGCGCCCTGCTCGTGCTGGACCAGATCACCGACCCGCACAATGTCGGCGCGATCCTGCGATCGGCCGCGGCCTTCGGCGTGCGCGCCGTGGTGATGCAGGACCGCAAGGCCCCGCCGCTTTTCGGCACGGTCTGCAAGAGCGCCGTGGGCGCGGCCGAACGGGTCGCCCATGTGCGCGTCACCAATATTGCCGACACGCTGACCGAATTCCGCAAGGCCGGCCGCTTCGTGCTGGGCCTGGCCGGCGAAGGCGAAACCGAGCTGGCGGCCGCGCTGGCCGGGCCGGACGGCAAGGGACACGGTCCGGGTATCGTGCTGGTGATGGGATCGGAAGAAAAAGGATTGCGGCCGCGTGTGGCCGCCTCCTGCGATCAGCTGGTGCGCATCCCGATGACGCAGGCGGTGGAAAGCCTGAACGTGTCGAATGCCGCCGCGATCGCCCTGTACGAAGCGGCAAAATGGCGCCCGGCCCGGCCGTGAGGCCGGACCGGGCCGGGACGCCACTTGCTGGAGCTTATTTGCTGCCGCCGGAGCGCAGCACGGTGCGGCCATTGCGGCGCCAGTCGATCGAGCCTTCGATCTCGGCAATCTCGACATCGCCGCCACCACCTTCACGGATGCGCACATCGGTTGCCGTGCCGCCGAAGCTGATATCGCCCGAGCCGTTGATGCTGGCCTCGAAAGGCTGGGCCTGACCGCGGCGCACCGCGATATCCCCGGAACCGGCAATCCCGGCACTGAAGGCACCATTCATGCTGCCGACGACCACATCGCCGGAGCCTGAAATATCAACGTCGAGGCCGGCAACACGGGCGAACTCGACATCGCCGGACCCGTTGATATCGATCTCGCCATCGCCGCGAACTTCGCCGGTCTCGACATCGCCGGACCCGTTGATTCCGACATGGATCCGGCCGCCGATCATACCGGTCACGACATCGCCGGAACCATTAATACCGATATCGGCATCGCCGCCGATATCCCCGACCGTCACATCGCCCGACCCGTTGATGCGGATATCGGCCTCACCGGCAATCGCACCGGCCTCGAAACGGCCACAGCTGTTCATCGACAGGTCCAGCCCGCCCAGATCGCCGGCCTCGCCGACAAAGGCACTGTCATCGAGTTCGAAGGTGATCGTGTCCGGCGCCGTGATGATCAGGGTCGGATATTCGTCGAGGGAGTGCGAGGCGAAACGCCGGCCGATCCGGATTTCATTGTCGCGGGTGCGGCAGTTCAGATTGCGCACACTCTGGCCGCCATCGATCGTCACGCCATTGCGGGCGCCGCTGGCGACCGGATCCCCGGCGACATCGCCCGGATTGCGGATCTCGACGCGGATGTCCGATCCGCCGGTGCGGATTTCCACGCGGCCGATGAAATTCTCGACGCGCACATGATCGCCGTCATAGCTCTGACCGCCACCTGTCTGGGCATTGGCGGCCATCGACAGCGCACCGATACCGGCCATCGTTGCCACGGCACCGGCGACAATCTTTCCGGTCATGGTTCTGTCAGTCATGGAACTCCCTCCAAATTCGCTTCTCCCCCCTACGATGCACGGGAGGTCCCTGTCGGATGCAGTCTATGACAGCCCGCATCCTTCGGGCAGCTGAAGGCGGCGTGAAGCTCGCGTAATGTCGTGCGGGCGCGTCAGCCCGGCCAGAGCTCGAACACCAGCGTCGCGATCGGCGTGCCGATGGCATAGCCGAGCACACCGACCAGAACACCGGGCGTGACCAGATCCTTCCACCCCTTGGCCGCTGCCAGGGCTGGCGCCGTGGTGGCGCCGAGAATGGCGGCATTGGACGCCGTGATCAGTTCCGGCAGGGACAGGCGCAGAAGGCTGCCCAGACCGAACAGCACGATGGCGTGCACCACCAGAAGAATGCCGATCAGCAGCATCAGGATCGGTGCGAGCTGCAGCAGCGACACCACATCGGCGCCCGCCGCGATCATCGCGAAGAAGACAAAGCTGAGCGCAATCCCGATCTCGTAGCCGCCGCGCAGGCGCCCCATCGTCTTCGGGAAGGCCGTGGCCGGGATCAGCGAGAGCACCGAGATAATGGCGAACTTCCATTTGCGGCCGGCATCGTCCCAGACCTGGTCGAGCAGGTCGGCCACCAGGGAGCCGAGCGCGACCACCACCAGGGCGTAGGCCATGGACAGGGTCAGCGAGGCCGGCGAGATCGGATCCTCCTCGGCGACCTCGATCTCGCCGTGGCTGTGATCGCGCTGGACGAATCGCGACGCGATCCAGCTGACACCGGGAATGATGGCCAGCAGGGCGAGGAAAAAGCCGGAATACAGATTGTCGACCGCCGTCATCGCCGAGGCAAAGCTGGGGTCTGCCGCACCCAGCCCGGTAGAGCTCATCAGCGCGCCGTAATTCACCGAGCCGCCGATATAGGTCGCCGTGAAGGCACCGGCCGCGGCGGCCTGTCGGGATCCGTACTCCGCGGCCACAGCGCCAGCCTCGTAATCGCCGACATGGATCAGGGAAAAGGCGATGACAGCACCGATCACGGTCGCCGCAGCCGCGAGCATGAACGCCGCCGCCATGCGGGTGGTCTCGAAGAAGATCCGCTTGAGGTCCGCCTTCATCAGGAAGAGCGGGATCAGGACCGGGACGAAATAGGTCCAGACGAAATCATAGGCCGGGGCCGAGCTGGGGATGATACGCAGATTGGCCGCCAGGATGGCGATGAAGATCGCCGAGACCGTGCCGGTGATCAACGCACCGATGCGTGTCTTCTCCAGAAGAAACGCCACCGCCGCGATCGTGAACAATGCGGCCATGACGGCCAGATGATTGTCTGCCGGAATCAGAGACATGCCTCACCCCTCCCCTTGGTAGGCCCCCAAACTAGTGAGCCGGCCCGGCAGCGGCAATTCGCCAGCTGCCGAAGCCGGACACCGGTCTTGTACCTACTCGCCTTCTGCGGGCGAGAGGATGTCCAGGGCGACACTGGTCATGGCTTCGGCCGCCTGGGTGATCGTGCCCTCCGGATCGTCGGGCGCGAAGAAGGGCGAGTGGTTGGAGGGCGGCACCTGGCCATTGGCGGTGTATTCGTCCAGCCGTGCCTGGGTGGTGCCGCCGACCCAGAACATGAAGGTCGGGATATCGTGTTCGGTGCGGTGGTATTGCGAGAAGTCCTCGCCGCCCATCACCGGATCGGTCTCCACCACGGCCTCATTGCCGAAACGGGCCCGCAGCGCGCCCACAGCGCGGCTGGCCAGCTCCGGATTATTGTAGAGCGCCGGCGTGTAGGTCTCCTCGATCTCGATGCGCGGATACTCCGCCTCGGTCAGCCCGTAGGCCTCGGCCTGGGCATTGGCGATGCGCTGGATACCCGTGAGCAGGTGATTGCGGGTCTCGTCGGAATAGGAGCGCACGGTGAGCTGCAGGTGCGCTTCGTCGGAGATGATGTTGTGCTTGGCACCGGCATTGAAGGCGCCGACCGTCACCACGCCCGGCTCGAGCGGCGACAGCTCGCGCGAGATCAGCGATTGCAGGCCGACCACGATCATCGAGGCCAGGTAGATCGGGTCCTTGGTGGTGTGCGGATAGGCGCCATGGCCGCCGCGGCCGCGCACATAGATGTCCACCGAATCGACATTCGCCATCGCATAGCCGGGCACATAGGTGATCGTGCCGGTCGGGATGGCCGAGAAGGTGTGGAAGGAGATGTTGAAGTCCGGCGTCGGGAAACGTTCGAACAGGCCGTCCTCGATCATGGCGATGGCGCCCTCGCCCAGCTCCTCGGCCGGCTGGCCGATCAGCACCAGCGTGCCCGACCAGTCATCGGTGCGCTCGACCAGCTGCCGCGCCGCGCCGACCAGCGCCGTCATGTGCGTGTCGTGGGCGCAGGCGTGCATGGTGGGGTTCTCGACACCGCGATGATCGACGCCGGTATCGGTCGAGGCATAGGACAGGCCGGTCTGCTCGCGCACCGGCAGACCGTCCATGTCGGCCCGCATCATCAGCGTCGGCCCCTCGCCATTCTCCATCACGGCGACAATACCGGTGCCACCGACCTGTTCGGTCACGTCAAAGCCCAGCGTCCGCAGCTCCTCGGCGAGGCGCGCTGCGGTCTCCACCTCCTGGTGGGACAGTTCCGGATGGGCGTGGAAGTGCTGGTAGAGCGCTTCCAGGTGGGCATCATAGTCCGCCGCGATCGCACGGCTGAGCGCATCCTCGCTCTGGGCCAGCACGGCCGGCTGTGCAGCGAGCGTCAGGCCGAGCGCAGCGGTGGCGGCGAAAAGGTGGCGTTTCATGACAGGCTTCCCCTCTGAGTGATTTTCGCCATTCCAACGGGGGCCAGCGCAAACGTCAATCGATGATCGCGCGCGCCGCCGGCAAAGCTCTTTCGCGTGGTGCGGGATGAAGGCGCGGATTTTCCCCCTGTGCCGCTGGACGGGCGCCGGACAGTCTGGCCGGACTGGACAGGAGTTTCTGCGACATGACCGAATTGCCCCTCGATGTCCGCGGGCTGGCCAAGCGCTATGGCCGGGTCGACGCCGTGCGCCGTGTCGATCTGACCGTGCCGCAGGGCGCGATCTACGGGTTTCTCGGTCCCAACGGGGCCGGCAAGACCACGACAATCCGCTGCCTTCTGGGCCTCATCCGGGCGAATGCCGGGACGGTGCGCGTGGACGGTCACGACATCCGGCGCAATCGCCAGGCTGCCCTGGCGCGCGTCGGGGCCGTCGTCGAGACACCGGCGCTCTATCCCAACCTCACCGGATACGAAAACCTGCAACTGGCCTGCCGCTATCTCGACCTTCCCAAAGCGCGCATCGGCGCCGTGCTGGAGACGGTCGACTTGACCCGCGACGCCCGGCGCAAGGTGGGCCAGTACTCGCTGGGCATGCGCCAGCGCCTGGGCCTGGCCCGCGCACTGATCGGCGAACCCCGGCTGCTGATTCTCGACGAACCGACCAACGGGCTCGACCCGTCCGGCATGCGCGACATGCGCGCCCTGATCCGCGATCTGCCGGAACGCACGGGCGCGACCGTCTTCATGTCCAGCCACCTCCTCTCCGAAGTCGAACAGATCGCCACCCATGTCGGCGTGATGCGCCAGGGCGAGACCGTGTTCGACGGCGCCATCGGCGCGCTCGCAGCCCGCACCGGCCAGCGCCTGGAAATCCGATGTGACAAGCCCGACGCGGCCATCGCGCTGGCAGACGCGCAGGGCTTCGCAGTAGAGAGCCGCGACGATGCAACGGGATCCTTCATCCTGTCGGGTGACGGCGATCCGGCCCGGCTCAATGCCGCCCTCGTCGGCGCCGGGATTGCCGTCAGCGCCCTCGCCCCGCTTCGCGCGGATCTGGAGAGCCTGTTCCTCGACCTGACGTCCGCTCCCCGCAAGGAGGCCGCCGCATGATCCGCGCTATCGGATGTGAAATCCTCAAACTGCGCCGCTCGCTCGTCCTGCTCGTCGCGGCGACACCGGCCGTCATGGTGTATCTGCTCGGCGTGCTGGCCATGACCAGCGGGCATGGCGCCGGCGAGTGGACCATACTGGTCATGTCGGGTTCGGCGATCTGGGCCTACTTCCTTCTGCCCATGACCACGATCGGCCTGGCCGCATTGATGGCCCAGACCGAACACGGTCCGGGCACCTGGTCCTGGTCGCTCGCCCTGCCGGTGCCGCGCTGGCAGATCTTCACTGCCAAGATCCTGGTCCTGCTGGGCATGATGGCAATCGTCTCGGCCAGTGTGGCGCTGGCCGCCTTCGCTGCGGCATGGACCGGGCTTCTGATCGATCCGGAGCTCGTCATTGCAGGCGCGCCGGACTGGGCGCTGGCGTTTCGCCTGCACGGGCAGATGTGGGTCGCGGGGATCTGCGTCGCAGCGGTGCAATGGGGCATCGCCCACCGGTTCCGCAGCTTTGCCGCCCCGGTGGCAATCGGTATCGGCGGCACTTTCGTGGCCGTTGCGGCGACGAGTTCCGAATACGGGATCTACTTCCCCTGGCTGATGCCGGTGAACATGCTGGCGACGGATCCGGAACGCGCGCAGATCGCGCTCGCCCTGGGCGGCGGCGGCGGCACGCTTCTCTTCGTCCTGCTGGTGATCTGGCTCAGCCGCCGCGACTGGGCCTGACGCCCGCCGCTGCCGTCAGCTGGCAAACAAGGGCTCGTAGCGCGCCGCGACATGGCGCAGATCGATCTCGTTGAGGAAAGTCGAATAGGCCAGGTAGGACAGGAGATAGCGCAGATCCGTCGCCCAGGGCGGCATGAAGGCCGGCTCGACGATCAGACCGCCCTCGCGCAGCTGTTTCATCGCCTCCAGATCCATCAGGTCGATCTTGCCCACGAACAGCAGGCGGATCAGCGCGATATCGCCGGCCCGCACGGCCGTGCGCAGATAATTATGCACTTCCAGGAGCCCGCCCAGATAGATGGAGTCCTTGGTGAAGGGCGCACCGCCGCCCGTCACGCCACCGCGCACCACGCGCCGCGCGCTCTCGAAGGCCTCGATCGGCGCGTCGCGGTCATTGCGCTCGCGGAAGAAGCGGTAGAGCTGGATGAAGTCGGCGCCCCGGGCTGCCATGTCGATGGCAATCACCCGGTCGGCCAGACGCCGGAAACGCCGCGGATCGAGCGCGCCGGAGATGAATTCGGCGAAGACGGCCAGGCCTTCCTGGGTGCGCGCATTGCCGGGATGGCTTTCCGCGAGCACCGGGAAATGCGTCTGGCGCAGCCCGTTCTGGCTGGTCGCGATATGGATGAAGGCCTCGTGCTGCAGCAATTGCACCACGTCGAGGTCGGAAAAGGCCGCATCTGCACGCAGCTTGATATAGTCGCGCCCGGCCGCCGCCTTGGCGGACACGTCCAGCGTTACCTCGACCCGCGGCGCCACCGCACCGAAAGCGGCCGGCAATTCGGCATCCAGCCGCGCCTTGAGATCGTCGGCCGTGAGCACCTCCGGCGGTTCGAGCCGCACCGCTGCGCCGTCGAAATCGGCGAGCACATCGTCCAGCCGCCGCGCCAGATCCAGCGCCGTGCGCTTGCCGTCGGCAATCGGGCTGGCCGGCCCGCCATAGAGCCGGCTGGAATAGCGGTGAAAATCTGCCGTCCCGACCGCCTCGAGCATGTGCGCGGTATCGGCGACCGTTTCGCTGAGGCGCAGCAGCCAGTCATGCACCGGGCTCGACCCGTCAATCAGGCGGCGCGCCCCGGCGACACGCTCCAGGGAGGGCCCGGGATCGATGTGCGGATAGACCGGACGCGGCAGTTCACGCTCGCCGCTCTCGAAGAAGGCATCGGCCAGGGAGCGGTTCCAGGCAATGGTCTTGAGGACGGGCAGCCGGTCTTCGGCTTCCAGCAACAGCGCCGCCGCCCGTTCCAGACGATCCAGTTCTGCCGCTGAAATATCCGGCCGGCCCATTATACCGCCTCGGCCTTGAATGTCGCGATATCGCTTTCCGCATCCCCCAGCGTTCCCGCCAGCACATCGGCGTGCGAACTCGTCCGTGCGGCCAGCCAGACGCGGGCCTTCAGATCGGCCGGGTAGGTCTTGAAGCGGCGCGCCATGTGACCGATCGACAGGATGCAGGCATTGAGGACCCACCGGTCGTCCGACCCCAGCGCGGCCTCGATCTCGGCAATGATATCGCCCGGTGCATCGGCGTGCAGCGCCGCGCCGATCATCGACTGGACCGTGTCTTCGGTGTCGCTCATCCGGCGCGCCTCACGGCAGCCGGCATGTGGCAGGCCTCGATCACGGCCGGCGGCGTCTCGAAGAAGAAGGGATGCGTGCGGTTGCGGCGGGCCGCCTTGGCGTCGTGAAAGGCCTGGCTGTCCGTGCGCATGACCTCGTAGGCGGGACGATCGGCTTCGGGCAGATCGGCCGCCACGCGCACCGACAGGATCGTGTCCCGTTCAGCCGGGTCGGCGATGACGCCGGAATTCACCGCGGGATCTCCCCGGCGCAGCGCCTGCACATGCTCCATGCCGTCGATGACACGGCCGAAGACTGACATGATCCGGTCGAGATGGCGCGGCCCCTGCCCGATGACGATGTAGAATTCCACATCGCCACTGTCAGGCTCATTGCCGCGCGCCATGGCGACCGTGCCAGGGCAATGGATCGGCCAGACTTCATCGCCCGCTTCATTCATGGCCGCCGGAAAGCCCGCGACATGGCCGACGGTGGGCGCATAGAGGTCGGCATCGACCATCGGCGTGAAGGTCACGCTTCCGGCCGGCACGGTGAACTCGCCCGCCAGCGCCGGATATTGCGGCAGCTCGATCGAATCGGCCTCCTCGCCGCGGCCCGCCTGGGCCACGAAACCGTCGATCACGCGATAGAAGTCCCGCCCGTCGAAGAAGCCGTCACGCGCCGCCTGCCGCATGCGGGCGGCATGGTCCGGTGCAATCCAGTCGGCCAGTTCGATGGCGATGGTGCCGTCCTCGACCTCGATGAGGAGCAGGTCCTCCGGGTCGACTGCACGCCAGTCGGCGTCGGACTGGGCCATACTCGCCGTCGCCAGACTTGCCGTCACGAATACCGCTGTGATAAGTGACTTCATCGCATCAAATGAGAGCGTGAAAACGCCCTCTCCCCCATTGATCTCTTGTCAGCCAGTGGGCCTCGGGACCGACGGTTCGTCAAGACCACCACTTGCCGCAAACCGTCAATCCCGGGCCGCGTCCGAGCCCCCGAAACGCTCGGTCCATTCGGCGACCTGCGCATCCTCGATCTTGGCGAACAGCACGTCCGGCGGCGTCACGGCGTGGCCGTGCGGCAACGCGTCCAGCAGGTCCGCGGCCGGGCCGTCGAACGACCAGCTGCGCTTGTCGGCCGGAACACCGACAGCGTCGAGAATCTTCGCAGCCGCTTGCGGGATGAAAGGCTGGGCCAGAATGCCGAACAGGGCGACCAGGTTGAGCCCGGTCCGCACGCCGACGGCTGCCGCATCGACATCGGTCTTGTACTTCACCCAGGGCTCGGCCCGGGTGAGATACTCATTGCCCGCCGCCCAGATGGCCCGCACTTCGGACGCCGCCTTGCGGAATTCCATGGCTTCCATATTCGCCACCACGGCCGGAAGACGGGTCTCCAGCTCGGCCGCCATCCAGGCTTCCGCCTCGCCGGGCTCACCGGCAGACGGCACCTGCCCGTCGAACTTGGAGGCGGTGTATTTGGTGATCCGGTTGACGAAATTGCCCAGCACATTGGCCAGGTCGGAATTGATCAGCGACTGGAAATGCTCCCAGGTGAAGGCCGAGTCCGAGCCTTCCGGCGCGTTCGCGGTGAGGTACCAGCGCCAGTAATCGCCCGGCAGCAGGTCGAGCGCCTGGTCCATGAAGACACCGCGCTTTTCCGAGGTCGAGAACTTGCCGCCATACCAGGTCAGCCAGTTGAACGCCTTCAGCTTGTCGACCGTCTTCCAGGGCTCTTCGGACCCCAGAATGGTCGCCGGGAAGGACACGGTGTGGAAGGCGACATTGTCCTTGCCCATGAACTGGACATAGGTGACGTCGTCCGCGCCCTTGTCGGTGCGCCACCAGCTTTCCCAGTCGCCGCCATTGGCCTGCGCCCACTCGACCGTCGCGCCGATATAGCCGATGGGCGCATCAAACCAGACATAGAAGACCTTGTTCTCGAACCCCTCGCGCGGTGCGCCGTCCCTGGTTACCGGCACGCCCCATTTCAGGTCGCGCGTGATGGAGCGGTCGCGCAGTCCCTCGTCCAGCCATTTATAGGCAATCGACTTGGCCAGGCTCGGCCATTCAGTCGAGGCGTCGACCCACTCGCGGATTTTCGCTTCCATCTTCGTCTGCAGGAGATGGAGGTGCTTGGTCTCGCGCACTTCCAGATTCTTCGAGCCGGAAATCTTGGAATACGGCTCTTTAAGGTCCGTCGGTTCCAGCAGGCGGCCGCAATTGTCGCACTGGTCGCCCCGGGCGCGTTCGAAACCGCAATGCGGACACGTGCCCTCGACATAACGGTCCGGCAGGAAACGGTCGTCATCGATGGAGAAGACCTGGTGCTCCAGACGCTCCTCGATCAGGCCCTTCTCTTCCAGCACCTCGGCGAAATGCTGGGTCAGCTCGATATTCGGCGCATTCGAGGTGCGGCCGAACACATCATAGGAGAGCGAGAACCCGTCGCCAGCGCGCTTCTGGATGTCGTGCTGCTCGTCGCAATACTCGCGCACGCTTTGTCCGGCCGTCGCTGCCGCCAGCTCGGCCGGGGTGCCATGCTCGTCGGTGGCGCAGACATAGAGCACGTCATGACCCATCACCCGCTGGAAGCGCGCATAGACATCGGCGGGCAGCATGGACCCCGCGAGATTGCCCAGATGCTTGACGCCATTGATGTAGGGCAGAGCGCTGGTGATCAGTATCCGGGCCATTTCGACTTTCTTCTCTTGCGCGGCGATTGGAGTAGAGTGTTCGCTTCAGGGGCGAGCCGAAGGGGACTCGTCCCGGGGCCGTGAGACATACAGGCCCTTCAATGGGGAGGAAACACCAAATGCCGCGAATTCTCGGGCTGAACATTGTGGCGCTCATCGTCGCCACACTCGCCTTCTACGCCTTGGGTGCTGTCTGGTACGGCGCCATTTTTTCAGAGCTCTGGATCGGACTGTGGGGCTTCACCGACGCCCAGCTGGCCGACGCCGAAACGTCCGCCGGACCGGCCATGGCGATGGGGTTTGCCATCACGCTGGTCACCACGACCTTTCTGGGCCTAGCCCTGAAAGCGCTGAAAGCCGAGGGACTTGCCAGTGCCGTGAAATGGGCGGTCTTCCTGTGGGCCGGCTTTGTTGTGACAACGATGGCTTATGACATCGCCTACGCCATGCAGCCGATGATGCTGCTGGTGCTCGATGGCGCGCATACGCTGATCGGCTTCGTGATCGCTGCCGCCGTCCTCACCGCAATGGATGGCGTCGCCGTCAAGGACTGATCCGGGAGATATCCGGCGGAGGGGACAGTTCCGATTGCATCAGGGACTTGTCCCGCTCCCCGGCCCCGCGTATCAGGTCGCCCTTGGTTGCCGGCTTAGCTCAGCTGGTAGAGCACCTGATTTGTAATCAGGGGGTCGGGGGTTCGAGTCCCTCAGCCGGCACCATTTTTCCTTGCTCCCGCTCCGCTCGACCCGAGCCTGTCGCCGCAGTCGGTGTCGGGAGCGATGCTCGTATGGAACGCGCTCACGGCTGCGGGGTTTGAGGCTGGTGCGACCGCCCGTTACAGAAGATCAATCACTTTTGAAACTATCGACCGGCCCGCAAAGCGCTGCGCCCCCGGCTCACCTACACTCTCTCGATCAGGCTTTTCGCGCGTCCCCGGACAAGGTCTGCAAACCGGCCCATCGCCAGACGGGAATCTCGCGGCACGTCAAATTGTTTCACCACGACCTCCGCCATTCCCATTACGCTCTCGGACAGTGCGAGGACCCGTCGGCGGATGTAGGGCTCTGACATGCCGGTTTCCTCTGCAAAGACCTTCCAGTCTGTCGGCCGGATTTCCTCAAGCGTCGTGCGCTTGGCGATCTTCATCGCCAGCCCCGGCGCAAGGTCGGGATAGGCCACGGTCGAAAGAAGGTCATAGAGCGGCGCCATCGCGGTTTCGCCTGCCCGATAGAGAAGGCTGAAATTCTTGCTGTGTGCGTCGGCATTTCCGACGATGAGATTGAAAATGGCCGCATCGAGCAGCTTCAGCAGTTCCCGGGCCGGACGCGTAGAGGTCGCTCGGAGTAGCTGGAAACAATCGCGGAAGACCGGCCCGCCTTCCGCAGCATATTTGCGTTCCGGAAAACACCCCAGGGCCTGGCAGAAATCCTCCTGGTGAACCCGCCGCAAATATCCATCCGGCGCCCGCTCGCGATCGTATCGCTCGACCAGAAGGAAACAATACCCTTCGGCCCATCCGATCTCGACCGGCGCAACATCGAGACCGGTCTCGGCGGCCAGCCGCATGATGAAGGCCTCGTTCTCAGTCGTATGGTCAAAGCGATGGATGGGCGGCTTCAGGATATGTGTCGTCGGCGCTCCGGGGGCAGGCAAGCCGATACCTTCTTCGTCCTTGATGACGGGAAGCTTGGATTGCGCGCCCGCCAGGGAGAGGCGCAGTTCGCCCTCACCGGCGAGCAGAGGCCGCACGGGCAGTCGCTCAATGATGCGGGCCAGCTCGCCTTCGCTCAGCCGCTGCATCTTTCCGGATGATGTATCGCCTGGCGGTGGCTCTCCGACCGGCCAGAGTGTAAGCGCGCCCGCCACCTCGCCGCCGAGTTCTTCGAGCAGCTTGAAGTGATTGCCTTTCGACACCCCGAGTGCAGCCGCAACAGCGTCACGCTGGGCCTCCTCAGGCAGCAGCCCGTCGAAGAAAGGCCGGGATTCACGCTGCGTAAAAGGTGCCTCGCGAAGCGGCAGGGAGTGCGAGATCGGCAAGGCGCCGTCACGGAAAAGCCACGTATCGAGATACCGGAACTGTGTATCGCCGCTGCGATCAGTCGAAAGAACGCCGACTTGCACGCCATCCCACCAGACGCCCAGCCCCCTCACCGGATCCATCAACCACCCTCCGGCGTCAGGATTTGCACTTTGCAGCCCAGCGCTGCGAGCACATCCAGCACTTTTCCGATCCGGGCCGTCGGCTTGCCCGCCTCCAGCTCAATCAGGAAGCGCAGCCCGACGCCGGATGCCGCCGCAAGCTCAGCCTGCAACAATCCTTGCCGCTTGCGCGTATCCCGTATCAGGGCTCCGATTTCGGTTGGTGTCATGACGCACCTCACATTCCCGATCGGGAATATACAGTCGCAAATCCGCGAAATCAAGAAAAACATTCCCGACCGGGAATATTGCGGCCGGACTCGACAAATCTTCGAGTTATATTCCCGAGCGGGAATATTGCTCTCGGCGTTATAGCTGAACGAGCCGCAAGACAGACCAACGCGCCGCGCACTCTTCCCCGAAGCCCCGCCGACCAACAGTTTGAGCCCCGTCCGGCTGCCTGTTAGCGCCTCCAGGTCCAGCCCCGCTGCTGGCCTCCAAAACTCCGTTCGTCGCAACGAATTGTGTTCTAACCGCACCACAAACGCCACGAACGCCGCATATCTGCGACCAACGCCCTGATAAAGCCGACGAACGACACGTGCATTGATTTAGGCCGCGCGAGGCCGCGACTAGGCTGGTTGCATGTTCAGTGCATCGCCTCTTTCCCCGGTCCCGGACGCCTTCAGAAGCGACCGTCTCGCCGCCCGCCACCTCGCCATCGCCCTCGTCCTGTTCTGGTGCGTGGTCGCCTTTTTCAACCTCGTGGCCGACTGGAACGAATTCGTCGCCCGGCCGGGGCTGCTGCCGCGGCTGGTGCCGGTTTCCACGGCAGGGGGATTGCTGTCCTTCATGCTTACGGACCTGATCCGCCGCACGCGCGAGCTGCCGGCTGTGCGCCGGTTCACCACCCTCATCATCGCCATCGCCGCGACCGCACTCGTCTTCTCCGTCGTCAACCTGCTGTTCACGGCACGCGAGGGCGCCGCCGGGATCGAACGCGACATGCTGACCCGGGTCGGACATCGCTGGATGATGGATGTCTGGGTGTTTGCCGCCTGGTGCGCGCTGACCTGGCGTCTCGACCAGAGCCGGCGGCCCGACCCGGCGCGCCAGCGCGGCCTCCAATTGCGGCTCAACCGGACGCTGGGATCAGCGAACCGGCTGCCCGCGCCGGCCTTCGACGGCGCCAATGACGGCATGCGGGGGGCGGTATTCTGGCGGATGCAGATCGTCTTCTGGACCTGCAATCTGCTGTTCACCGTCCTCACCAGCATCGCGATGATCGAGGACGTCTACAATCTGTGGCGCAATGTCATCATCGAGGCGAGCGGGCTCGCCGCCACGACACTGATCCACTATGCGGTGCTGCGCCCGACGCGGCAGCTCGACCTGTCCACACGCTTTGCCCTGATCATGGGCAGCTCGATGCTGGCGACCTGTTTCTACATCGTGATGATGTGGCTGATGTGGTACGAGGTCTTCCCGACCGAGTTCACCAACAGCCGCATGACGACGCGGGGCTGGGAAGGGCTGACCCACATCGCGCCGCGCTGGTTCGTCTTCAACATGCCCGCCTTCATTGCCTGGTCGGCGATCTATCTGGTGATCGAGGCCTTCGGCCGCATCCGCGCCCAGGAATGGCAGATCTATGATTCCGCCGTGCTGGCCCAGGAAGCCCAGCTGAAAATGCTGCGCTTCCAGCTCAACCCGCATTTCCTGTTCAACACGATCAACGCCATCTCCTCCCTGGTCATCGACCGGCATAATGACGAGGCCGAGACCATGCTGGGCCGGCTCAGCGATTTTCTGCGCTTTGCCCTGCAGACCTCGCCGGACGAGCGCGTGCCGCTGGACGAGGAACTGGCGGCACAGGATCTTTATCTGGGGATCGAGAAGGCCCGTTTCGACAGCCGGCTCGAAGTCGAGCGCGATATCGACCCGGCTGTCAGCAAGGCGCTCGTCCCCTCGCTGATCCTGCAGCCCGTGCTGGAGAATTCGGTGAAATATGCCGTCTCGAGGTCGCGCGTCCAGGTGCATATCGCGATCCGGGCCCGCCGCCAGGGTGAGATGCTGGTGCTGGATGTCACCGACAGCGGCGGACCGGTCCCCGCTACACCGCCGGAAGGCACGGGCGTCGGGCTGAACAATATCCGCGCCCGGCTGGAAGTCCTATACGGCAAGCACGCGGATCTGGCGGCCGGCCCGGTCGAGGGCGGCGGCTTTGCCGTGCGCATCCGCCTGCCGCTGGAGATCGGCGAAGCGGCGACGGACGCGGCGAACGAAAAAGAAACCGGACAGACCCAGGGAGGGAAGTATGCGCATCCTGATCGTTGACGACGAGCGGCTGGCCTCGCGCCGGCTGGAAGTCCTCCTGGCCCGCCGGCCGCAATACGAAATCGCCGGTGTGGCGCGTGATGGCGATGAGGCGATGGAGATGATCTCGACCCTGCGCCCCGACGTCGTACTGCTGGACATTCACATGCCTGGCACTGACGGGCTGATGGTCTCGCGCCAGCTCAACGGGCCCGACGCCCCGGCCGTGATCTTCGTCACTGCCTACAGCCACCACGCGGCCGAGGCCTTCGAGGAAGCCGCCGTCGATTACCTGCTCAAGCCGGTGAAGCCGGACCGGCTGGACACCGCCCTCGCCCGTGCCCGCAGCCTGTTGCGCCTGCAGGACGCCCAGTCGCGGATCGGCGAACTGGAAACCGTCATCGACGCCCTGCGCGGCAATGGCACCGGGGCCGACGATGCACTCTGGGTGAAGGGCCGCGAAGGCATGGTGCGGATACCCAAGCGCACGATCGACTGGGTCGAGGCGGAGGGCGATTATGTCCGCCTGCACTGCCGTGACCGGTCCTGGCTGCACCGCGACACGCTGACGGCGATGGAAAGCCTGCTGGACGAGCGCATGTTCATGCGCGTGCACCGCTCGGCGATCGTCAACAAGCAGCGCATCACCATGTCATCCACGACCGAGCATGGCGGCCGTCTCGTGCATCTGGACAATGGCCAGATCGTGCGCGTTGGCCGGTCCTATGAAGGTGCCCTGCGCACCGCACTCAGCCAGATCGCCGACTGACCCTTTCACTCCACAACCAGACATGAAAAGGGCGGCGGACCCACCGGTTCGCCGCCCTTCCCCTGTCACGCAGCCCTGCCCGGCCAAAGACCGGGCAGGTGCGTCTCCCCTCACTAGTAACGCAGGGCGATCTGGCCGAACACGCGACGTCCGACGACGTCGTACAGCGACGGGTCGGTGCCCGACTGCACGTTCGGTGCGTATTCCGGCGGCTGTTCGTCGAACAGGTTGTTCACGCCCAGACGGATCGAGGCATTGTCGGTGATGTTCCAGGTTCCGGCGACATCCCAGTACCAGACGGCGTCGGTACCGGTGAAGCTGGTCTCGACCGGGAAGATCACGCTGGCACGGTTGTCCATCGACGCGATGTATTGTGCACGCACATCGAGGTCGAAGTCCGCCACGCTCCAGCGCGTGTTCCAGACAGCCTTCCATTCCGGGAAGGAGGTGCCCAGGCCTTCGCCGAAGAAGGACACCGTACCGGCATAATCCAGTTCCGGCAGGCTCGCGAGATCCTGCTGCTTCCACTCCAGCAGATGCGTCAGCATCACACTGGTGGTGACCGAGCCGGCCCAGGACGGCGCACCGAGCCATTCCGGCTCGAAACCCCAGCCAAAAGCGATATCGATACCGGAAGCCTGCTGCGAACCACCGTTCAGACCCGGATAGAGCCCGTTCGGGTCGTTGACATCGGCAACGCCGAAAATGTCACCGCCGCCGCGCACGATACCGGCACAGGAGTCCCGGTTCACGTCATAGGTCGGATTGGTGCCGTAGTAGTTGTAGCAATCGGCAATCAGCTGGTTCACACCCGGCGCCAGGATCGGCGACGAGATGTCGATACGCCAGTAGTCGATCGTGCCCTGGAAACGGTCCAGCCAGCGGTTGGAGGCCGGCGACTGGAACACCGCACCGATGGTGAAGGTGTCGGCCGATTCCGGATCGAGGTCCGTATTGCCGGTCGTGGTTACAGAGGCCTGGGTCCCCGGTGTCTGGACATAGGCGTCCGGAGAGGCCACGCCTGTCGCCGCACACAGTGCGCGCATCTGTGCTGCATCGGGTCCGGAACGCTGGACGCCGGTGATCGAGCACGGGTCGAAGTATTGCGGCGCAGACCCGCCACCGCCGAACAACTCGCCAAAGTTCGGCGCGCGCACGGAGTGCTGGTAGGACGCCCGGAAGCGCGCATAGTCCAGCGGCTCCCAGCTCAGCTCGGCCTTGTAGGCCGGATCGTTCGAGCCACCCGTATCGCCGGTGATACCGTCGCGGAATTCGCTGCGCGAGACGCGATAGCCCAGGCTCAGATCGACCGCGCCGAACGGAGCGTCGTCGCCCGCCAGCGGGATCAGAGCCTCACCGAACAGGTCTTCGAACGAGTTCGTGCCGGAGTTCGGATTCTGTGCGTTGAAGCCGGAGATGGGGCCACCGCCCGAACCGGGATCGAAGTCGAACTCAAAGCCGCGATATTCGGCACCCAGCACCATCGACACCGGACCGGCCGGCATGTTGAAGGCGTCGCCGGCTACATAGAGCTGACCGACCGTCTGGGAGAATTCCGTCGACGCGGTCGAGGACACTTCCAGATAGTCGATACATTCCGCAGACAGCGGCTGGCGGCCGAACGGGTTGAAACCGCCGGAGCAGATGCTGTCACCGCCATCGGCGGCTTCCAGCAGGATCTGCAGACGATCCGTATCGATATTGCCTTGCTGGTTGCGGTCGATTTCGGTGTCACCGCGCGAGACATAGGCATGCCACGTCCAGCCGCTCGAACCGATCGGGCCTTCGGCGCCGAAGGTGTAGCTGGTCACGGTGTTTTCGAAGTTCGACTGGCGCAGGCCCGCGGACAGGGTCCGCTGACGCATCAGGAAGGGTTCCATAGCGCCTGAGCCGACGAGGTTCGGATCATCGCCGGTCCGGCTCGCCAGAATGGCCGCCAGGTCGGTCGGGATGAACGGGTTGGTGACCGGAATGATCAGCTGGTTCGACACGGTCCGGCCCGGCTCGACCAGAGCCGAAACAGCCTGGATGGTCGAGTTCTCACCCGGCGCGCGCGTCTGCACGGTCGGGATCGGGGTCGGCGCCAGGGCCTGAGCAGAAGAATACTGAGCCCAGGAGATGTTGCCGAAGATGTTGACACCATTGTCGAGATCATAGTCTGCCCGGGCCATGAAGCTGTCGCGCTCCATCGGCAGAGTGAGCAGGTTCACGAAGTCGAAATTGTAGGAATAGGCATCCGGGAAGATGTTCTGGTTGACGTTGCCGTCGATATCATACCGGAAGTTCTCGACGTCGGACGGATGGTTGAAGATACCCGCGGAGAACAGCGTGCCATCCAGGTTGAAACCGAAGCGGTTGCCGACGCTGACATTGGCCGGGTCGACACCGTAGCCGGCGAAGACCGCATCGACCGACGCCTCGGTCGGACGGTTGGCCGCGCCGAACAACAGCGAGCCGGCCGGGAAGAAGCTGGTCGTCGCGGTCGCCTGCTCGGCGAAGGGACGCTGGCTCTTGATCATGCCCTCCCGCACGGAGCGGTCGAATGCGATCACGGCATTGCCGCGGCCGTCATCGACATTGCCGCCGATCACCAGTGACACGCCGTACTCCTGGGCATCCCAGTATTCGGTGGAGTTTTCGTAGGTCGCGCGGAAATCGACACCCTCGAAATCATCCTGCAGGATGACGTTGACCGCACCGGCCACAGCGTCGGCACCGTACACGGCACCGGCACCGCCGGTTGCGACCTCGATCCGGTCGATCAGGGCAGCCGGAATGGTGTTGAGGTCGACCGTCAGCCCCGCGCTGGACGGCATGGCACGGCGGCCGTCGATCAGGACGATGTTCCGGTTCGCGCCGAAGCCGCGCAGGTCGACATTCGCCTGACCGCCATTGCCCGGATTGTTGGACGTGGTGGTGCCGGCCGGGTTCACCTGCGGCAGCGTGTTGAGATAGGTGTCGATCGTGATGTCCGCGTTGGCGACGACCTGATCGCCGGTCACGGAGACCAGCGGGCTGTCGGCGACATAGTCCTGGCGCGCAATCCGCGAGCCGGTGATCACGATCACCTCGTCGTCCCCGGCCGTATCCTCTTGCGCGAAGGCCGGTGCCGACACGGCCGCGAGGCCTGCCAGCATCGTCGCGCCCAGCAAAGCGGATCGTCCCAGTCCGCTGCCGATTGACCTGAATGCTTGATTTTTCATGCCGATTTACTCCCCGGCTTGGATATCCCCTCACATGCGGTGCCCCGCATGCACGTTTGAATGCGCACAAGCGCATCGAATGGGGTTACGGGGAGGCCGGACCGGCCGACAGCGGAATTCGGCCTGCGTCAAGCCGGGTCGGCGAATGACAGAATTCCGGCGAATGGCGGATTTTCCGGGGTGGACAACAAGGACACCCCAAAACGCAAAAGGCCCGCTCTGACGAGCGGGCCTTCGCAGTCTGCATTTCCAGCAGGGCTAGAAGCGCTTGGTGACGTTCATGAACAGCGTGCGGCCATTCAGATCGTAACCCACCCCCCGGATGACATAGCCGTGATTGCTCTGCGGCTCCGGTGCATCATTGAACACATTGTTCACACCGGCCCGAACCACCAGATCGTCATTGCGCCATGTCACCGAGGCATCGTGGACGAAGTACTCCGGAGAGTTCTCGTACACGTTACACGGCGTGTCGCCGGCCGCGACACAGGCGTAGAGGCCCGAACCGAGCGGATCGAACGGATCGTCATTCGCCTCGATCATCTCGCCGACATAGCGGGTCTGCCACAATGCGCTCCAGTCACCGATGGAGAACACATTGGTCAGGCTGAACCGGTTCTGCGGATAGCCATACTCTCCCAGGTCGTCATTGATCGTGACGCCATCGGCGCCCGTTTCTTCCTCGAACTGCGTCAGCGTGTGCGTAGCCCGGAAGATGCCGTCATAGCGCATCGGACGGTTGATGACCGGTGCAGTGAAGTCCATTCCGAACTCGATATTGACGTCGATACCTTCAGTCACCCGCTCGCCCAAATTCTGGTTGAGCGCTTCCACGAAGCTGATCTCGCCGTCACCACCACGCGTGATGTACTGGCACTGATTGTTCGTGAGGTTCGGCGAGTCATAGCACAGGGCCACGATCGCCAGCGATGACAGCGACTCCACCTGACCATCGACGGAAATGTCATAATAGGTCGCCGACAGACGCAGATCGAATGCGTCGAACCAGGGCTGATCGATCACGAAACCGGCCGAAATGGCTTCGGACGTTTCCGCATCCAGGTCCGGGTTGGACCCCGTGGCAACCAGAGTGCTGGCCCCCAGGAAGGTCACGTTGGACGTGCCCAGGCCAGTGGTACCCAGCGAGAACGGGTCGACGCCCGGCAGGTTGTAGGGGCCGCCACCATTCTGGCAGTTCTGGACCACCGTCGGGCTGCGGGTTTCCAGCGTCGGATCGTACTGCCGGATATTCGGCGTCGACGGATCATTGTCGTGATCGACCTCGACGATGGCGAGACCCGGCACACGACACGGATCCTGCGGGTTGCCGAAGAACTGCACGCGCCCGCCAAATTGTTCGCCGAGGTTCGGCGCCCGGAAGGAGGTGCCATAGGTCGCCCGGAAGCGCAGCCATTCGTTCGGCGCATAGAGCGACTGGACCCGGTAGGTCCAGCTGGCGCCATAATTGGACTCTTCGGTCCAGCGGGCGGCCACGTTCACCGACAATTCCTCGGCGAACGGACGATCCATCAGGATCGGTGCTTCCATCTCGATGAAGGCTTCCATCAGGGAACGGTCGCCGGTCGAGCCCGGATCCGAGAAGAAGCCGGCGAACTCGCCGCCCGACGCACCCGCATCGGTATCGGTGACGATGGCGTCCTTGCGGTACTCACCGCCCAGCACCAGGCCGACCGGACCATCAGGCAAGTCGAACAACGTACCGGTGGCATAGCCGCTCAGGACGGACTGTTCGACAACCGTCCGCGTCAGGCGGTTCGGGAAGAAGTAGTCATTGTCCTCGGGATCGGCAAAACGGCCCGTCGTCAGGAAGGTGCCATCGAAGAAGTCCAGCGGACGGCATTCGATCACCTGCGTCGAGTTCGGGGCGAAGTTCGGCGCGCATGACGCATTGCCACTGCCATCGACGGTCGTATTGCTCAACACTTGGAGATAGCGGGAATAGTCATACAGCCCCTGCACCCGGTCAAAACCGTCGGACCGGCTGAAGCTGGCATAGGCATCATAGCTCCAGCCGTGCATCGGACCGAAGCTGTCCATGAAGGGCAGATCGCCGCGAAGGCCGCCGATCAGGCGCATCTGGGACACGTCAGTCTCGGTCGTATAGCGCTCGAGGAAATAGATGTCGCCAGCCTGGCCGAACGGGTTCAGCGCATAGTTGGCCGGCATTGCCAGGCCGCCCTGGGAGATCGTGGTGGATTCGCTTTCCCGCTGCGTATACGACGCCTCGAAATAGGCCGTCATCCCGCCATAGAAGCCCAGATCGAACTCGCCGATCGAGTACAGCGAGGTCCGGTTGAAGTCCGGCATCTGGCTGCCGTTCAGCTCTTCCGGCCACAGCAGCAGCGCGGCACCGTTCGCACTCCCGGACTGCAGCAGGTCGAGCGTGAAGGGAATCGGGAAGAAGCCGTCGGGGAAGCCCGGATGCTGGCGGCCCGCCTCATAGCCGACATAGCCGAGCGCCGGGAAAACACCGACACCGGCACCGAATGACGCGCCGCAATCCTCGTAGATCTCGCCGCTGGCGCCATAGCTGTAGTTCGTGATGCAGTTGCCGGCATAGGGCTCGTAGAAGCTGCCGAACTCGCGGCCGGTGAAGCCTTCCGTCTTGGTGTACTCGGCAGCGAACCCGATGAAGCCGCGATCACCGCTGACACCCAGCGTGCCGGTGTAGACCTGCTGACGGCCGCCATCGCCGGCCATTTCCGGGTCCGTGAGATAGGCATCCAGCTGCAGACCGTCGAAATCGTCGCGCAGGATGTAGTTCACCACGCCGGCCACGGCGTCGGAACCATAAACCGAGGACGCACCGTCGAGCAGGATTTCCACGCGGTCAACAAGCGTACCCGGGATCATGTTGAGGTCCGGCGCGCTCGGCACGCCACGCACACCGGCCGGCGCCAGGCGGCGGCCATTGACCAGAACCAGGGTCCGTCCGGCGTCCAGCCCGCGCAGGCCGGCCGTTGCGGAACCCGGACCGCTGTCCGTGATCAGACCGGCCGAGGTGGACAGGCCGGTCGTGGTCTGCTGGCCCTGCACAACCGTGGTCTGGGAAAGCAGGTCAGCTGCGTCGACCAGACCCAGATCGCGCGACAGTTCCCCGTCGATCACCTGGATCGGTGCCGCCGTCGAGAACTCGTTGCGCACGATCCGCGAACCGGTGATCGTGATGGAATCTTCGGAATCGTCTGCCGTATCCTCGTCCGTCCCCGCGGAAGTGCGGACCGGCTGATCGTCCGGCGTCTCGGTCCTGTTCTGCGACCAGGCCGGGGCAGCCATCAGGCTGACACCCATCATCCCGGCCAGAACAGTCGATCCGAGCCATTGCATTTTTTCTGAGGTTTTCAAAACCTATCCCCCTGGAAAGTCGGCCCCTTCGGGGCGTTGTCCGAAGCACCGGGCAGACCCGGCGGCGTGTCGGATTCATGACGCGCAGGCGAACAGGGCTTGAAAAACCGGACACAGGAGAATTCCAATGAGGCGGGAGACGGGCGGGCGTTCCCGGTTGAGGGCAGACGCGGCAAATGGCCGTAATTCTGCTGCAAACGGTTCCGCCGGGCTGCAAAGGTGCAACGTCGGTGGCAGTCTGTCGCACCCCTTGGCGCGCGGTTTGCGCTATATCGTTCGCCAGCGTTTTGGAGAATTGGAGGATTCCGGCATGCTGCGCAGTCTCGTTCCGCTTGCAGGCGCCCTGCTCATCACTGCCTGCAACGGCGAAACCGGCGATACCGCCGATGCGGCACCCGCCGCACACAACGAAGCCGCGGCCCCTGCCGCTGAACCGGCACCGACGTCTTCCGCGGCGGCCGGCCCATCCGGCAGCCAGTCCGGAGAGGCCGCCGGCGGCGATGCCGAAGCGATCCTGGCATCCCTGGGTGGCGACTATGCCGATGCCGACCTGACCAATGGCGCACGCCAGTTCCGCCGCTGTCAGTCCTGCCACACGCTGAACGAGGGCGGCCGTCACACGGTCGGCCCCAATCTGCATGGCATCATGGGACGCGCCGCGGCCTCGGCCGAAGGCTTCAGCTATTCACGCCAGCTGACCGAAGCCGGCCTGACCTGGAACGTCGAAACCCTGGACGCCTGGATCGAGAACCCGCGCGCCCTGGTGCCTGGCAACCGGATGAGCTTTGTCGGCCTGCGCGATGCTGCCGACCGGCGCGACGTGATCGGCTACCTCGCTGTCGAGACGGCTGAATAGAGCATTTTCAGCGAAAGTTGAGACCGGTTTTCCGGCCCGGAAAAGCGACCGCCAAGGCCTCAGAAACGTCGCCAGACAGACAGGAAGACGGCCCGTTCATCCAGCATATTCCGGCCGGCGGGCGTGAAGTAGACGCCGGCATGGTATTCCATGCCGGCGATTTCCCGACCGAGCGAGAGCTGCAGTTTGTGTTGGCTGAAGGCCGGGCGTACCGGGCTCGCCGGTTCCGCATTCCACACTGACAGCGACTGGACGATAACGTGCCAGCGGGGGGCCGGGCGCCAGCCCGCGCTGATATCCAGCCTTACCTCGTCCAGATCCGGTTCGGCTCGCCAGCGATGTGCCAGCTGGATATCGGCAAACCGGTCATTTCCGAACGACTGGCCCCACAGCACACGCACATCCCAAGCCTCGCCACCGGCGCCGAGCGGCTGGTTCGACACATTCTCGCCGGCACCGGGCAGAAGCGCCGTTACCTGCACGGTCGCGATCCGACCCGCGTCCTGCCACACTCCCGCGCGCAGCCCGACCTCGCTCGCCGAAAGTCCCCGCGCGGCGTCATGGATTGCTCCCTGACGGCGCTCGACGGATTGCCAGGCGAGCCGGGCCACCGCCGTCAGCCGCGCCGTGATGCCGTATTCGGCGTAGACCGCCATCTCGTCCTTGTAGAAATAACCGTCATCGATCCGGTCGCCGCCGGCGTCAAACCGCTGGTCGGCCCGGTCAGCCAGCGTCGTGACGATCGCCAGCCCCTCGCCTTTGCGCTGCAACCAGGCTCCGGCATGCGCCGGACCGGCCGCAAACACGACCGCGATGATTGCCAGCAAGCCCGCGGCGCGGGGCCTGTGACAGGACTCGATTCGCCATCCCATCGGGCATCCTTCCCGATTGAGGCCACGGCAGCACGGAAGCTCCCGCGGTCAGGAGCAGCGAACATACCCTCGAAACGAGCATTTGCAAACAAATGCCACTAAAAATTGCATTCACTGGATGAAGCGGCGAGCGCCCGGCGGACATCGATCCGCCGGGCGCAGCCTTGTTCGCTCAGCTGTCGAAGCCCGGACTCTCCCGCCGGACCCGGTCGAGAACCGCCGCCCAGGCGATTTCCTTGAACAGGTCATTCGAGGCAATCTCCGAGGACTGGCCGAAGACGCGATCCTGCATCTTCTCGTCCCACTCGATCAGCTCTCCGCCGGCCTGCGCCTTGATCTGGATGCGGCAGGCCTTTTCCAGCAGGTAGATTCGCACATAGGCCGAGAACGGGTGATCGCCGACCGACAGGGTGCCGTGATTGCGCAGGATCATCAGGTTCTTCTCGCCCAGATCGGCGACGAGGCGTTCCCGCTCGTCATGATCGAGCGCGATACCCTCATAATCGTGGTAGCTCACATCATTGTAGACATTCATGGCCAGCTGCGAGATCGGCAACAGGCCGCGCTTCTGGGCGGCCACCGCAACACCGTCATCGGAGTGCAGGTGCAGGGCGACCTTCACATCCGGCCGCGCCGCATGAATGGCAGAGTGGATGGTGAAGCCGGCCGGATTGATACCGTAACGCGAGGGCGGCAGCACATTGCCGTCAAGGTCGACCTTGACCATGTTCGACGCGGTTACGTCCTCATACAGCAGGCCGAACGGGTTGAGCAGAAAATGCTCGTCCGGTC
The DNA here is from genome assembly GCA_036231565.1 of Pseudomonadota bacterium. GTDB lineage: Bacteria > Pseudomonadota > Alphaproteobacteria > Caulobacterales > Maricaulaceae > Maricaulis. The sequence continues at coordinate 32,342 of JAZAHA010000040.1, forward strand.
CAGGCACGCGCATGGAAATGTGGGTGAAGAAGAGATCGTCCCAGCCGTGCATGCGCACCAGCCGGTACAGCGCTGCCAGATCGCAGCGCGCTTTCCATTCTTCCTCGGAGACCTGGTCTTTGACTGACAGGTTTGCTTGATCGTCCATTTTGAACTCCCCGGGGTTTCTTTATCGCCAACCCGGCAAGTATTGGCCGATGCCCGATCATCGTCAAACCCTTCCGTGGCAGGCGGTAACGGCGACGGAGCACCGGCGCGGACGGCACACCCTATGCTTGTTTTTTACTGTCGATCTACCAGTACAGAGCACCCAATACAGGGTTAATCAAATCCTTGAAATATCGCGCAAATTAATGTCAGCACCAATTAACAAGTTTTCAAGGCGTTTCTGAATTAATGGCAGGCAACGACAATCAAGAAGCTGCGTCTCCATGCCTGCCAATACCGCGGAAACTCTCAATGTCCTGGCCAAGATGAAAGACCCCGGCAAGCGCCGGGAGCTGGCTATGGGTGTCGTGGATCTGTGCCTGGCACAACCGCTCAGCCCGACCGCGGATCCGGTCGCCGGGGAACTGCTCGTTACCCTCTCGGCCAAGAGCGACACCGAGACCAAGGCGCAAATCGCCGCCAAGCTCGCGCCTTGTGACTGGGCCCCTCACGACATCATCCGGTTCCTCGCCTTCGAGCCGATCGAAGTCTCGGCGGTGATCATCGAAAAAAGCTCGAAACTGACCCAGAAGGACATGATCGAGCTGGCAGAGACCGGCACGACCGAACATCGCAAGGTGCTCGCCATGCGGGCCAACCTCTGCCTCGCTGTCAGCGACACGCTGGCCCGCCCCGGTGAAGCCATCGTTCTACGCGCGCTCGCCAATAATTCGACAGCCGAGATTTCCGAGAACACGCTGGACATCTGCCTGACGGTTGCACGCGACAATCCCAAACTGCGCGAGGCCCTGGCGCGCCGTCATGATCTGACGACCGATTTCGCCACCCAGCTGTGCATCATGCTGCCGGAAAACTGGCGCGAGGAACTCTATCGCCGTTTCGGCCTGGACAAGGACAAGGTCGAGGCGCTCGCCGTCGAGACGGCCCTCTCCGCAACCCCGGAAGATGTCGACAAGGACGCCGCCCGGCGCGTCAATGACGCGGCCAAGGACGGCAAGCTGGACGGCAGGTACGCGCTGGATGCGCTGGTGCGCGGCGAGGAAGCCGTGTTCGATCATGCCATCGCACATCTCTGCGGCATCAAGGTTTCCCAGTGGCGGATTGCCCTTGCCATGGGGGGTGTTCGCGCTGCTGCGATGGCCTGCCAGGCCGCCAATCTGGAACGCACCGCCTATCCGGTGATCCACAAGGCATTGCAACGCTCCGGCCGCATGCACCAGGCGCTGGAAGGCGATGCCATGTCGGCCGCTGCGAACGTGTTCCGCATGTACGGGCCCGAGAAAGCGGCCAAGGTCTTGCGTCAGATGGGTTCCAGGGGTTGAATAAAGACGTGTTCGGTAACGTCTTTTTCCTAGAGCTCCGCGATCTCCGATTCATTTGCCTTCCTGGCCAGTCCCAGGCCTGAAGCCAAGGCTGCCAAAGCACGCCTTGAAGACATGTATGGCTGCGTCCCGCTGGACGAGGCCGAGACAATCATCGCCCTGGGTGGCGACGGGCTGATGCTCGACGCCCTGCACACCTCGATCAAGACCGGCGCCCGGGTCTACGGCATGAATTTCGGTTCGGTCGACTTCCTGATGAACGAGTTCCGGCCTGACGGTCTGCGCGAGCGCATCGAGACAGCCGAACAGGTCCGTATCCATCCCCTGCGTGCCTGGGGCGAGGATGTGAACTGCCGGCCCTTCGAGGCGCTGGCGATCAACGAGGTCTCCCTGCTGCGCGAAACCCGGCAGACCGCCAAGATCAAGGTCACGATCGATGGCCGCGACCGGATGGGCGAACTGCAGGCCGATGGCGTACTCGTGGCCACGCCGGCTGGGTCCACGGCCTACAACCTGTCGGCCCATGGCCCGATCCTGCCGCTCAATTCCAAGGTGCTCGCCCTCACCCCGATCAGCGCCTTCCGCCCGCGCCGCTGGCGCGGGGCGCTGTTGCCGCACACGGTGCGGGTGGGGTTCGAGATCGTCGAACCGCGCCTGCGCCCCGTCTCGGCCGTGGCCGACAATCGCGAATTCCGCGAGGTCGCGCGCGTGGATATCGTCGAGGCAAATGACGTCACCCTCACCCTGCTGTACGATAAGGGGCGCGACCTGGCTGAGCGCATCCTGATCGAACAGTTCGAAAGCTGATCCGTTTAGGCTGACGTTAAGCAAGGCCGGCTAGTATTCGAGTCGAATTGACCCGAACCGGATTCGCCGACGCCATGACTGGACCCGAAATGCCCACCGACCCGAGCCGCCTGCGCGTGCTGCTGGTCGACGACAATGCCGCCCTGCGCGGCGCGCTGCGGGTGTCCCTGAATGCGTTCGGCTGTGCCGAGGTCATCGAGGCCGACACGGTGGACCGCGCCCTCGACGTGCTCGCCAGCCGCCCGGTCGATCTCGTCATTACCGACTGGAAGATGCAGCCGCGCGACGGTCTGGACTTCGTGCGCACCCTGCGGCGCAAGCCGACCAGTCCGACGGCCTTCATCCCGGTCATCATGCTGAGCGGTTATTCCGATCGCCAGCGGATCGCCGAGGCCACCGCCGCCGGCGTCGACACCTTCCTGGTCAAGCCCTTCACCGCGGCCTCCCTGGCCGGCGCGCTGAGCGAGACCCTGAGCCGTTTTTCCGGGCATGCCGATGCTGGCCATGCCGCCCATTCCCCCGCGAACTGAGAGGGATAAGACCATGGCCAAACCCAATGATGCTGAAGTGATTTCGGTACCCAACCTGTTGCAGGCCAAGGTTGGCGGCCCGATCAGCCAGGCCGACATGCACATGATCGAGAAGGCCGAAGAGGCCCTGAAGGATCTGCGCGCCGATTTCGGCCAGTGGCTGGAAGAGGAAGTCGGCAAGCTGGAGGCCGCCGCCAAGGTGGTGAAGACGGCCGGCCTGGCCGGTCCGGAAGGCGAGGAACTCTTCGTGCGGGCCCACGACCTGCGCGGTCTCGGTTCGACCTATGAATTCCCGATCGTCACGCGGCTGGCCGGCTCGCTGACCAAGATGATCGACATGCAGGAGAAGCGCGACAAGGCCCCGCTGGCTCTCGCCCTCGCCCATGTCGGCGCGATCCGGGCTGCGCTGTCGCAGAATATCCGCAATGACGAGGACGCTGTCGCGTCCGAACTGGCCGGCGAGCTGGAAAAGCAGTCCGCCGCCTTCGCCGAGCCCTGGAAAGACTGACCCTTTCCTATCGCCGGACACAAGAAAGGCCGCCTCTCCGGGCGGCCTTTTTCTTTTGCGCGTGCAGGGACAGGAAATCTAGCCCGCTCTGGCCAGTTTTTCCTCGTCCTCCTCGAACCGGGACAGGATGTAGTCGAGATCATCCTCGGGGATACCCTGGAAGCGCGTGATGGCCCGTTCGGCCAGCGCGCGGCGGAAGCGTTCCCGGCCGGCCGTGTCGTGCGGGACTTCCATCGAGTGCAGCACATCGAAACAGGCCCGGATGGCCGGATAGAGACGCGAGGGCATGCCGGTGCGGTCATAGACCGCGCGCAGGCCCAGCGGCCCGGCATCATGCACCAGCAGCCAGGCCTTGGCGTGGGTGATGCCGGCCAGTTCTGCGAAGGCGTGCTCGACGAAGGCGACATGTCCGCGCAGCAGGGCGCGCAGGATCAGCGACGGGGTCAGGCGCGCATTAAGGCGCAATTGCTGGACGAAATGCTTGGGATCGTGCGCCAGGCCGGCCTGGTCGACGAGATCCAGCGTCGCGCGCTCGCGCGCGCCCTCGGCGATCTCCACAGCGACCTGTGGCGGCAGGGCGTGGCGCGAGACCAGGCGCTGCAGCGCGGTGTCGGAAATGTGCGAGATCAGGCGTTCGGTGACATCCAGCGGCAATTGCGAGCGGGCGACGAAACTGTCCATCACCACCGGGTTCTCGCAGAATTCGGCAAAGGCGCGCTGATAGGCCGCGTCGTCAAACAGCGCCCCGTCATTGGCGGCGGCGACTGACACGGCGCGCTCGTCTTGGCTGTCGAGCAGTTCGTGCACAACAATCGGCGCGACATGCGGCCGGCCGGCAATGGCGCAGCGCTTGTCGCTGCCGGCATGCTCGAGCACGCGCAGCAGGTCCTCGTCTTCCAGGACCGGCGAGTTTTCCAGCACCGGCAAGGCCACCGCATCGACATCCATCGCCAGTTTCACGGCGACATCGCGCGGCAGGTTGCGGGATTGCTTGAGGGTGACGGCCATCGCCCGGCGCACGAGTTCGGCGGCGTCGCGGGCGATCAGGTCGAGAATGTCACGCGCGGCACCGCGCTCGGCATCGGTCAGATTGGCCGCGTCCATGCGGCGGCAGATCTTCTGCGCGGCCGAGGCGCGGACTTCCTCGTTCTCGCCCTTTACCAGACGGCGGATATCGTCCTGGGTCAGTCGATTGCGCAGCGCGACGACGCTCATGGCAGGTCCATCATGTTGAATGTATCGGCCTTGTTTCTAGGCCCGGTATGCTTAACGAAAGCTTGCAACCTGTTCGCGGACTTAAGAATTGCGGGCGCGGCTGGCTGAACGCGGCGCGTCCAGCGAGGCCAGGATTTCCACCAGCGCCGGCGACAGCTCGCCATTGCCGACCCGGTGGCTGCCCGGCGCGACGGGCGAGGTATTGCGGGCCGGCGTGTAGCTGCCGGCAAGGCGGATATTGCCGCTGTCATTGAGATCGGGCGCAGCCGCCGCAGCGGCGCGGTTCGCGGATGCCGGGATCTGCGGTGCCGGACGGTCGCCCGTCAGCGAGGCCAGGACTTCGCTGGTCGAGCGGGCGCGGCCGCCCTCATAGAAGATGGCACGATTGGCGCGGGCCGCGGCGGGGAAGAGCTGGTCGGCCCGGCCCTGCGGATTGTTTTCGGCGGCCTCGATCAGGCTGGCAGCACCTTGGGCGCCCAGGAAGTGGGCGGCATAGAGCTCGCCGCCGGACGCGGCCCGGCCGATCCGCGTCTGGATGACGGCAGCATTCTCTGCGGCCAGCTCGCCGGCCATGCGGGCAGAGGCCTCGGCGTCGAAGCGCAGGTCGAGAATGCGCTGACGCTGCACCGGATCCTCGACGACATAGCGGCCGTTTGCGTCGCGGCTGATCGCGGCGGCGGCGTCTTCATAGCCATGCTCGGCACCGCGGCGCTGCATCACGCCCAGCCAGGTCTGTTCGATAAACTGGAAGAGACCGGTCGCCGAAGATGTCGAGGCCTCGGCCCGTACATCGAAATTGCTTTCCCGCGCAGCAGTGCGCAGCAGGAAGTTGAAATCCGTCCCGGTCTCCTGCGCGGCCTGGCGCAGGGTGCGGGTCATGAAGTCCTGGTTGTTGGCGTCGACGGGGCTGACCAAGGCGGTCTCCGGAGAATCGGTTGCTGCGAATCGACGTCCAGACTCGCGCCTCATGGCTAATCCGGCGTTAACGATGGCGCGGTCGCGATCCGGTTGACGGGTTGCCGGCGCGCGCGATACCTTAAAGTTGCGAGGGAATGATACAAACGACGTGAAGGGATACACCATGAAACGCCTAGCATCGACGGCGCGCGCGACAGCAGCCCTGCTGGCAGTTGCAAGCCTGGGTCTCGCCTCCGCGCCGGCCGCCTTCGCACAGGAAACCGCCGCGGACTATCCGATCGAGCCGGTCCGCGAACGGGTGCGCCTGGTCAACATCCACGGCTATTCCGTGATCGACCGCGAACACCTCGTCCTCAGCGGTGCGAACAGCCGGCACTATCTGGTGACGCTCAGCCGGCCCTGTCTCGACCTGAATTTCGGCGCACGGATTGCGACAAGCTTCCCGCGCATCGCCACGCTGCGGCCGCCCTACATGGAGAAGATCTATGCCGGCGGCGGACCGGGCTGCCCGATCCACGCGGTCGAGGAAATCGTCAGCGTCGAGGTTGCCCGCGCACTCGTGGAACGCCGCATCGAAGCGGAAGAAGCTGCGGCCGAAGCCGCCGACACGTCCAGCGAGCGCTGACCGGGTCACGCTAGCTTTCCTCCCCGGCCAGGGCACCGGACAGCCAGCCGGCGATCCGGTCCGGTGCCTGCATCGGGGCGAGATGGCCCAGATCATCCATGCGGGTGAGCTGCGCCCCGTGGCGGGTGAGCACGCCGGGGCGCATCAGGGTCGAGCCATGTCCTGCCTGCAAGACATGCGCATGCCCGGCAACCTGCCGGGCGGCGGCGTCGGGATTATGCCCCTGGGCTTCGTAGTTCGCCGCCTCCCAGGCGGGGTCGCAGGCGAGGATAAGTTTTTTCTCCCCGTCCCCTGCCCCATTCCCGACGTCTAGCAGACCGCCCTCGAGATAATCCGCCAGAACACCCGGCGCCCAGCGGGCAAAACCGGGGTGTTTGGCATAGCGCAGCCGGGCCGCCTCGCGGTCGGGCCAGCCATTGCGGCGGCGGCGCGCCTGGCGGGCAATCGGCATGCGATTGCGGTTGAGCGCGAAGAAGGGCGAGCGGGCAAGCCAGTAGACCGGGCGCGGCAGGATTACCGGTTCGATCAGGGCCAGAGCGGGGATAGTCCCGCCCTCGCGGGCCAGGCGGGCTGCGGTCATCAGGGCCGTGGTGGCGCCCATGGAATGGCCCGCCATGGCGTCCGGAACGAAGCCCAACTGCCCCCACAAGGCCATCATATCTGTAACATAGATGCCCCATGAGCGATGCATACCGGCATCGGCCGGCAGCGTTGTGGCGCCATGACCGCGCAGATCCGGGGCCCAGATCTCGTACTCGCCGGTCAGTTTTTCGAACACCTGGCGATAGGCCGAGGCGCAGAAACCATTGGCGTGCACGAAAGCGAGGCGCGGCTTGCCGGGATTGGACCAGACGCGCAGCGACACCGTCCCGCCCGGCAGGGATACCGTCTGCCCCGTCCAATCCGGAACCGTTCCGTCCATTGCATCCGCCTCCTGCCGGCTCTGCTGCCAGCTCTGCCAACCGGCGCCAGCCTAACCCGATCCCCCATTATCGCACGGGCTGCAGGGCAGTGGATAAGTTGATGGCGGGGATACGCGGCCGGAGGGGGGAAGCGGGCCTTCCTGATCGACTCGTGTAACGCGTCTCGTTACACAATGCTCTGGCAAACCCCGACCGCCCGCAAGACTTAGGGCGACGGCCCGGGATGGAGGCAAGAATGAGTGATCGCGACATCGCACCGGCCAGCGTCGGAGATCATCTGCGCGAAGACTATCTGCCCGACTACAACATGAAGGCGCCGACCTTCGCCAAACGGCTGGGTATCGGCCGGCAGCGCGCCGTGCGCCTGCTCAACGGCGCGCGCTGCGACGGTGACATGGCGCTGCGCCTTGCCCGCCTGTTCGGCACGACGCCACAATTCTGGCTGAACCTGCAGGCCGAGTACGACCTGGCCATGGCCCGCATCGAGGCCGGTGACGAGATCGAGTCCAGTATCGAACCGCTGGCGGCCGCGTAGAGCCGGACTTTCCGGAGGACCGGCAGGACGCCGCCCTCACCCCGCCGATCGCGCCCGCCATCACCAGCGGCCGCACCACCCGCATCAACCTCTCCATCGACACCGGCCAGCTCGCCCTGATCGACCAGGCCGCCACCCGCGCCGGCATGAACCGGTCGGGGGTTTAGGGGGAGGTCAAAGATTACTCATTTTTCAAAGCAGCGGGGAGCTCGCCCGAAATCCGCCCTTGGCCAACTTTGCAACCGACAAGCTCGAAAATTTACCACTGACGTTCACATCGATATATTTTCCAAAATAACTTTCTCTCGGATCACTCGACCATTGCGGACGGATTGGACAGTCCGGATTTGCGCACTTACCCGTCGCTGCAGTGCATCCTTGATGGTTGAATCGGTGAGATATCTCTGAACCATCTGCTCAGACACATCTCCTTCGATCGTTTGACCATCTGGGCCCTCAATTCGAAGCTCGAACTTGCCTGCTTCAGGAAGCACGCCCAGCAAGACTCCCACGACAGCATCGCTGGAGTCACGAACTTCAATTTCGTTCAGACGTCTATTGAGTTCATGAACATCGTCTACTGACATATCCAATGCTGTTCGGTCTCCGACCACTCGAGCACTAGCATCCGAGTTCGACAGTGTTTTCGACAGCTTCTGGACTGCGGCAATAAAGCGAGGGTCGGACCGCCCAAGACGCTCTTCAAACACCGCCCGCTCAGGAGCGCTCAAGTCCGACAAGATCGAAGTCACTTCTTCAACGGTTTCTTTCAAGAGAGTCGGAAACATTGCAGGTTGTCCCCCACCTTCCTCGAGCAAAAACCCCATCGATCCGTGCACTATGTCGCGCACAAATAGCTTGGCATGTTCACGACCGGGCAAAGGTCCGCGATCAGGGATCGCCTCCGCCACCCTGGAAGCAAACTCCAAAGAAACGAGCTTCTGATATTGATCGAGAACAGCAGATGCAAAATCCAATCGGATCTGCTCGGCACCAACTACTGGCCCGCCATCAAAAATCAGCGCAACCGAGGCCATCGGCTTAGTAGTTTCGGAAAGCTCCGCCAGACGAGCATCAATATCTTCAAGACGTTGTTCCCAAAGAATTTTTGCTGTACCCCAAGGGTTATCGGTCTCGGCTTCCAGCTGTGCCTGAACGTACCTTCGGTCCGCCTTTAAAGCCTCTATAGAAAGGAGGTTTGGCATCATACAGTTCCGAGCATCGCTAACGCCTGATCTTCTTTTGAGGCGACAAGATCCATATCGACGCCAACAAAACCCTTCCAAGAGAAAGTATCACGTTGGTGTGAGAATAGACTGTACCAATATATAATATGATTTATTAATCCGAGTGGATGACCCGCGACCTCCTCATAAAGAAGGGCGTAAGAGTCTATGTTAAAACGCTTTTTGTTCTTCTTAGCATTTTGAACTTCCTCATTCCAAATGGGCAAACCTTGGACGACCCAGCTTGAAGGATCAGCGAGAAAATTTCGGGGCGCGTGCACCAAGCTAAAGACATCTATATCGCTCGGCTCGCGTCCGCGAATGACTTCAACGTTTTCAACAAAACTACCATCCACAAACTGTACACCCCTGTCGAAACCATGGTGCCTAAGGAGTTGGCGATAAGAGATGAACCCTCGCAATAGCGACTTCCTTCGATCTGTCGTAGCGAAAGCTGAGACGATAGTCGTCATATCTACCCAATAAGGTGACCGGTCTCGCCCGTGCGCGTCACCGCGAAACGGCGGCAAAAGACCACGCCCATCAAAAGCTGGGATACTCATCGCTCCCCCTCACCCCACGCGCCACAACAAATCGGAAGTTGATGGCTCGCATCAACCCTGAATTGCAGACATAAAGCACGAAATACCCGAGATGACCAGATTATGATTTGTGCACGACGCAACTTGTCGCCTCCAAGCTAACCATACTGGTCATCATGGTGGGTAGGTATTCGGCGAAAGAAGAAAAATGGTACCGCCTTCCCGGTTCGAACGGGAGACCTCTAGATCCACAATCTAGCGCTCTAACCAACTGAGCTAAGGCGGCACTCGGGTGTCACGGTCCGCAAAGGGGGCGTGAGGCGCGGGAACCTAGCGTCCCTCCCGCGCGCTGGCAACTGCTTCGTCAGGCGATTTGCAGGCCGCTGTGCGGGCGGGCTGCGGCGGGCGGGAAAAGCCTGATCCCGAGCGTTTATCGGTCCTTCCCCTTGATGGGGACCTAGCCGCCAAAAGTCCTGTCGGGGGCATGTCCGGCGCAATGAACGGCCGGGGCAGCCGGACGGAAGGGGAGAAACGCGGCGCGTTTCGGAGTTCCCAGACGTCACCCACTCCACCGCTGCTGACGCAGCGGTCCCCCTCGCCCATCAAGGGCGAGGACCTGGAGCCCGCGCCGCAGCCGGGGCGAATACGAGCGCTTGCCGGTCCTTCCCCTTGATGGGGAAGGTGTTCCGAAGGGACGGAAGGGGTGAAACGCGTAGCGTGTCCATTCAGACACCTCGCCCCCACCCACTCCACCGCTGCTTCGCAGCGGTCCTTCGTCGCGTCGAACAGTCCCCCGGACTGTTCTTGGGCGCCTCAGCGCCCGTCAAGGGCGAGGACCTGGAGCCCGCGACGCAGCCGGGTGGAATACGAGCGTTTGCTGGCCCTTCCCCGTCAAGGGGAAGGACCACACAACTCTCGCCCCCCTGGAACTTCCCTCTAAGAGATATACCCCCTTGCCCGCATGTGCTCGCGCATGGCGGCGATGCGGTTGGCGTCGGAGGGGTGGGTGGAGCCGAATTCGGCTGTCTGGCGCTGGTTCATGGCGGCCATGCCCATCCAGAAGTCGAGCGCGTCCTGGGGATTGTATCCGGCGCGCACCATGTAATCGACGCCGATCCGGTCGGCCTCGTATTCGTGCTCGCGCGAATAGGGCAGGATGATGCCGTATGTGGCGCCCATGCCCAGCGCGGCGCCGATCTCCTGGCTGTACTGGCTGTATTCGCTGTTGCCCAGCGCGCCGGTGACCAGGGAGATGCCGACCTGGGAGGCCAGCTGCTGGCTGGCGCGCTCGGCCGAGTGGCGGCCGGCGATGTGGGCGATCTCGTGACCCAGCACGGTGGCGATATGCCCGTCGCCTTCCATCAGATCCATGATGCCCTTGTAGAAGGCCACCTTGCCATTGGGCAGGACCCAGGCATTGCGCTCCTCGCTGTCGAAGACGGTGAATTCCCAGTCATAGCCGGTCAGGCCGGAGGCCGGGATGATGCGCTGGCCGACGCGTTCCAGGCGGCGCTGATAACCGGGATCGCGCAGCACGCGTTCCTCGCGCAGCGTGTCCTGCCAGGCCTGGTTGGACATTTGCGCCAGCTGGCCGTCGGAGACCAGCATCAGCTGGGAGCGGCCCAGCGCGGCATTGTCGGCACAGCCTGCGGCCAGCGGCAGCACGGTGCCGGCGGCCAGGCCGATGATGAGCTCGCGGCGGCGCACAAGGCCGCTGGCGGATGCGGTGCGGTTGCAACAGGTGTCCGGCATACCCTTCCCCTTTGGTTTTCCGACACAATCTCCTTTACAATAACGCACGGCCGCCTGCCCGTCTTGCCAAGAAAGCGACAATTGCAGGTGCTAGTGTGCGTCCGAATCCCTCTGGAGCCTGCCCCATGAAACGCCTCGGCCTCATTCTTCTTGTCCTCGTCGTCCTCGTGATCGGCGCCGCCTTCATCCTGCCGGCCGTGATCCCGGCCTCGGCCTATCGCGACCGCGTGGAAGCCGCCGCCGGCGACGCGCGGAACCCGCCGGGTCCGCGGGCCGGCGATGTCAGCCTGCCCACCCAGCCGCGGGGGCCGGGGGGGGCGCGCGGCGGCA
>JAZAHA010000041.1:0-3641 GCA_036231565.1 Pseudomonadota bacterium
ACCACGAAATCCAATGCCCAGCCTGCGGAGGTGAAGGCATCATCTATGGCATGGAGCCGGATTGCTGCGGCGACTTCGCGCCGGACGGATCGTGTCGAGGCCATTGCTGCGTGCCACGCGAGACCGCGGAGCAATGCCCAGACTGCCATGGGCAAGGCGTCATTATCACCACCGAACGCCAGCGCGAGAAGGCCCAACAAGAGCTGCTTACCCGCGCTGATTACCTGCACGAATACCTGATGATGAAAGGGAGGGCTTGATGTCAAACCCGCTTCCTCAACACGCCCTGAGCATCCGCCAGCCGTGGTGCCATCGCATCCTTCACGAAGGCAAGGATGTCGAGAACCGGGATTGGCCGACGCGCTATCGCGGTGACGTGCTTATCCACGCCGGGAAGGCATGGGACGACGGAAAGCCGCTTGAGGCTGACCGGGGCGTCTACCTGCCCCGCGGCGGCATCGTCGGCGTGGTCGAGATCGTCGATTGCGTCACCGAGATGGACAGCGAGTGGTTCTTCGGCCGCTTCGGCTTCGTCCTTCGAAATCCGCGCGTCCTGCCGTTCCGGCCGTGCCGGGGGCAACTGGGCTTTTTCCGCTGCGATTACGACGCGCTGCCCACCAACCAACCCAATGGAGAGACAGGATGAAGCCCTCTGACCAAAAAGTCCGTGACGGCCGCGTCTGGCCGAACGTCATTTCGATCAACATTGCCGGGCCCGTTGGGTGCGGAAAGTCTGCCCTGCTTGGCGAGTTCCGCGATGTTCTGCAGCTCCACGGGTACTGCGTCGCGATCCCTGATCCCGGCATTCGGAACGATCCTCCCAACGGCATCCAAACCAGCGCATCGCACGAAATTCCACGGCGCGACCGCACGGTGGTCATCCTTACGGAAACCGCCACCTAGCCCCACCGACAAGGAGGAAGCCCATGTCTGACACCAACGCTGAACTCGCGCAACGCCTTCGCGATCTGGCCGACATAGCGGGTGAGATCGCAGACGGAAGCGCTCGCATCGACAAGAGGCGGGAAAAGGCGCTCAAGATCGTCGCTGGCCTTCGCACAGAAGCGCGCAATCTCGATCCCCATCCGAACATGCGCCTTGTCGTGAGCAATACGCATCTTCCGGGTGCTCTGGATTATGCGCCTGACGAACCCCCAGGGGCAGCATGATGCGTCGTTTCTTCACCGCTCGCGGATGGCTGGCCATCGGCATGGCCGCGACCTTCCTCGCATTCACCGCCTTTCTGGCAGTCCGCTAACCCCTCTCCCCAACTCCGGAGCGCGAATGCTCCGGGCCTTTTTGGAGACCGATATGAATCGTTCTGAAACCCTCACAAAGCTTGCCGAAGCGCTGGCACAGGCTCAAGCTGAAATCGAAGGCGCCCACAAGGCCAGCACAAACCCGCATTTCCGGTCGAAGTACGCCGATCTTGGCGCGGTCTGGGATGCTTGCCGGGGGCCACTGACAAAGCACGGCCTGTCTGTCGTTCAATTCCCCCGCTCCTCTGACGGGTGCGTTGAGCTGGAAACTGTGCTGATGCACAAATCCGGCGAATGGATGAGCGACACGCTTCGCCTCCCAGTCGGCAAGCAAGACGCGCAAGGCTACGGCTCCGCAATGACCTATGCCCGGCGTTATTCGCTAATGGCCGTGGTGGGTATCGCTCCGGAAGATGACGATGCAAACGCCGCCGTGTCTGGCAGCGCTCCGTCGCGGGTCGATACCGGCCGCAAGTCATCTGCGCAGGCCAAGCGCGACGGCGATTTCGAAACAATCAAGGCCGAGATCGAGGCGATCAAGACGCCTGACGAGCTGAAGCAATGGGGCATCCGCAACAAGGATCGCATTGCCCATCTCCCCAAGGCCTTCGCCGACCCCATTCGCGACGCCTACGCGGCGCACATGGAAGATCTCAATTCCTGGCTCTCCGATGAAGCCAAGGAAGACATTGAAAGGACCGCAGCATGAGCATTCCGAACGACATTCCGAGCCCGGCAGACTTCGAGCACGAACTCGCCGCGCTGGCTCTTGAGGCCAAGGCATTCGAGGGCGCCGAGATCGACGCAAAGAGCGCCGAGAAGGTTGGCGAGATTATCGACCGCGCGCGCAAACTCGCCAAGCGGATTGAGGATGCCAGAAAGATCGCCAAGGACCCGCACCTGAAGGCCGGGCAAAAGGTAGACGCCGAATTCAAGCCGACCATCGCCAGCGCCGAGAAGATCGCAGCGGACAGCAAGAAGCTCCTGCAGCCGTTTCTGGTGGCCGAGCAGAAACGCCGTGACGCCGAGGCGGCAGAGGCCCGGCGCAAGGCCGAGGCGCTGCGTGATGACGCCCTGTTGGCCGATCGCGCACAGTCGCAAGCCAAGGAGGCCGAGAAGGTCGCAGCGAGCGCACACAAGGTCCAGTCGTCATCCGGGTCTGCCCGGACTATTTCGCTGCGCACCGTTCGGTCTGCTGAAGTCACGGATGCCGCCGCACTGGTCGAGCACTACGCCGCGCATCCGGCGATCATCGCCGAAGCCGAGCGGCTGGCGAACGCCGACATCCGAGCCGCCAAGGGTGCGGCCATCACCATCCCCGGTGTCAAAATCCATGAAGAGCAGGTGGCAGCATGAGCGGATCAGTCAACAAGGTAATTCTCGTCGGCAATCTGGGCAAAGACCCGGAAGTGCGCCGGATGAACAACGGCGACCCGGTGGTCAACCTGTCCGTCGCCACGTCGGAAAGCTGGCGCGACAAGAACACCGGAGAGCGCAAGGAAAAGTCTGAGTGGCACCGTGTCGTGATCTTCAACGAACACCTTGCCAAGACGGCCGAGAACTATCTCCGCAAGGGGATGAAGGTCTACATCGAAGGTGCTCTGCAGACCCGTAAATGGACCGACCAGTCAGGCGTGGAGAAATTCAGCACGGAAATCGTCCTGCAGAAGTTCCGCGGTGAGCTGCAGATGCTGGACGGCAAGTCCGAAGGCGGCGGCGGCTCTGCACCGGAGATGACCACAGGCCGGGGTGAGCAGGAGGGCTTCGGCGCGCCCGATCTGGACGATGAGGTGCCATTCGCCAGCCCCTACGGCGTGCTGTAGTGGCCCGCACGGTCTACCTCCAGCGCATCGGAAACGCGCTCTACCCGTCTGACGGCCTGTCAGATAGCGACCTGTCGGATATCCCGTCCGGTAAGCGCGTCAAGGCCGTCATCACAGAGCCGCGCAGACAGAAGCCCCACCGGCTTTATTGGGCCGTGCTGAAGATCGTCAGCGAGAACACAGAGCACCCCGTCCTGTCCGACAGGGACCAGCTGCACAACCTCGTCAAGATCAAGTGCGGGATCGTCCATGTGGTCCGCTCACAGAAGACTGGCGAGCTGTTCCAACTGCCGGGCTCTATCGCCTTCGACAAGATGGACCAGATGGAGTTCCGGGCATTCCTGGATAAGGCGCTGGCCTTCCTGTGTGACGAAGTAATCCCCGGATTGGGTGTGGCAGATCTGGAAGAACAAGCCCGGCAGATGATCGGGGAGAAGCAGGCTAACGCAGCCTGATAGGAGATGGATATGAGTAAAGAAGAAGATGGTTCCCTCGCTGTCGCGAGGTCCGTGTCCTCGGCTCCTGCGGAGCCTGCGAGCCGGGATGTTTCTCGATATGC
>JAZAHA010000042.1:0-28343 GCA_036231565.1 Pseudomonadota bacterium
CGAAGGAAGAGGGTGGCCGTCACACGCCGTTCTTCACGAACTACCGTCCGCAATTCTACTTCCGCACGACCGACGTGACCGGCGTCGTGACGCTGAAGGAAGGCACCGAGATGGTGATGCCGGGCGACAATGTGGAAATGAATGTCGAGCTGATCACGCCGATCGCCATGGAAGAGAAGCTGCGCTTCGCTATCCGTGAAGGCGGCCGGACCGTCGGCGCCGGTGTTGTTTCCAAGATCGTCGAGTAACAAGAAATCCGGGCAGGGCGGTGCCTTGTGTGCCGCCCCGCTCATTGCTCTTTTTGAAAGTTTAGAAACGGGATCGGTTTGATGGAACGTCAAAACATCCGCATTCGCCTGAAGGCGTTCGATCACCGGGTTCTGGATAATTCCACCCGGGAGATTGTCTCCACCGCCAAGCGCACCGGCGCGAACGTTCGCGGTCCGATTCCGCTGCCGACGCGCATCGAGAAGTTCACGGTGCTGCGTTCGCCGCACATCGACAAGAAGTCGCGCGAGCAGTTCGAGATCCGGACACACAAGCGCCTTCTCGACATTGTTGACCCCACTCCGCAGACAGTTGACGCGCTGATGAAGCTCGATTTGTCGGCCGGTGTGGACGTCGAGATCAAGCTGGGAGCGTAGGGTTATGCGCCAGGAAGATCGTAGAACCGGCGTGATTGCCCGCAAACTGGGCATGACGCGTATTTTCGCCGATGACGGCGTGCACGTTCCTTGCACCGTGCTGCAGATGGATGGCGTCCAGGTCGTGTCTCACAAGACGGCTGACCGTGACGGTTATGTCGCATTGCAACTGGGTGCTGGTGAGGCCAAGGCCAAGCGGACGCCGAAGGCGCTGCGCGGTCACTTTGCCAAGGCCAATGTGGCTCCGAAGCGCAAGCTGGTCGAGTTCCGCGTTGCCGAGGACGCTCTGATCGAAGTCGGCGCCGAGCTGACGGCCGATCACTTCGTCCCGGGCCAGAAGGTGGACGTTGCCGGCATTTCGATCGGTAAGGGTTTTGCCGGTGCCATGAAGCGGCACAATTTCGGCGGCCTGCGCGCCTCGCACGGCGTGTCGATCTCGCACCGCTCCCACGGTTCCACTGGCCAGTGCCAGGACCCGGGCAAGGTGTTCAAGGGCAAGAAGATGGCCGGTCACATGGGCGCGACCCGCGTGACCACGCAGAATATCGAAGTTGTCCGCGTCGATGCGGATCGCGGCCTCATCCTGGTCAAGGGTGCCGTGCCGGGGTCGGCTGGCGGCTGGGTCGAGCTTCGTGACGCCGTCAAGGGCTATGGCGACATGGAACTCCCGCTGCCGGGCAAGTTCCGGACGCTGGACGAAATGAACGCGCCGGCTGCTGAAGCAGCTCCGGCAGTCGAGAACGACGCTGCGCCGGCGGAAGCCGAAGCGGCAGCGACGGGTGCGGCCGCCGATGGTGAAGAAGGAACGCAAGCATGAAGATCGAGGTAAAAACCCTCGCGGCGAAGGACGCCGGTGCTATCGATCTCGATGATGCCGTGTTCGGCATTGAAGAGGTGCGCTCCGACCTCCTGCAGCGCGTTGTGAAGTGGCAGCTGGCAGCACGCCAGCAGGGCTCACACAAGACGCTCGGCCGCTCGGAAATCGCTCGCACGAAGAAGAAGTTCGGCCGGCAAAAAGGCGGTGGCGGTGCTCGTCACGGCGCCCGTTCGGCTCCGATCTTCGTCGGCGGTGGCAAGGCTCACGGTCCGCGCGTGCGCTCTCACGCTCACGATCTTCCCAAGAAGGTCCGTGCGCTGGGTCTGCGTCACGCCCTGTCGTCCAAGGCCGGTTCCAAGGCGCTCATCATCCTGGATGATGCCGCGCTGACCGAGCCGAAGACGAAGGATCTGCGCGCTTCTCTCGAAGGCCTGGGCATTTCCAACGCCCTGTTCATCTCCGGTGAGCAGGTCGACGAGAACTTCGCCAAGGCTGCTCGCAACCTGCCGCTTATCGACGTGCTGCCCGCCCAGGGCCTCAACGTCTATGACGTGCTGCGTCGCGACACCCTGGTGCTGACGAAGGCCGCCGTGGAGAAGATCCACGAACGCCTGAGCGCGAAGGAGGCTTAAGATGACGGCTGCTGCGCGCCATTACGATACGATCCTGGGACCGGTGATCACGGAAAAGTCCACCCTGCTGTCGGAAGACGGCAAGGTTGTCTTCTTCGTCCCGCTGAGCGCCAACAAGAAGGAGATCGCGGAAGCGGTCGAACAACTCTTCAAGGTGAAGGTGACAGCGGTGAACACGATCAAGGTTCACGGCAAGACCAAGCGTTTCCGTGGCATCCACGGCAAGCGCAATGACCAGAAGAAAGCGGTCGTGACTCTCGCAGAGGGTCACTCGATCGACGTGACGACGGGTCTGTAAGATGGCTTTGAAAACATTCAAACCGACTTCTCCGGGCCGCCGTGCCCTCGTGCTCGTGGATCGCTCCGCGCTGCACAAGGGCCGTCCGGAAAAGACGCTGGTTGAGGGCCTCACCAAAAAGGGTGGCCGCAACAATACCGGTCGCATCACGGCCCGCCGTCGTGGCGGTGGCGCGAAGCGTCTGTACCGTGTGATCGATTTCAAGCGCCGCAAGTGGGACGTGCCCGCGACCGTCGAGCGTCTGGAATACGATCCGAACCGGACGGCATTCATCGCCCTCATCCAGTATGAGGATGGCGAGAAGGCTTACATCCTGGCGCCGCAGCGCCTGTCGGAAGGCGATGTTGTCATCGCGTCCGCCAAGTGCGACGTGAAGCCGGGCAATGCGATGCCGCTCAAGGCTGTGCCGGTCGGTACGATCCTGCACAATGTCGAGATGAAGCCGGAGAAGGGTGGTCAGATCGCCCGTTCCGCCGGTGCGTATGTCCAGCTCGTCGGCCGTGACGCCGGCTATGCCCAGATCCGCCTGTCCTCGGGCGAACTGCGCATGGTCCCGGACAGCTGCATGGCGACGGTCGGTGCGGTTTCCAACCCGGACCACCTGAACATCAATCTCGGCAAGGCCGGCCGCAACCGTCACCTGGGTCGTCGCCCGTCCGTCCGCGGCGTCGTGATGAACCCGGTCGACCACCCGCACGGCGGTGGTGAAGGCCGGACCTCGGGCGGCCGTCACCCGGTGACGCCGTGGGGCAAGCCGACCAAGGGTGCGAAGACGCGCAAGAACAAGTCTACGGACAAGTTCATCATCCGCTCGCGCCACGAGCGCAAGAAGCGATAGGGAGCCGACGATGCCTCGTTCTGTCTGGAAAGGTCCGTTCGTCGACGGCTATCTGCTGAAAAAAGCGGAAAAGTCGCACGAGGGCGGGCGCAAGCAAGCGATCAAGACCTGGTCGCGCCGTTCTACCATCATGCCGCAATTCGTGGGTCTGACCTTCCAGGTCCACAACGGCAACAAGTTCGTGCCGGTGCTGGTGACCGAAGACATGGTCGGCCACAAGCTCGGCGAGTTCGCTCCGACCCGGACCTATTACGGTCACGCGGCGGACAAGAAAGCGAAGCGGAGATAAGCGATGGGACAGTCTGCCAATCCCCGTCGCGTCGCTGACAACGAAGCGCGCGCCAAGCTGCGGATGATCCGCACCAGCCCGCAAAAGCTCAACCTGGTTGCCGCGTTGATCCGCGGCAAAAAGGTCGAGCGTGCGCTGGCGGATCTCGAGTTTTCGCGCAAGCGCATCGCCAAAGAGGTTCGCAAGACCCTCGAGTCCGCGATTGCCAATGCCGAGAACAATCACGGTCTCGACATCGACAGCCTTGTCGTGTCGGAAGCCTATGTCGGCAAGAACCTGGTCATGAAGCGGTACAAGGCCCGCGCCCGCGGTCGCGGCGCGAAGATCCTGAAGCCGTTTTCCGAGCTCACCATCGTGGTGCGCGAAGTCGAGGAGGCCGCCTGATGGGTCAGAAAATCAATCCGATCGGTCTGCGCCTTGGCGTCAACCGCACCTGGGAATCGCGCTGGTACGCCGGCGCAGGCGAATATGCCAAGCTGCTTCATGAGGATCTTAAGATCCGCAAGATGCTGAAGGCGCGCCTGAAGAATGCCAGCGTGTCGAAGATCGTGATCGAGCGTCCGCACAAGAAATGTCGCGTCACCATCCACACGGCCCGTCCGGGTGTGGTGATCGGCAAGAAGGGCTCGGACATCGAGACGCTCCGCAAGGAACTGTCGAAGATGGTCGATGGCGAGGTTTTCCTGAACCTGGTCGAAGTGCGCAAGCCGGAGATCGACGCCAATCTGGTGGCCGAGTCCATCGCCCAGCAGCTCGAGCGCCGCGTGGCTTTCCGCCGTGCGATGAAGCGTTCGATGCAGTCGGCGATGCGCATGGGCGCCAAGGGCTGCAAGATCGTCTGCGGCGGCCGCCTCGGCGGTGCCGAGATCGCGCGCTCCGAGCAGTACCAGGAGGGCTCTGTGCCGCTCCACACGCTGCGCGCCGACATCGACTACGGAACCGCCGAAGCCAAGACCGCGATGGGTATCATCGGCATCAAGGTCTGGATCTACAAAGGCGAGATCATGGATCACGACCCGATGGCCCAGGAGCGCCGTCTCCAGGAGTCGGGTGAGCAACGTGCCCGTTCGGGCCGTCAAGCCGCGTAAGGATATCAGCCATGCTGCAACCGAAACGCACAAAATTCCGCAAGGCGCACAAGGGCCGCATCAAGGGTGCTGCGAAGGGTGGCTATACGCTGAACTTCGGCTCCTACGGCCTCAAGGCGCTGCAGCCGGAACGCGTCACCGCACGCCAGATCGAAGCCACGCGCCGGGCCATCACCCGTCACATGAAGCGTGCCGGTCGCGTGTGGATCCGCATCTTCCCGGATGTGCCGGTTTCCAAGAAGCCGACCGAAGTCCGGATGGGTAAAGGTAAAGGCTCGCCCGAATTCTGGGCGTGCAAGGTCAAGCCTGGCCGCATCATGTTCGAGATCGACGGTGTTCCGGAGAGCGTCGCACGTGAGGCTCTGGCACTCGGCGCCGCGAAGCTGCCGATCAAGACCAAGATCGTCGCCCGGTTGGGCGAATAGGAGATCGGGCAATGAGCGATAAAGAACTCAAGGCCGTCGACGTTCGCGCCATGACGGACGACCAGCTCCAGGACGAACTCCTGAAGCGCAAGAAAGAGCAATTCAACCTGCGTTTCCAGCAGGCCGCCGGCCAGCTGGAAAACACCGCTCGCTACGGCAAGGTGCGCCGCGACATCGCGCGCATCCAGACCGTTCAGAGCGAGCGCAAGTCGCAGCAAGAGCAAGGGAGCTAAGCGATGCCTAAGCGTATCCTGCAAGGCGTCGTGGTGAGTGACAAAGGTGCCAAGACCGTGGTCGTGCGTGTGGAACGGACCTTCCTCCACCCGCTGCTCCGCAAGACGGTTCGTCGCACCAAGCGTTATCACGCGCATGACGAAGCCAATGCGTTCAAAGTGGGTGACCAGGTCCAGATCCAGGAATGTGCACCCAAGTCGAAACTGAAGCGGTGGGAGGTTGTCCCGGCGCAGGCGTAAGCCCGCAGGCCGAGACCCTTTCCTAAGGAGGATCTGCCATGATCCAGATGCAAACCAATCTGGACGTAGCCGACAATTCTGGCGCCCGCCGTGTGCAATGCATCAAGGTGCTGGGCGGTGCCAAGCGTCGCTACGCCCACGTGGGCGACATCATTGTCGTCTCCGTGAAAGAAGCCATCCCGCGTGGTCGCGTGAAGAAGGGTGACGTCCGCAAGGCCGTCGTCGTTCGCGTGGCCAAGGACATCAAGCGCAAGGACGGTTCCGTCATTCGCTTCGACTCCAACGCCGCGGTGATCATCAACAATAATAACGAGCCGCTCGGTACGCGTATCTTCGGCCCGGTTCCGCGTGAGCTTCGCTCCAAGAACCACATGAAGATCGTGTCGCTGGCGCCGGAGGTGCTGTAATGGCTGCCAAGATCAAGAAGGGCGACAAGGTCGTCATTCTCGCCGGCCGTGACAAGGGCAAGACCGGCGAGGTCATGAAAGTGGTTCCGGCCGAGGACAAGGTCTTCGTGGCGGGCGTGAACGTGGTCAAGCGCCACACCCGCCCGACCCAGACCGACCAGGGCGGCATCAAGGAAAAGGAAGCCGCGATCCACGTCTCGAACGTGGCGCTGGCCGACCCGAAAACCGGCGAACCGACCCGTGTCGGCTTCAAGACTCTTGATGACGGCCGCAAGGTCCGTGTCGCCAAAGCCTCCGGTGAGGTCATCGATGTCTGAGGTTGCCACCTACACCCCGCGTCTTCGTGCGAAGTACCGTGACGAGATCAAGGCGCGCATGAAGGAAAAGTTCGGCTACGCGAACGACATGCAGATCCCGCGTCTGGACAAGATCGTGATCAACATGGGCGTTGGCGAAGCGGCTCAGGACTCCAAGAAAATCAAGGGTGCCCTTGAGGATCTGGAAGCCATTTCCGGCCAGAAGCCGGTCAAGACGGTTGCCAAGAAGTCCATCGCGGGCTTCAAGCTCCGCGAGGAGCAGGTGATCGGCGCGAAGGTGACCCTGCGCCAGGACCGTATGTACGAGTTCCTGGACCGCCTGATCACCATTGCCCTGCCGCGTGTGCGTGACTTCCGCGGGCTCAACGGAAAGAGCTTCGACGGTCGTGGCAATTACGCGATGGGTCTGAAGGAACATATTGTGTTCCCGGAAATCGACTACGACAAGGTCGAGAAGATCCGGGGTATGGATATCGTTGTCTGCACCACCGCAGGCAATGATGAGGAAGCGAAGGCCCTGCTGGCCGAGTTCGATTTTCCGTTTACGAACTAACGCAGCAGGAGAGCAGAGCCGCTCGGGCTCTGCACGCAGGAGGACTTAAATGGCGAAATCTTCCGCAGTTGAACGCAATCGCAAGCGGGAACGCATGTCGCAGCGCTATGCTGCCAAGCGTGCCGCACTGAAGGCGATCGCGCGCAATCAGGAACTGCCGGTTGAGGAGCGTTTTGCTGCTCAACTGAAACTGGCCGGGCTGCCCCGCAATTCGGCTCCGTCGCGCATCCGCAACCGGTGTGAAGTCACCGGCCGCCCGCGCGCATTCTATCGCAAGCTGCGCATGTCGCGTATCGCACTGCGTGAACTGGCCAGCCAGGGGATGATCCCGGGCATGGTCAAGTCGAGCTGGTAAGAGGGGGCCCGACATGTCTGTGAACGATCCTCTCGGCGATATGCTGACCCGTATCCGCAACGCGCTGATGCGCAACAAGCGGAACGTGAACACGCCGGCTTCGGCCCTGCGCCGCCGCGTGCTCGATGTGCTGAAGAGCGAAGGCTACATCCGCGATTACGCGGAAGTGGAACACGCCAACGGCCAGAAAGAGTTCGAAATCGAACTCAAGTATTTCGAAGGTGACTCGGTTATCCGCGAGATCAAGCGTATCTCCAAGCCGGGCCGCCGTGTGTATTCCGGTGTCAAGGACCTGCCGCTCGTCCAGAACGGCCTCGGCATCGCAATCCTGTCCACGCCCAAGGGCGTGATGTCGGATGCGACCGCTCGCGAGGCCAATGTGGGCGGCGAGATCCTCTGTCACGTGAGCTAAGGGAGCGAGCCAATGTCACGTATCGGTAAACTCCCCGTCGCCATTCCCGCCGGCGTCACCGCGACGCTCCAGGATGGCAGCCTGACCGTAAAGGGGCCCAAGGGCGAACTGTCCATGACCTTCGTCGATGACGTTACCGTCAGCCAGGGCGAAGATGGCATCACCATCAAGCCGGCCGACGAGTCCAAGAAGGCGCGTGCCATGTGGGGCATGCAGCGGGCACTGGTCGCCAATCTGGTCAAGGGCGTTGCTGACGGCTTCGAGAAAGATCTCGAACTGGTCGGCGTCGGTTACCGCGCCCAGATGCAGGGCTCTTCGCTGAAACTGTCGCTGGGCCTGTCTCACGACGTCATCTATGACGCGCCCCAGGGTGTTACTCTGGCCTGTCCGAAGCCCACCGAGGTGAAGATCTCGGGCGCGGACAAGCAGAAGGTCGGTCAGGTTGCTGCGGAAATCCGTCGCTTCCGTCCGCCGGAACCCTACAAGGGCAAGGGCATCAAGTATGTCGGCGAATACATTCGCCGCAAAGAAGGCAAGAAGAAGTAGGGCGTGCGATGAAGACTCAACGCGAAAAATCGGTCCGGCGCGCCCAGCGCAACCGCACCCGCCTGCGCAAGTTCGCCAATGGGCGTCCGCGTCTGTCGGTGCACCGGTCCGCGAAAAACATCTATGCCCAGATCATCGACGATGTGGCGGGCAAGACCCTCGTTTCCGCCTCTTCCCTGGAAGAGGTCGCCCTGAAGGAACACCCGAAGGGCTGGGACACGAAGGCCGCGGAAATCGTGGGCAAGCTGATTGCCGAGCGCGCGGTGAAGGAAGGCGTCAAGGACGTCGTCTTCGACCGTGGCGGTTACATCTATCACGGGCGTGTCAAAGCGCTCGCAGAGGCGGCCCGCGAGGGCGGCCTGAACTTCTAAGGGAGCGGACGTATGGCTCATCAGAACGAGCAGCAGCGTGACCGCGGTGAACGCGGCGATCGCGGCGGCCGTGGCCGCGGCCGCGGACGTGACCGCGAACAGGAACGCGACGACGAGCTCGTAGACAAGCTCGTCCACATCAACCGTGTTGCCAAGACCGTGAAGGGCGGCCGGAACTTTCAGTTCGCCGCGCTCGTGGTTGTCGGCGATGCCAAGGGCCGTGTCGGCTTCGGTCAGGGCAAGGCACGTGAAGTGCCGGAAGCCATCCGCAAGGCGACCGACGAGGCCAAGAAGACGATGATCCGCGTGCCGCTTCGCGAGGGCCGCACCCTGCATCACGACACCAAGGGCCGTCACGGCGCTGGCAAGGTGATCCTGCGGGCTGCCCCCCCCGGTACCGGTGTTATCGCCGGCGGTCCGATGCGCGCCGTGCTGGAATCCCTCGGGGTCCAGGACGTCGTTGCCAAGTCGGTCGGCACCTCGAACCCGTACAACATGATCCGCGCCACCATGGATGCGCTGCGGTCGCAGTCGAGCCCGCGCTCGGTTGCTGCCAAGCGTGGCCTGAAGGTTGGCGATCTGGTGAACCGCCGCGATGACGGTGCGTCTTCGCCGGAAGCGATCGAAGCGTAAGGACTGCGAACCATGGCCAAGAAAACGCTCCGTGTTCGCCAGACGGGCAGCCCCACGCGCCGCCCTCAGGATCAGCGTGCAACGCTGACCGGTCTCGGCCTCGGCAAGATCGGTCGCGTTCGCGAACTGGAAGACACCCCGGCTGTCCGCGGCATGATCGCGAAAGTCAGCCATATGGTGGAAATCGTCGAGGAGTAGGTCCCTCAAGGGGAAACCGCTCCATCGAATGGAGAACGACATGCGTCTCAATCAACTGCGCGACAATGACGGCGCCGCCAAGCTGCGCACCCGCGTCGGCCGTGGTATCGGCTCCGGCAAGGGCAAGACCGGCGGTCGCGGCGTCAAGGGCCAGAAGTCCCGTTCGGGTGTGGCCATCAAGGGCTTTGAAGGCGGTCAGATGCCGCTTCACATGCGTCTGCCGAAGCGGGGCTTCAACAAGCCGAACCGCAAGGCTTGGGCAGAAGTGAATGTGGGCCGTATCGAGAAGGCCATTGCCGAAGGCAAGATCGACGCGAAAAAGCCGATCAATGCCGAAGTCCTGATCGCGGCCGGCCTGGTCCGTCGCGAACTCGATGGCATCCGCCTCCTTGCGAAAGGTGAGCTCAAGTCCAAACTTGACGTGACCGTTGCCGGTGCCTCCAAGGCGGCCATCGAGGCTGTCGAGAAGGCTGGCGGCAAGGTGACCGTCGCCGTGGCCAAGGCCGCGGAATAGGACCACGCTGACCTTTCGGGGACGAGTTTATGGCTTCAGCTGCCGAACAGCTTGCTGCGAACATGAATTTCAGCTCCTTCGCCAAGGCGAAGGAGCTGCAACAACGTATTCTGTTCACGATCGGGATCCTGATCGTCTACCG
The DNA here is from genome assembly GCA_036231565.1 of Pseudomonadota bacterium. Lineage (GTDB taxonomy): Bacteria > Pseudomonadota > Alphaproteobacteria > Caulobacterales > Maricaulaceae > Maricaulis. The sequence goes on from JAZAHA010000042.1 coordinate 9,953, forward strand.
GATCGGTACCTTCGTACCGATCCCGGGGATTGATCCGGTCCAGTATGCGCGTGTGTTTGAACAGTTCCAGGGCGGTATCCTGAACATGTTCAACACGCTCGGCGGCGGTGCCGTCGAACGCATGGCGATCTTCGCGCTGAACGTGATGCCGTACATCTCGGCCTCGATCATCATGCAGCTCATGTCCGCCACCATTCCGAGCCTTGAAAAGCTCAAGAAGGAAGGGGGCGAGCAGGGACGCCAGCAGATCAACCAGTACACGCGTTATCTGACCGTGCTGCTGGCGGCCGGACAGGCCTTTGCGATCGCGATCGGCATGAATACGCCGAACGCCGACGGCCTGACCATGGCTATCAATCCGGGACCCTTCTTCATCGCCTCGACGGTGATCACCCTGGTCGGCGGCACCATGCTGTTGCTGTGGCTGGGTGAGCAGATCACCTCGCGCGGTGTGGGTAATGGCGTCTCGCTGATCATTTTCGCCGGCATCATTTCGGCCGTGCCGGGCCTGCTCGGCGGCGCGCTGAGCCAGGCGGCTTCGGGCGCCCTGGCGGCCCCGGTCTTCTTCGGCGGCATCCTTCTGGTTCTGGCCGGCCTGGTTCTGGTGGTCTTCATCGAGCGCTCGCAACGCCGGCTGCTCGTGCAGTACCCCAAGCGCCAGCAGGGCAATCGCATGGTGGGCGGTGATACCTCCTTCCTGCCGCTCAAGTTGAATACTGCGGGGGTGATCCCGCCGATCTTCGCCTCGTCTCTGCTCTTCCTGCCGGCCACGGCTGCCAGTTTCCAGCAGCAGTCGGGTCCGGAATGGCTGCAGACCGTGGTCGCCTATCTCGGCCAGGGCTCGCCGCTCTTCCTGACGATGTATGCGGCGATGATCGTGTTCTTCTGCTTCTTCTACACGTCCGTCGTGTTCAATCCGGAAGATACCGCGGACAATCTGCGCAAGTATGGCGGCTTCCTGCCGGGTATCCGTCCGGGCAAGCGGACCGCGGAGTATATCGACTTCGTGCTGTCCCGCCTGACGTTGATCGGTGCGATCTATCTGGTCGTGATCTGCATGGTTCCCATGCTGATGGGCGGCGGCGCGGCGATCGCCCTGGGCGGTACGTCCATCCTCATCGTCGTATCGGTGACGATGGACACGATTTCCCAGATCCAGTCCCATCTGCTGGCGCACCAGTATGAGGGGCTGATCAAGAAGTCGAAACTGCGGGGGCGCAAACGATGAACATCATCCTGTTCGGACCGCCGGGCTGCGGCAAGGGCACGCAGGCCAAGAAACTCGTTTCCGATCGCGGCTGGGTTCAGCTGTCGACCGGTGACATGCTGCGTGCGGCGATTGCGTCCGGTTCCGAACTCGGCAATCGGGTGAAGGCCATCGTCGATGGCGGGAGCCTGGTTCCCGATGCCATCGTCATCGAACTCATCGAAGAGCGCCTGCCGGAAGCCGAATCGGCCGGCGGGGCGATTTTCGACGGATTTCCGCGTACCGTCGCCCAGGCCGAAGCCCTGGACGCGGCGCTCGAAAAGCGTGGCACGCAGGTCGATGGCGTGATCCGCCTTCTGGTGGATGAACAGGAACTTGTCGCACGTATGGAAAAGCGTGCGGCCGAAGAGGGACGTGCCGACGACAATATCGACGCGTTCAAGGTGCGCCTGAAGGCTTATCAGGATCAGACCGCTCCGTTGCTTCCTTTCTATGCCGGTCAAGGCAAGCTGAAGGAAGTGGAAGGCATGGGGTCGATGGAAGACGTCGCAGCGAGAATTGCTGCGGCACTGGACGTGAAGTGACACACACCTGTTGCAACCCCATTGACGGGGTGGCAACGCTGACTGTAGATAGCGCCCTTCGCGAAACGGGCGAGCTCATGCGGCGACCGAAAGGTTGCCCATTGGTTCGTCCGCGAATGGCGTTCTGACTTGGGAGATGGAAAGTGGCCCGTATTGCCGGCGTCAATATTCCGACGAATAAGCGCGTTGAAATCGCGCTTCGCTATATCCACGGCATTGGCCCGGCCAAGGCGAAGGAGATCTGCGAGCAGGTTTCCATCGCACCGGAGCGCCGCGTTGCCGACCTGAATGACGCAGAAATCCTGCAAATCCGTGAAGTGATCGATCGTGATCACCTCGTGGAAGGGGACCTGCGCCGTGAAGTGGCGGTCAACATCAAGCGCCTGATGGACCTGGGCAACTATCGTGGCCTGCGCCACCGTCGCGGCCTTCCGGTCCGCGGCCAGCGCACTCACACCAATGCGCGCACGCGCAAAGGTCCCGCCAAGCCGATCGCCGGCAAGAAGAAGTAGGGCCCTGAACTATGGCTAAGGAACCGAGCCGCGTTAAGCGGCGCGAGCGTAAGAACATCACGTCGGGCGTGGCCCACGTGAATGCCAGCTTCAACAACACCATGGTGACCATCACCGACGCCCAGGGCAATGCGATTTCCTGGTCGTCCGCCGGTCACATGGGCTTCAAGGGCTCGCGCAAGTCGACCCCTTATGCAGCCCAGATGGCAGCTGAAGACGCTGGCAAGAAGGCAATCGAGCACGGCATGAAGACCCTCGAAGTGAAGGTCTCGGGCCCGGGTTCGGGGCGCGAAAGCGCGCTGCGTGCGTTGCAGTCGGTGGGTTTCACCATCACCACCATCCAGGACGTCACGCCGATCCCGCACAACGGCTGCCGTCCGCCGAAGCGCCGCCGCGTCTAAACCGCGGCGCGCATTTCGCCTGTTGAACGCGCCGCCGGCCAGGGGCCGGGCGGCTGATGAAGGGGCAGTAGGAACGTGATCGAGAAGAACTGGCAGGAACTTATCCGCCCGATGAAGCCGGAAATCGAGCCGGGGCACGACCCGGAGCGTCAGGCGAAGATCGTCGCGGAACCGCTGGAGCGCGGCTTCGGCATGACGCTCGGCAATGCGCTTCGCCGCGTGCTGCTGTCCTCCCTGCAGGGCGCAGCCGTGACGAATGTTCACATTGACGGCGTGGTGCATGAGTTCTCGTCGATCGACGGTGTGCGTGAAGACGTCACCGACATCGTCCTGAACATCAAGCAGATCGCTCTGCGCATGCATGGCGAAGGCCCCAAGCGGGTTGTCCTGAAGAAGTCCGGTCCGGGCGTTGTCACTGCCGGTGACATCGAAGAGACCGCCGACGTCGAAATCGTGAACAAGGACCTGATCCTGTGCACGCTCGACGAGGGTGCGGAAATCCGCATGGAGTTCACGGTCAACACGGGCAAGGGCTATGTGCCGTCCGAGCGTAACCGCCCGGAAGACGCTCCGATCGGCCTGATCGGCGTCGACTCGCTGTTCAGCCCGGTCAAGCGCGTGTCCTACAAGGTCGAGAACACCCGTGAGGGGCAGGTTCTGGACTACGACAAGCTGACGCTCGAGATCGAGACCGATGGAACCGTTACGCCGGAAGACAGCGTTGCCTTCGCAGCGCGCATCCTGCAGGACCAGTTCCAGATCTTCATCAACTTCGAGGAAGCTGTCGAGGCGCGTCCGGCCGAGGACGACAAGCCTGAGCTCGACTTCAACCCGGCGCTGCTGCGCAAGGTCGATGAGCTGGAGCTGTCGGTGCGTTCGGCGAACTGCCTGAAGAATGACAACATCGTCTACATCGGCGACCTGATCCAGAAGTCCGAGGCGGAAATGCTCCGCACCCCGAACTTCGGCCGCAAGTCGCTTAACGAGATCAAGGAAGTTCTCGCCCAGATGGGTCTGCACCTGGGTATGGAAGCGCCGAACTGGCCGCCGGAGAACATCGAAGATCTGGCCAAACGTTTTGAGGATCACGTCTAGGCGGCTGCCGGGAGGCACCCGAACCGGACCTGAGGAGATATAGCCATGCGTCACGGCATCGCACATCGCAAACTGAACCGCACGCACTCGCACCGCAAGGCGATGCTGGCCAATATGGCCGCTTCGCTGATCGAGCACGAGCAAATCGTCACCACCCTGCCGAAGGCCAAGGAGCTGGCTCCGTTCATGGACAAGCTCATCTCGCTGGCCAAGCGCGGTGATCTGCACGGCCGCCGTCTGGCGATGTCGCGCGTTCGCAACGAAGACCAGGTCAAGAAACTGTTCGACACGCTCGGCGGCCGCTATTCCGAGCGCAACGGGGGTTATACCCGCGTTCTGAAAGCCGGCTTCCGTCACGGTGACAATGCGCCGATGGCCGTGATCGAACTCGTTGATCGCGACCCGGCCGCCAAGGGCGCCGTCGACCGTGCGCGCCTGGAAGCAGAAGAAGGCATGACTGAGGAGTAAGATCCCTGTCATCGCACGTTCAGAAGAAGGCGGCTTTGCTCATGCAATGCCGCCTTTTTTCTTGTTTATGCTGTGCCTAAGTGGAAGCCATGATCAGACACGTCCTCATCGCCTCTCTCATCGCCTGTTCGCCGGCCGTGGCGCAGGATATTCCCTTCGCTGACAGTGCCGAACGTGCCGTTCCGGAAAGCCGCACCCAGATGCAGCTATCCTTTGCGCCGATCGTGCGTGAGGCCACGCCGGCGGTTGTGAATGTCTATTCCCGGCGCGTGGTCGCTGCGCAACACCCCTTCGCGAATGATCCCTTCTTTTCCCGCATGTTCCGCAGTCAGCCGCGGGAACAGAACTCGCTGGGTTCCGGTGTGATCGTCGATGCGTCCGGCGTGATCGTCACCAACAATCACGTCGTCAACAACGCGACCGAGCTGCGTGTCGTGCTGGCCGACCGCCGCGAGTACGAAGCCGAAATTCTCCTGACCGACGAGGCGACCGATCTGGCTGTCCTTCGTGTCGAGACGGATGAGCCGCTACCGGTTTTGCCCTTCGACATGGCCGGTGATATCGAGGTCGGCGATCTGGTTCTGGCGATCGGCAACCCCTTCGGTGTCGGTCAGACCGTGACATCCGGTATCGTGTCGGCCTTGGCGCGGACCGAGGTCGGCGGCAGCGACTTCGGTTCGTTCATCCAGACCGATGCGGCGATCAATCCGGGCAATTCAGGTGGCGCGCTGGTTGACATGGACGGCGAGCTCGTCGGCGTGAATACCATGATCTTTTCCCGTTCCGGCGGGTCGAACGGAATCGGTTTTGCCATTCCGGTCGAAATGGTCCGCCGGGTGGTCGACACCGCGCTGGGCGAGGGGGAACTGGTCCGCCCCTGGCTGGGCGCACGCCTGCAGCCGGTTGACGGCGACCTGTCGAGGGCGCTCGGTCTGAGCCGGCCGCGCGGCGCGCTGGTCAATGAAGTCTATCCTGGCGCAGCGGCCGACGAGGCCGGGCTGCGCCGCGGCGATATCGTGATGGCCGTTGACGGACGTGAGATCAATGACGAAGCGGGCGCCCGTTTCCGGCTGGCTACACGGGCCGCCGGCGAGGCAGCCAGCTTCACCGTCCTGCGCGACGGCGATGAGCTGTTGCTCGAGGTGCCTGTCGAGCCGGCACCCGGCGAGACCGAGCCCGCTCCTTTCGACGTGACCGGCCGCAATCCGCTGTCGGGTGCGCAGCTGGTCGAGATGTCGCCGGCGTTTAACGAACGCGTCGGGCTCGATCCTTTCCTCGAGGGCGTGGTGATCTACCGGGTCGCCGGGCGCTCTGTCGCGGCGAATGTGTTCCGGGCCGGTGACCGGGTGATCGAATTGATGGGTGAGCCGGTTCGCGACGTGGACGATCTCGTAGAGATACTGCAGAGCCGGGATGGCGAGCGGATCTGGCCGATCGTGGTCGAACGGCGCGGTCGCCGATACGAGACAGCGCTGAGGCTTTACTAGCGCTCGCTTTGAGGTTTCAGCGTAACCAGGCTCCAGATGTGGCCGAACGGGTCGCGCAGCTTGCCGTGGTGACCGAAAAACTCGTCCCGGCAAGGGCGGATCGGCGCGCGCCGGCCGCTACAGCCCGTTCGAACCACGCATCGGCGTCGTCGACATTCGAATTGATCGTCGACGTCGTCCGATTGCCGAGCGTCTTCGGTGAGACATTGTCGATCTGGTTGTCCGGATGGGGGAACTCGTCGGCCAGAATCACTATCCCGCCATTGGTACTCATGGTGGCGTGACCCAGCTTCCCGTCGAAATCATACCGTTCGGTGGTGTCTGCCCTGAAGGCGCCGCCGTAGAAGTCCAGAGCGGCAAAGCCATCATGGACGCTGAGATAGGGCACGACTCTCATTTCGGGACTGTTGGCCGAGCCTGATGTTTCTCTCATCCTGCGTCTTCCCGCTCCAGCTTGAATGTTTCGGGAATTGCGACCTCTGGTTTCGTTTCGATTTACACCGGCATCAAGACGCGGCACTCTCGCACACCAGATGGTCGTAACAATGGAGGGATAGGCCAATGAAACATGTTCGCGTGGCGTCTGTCGCAGTGTCGATCTGGTGCGCATCGATGCTGTCGGGATGCATCACCTCGCCAGAGGAACAGGAAGCGCTTCGCCAGGCTGAGCTTGAGGAACAACTGCAACTGCAGGCGATGATCGAGGCCGGCGAATGCCGGGAGCGTCCCATGACCGGTATGCGGACCCGAACCGTCTATGAGTGCGGTCCGGAAAACACGGACAGAACTGATGCTGTGCGCGAGGGGATGCGGAGAATCGACCGGCAAGGCGGCCTGTGTGGCGGCGGCAGTGCTGCATGTAGTCCCGAGTGACAAGAGTATGAGCGAAACAGGTCGGTTCATGGCATTCTTGCGCCATGACCGATCTGTTCCAATCTGCCGGCCTTGAAGAGAGCGCGCCGCGGCCGCTGGCCGACCGGTTGCGCCCGAAAAATCTTGCTGAAGTCGTTGGTCAGGACCACTTGCTGACCGGCACCGGGCCGATCGCCCGGATGCGGGCGCAGGGCCGTCTGGCCTCGCTGATCCTGTGGGGACCGCCCGGCGTCGGCAAGACGACGATCGCGCGCCTGCTGGCCGAGGACAGCGATCTTGAATTCGAGCCGCTATCGGCGGTTTTCTCCGGTGTCGCTGACCTCAAAAAAGCCTTCGAACGCGCCCGCGCCCGCCGCGCCGCCGGCCGGGGCACGCTGCTCTTTGTTGACGAAATCCATCGCTTCAATCGCGCCCAGCAGGACGGTTTCCTTCCGGTGGTGGAGGAGGGGACGGTCACGCTCGTCGGCGCGACAACCGAGAACCCGTCCTTCGAGCTGAATGCGGCTCTGCTGTCACGCTGCCAGGTTCTGGTCCTCAAACGCCTGGACGATGCGGGCCTCGATCAGCTGATTGCCCGTGCCGAGACAGAGATGGGGCGGACACTGCCGCTCGACCCCGGCGCACGCACAGCGCTTCGGTCCATGGCGGACGGAGATGGCCGCTACCTGCTCAATCTTGTCGAGGAGGCTTTCACCTTCGATCCGGAAACGCCGGTCGATGCGGCAGCTCTGGCGCAGCTTCTCAACAAGCGGGCGACGGCGTACGACAAGGATCGCGAGGAGCACTACAATCTCATTTCTGCGCTCCACAAGTCGGTTCGCGGCTCAGATCCCGATGCCGCGCTCTACTGGTTTGCGCGCATGCTGGAAGGCGGCGAGGATCCGCTTTTCCTGGCGCGGCGTCTGGTGCGTATGGCGTCAGAAGAGATCGCCATTGCCGATCCGACGGCCCTGATGATCGCCAATGAGGCCGCGCGTACCTATGAGCGCCTGGGCTCGCCGGAAGGCGAGCTGGCGCTGGCGCACGCTGTGGTTCATCTGGCAACGGCGCCCAAGTCCAACGCCGTCTACGTCGCCTATAAGCGGGCCCGGCGGTTGGCCAGGGAGACCGGCTCTCTCATGCCGCCAGCCCACATACTCAACGCCCCCACCAAGCTGATGGAGCAGCAGGGCTACGGGAAGGGCTATGAGTATGACCATGATGTCGAGGGCGGCGTTTCCGGCCAGGACTATTTCCCCGACGAAATGAGCGACCGTCCGTTGCTCTACGAGCCGAAGGAGCGAGGCCGCGAAGCGGCGATCCGCGAGCGCCTCGATCGCTGGCGCGCGCTGAGAGCCCGGCGGCGGCAAGAGGGGTGATATCAGTCCAATGTGGTTTGGTCTTTCAAAGCATGCTAAGGTTGCGGGCGGTCCAGGGGCGGAAGGAATACGCGATGGCGACGGCTTCAAAACCGGTCAAGGTTTTTCCGGCCGGAGACTATGACGGTGAGAGCGACAAGAGCTATGACCCGGCGGATGATGACTATTTCGAGATCATCCAGGACGAGCGGCAGCCCTGTTTTCTCAGTCACTCGACCCGGGCCTATCTCACCTTCCATGATGCCGACGGCCATGTAATCGAGGACCCCGACAATTCGGATCCGATCGACTTTATCGACGAGGCAGTCCATCCCCGGCTCGACTTCAACTTCAACGGCCGCATGACGGACCCGGCGAATGCCCGGACACCCTTGATGACCGATTGCATCATGCTCGGCTTTTTCGGTGTCCGGCCCGGCTCGCCGCGATGGGGCGGCCGGCTTCAGGTAATCTGCCGCCGTGCCTTTCAGGAGGACGAGCGGACAAGTGTCTGGTTGCGCTATAACGGGTTGCAAAACCGTGACGCGGGTGCACTCGAGCAGCGCTACCACACGCCCAGGGACTTCTTCTTCACCCGCCAACTGGCGGACTTCCGGCACCAGATGACCAACCGGGCAGGAGGGGCGGGCCAGGCCCGATACCGTGAGCGGATCTATATGAGTGTCGAGGGCTGCCGCGTGACCATCATTGGCGAGGCCTCGGTCCAGACCATATCGACGGGTGAAATTGTTCGGACCACCCGGGTTCACGAGATCGATTGCTGCCACACACCAGACGAATTTGCCTAGCTGAACAGACCGCCGAGGCCTGAACGAATCCGTTTTTTCTTGCCATTGCGGTCAAAATACGAACGCTATGGTGGTGAGACTGGGGGGCTCGTCATGAAACTTGTACGCATTCATCTGACCTTGGGCCTGATCTGGCTGCTGGCCGGCATGCTGCTGGGAGAACACATGGGACGTACCGGCGATCACGGTCAGATGCCGACACATGCGCATATGATGCTGTTGGGGGGGGGCTTGTCGATATTGTGGGCCATGATCTACCGGGTCTTGGGACTTCCGGCCGGTCTGCTCGCATGGGTACAGACCGCGCTGCATCATATCTCGACGCTGGCGATGATCGTCGCGCTCTACATGCTTTATGGCCAGATCAGTACTGAAGCGGCGATGGGGCCGGTGCTGGGCATGGCTTCGATCAGTGCGATCATTTCGGTCCTGCTGGTGCTGGTCCAAAGTCTGCGAGCTCGCCTTTAGCGGCCTATCCGCTTTCTGTCGTGTCCACCTCGCAGGTGGCGCCTTCTGCCGCCTCCCGGTCAAGGGGGGGCAGGCCTATGGATTCGCGCCGCTCGGCCAGTGTGTCCGGCTCGGCGATCTCGTACAGGGTGACGGTGCCCTCGGCGCAGTGCGACTGGGTGCCGTAAGGCTGGGCCCGGTCTTCGGCGAGCGCGTGGCGGTCGGCCAGGGCGGCGAAGGCAGCGGCGTCATATCCGCCTGCCAGAACGACGGGTTCCAGTGCGGCGACGATGCGGCCGAGATTGGCATCGTCGCGTTCGGCCATGCGCAGAAGTTCGCGGGCCGGGCGGGGCTGCAGGGTGTAGAAGTCCGGAAATGTCTCCGCGTCGAGCTGCGCGGCTGCCCAGTCGGTATTTTCGTCGACCAGCGCGCCGATCCGCGTCAGTCCGGCCTGCATGATCGGGCCGCGCGCGCCCTCTTCAAGATCGGTGCGGGCAATAACCGGATAGACCAGGTCGGCGGCAAAGCGCTCCCGGGCGGTGCGCGCTGCCAGCTCGCCGATCACTCCGCTCCAGTCATCCCAGCGGTTTTCGGTCAGAGCGATGAGGGTGGCGGCGTCAGCGGGTTCGGCTGGTGTTTCCGCTGCCGCTTCCTCTGCAGGCTCGCCGGCGGAGGCCGTGTCCTGCAGCAAGACGAGGGCGGCGAGGGCGATCAGATACATCAGGCGACTCCGGCTTTTGCTGCCGGCAGTCTATGCCCTCGCAGCCCTGTGCCAAGGGCCCAAAACAAAAGCGGGCGCCGCTGGAGCAGCACCCGCTTTCGTTGGATCGGGCGATCCCGGGCCGCCGGTATGTGAGGGGAGCCGGTCGGCGGATCGAAGCCTGATAGGGTAAGGGATTAGGCGAGGGCGCTGGAAAGCGCGATCGTCATGGCCCCAAACACACCGGCCACGAACAGGATGTTGATCACCGTCGAGAGGGTCGAAGAAACGCGGGTCATCAGCAAAAGTCCTTTGGTCTTGGCGAGCCGGCCGTCCCGGTTCGCGGTTTGGTAAATAAGGACTTAGCGATGTTTCACAATGGACGTTTCACCAGAGTAGCCATGCAAAAATGCAAAATTAAATAGATTTCATATGTAAATGCGGGTCGTTTTGATGAATTCCGAACGGTCGGTGTCCGGCCGTTCTGTTGCCGTGCTTGCCAATCCGGCAGGGCCGTCCTATCGAGCGGCGTATGAACCATCTCCTTCTCATTGCAGCGGGCGGCGCGGGCGGTGCCGTATCGCGGCACCTTGTCGGACAGGCAGTACTGCGCTGGCTTGGACCGCAAATGCCGCTGGGCCTGCCCTGGGGAACACTGGCCGTGAATACCGGCGGTGGTCTGGCGATGGGACTCCTGGTCGGGTGGCTCGCCCTGGCGGGGCGGGGTGAGGCGAGCCACTATATCAGACTGGCGGGGGCTGTAGGATTTCTTGGTGGCTTCACAACCTTCTCCGCCTACTCCCTGGAACTTGCCACGATGATCGAACGCAGGGCCTATGCGCTGGCGTTCGGCTATGCAGCGGGATCGGTTCTACTGGCCCTCGGTGCGGTGTTCGCCGGGCTGATCATCATGCGCAAGGTACTGACATGAGTGGCGTTCAAACCCTGAAGGTCGAGCCGTCCGAAGATGGCTCCCGCGTCGATCGCTGGTTCAAGCGGCGCTTTCCGCACGTTCCCGCGACGATGGTGCAGAAGCTCTGCCGCAAGGGGCAAATCCGCGTCGATGGCGGCCGTGTAAAGGGGGATAGTCGTGTTTCGGCGGGCCAGGAAGTGCGGGTTCCGCCGTTGCCTGAACCAGGCGAGAAACCGGCCCGTCCGACCCTGTCGGCGGAGGACACGGCCTTCGTGAAGTCCCTTGTCATTTACGAGGACGACGAGCTGATCGCTTTCAACAAGCCTGCAGGCCTCGCCGTGCAGGGCGGGTCGAAGACACAGCGGCATCTTGATGGTCTGCTGGATGCTTTCGGCACGGGCCTCGACCGGCCCCGTCTCGTGCACCGGCTCGACAAGGATACCTCCGGCGTCCTGATTGTCGGCAAAGGCCCCAAGGCGACGGCCCGGCTGGCCAAGGCCTTCCAGTCCCACCGCACGAAGAAGACATACTGGGCGATTGCCCTGGGCGTGCCCAAGCCGAAACAGGGCGAGATCAAAGGCTTCATGAAGAAGGCCGGCGGTGCCGGCGGAGATGCCGAGCGCGAAACCATGGTTGCCGCCTCGCATGGCGATCCGGGAGCGAGCCACGCGCTGACGCGTTATACCGTTGTGGCTGAAGCCGGTCAGAAAGCCAGCTGGGTGGCGCTGCGCCCGGTCACCGGCCGTACCCATCAGCTGCGGGTCCATCTCGCCGCGATGGGGCATGCCATACTCGGCGACCGCAAATACACCTGCGACCGTCCCGCGCCGGAGGATCTCGACCGGCGTCTATGCCTGCATGCCAGGCGGCTGGAGATCCCGCGCGACAAGGGCGCACCGCTGCTGATTACAGCCGACCTGCCCAAGCCGACGCAGAAGATTTTCGACACGCTGGGCTTCTTCGCCAACGAGATCGACGAGACACGCGTCGAGGATGAGCTGGCCTAGGATGGCGGTTGTCTGTCAGTCGCCGGTCTTCATGGCCTGCTTGGCCTTGAAGGCGGCCAGCTTTTCCGGGCTGGTCCCGGTCTGATACTGCGTTTTCCAGGCGTCGGGATCCATGCCGTAGACCCGGGCCCGGGCGTCGGCCTTGGACAGATCGATGCCGCGTTCGGTCGCGGCTTCGCGCCACCAGTCGCCCAGACAATTGCGGCAGAAGTCGGCGAGCAGCATGAGGTCGATATTCTGCACCTCCTTGTGATCGTCCAGATGTGCCAGAAGCCGGCGGAAGGCGGCGGCGTCCAGTTCGGTGCGCTGGGCCTCGGTGAGGTCGTCAGGATGGGTCATGGGCATTCGTCCTCGCGGGTTTGTGCATAGCTAGCATGAGCGGCCCCTGGCTTGCCAAGCCGGCGAACGCCGCCTAACGAGCCCCGTGAAGCTTTGCGGGAGTGCCCATGCCGTCCGATCTGAAACTCGCCATCTGGGATATTGACGGCACCATCGTCGACAGCCGCGAGGTAATCCAGCGGGCGATGGCGCGGGCTTTCGAGCGCGCCGGCCTGCCGCCGATCGGGTATGACCGGACGCGCACGATTGTCGGGCTGGAGCTGACCGAGGCGATCATGCGTCTGGCGCCGCCGGACTATCCGGCCGAGCGCATCCCGCATCTGGCGACCTGGTACAAGGAAGCCTTCGTTGAACAGCGCGCCGAGACCGGTTTCCAGGAAAAGCTCTATGAAGGCGCCCGCGAAACGATCGAGCGTCTTGCCGGTGAGGGCTGGCTTCTGGGTGTGGCGACAGGCAAGGCCCGGCGGGGCCTCGACATCGTCTTCGGTCATCATGATCTGCACCGCTATTTCGATACCTTCCAGACCGTCGATGGCGGCGCCGGCAAGCCGCATCCGCGCATGGTGCTGGACGCGATGAAGGAGACCGGTACCGATCCGCACCAGGCGGTGATGATCGGCGATACCTCCTTCGACATGGAGATGGGCCGCAATGCCGGAGTTCATACGCTGGGCGTCAGCTGGGGCTTTCACACCGAGGACGAGATCCGCGCTGGCGGTGCCCATGATGTGCACCATGACTTCGATGCGCTGAACCGGGCGCTGGACGTGTTCGGGCGCGGCGTGGAAGAGAGCGCGGCATGAGCGACAAGTATGAAACCAAGCCGGGTGTGCGTCTGCCCAAGCCGGAAGATGCCCGTCCCAAGCGCTTTTACGAACAGGTCGGTGTCGAGCGAGGCGGGGCGGGTTGGTCGGTCCTGCTGGACGGGCGCGGTGTGCGCACACCCGCCAAGAAAGTGCTGGCCGTACCGGCCGAGGCGCTGGCCGAAGGCGTTGCCGCCGAATGGTCGGCCCAGGGCGAGCGGATCGATGCGCCCTCCATGCCGCTGACCCGGCTGTGCTTCGTGGCGCTGGACCGTATGGCGCTGGCGCATGCGGAAACCGTGGCGGAAGTCACCAAATACGCCTCCACCGATCTGGTGTGTTTCCGGGCGCCGGAACCGCAGGAACTCGTCGCGGCCCAGGCCGCGGCCTGGGATCCCATGCTGGCCTGGGCCGAGCGGGCGCTGGGCGCGCACTTCGTTGCCGCGACCGGTATCCTGCCCGTCGACCAGGATCCCGTTGCCCTGCAGCGCGTGATGGCGATTGCCGGCGAACAGGACGTGTGGCGGCTGACCGCCCTGGCACATGCCACGGCGGTGACCGGTTCGGCCATTCTCGGCCTGGCGCTGTTGCACGGCGAGATCGATGGCGGTCAGGCCTTTGCCCTGTCCAGCGTCGACGAAGCCTGGCAGGCCGGACGGTGGGGCGAGGATGCCGAAGCGGCCGAGCGCTTGGCCCTGCTGAAGGCCGAGCTGGTTGCGGTGGATGCCATGCTGCGTGCATTGGACGCGGACGGCCCCGCTTGAAGCCTGTGAGCGCTTCTATAGTGTGACGCCGGATTTATCGGAGTTGGGTATCATGGCCGACATGACGATTGCAGAGCCGGACATGGCCGGGAAGACGGGGCCGGGTGGCCTGCTGAATTTCGATGCGCTGCGCTCCGCCAGGATGCGCAATACGCCGTATAACTATTTCGTCGCCGAGGGCGCGCTGAGTGCCGGCGAGGCGGCCGATGTGCGCCGCGACTATCCGGCCATCAACAAGCCGGGTTATCTGCCGCTGTCCAAGCTGGAAGCGAGCGGCGAGTTCAAGCGGCTGATGGACGATCTCAACTCGCCGGAACTGGCCCAGGTCCTGACTGACAAGTTCGGCGTCGATTTCACCGGAAAGCCGCGCATGATCACCGTGCGCCGTCTCAGTCAGCTGTCCGACGGTCCGATCCACAACGACTCGAAGTCGAAGATCCTGACCATGCTGACCTATCTCAATGCCGAGTGGGACGGCACGGGTGCTGGCTGTATCCGTGTGCTCAACGGGCCGAAGGATTTCGAGGATTTTACCGAGGAAGTGCCGCCGCTGGCCGGCTATGTTTTCGCCTTCCTGCGCGACGACCATTCCTGGCACGGCCATCTGCCCTTCGAGGGCGAGCGCTATGTGGTCCAGACCACCTTCCTGACCTCCCAGGAAGAGCTGGATCGCAAGGAAAAGCGCGGCGGACTGCAATACTTCCTGAAGAAGCTGAACCCGTTCCAGTAGGCGACGCCAGACGCTGCCATGCCGGCACACGTTTTCGGGAGAGGGCGGGGCGCGGCCCTGGCCGTCTATAGCGCGTGCACCGCGGCCCACTTGTCGAGCCGCCGGATTGCCCGGCCCGGCCAGCTGGCAAAACGTCCGAGCGGCAGGCTCCGCGCAAACTTGTCGAGATGGCCCCCGGCCGCAACGAGGCTTGTCGTCAGCGAGGGCTGGCGGAGCTGGCCTGAGACAACCCCGAAACCGGCATTCGAAAGGCGGCGCTTGAAGTCGTACTCGCCCGGGCCGAGATGGATGGCCGTGATACCGTCGCGGGCGAGCGCGTGTGCCATTTCGAGGAAGAGGGTCAGGCCCGGCCCCAGCTTGGCGTGGTCCGGCCAGAAGACCGGGAACCAGTAGTGCAGCACGGTTTGTGACCGCATGCCGAAATGGGCGGCGGCCAGCTTTCCGTCAATCTCCAGAGTCGAAAGCAGTCCGGAAACCCCTGGGCCATCCCGCTCGAACAGGGCGTTTATGGCGTTAAGCGTCCACGGTACCGCGAATACGTCCAGGGCCCGGGTCCGCTGGTACTGTTCACGCTTGGCGCCGATCAGCGCCTGCAGCGCTTCGGGCCGGCGATCGTCGATCCGGATGGCGATGTCGGCATCCAGCTCGCCCAGCTTGCGCTGGCGGGCGCGGATATTGCGCATGGCCTTGGCATCGGCCGCGGTGCAATCGGCGATGAAGGCGTCATAGCCACGCGACAGGTCGGAGACCCAGGATATCTCCGGCGGACCGTCGCAATGCTTGAGGAAGCTCGTCTGGTCGGCGAGCGCGCCATTGTAGGCGAAGACGCCGAAACCGGCTTTTTTCAGCAACGGGTCGAGATCGATGTCCGGCGTATCGGTGATCAGGCCGTGATGGTCGCCCAGCGGGCCGCCGACAGGACGGGCAACGCCAGAGCGGGACAGTTGCAGCGGCAGGAAGGCCGCGGGCGCACCGTTTCGAGACACGACAAGCGCGCGGGTGTCGTTGCGCGCAGCGGCCATCACCTCGGCGAATTCCAGTGCGAAATAGGGGGAGGCGAGGGCGAAATTGCTGGAGCGCATGGCGTTCCACGCCGCACGCTGCTGCGCCGTCAGCGCATCAATCCTGACGATGTCCGCACTGTAAAGCGGGCTCATGTCCGTCTTCCATTCCTTGACACCGCCACGCCCTGCAATTCCCGCGCCTGAGCAGCGGCTTGATTGCTCTGGGCCGGACGGGTCTGCTATCGAACGCTGGAGGCCGCTATTCCTGTCGACATAAATCCGGCCAGACGAAATCTTGGGGAAGGGACGAGGGTCCATGAAAGACGTGATCGAACAGCTTGATGCCAAGCGCTCTGCGGCGCGTATGGGTGGCGGCGAGGCGCGGATCGAGGCGCAGCACGCCAAGGGCAAGCTGACGGCGCGCGAGCGGATCGAGTTGCTGCTGGATGCCGGTTCCTTCGAGGAATGGGACATGTTCGTCGAGCACCGCTGTGTCGATTTCGGCATGGCGGACAAGAAGATCCCTGGCGACGGCGTGGTCACCGGCCACGGTACGATCAATGGCCGTCTGGTCTATGTCTTCTCCAAGGACTTCACCGTGTTCGGCGGTTCCCTGTCGGAGACTCACGCCCAGAAGATCGTCAAGGTCCAGAAGGCCGCCATCCAGAACGGCGCGCCGGTGATCGGCATTTTCGATGCCGGCGGTGCACGTATCCAGGAAGGCGTGGCTTCGCTGGCCGGCTATGCGGATATCTTCCTGCAGAACACGCTGGCTTCGGGCGTGGTGCCGCAGATCTCCATGATCATGGGCCCGTGCGCCGGCGGCGATGTCTATTCGCCGGCCATCACCGACTTCATCTTCATGGTGAAGGACACCTCCTACATGTATGTCACCGGCCCGGACGTGGTGAAGACGGTGACCAACGAGACCGTCACCCACGAGGAACTGGGCGGTGCCTCCGTGCATGCGAAGAAATCCGGCGTCGCCGATGGCGCCTTCGAGAATGATCTCGAGGCGATTGTGCAGATCCGCCGCCTGGTGGACTTCCTGCCGCTGTCCAATCGCGAGACTCCGCCCAGACGCCCCAGCTATGACGATCCGGACCGGGTCGAGAAAAGCCTGGATACGCTCGTCCCCTCCAATCCGAACAAGCCCTATGACATCAAGGAGCTGATCGAGAAGGTGGCCGATGAGGGCGATTTCTTCGAGATCGCGCCGGATTATGGTTCCAATATCGTCACGGGGTTCGGCCGTCTGGACGGCCAGCCCGTGGGCTTTGTCGCCAACCAGCCGATGAGCTTGGCCGGTGTGCTGGATATCGATGCCTCCCGCAAGGCGGGCCGGTTTGTGCGCTTCTGCGATGCCTTCAATATCCCGATCGTCACCTTCGTCGATGTGCCGGGCTTCCTGCCAGGCACCAAGCAGGAATATGGCGGCCTCATCAAGCACGGCGCCAAGCTTCTCTTCGCCTATGCCGAAGCCACCGTACCCAAGCTCACCGTGATCACGCGCAAGGCCTATGGCGGCGCCTATGACGTGATGAGTTCCAAACATCTGCGCGGCGATGTGAATTATGCCTGGCCGACCGCCGAGATCGCCGTGATGGGCGCCAAGGGCGCAGCCGAGATCATCCACCGCAAGGATCTGGGCGATGCTGACAAGATGGCCGCTCACGCCGCCGAATACGAAGATCGCTTCGCCAATCCCTTCGTCGCTGCCGGCCGCGGCTATATCGACGATGTCATCATGCCTCACGGCACCCGCAAACGCCTCATCGCCGCCCTCAGGACCCTCCGCAACAAGAAGGCGGAAAACCCCTGGAAAAAGCACGACAATATTCCGCTTTAGGGGGAGGAGATGAGTGAGTTTCCGATTTCTGCGAAGGTTGAAGCGAAAGTCGGGGAACGCTCGGTCGACAAGCTTATCGATGCTGTCGTTGACACATTTTCCCCCGCGACAGAGTTTCTAGGCGCTCTTGGCGATAGCGTGCGACTAGGGCGAATAGAGATGGCAGCGCATATCACACGACGCGCCAAAGAGATTGGTCATGCCAATGGCCTTGTGCTCACAACTCCTCCGTTAAAATTCCTGGCACCGTTCTATGAGAAGGCCTCATTGGAGAGCGACGACGAGCGTTTGATCGAAATGTGGGCGAATCTGCTCGTTACGGCTGGGAGTTCTGGCGCAGATACTGAGATAGGATTTGTCCAAATTTTGTCAAACCTCTCTAGAAGAGAAGCGCTATTACTCAGCGCCCTTTTCGACGAGAAATGTTATAAAAATCTAGACAAAAATATTGCCTATTGGGAAATACCTGAAAATATAGATCTAAAATCGATGAAGTTTCGTTTAGATGTTTTGCGGGGTCTTTCATTTAGAGATGCGGTGAAGAAAATAAGAAGCGAATTTGATCTTCCTGGCGTAATTGTATTTTCGGCAATAGTGAAGTGCGAAGATGATGATATGTTATGCTATGGATTTGAATCGGGTATTTGGGGTATTAAGTCGAATTTTAATCCCCACGAAGATGTGCGAGGGGTTGATAGCGTTGTTTTGCCAATAGAAATGATGCTTTCAAAGGGTTTGCTGAAAGAATTTGAATTCGAAATCTCCCTTGCTGAAGGTGACGGCACGATAAGTGGGTATGTGGCAAGCTGGCTTGCTTGGGAGTTTATGTGCGCAGTCGATGGAGTAAATGTCACTGTTAGATAATGGGTAGACCTACACAATTGTATTTTTACAATTTGTCTGTCCCCCCTTAAATCCCTTGCCGAGATTCCGCCTCACGGGTCCAGCCGGGTCAAGGGGCTTGCCCGCATTGCGGCGCCTTCGGCGCCCTTGACCCGGCTGGACCCGTGAGGCCTGCTGGCTTGCATGGGTTTTGAGGCGAGATGCGCGCCAAGGGGCGCT
>JAZAHA010000043.1:0-4031 GCA_036231565.1 Pseudomonadota bacterium
GATTTCCCGGGGCTGCCGTAAGACTTTCTTCCCCACATTGTGGGGAAGTGGGCCGCTGCGCAGCATCGGGTCGCAGGGGGCGCGGCCCCAGGCCGCGAAAGACGCTTGCCTCCAAAACTCCGCAGCCTGCGGCTGCGGCCCCTCCCCCGCTTCGCGGGTCCCCCTCCCCACTCACGTGGGGAGGAAAACTACTCCTCCGGATCGATCCGTGGCTCGTAACCCAGCTCCTGCACCAGGTCGGCGATGGCGTCGATGACACGGGACAGGGCGCGCTTGTCGGTGGAGCGGGCGACCAGATGCGTGCCGCGGCGCACCTCGCCGGCCTTCACCTCGATGAAATAGGGATAGGAGCCGATGGAGACGCCGGGATTCTCCTCCTGCAGCTCGCCCAGTTTTTCCGCGATCTCGCCCTCGCGCAGATTATCGCCCTTCACCGAGCGCGACAGGGTGACCGTGCCGCCTTCCAGGCGATGGGCGATATCCTCCAGCATGCCGCGGCAGATGGCGGGCACGCCGGCCATGGTGAAGACATTGCCGGTCTGGAAACCGGGCGCGCCGGTGACCGGGTTCTTGATCAGCGACGCGCCTTCAGGGATGCGTGCCATGCGCTTGCGGCTCTCGGTGACCGGCGTCTTCGTCTTGTCGTACCATTCCTCGATGATCGCCAGCGCATCGGCGCGCACATCGATGGTCATGCCGAAGGCCTTGGCGATGGCATCGGCCGTGATGTCGTCATGGGTCGGGCCGATCCCGCCCGTGGTGAAGACATAATCGGCCTTGGCGCGCAGCGTGTTCACCGCGTCGACAATCTCGTCCTCGATATCCGGCACGGTGCGCGCCTCGATCACATTGATCCCCAGCGGCGCCAGGAATTGCGCGATCTGCTGGAGATTCCTGTCCTGGGTGCGGCCGGAGAGCACCTCGTCGCCGATCAGGAGAACCGCTGCCGTGACGCGCCGGGTATCCGCCATGTGATTCCATCCTTCATCGAGCCCTTCGAGGGGGTATATGAGGCAGACGCCAGGAAGTCCAAGCCATGAAATTTCCCCAACCGCTCATCCCCGGCCGTCTGGTCAGACGCTACAAGCGCTTCTTCGCCGATGTCATCCTGGAAGACGGCAGCGAAGTGACCGCGCACTGCGCCAATACCGGCGCCATGACAGGCATCAAGGAGCCGGGTCTGAAAGTGTGGCTGTCGCGCTCGGACAATCCCAAGCGCAAGCTGAAATACACCTGGGAGCTGGTGGAGGCGGAGGGCACGATCATCGGCGCCCTGCCCAACACCGCGAACGCGCTGGCCGAGGAAGCTGTGAATGCCGGCGTGATTACCGAACTGGCCGGTCATGACAGCCTGCGCCGCGAGGTGAAGTATGGCGAGAATTCCCGCATCGATCTGCTGCTGGAGAGCGCGGGCCAGCCGCCCTGCTGGGTCGAGGTGAAGAATGTCCACTGGCAGCGCGGTCCCGGTATCGCGGAGTTTCCCGACGGCGTGACCAGCCGCGGCGCCAAGCATCTGGGCGAACTCGCCGCACAGGTCGCAGCGGGCGACCGGGCCGTGCAGCTCTTCATCGTCCAGCGCAGCGACTGCCACACCCTGCGCCCGGCAGAGGATATCGACCCGGTCTATGCGGCCACCCTGCGCGAGGCCGCAGCGGCGGGTGTTGAAGTGCTCGCCTATGCCTGCCACGTGACAATCGACGGTATTACCGTCACCACCCCGATGACAGTGGAGCTGGGTGCATGAGCGAGACCGGCTGGGACCTGCCCGACCCCTATATTCACCGCATTGCCGTGACCGAGGCCGATATGGACGCCTTCGGCCACGCCAATAATGCGCGCTATCTGGAATGGGCCGATGCGGTCGCCTGGACCCATTGGTGGTCGAAGGGCTATTCCATGGATGCCTGCCAGACCGAGGATCGCGGCATCGCCATCATCCGCACCGAGGCAGACTATCTGGGCCATGTGCGTGTCGGCGACGAACTGGACTGCGCGGTCTGGATCACCCGGTCGGACGGCCGTCTGCGCGCCGAGCGCCGCTATCAGTTCAAACGGGTGAAGGATGGCGCGACAGTGTTCCGGGCACTGACGAAAGTCGTGTGTTTCCAGCTCTCTACCGGGCGTCCGGCGCGCATGACCCGAATTTTCCGCGAGCACTATTCCGTCCTGCCCTCGGTAGCCGAGGCCCTGGCGGCTGCAGATTAAAGCCCCGTAACATTGTTCCGGTGCCTGTCCGGCCTATAGTCCGCGCCGGATATCACCTCTGGGGGAGGCCTTACTGATGAAGTATCTGGTTCCGGCAATTGCCGGCCTGGCGCTGGTCGCGTGCAACACCGAGACCGGCTCCACCGACACGCAGACCGCCGCCGCGTTCACACCCGATGTGAGCGCCGGCAATATCGAAGCCCATATCCGCTTCCTGGCGTCCGACTATATGGGCGGCCGCGATGCCGGATCGGACGGTTACGAGATCGCGGCGAATTATGTCGCCTCGCAGATGCGTCTTCTCGGCCTCGAGCCTGCCGGCGACAACGGCACCTATTTTGCCGATGTGCCGATGCAGGATGTCCACGCCGACAACGCCTACAACCGCTTCAGCCTCGACGGCACCGAGTATGCCCAGGGCGAAGGCGTCGTGATCTGGTCGAACCCGTCCGTTCTGGAAGCCGAAGTGACCGGCGAGCTGGTGTTCGTCGGTCATGGTGTGTCGGCGGCCAATCGCGGCCATGACGACTATGCGGACGTCGATGTCGACGGCAAGATCGTGGTCGTGCTCGGCGGCGTTCCAGGCGGTGTGTTCGAAGGCCTCAGCGAAGAGCGCGCCCACCACAACTCCTCCACCACAAAGCGCGATGTCGCCGCCGCCCACGGCGCGATCGGCATGATCACGCTGACCGACTGGGACAATGAGCGCACGGCGAGCTATGCGGAAGGCTATGCCTCCCTGCCGGCCGTCCGCCTGACCCCGGCCACCGGCCCGTCCGGCTATGACGATATCCAGGTGTCCGCCAGCGTCGGCGCCGATCTGGCCGCCGCCCTGTTCGAAGGCGCAGAGATGAGCCTGGAAGAGGTCAACGCCGCAATGGAAGCCGAGGAGCCGAGCTTCCCGCGCTTCGAGCTGCCGCACACCGTCACGATGCGCCAGCGCACGATTTCCGAGCCCTTCAGCGATCCCAATGTCGTCGGCATGATCCGCGGCGCTGATCCGGAACTGGCTGACGAGATCGTCGTCCTCACAGCGCACCTCGACCATATCGGCAATGATGGCGAGCTGGGCCGTGCCAGCGGTTCCTGCCGCTCCTCCGACGAGGAAGACGTGATCTGCAACGGTGCCGTCGACAACGCTTCGGGCGTGTCGATCATGCTGGAGACGGCCCGCACCTTCCTGGAAGAAGGCACGCCGCGCCGGTCCATCGTCTTTGTCGCCCTGGCGGCGGAAGAGAAGGGTCTGCTGGGCTCCGAGCATTTCGCCCGCAATCCCACGGTTCCGGCCGAGCAGATCGTCGCCAACGTCAATCTGGACATGCCCGTCATCGTCTATGATTTCTCCGACGTGATCGCCTTTGGCGCCAACCACTCCAATCTCGGCCCGATTGCCACGCGCGCCGCGGCCCAGCTGGACGTGGCGATCAGCCCGGACCCGCTGCCGGAACAATCGCTCTTCGTGCGTTCCGACCACTATAATTTCGTGCGTGAAGGCGTGCCGTCGATCTTCCTGATGACCGGCTTCTCCTCGCCGGATCCGCGCTGGGATGAGGGCGAAGGCTTCATGGGCTTCCTGAACACCCACTACCACCGTCCGACCGACCAGCTGGATGGTGAGCTGGAGGTTCTGTTCGAACAGGGCGCCAAGTTTGCCAATATCAACTACATGATCGCCCGCGAAATCGCCGACAGCGACGAGCGGCCGGCCTGGAACGCGGACAGCTTCTTCGGCAATCTCTACGCCGGCGAAGACAACTAGTTTCTTCGGAAATCGGAAAATGCAGGCGGGGGGCGGTTGACACCCCCCCGGCGGGGGTTTGTAACTA
>JAZAHA010000044.1:0-2800 GCA_036231565.1 Pseudomonadota bacterium
GCCGATGAGAAACGGTACGGATCCACCGCCGTGGGAAAGAATAAATTCAAGGCCGGGAAAGCGGTCCATCACCCCGGTTGAAATCAATGAACCCACAGTCAAAGTGGTGTCGTTGGTGTAGGCGACGATCTGGTTAAGCGCGAAACGCTCGGCTCGCGCGGGTGCCATGGGCTGAGCGGGATGGAGGAAGACCGGCAAACCAAGCTCCACTGAGGTCGCCCAGTATTCGTCAAGCGGACATTCGCCAAGATTTTTACCGTCCACATGGGTGGCGACAATTGCGCCGACGGCGCCCGCCTTCACGCTCCGTTCAAGTTCGCGCGCGGCAGAAGCTGCATCCTGCATGGCGCCCGACGCCAGCCAGGAAAATCGTGATGCGTGAACCGCGCATAGTTGCGAGAGACTATCGTTCAACATCATGTGCCAACGAGCGCCTTTGTCGGCCGGCAGGTCGTAGCCGAAAATATCGGTCCAGATGCTCAGCACCTCGCGGTCCACACCCTGGCGATCCATTTCACCGAGGCGTTGTTCAGCATCTGTCAAGCTATCGAAAAAAGGGCGTATCTGCATACCGCTTTCGAACCGGCAGCAATGGCAGCCTGGTTCAGTCTCGATCAGATCGATGCCGAAATCGCGGCCCCGGTCGGCCAGGGTGTTGATGGCGTCGGGCGGCACCAGATGAGCGTGTACATCGATAACGGTCATTGCGGCTCCTCAGGGATCAGGCACCGACAGCGCGAAGCGAGGCGCGCAGCCGGTCCGGCGTCAGCGGCAATTCGTTTATGGAAATCCCGTGAGGTTTAAGTGCCTGGGCAACGGCGTTTCCAACGGCGGCGGCAACGGCGGCGATGCCGCCTTCTCCGGCGCCCTTAAAACCCATCGGGTTCAACTCGGAAGGAAATTCCTCAAGGGCGATCGACTTGATTTTCGGCAATCCGGAGCTGGTAGGCAACAGATAGTCGGTGAAGCTGCCGGTCAGCAACTGGCCGTCATCGTTGTAGACCATATGATCGAGGAACGTTCCGCCGAGACCCTGTACAACGCCACCAACCGCCTGGCCCTGGACCATCGCCGGGTTCAGCGCGCGGCCAATTTCCTCGACCAGGGTGTATCGTTTTACTTCGACCATACCCGTCGCCACATCGACCGCGACCAGTGCCGCATGGGCGCCGTAGGAATATGAAAGTTTCTGATTGTTATCGAAGGAGCCGTCGGCGCTCAGCGTCTCGCCGCGTGCATCGGCAAAGGAGGAGAGCTCGGCTAGGGTCATAAATTCGTCCCGGCCTGCATTGTCCCGGCGAACGCCGCCGCCCTCATATGAGAGTGCCGCGCCATCTGTGTTCCAGCGCAGCGCCGCGAGTTCGATTGCCCGGCCGTGGAGTGCCTCGGCCGCCTTGCGGACGGCATTGCCAGCCATTACCGTGTTGCGGCTGTTAAAAGTTCCGCCGCCGCTTTCGACAAGCGTGGTGCTGCCATGGAGGACGCCGATACGGCCGATATCGATGTCGAGATACTCGGCGCAAATTTGAGCCAGACCAGTCTCCGTCCCCTGGCCATTCGAGGAAGCACCTGTACGAACTTCGATATTTCCATCGATTTCGACGATGACGCGCGCCGATTCCGGCGGTCCGCCGGCGCTGCCTTCAATGAAGCAGGCGATTCCGAGCCCGTGCGCACGCCCGTTGGATATCTCTCCCTGGCGGTCCTTCCAATCCTCGTAGGCCACTTCGTCGAGCAATCGCTTAAGCGCCGAAGGGTAGTCACCACGATCGAAAGTAACGTCAGGGTCTCCGGGGACCATCTTGCCGAGACGAGACGGCAATTCCTCCGGCTTGATTAGATTGCGCAGCCGAAGTTCCGCCGGGTCAATCCCGAGGTCGCCCGCCATCAAGTCGAGCAACCGCTCTCGGCAGAAGTTCGTTTCGAACCGCCCCGGTCCGCGAAACGTCCCGACCGGGGTTTTGTTGGTGATCAGAAACTGGACTTCGCAGGAAATGGCTGGAATTCGATACGGACCTGGCAGGTACTGGGCCCCTTTCGACGCCACGGTCCCACCATTGGTTCGCACATAGGCGCCCATGTCTCCCTGCACAATGCCGCGCATCCCGAGGATGCGTCCGTCCTCCGTCGCCGCGATCTCAAGCTCGCAGACAATATCGCGGGAATGGTTCATGGCCATCAGGTTTTCACCGCGGTCCTCGATCCATTTCACCGGGCACCCCGTCCGCCGGCTGGCAATGGGTACCAGATAATCTTCCGGATAGAGCTCGCCGCGCGCCCCAAAACCGCCTCCCACATCGGTTTCGATCAATTCAACGGCTTTTTCCGCTAGGCCGAGCGCGGCAGCCAAGTGTCGGCGATTGAAAAAATTGACCTTGGTGGCGCCATACAGGCGCAGCAGGGGTTTCTCATCATCAAAATCGGCGATCAGTCCCCTTGTTTCCAGCGGCACCGCGCCGTGTCGATTGGTCTGGAAGCGCTCGCGGCGCGTATAGGCCGCCCCGGCGAAGCTTGCCGCAATATCACCCCGCGCAACGGTGTAGCGCGTCGCCATGTTCTCGCCCGCTTCCTCGTGAACCACGATCTCGCCATCAGCCGCCTGCTCGACGCTGGTGATAGCTGGCAGCGGTTCAAAATCGACCTCGATCAGTTCTAGGGCGTCCTCCGCCAGATAGCGGTCCCGGGCAATGACAACGCAGACCGGTTCGCCGACATAGCGGACCTTGTTAACCGCTATCGGTTGCTGGAGAAATCGGTCGAACCCATCGAATGGGGCAAGACGCAGCGGGATAAGGGGAAT
>JAZAHA010000045.1:0-23539 GCA_036231565.1 Pseudomonadota bacterium
CGACGGCCCGTTTTGCCTCCGCAGAAGCGACCTGAAGGCCATAGCGGACATGCTAGACAGCGCTGATGCGTCACAGTTTGCGGCCCGCAGCGCAAGCGAGGACACGCAGCCGAGCGAAGCGGAGGCCTACCACTTCATATGCTACCGCCCATTTGATCCCCATGAATGCTCACAATGTAATCAGGTCGGTTACTGTCTGCATGACCCTGCAGATGCCACATCAAAGGACATCCACAATGGGTAAGGTTGCAAACCTATCTGTGCACCGCAACACGGCGAAGCGAAGAGCCCGGAAAACGATGCGCTCCGAGATGTTGGCATCAGCGAAAGCTATATCCGAAAGAGCGGACGTGGCGGGGTATGTGATTGTCGGCATCTGCAAGGGCGGGAACGCGTGCGCCGCTTGGGACACTGGTCAGGCGATACCGCTTTGGTCGCTTCCGGGCTTTGTGCACTCGGTGATGCTGACAGAAGCGCAGAATTACACCTCGCACGGGGATGACGACTTTAGCCCGGAGGATGACAATGGGTAAGGGAAGCAGAGGCCGCCCCCGGAAGATTGGCAAGCGCGAACCGAACGGCCGCCCGCAGCGTGATGCTGCAGATGTCCGCCGGGAGGCAGACCGCATAGACCCGACGCCGGAGATGGCCAGAAAGAAGCGAGCAGTTGACGGCGGTGAGATTGCCGATCCGTTGAATTATGTCCCCCTGGCCAACTACCAGCGCGAGGCGATTTCCCGGTATTGCTCGCTTCGCCGGGCGGCAGGGTGGGGACACCAGCGCATCACAGCGCAATATGACGATCCCCTGTTTCTTGGCAGTGAAGAGGCGGACACAGAGGAGCGTGATCGCCGGGTGAAGGCTCGGTATGAGGCGGCAGACAGCGCGCTTCTTGATGCTGGCGCGCGGGCGCACAGGGCGGTTGCCAATCTCTACAGCTTCCAATGCGTCATGGGTTCGGTTGCTGACTTGGAGCGCGGCGCGGATGCGTTGGCGATGTTCTTTCGCATTCCTACGGAAAGGGCGGCATAAAGCACAACCAATAGCGATTAAGGGTTGACTGGCCCACCATATCGAGTACGATGTCAGAAATTCAAACTGGAACTACTGCGGCGCGGGCTTAGGCTTTGCGCCGTTTTTGCGTTTGCGCGGCCCCCGGCGACACTCCCGGTCGTGACCAAACAGCGCCGTGAAGCGGTCGCGCATCCCCTATGAGCTGAGACGGAGGCAAACATGGTGTTTGGCCGTCTCGGTGTGCTTGGTCAGATGTCCACCCTGGGCATGTCGTCTGCTGCATCTGCTGGCGGTGGTGGCGGTTTCAGCTGGACGAACGCCGAGGGTGAGGCGTTCGCAGCCGCAATGTCCGGCACGTATTCGGATGCCAAGCTGGCCCTGCTGGACACGTACATTTCCAACCTCAAGTCCGGGCTGACGAACGGAACGAATACCTGGGGCGGACATGATGTCCTGTCGCTCCTGTTCCTCGACAACGCGACGGACGCGCTGCGCTGGTTCAATTCTCCAGCCACGTTGATGACGAACAACGGGGCAACGCATACGCCGGGTGAAGGGTATACCGGGAACGGGTCGTCTAGCTACATCAACTCTAACTATAACCCGTCCACGGATGGGGTGCAGTATACGCAGAACAGCGCCAGCATGGGGTTGTGGGTTCGGAGCGCGGGGAGCAACGCGGCGGCGGCCTATGCAGGCCTTGATGTGTCTGCATTTATCGGACGCGGCTCTGACGTTTCGGAACTCTCGCAGGCTGGGCCGAATGGTGGCTTTAGCAACAACGAGGTGGCTCTGTCCACAACTACCGGTCTTCTCGGTATTAACCGGTCCGGCGCCTCGGCAATTCAGCTTAATGTCAACGGTGCGCAAGACAGCTCGGACACCGATGCCTCCTCGGCGCCTGCCAATGGGACTGTAGCAATTCTGGCGCAGAACGACCTGACACTAGGCGTTCGTCAATTCTCAAACGCCCAAATCTCCATCTTCCGTGCTGGCCGTTCTTTCACTGCCGCCGAATGGGTAGACATCCACGCTGCGGATGACGCCCTGCTGACCGGGTGGGCGTCAGCATGATCCATATCATCCTGACCGAGACACAGGCCGATGTTGTTCGCGGCTCGACCGGCCCGCATTCATCGCTTGAGCCTGTTCCGCTGGCTTCTGGCATTGAATGGGCGCTGCCTGTCGCGGTCCTGAGTGATCCGGCGCATGCCGCGCATCATGATTATCTGTCCGCGCTCACACAGCGCGAAGTGGCCGCAGAAGAGTGGCCCCAAACCGAGGAGCCTGAATAATGGCTGAAGCCTGGGTCCACGAGACTATTCAGTTGATGCGTGAGCGCGCCCTTGCCGTCGCTGATCGCGACGGTATGTCAGACGGTGCGGGCGGTCACAAGATCGCTCCGACCGCGACGGCTCAAACTGTCACGCTGTCCCCCACCTGCCTGACGGTGACGGTCGAGAGCGTGGACACCGACATTCGTTACGATATCGGCGTTGGCGTGACTGCTGATGCCAATTCACGCCCGTTGCTGACCGGGAACGAGCGCACCCACACCCTGCCTTATCCGCGCGATGAGGCTTGGATTGTGTCAATTATAACCAAGTAGGAGGCCGACATGGCTCGCAACAACGCCTTTCTGCAGGGCAATCTTGGCGTCGTGGCGGCGCCTTGCCGGGTCGAGGAATTCGGCGACAAATACCAACACACCACCATTCTGACGTTCGAAGGATCGAGCGCTGTGCTTCCAGCTATCGCGGGCGGCGCCGTTCTGGCGGTGGGGCTGAAGGTCTATGACTTCCCGGCCGGTTCTGTGATCGTGGATTCTGCGCGCCTTTACGGCGTGGCCATCACGCAGACCGAAGGCAACATCACGGCAGACACGCCGGACGTAGGCTTGGGCACGACGATCGGCAGCGGCGCGGTTGCTGTCCTGAGCGGCACTGCAGCTTTCGAGAACATCCTGACTGGCCAAACCTTCACGGACTGCGATGGCACGGCAGAGGACGCTACTGTCGGTACGCAGCTGGTCATTGCGCCGGCTGACAGCCATTCGGTCTACCTCAACGTCGCTGATGGGTGGGCTGCAGGTGGCGATGCCGCAGCGGTGGTTTCGGGCCAGATCGTTCTGCAATGGCGCTATATGGGCGGTGCGTAAGTCATGGCGTCCCGCATTCGCAAGCAGCATCAAGACGAGGTGAGGGCGAAAATCCAAGCCTCGCAGCTTGTCAACCGGATGCACAAGATTGCGATGGGTGAAGTGGCCGCAGACCCGACGCAAGTCAGCGCGGCAAAGGCTTTGCTAAACAAGGTGTTGCCTGACCTGAAAGCGGTTGAGGTTGGTGGCGGCGGTGAGAACGGCGAGATTGTCGTAAAGTGGAAGTCGTAATTGACTACTGCCCTCGCGAACAATTCCGCCCCTTCCATGACAGAGACGAGCGCTTTGCCGCGATTGTAGCCCATCGCCGGGCTGGCAAGACGGTGGCGTGTATCCACGATGTGAACCGCGCCGCGCTCTCGACCTCGAAGAAGAGTGCCCGCTTTGCCTATGTCGCACCGTTCTATGCGCAAGCGAAGGACGTGGCGTGGAACTACGCCAAGGAAGCGGCGGCCCCTGTGCCGGGCGTGACGTTCAACGAAAGCGAACTGAGGATTGACTATCCCAACGGTGCGCGGGTGCGGCTGTATGGGGCTGACAACTACGACCGGATGCGCGGGATCTATCTCGACGGCGTTGTGCTTGATGAGTATGGCGACATGGACCCGCGCGCATGGGTGGAGGTGATCCGCCCGGCTCTCGCTGATCGCAAGGGCTGGGCAGTGTTCATCGGCACGCCGAAGGGCGAGAACGCTTTTTACGATGTATGCGAGCGCGCCAAGGCGTCAGACGATTGGTTCCACATGCGCCTGAAGGCGAGTGAGACCGGGTTGATTGACGCGGAAGAGCTGGCAGCTGCCCGCGCGGAAATGAGCGAGGACCAATATCGCCAGGAGTTCGAATGCGCCTTTGATGCGGCTGTGGTGGGCGCCTACTACGCCAAGCTGCTCTCCGAAGCGGACGATGAAAAGCGCATTGGTAATGTCCCGCACGATCCCGCCTTACCGGTTTACACGGCTTGGGACTTGGGCATCGGAGATTCAACGGCGATTTGGTTCGTACAGGTCACGGGCCGGGAAATCAGGCTGATTGATTGCTATGAGGCATCCGGTGTCGGGCTCGATCACTACGCCGCGGTGCTCAAGGAGGGCAAGCGCGGCCGGTATAACTACGCAGAGCACTGGCTGCCGCACGATGCGGAGCACAAGGAACTGACCAGCGGACGGACGCGACTGGAGACGTTGCGCGCCCTGGGCCTTGATTGCCGGGTCCTGCCGATTGCCCGTGTTGAAGACGGGATCAATGGCGCGCGCATGATTTTGCCGCGATGCTACTTTGACAGCACGAAGTGTGCAGAAGGCCTTCGAGCGCTGCGTCACTATCGTGCAGAGTTTGACGAAAAACGGAAAGTTCTTCGCCCCCGCCCGCTGCATGACTGGTCAAGCCATTATGCGGATGCGTTCCGGTATCTGGCGCAAGCCTATCGGGATTCGTGGGGCAATCCTCGCCGCGCTGTGGCCGAGACGCTTTCCATGGACGATTTCGGAGCCGTTTGATGGCGCATTGGATCGAGGCGTGGGCTGACGGTGAGAAACATGTGTTCCCGCTGCCAGACGATGCAGACAACGCCTGCGCGGCCTTCATCGGGATTGCAAACGTTATGCGCCCATCCGGCATAGCGATGTGCCGCAGTACATGCCTTTCCGCTCGGGTGGCCGTGCTGGCTCACGGCACGCGGTCTGTGACGACGGCCTCGCCCAAGCGGGTGTACGATTATGACGCTTTCCGGGGGGCGCTTGATGGAAGAATTTGACCACGATTTCTTCCGCCGCCTGTGCTCTGATGAGCGCCGGAACTCTGTCGGTTATGAGCATGACGAGGAGCTGTACGCGCAGCGCGAGCAGGCGCTGAACTACTACAAGGGCGAAATGCCCGATGTTAAAGCGCTTCCCAACCGTTCGAAGGCCACCAGCTCGGATGTATCGGACGCGATTGAGACGGTTCTTCCGGACCTGATCGAGATCTTCACCGCTTCGGATGATGTGGCGACGTTCTCGCCTGTCGGGCCGGAGGATGAAGAGGCGGCCAGCCAGGAAAGCGACCATATCAACCACGTCGTATACGAGCAGAATGCGGGCTGGTTCCAGCTTTACACGGCGTTCAAGGATGCGCTGCAGGTCAAGCTGGGTGTCTGGAAATGGTGGTGGGAAGACTACCAGTACGAAGAGCAGATCATTGAGGGCGTGAACCAGCTGCGCCTGCAGGAAATGGTCATAGGGTCGGAAGACCCTGCAAGCGGCTACCAGATCGCGGATATCGAGGAAGGTGAGCCGGACCCTGCCATGGGGCCGATGTTCACCGTGACGATTTCGCAGCGTGAGGGTGGCGGCAAGGCGTGCTTTGAGGCGGTTGATCCGGTTGATCTGATGGTGGGCCGTGACACTGTGCGTCTGGCTGATGCCACTTACGTCGCGCATCGCTCCCGTGTTCGTGTGCAAGACCTGATCGAGCAGGGGTACGACAAGGACACGCTGGCAAAGCTGCCCAGCTATGAAAGCGATCATACCGAGGAGATTGAATACGCCCGCGACACGGCCGGAGAGACGGACGAAGAGGGCGAGCCGAACATCCTTCGCCAGGTGGAGGTGATCGAGCACTATATCCGCGTCGATTATGACGAGGACGGCAAGCCGGAACACTACAAGGTGCTTGCAAGCGGGGATGAGACGGTCATTCTCGATATCGAACGCGTGGACTGCGTTCCGTTTGCGGCAATCACGCCATATCCGCAGACGCACCGCCTGTTTGGCCGCTCTCTGGCTGACCTGATGGTCGAGGTCCAGCGGATCAAGACGGCCCTGCTTCGCCTGATGCTGGATAGCGGGTATTTTGCCCTCAATCAGCGCTCCGAAGTCGCCATGGATCGCGCGAATGAGTTCACGATTTCGGACCTCATCAACAACACGCCGGGCCGTCCGGTTCGGTCAAAGACGGGCGATGCGATCAGGCCGATTAGTGCGGGTTCGCTGTCCTTTGATGTGCAGGGCGCACTGGAATACGTGGCCACGATGGGAGAACAGCGCTCCGGGATTGTGCGCAATGCGCAGGGCCTGAATCCAGACACGCTGCACGACACGGCGGCGGGCGCTCAGCAGCTTATGTCGGCAGCGCAGAAGCGTGTCCGCATGATTGCGCGTGTGTTTGCCGAGACGGGCGTCAAGGATCTGTTCCTGGGCCTGCACGACATGCTTCGCAACCACGCGACCGAGACTGAGACAGTGAAGCTGAAAGGCAAGTGGGTTCCGATCCAGCCCGCAAGCTGGCGCCGCCGCAAGGACATGACGATTGACATCGGCGTGGGCTCGGGCGGCCGGCTGGAGGAGCTTGCAGCCTTCCGCGAAATGGGCGGCGTGATGCAGCAGGTTCTTGAGCTGCAGGCGGGCGTGTCCGGCAATCCGTTGGCGGGGCCCTATGTCACGCCGCAGAACTTCTACGAGTTCGGCAAGCGCTACATGGAGCGGTTGGGCATCAAGGCGGTTGACGCGGTGTGGACGGAGCCGAGCCCGGAAGCGCAACAGCAGATGGCGCAACCGGCACAGCAGGAAGACCCGGCGCAGGCAGAGATGGTCAAGCAGCAAGGGCAGATGCAGACCGAAATCATGAAGATCCAGAGCAAGACAGAGCTTGAGCGTTACAAGGCCGATCTGGAAGCCCAGCTGAAAATCCGAGAGCAGGACATTGAGGCGCAGATGCGCTCGCGTGACCAGGCCGTAAATCTGCAAGGCGTTCGCATGGGCGGGCAGGTCGGATGACGGACGAAGAAAGACGCCGCGGCTTTGAGGCTAAGCGGGAATATGCCGAGCTGGAGGCCGCATTTGAGGCGGTCCATGACGCCTATGTCGGCCAGCTGCAGGAAGTGACCAATCAGGACGGGGCTTACCGCGTGGCGGTGGGCCTCCAGGTTCTTGAGAAGGTGAAAAGCCTTCTCATGACGGCCGCAGCGAATGCGGACCTGGCCGCGCACGAAGAGGACGTGCGCAGAATTCTCGACTGAAGGAAACACACATGGACGACGCGCAGCCGGTTGACGGACCTGCGTCTGACGGTGTGCTCGATATCGACGCTGCGACAAATGAAATCGCTGCGTTTGATGACGTGCGCCCGGAAGACGAGGACGAAGGCACCGAAGAGAACACCACCGATGAGGTGGCAGAAGAATCCGAAGCCGATCCCACGGCCGAGGACGGAGAGGCGGACCCCGACGAGGAGGCCACCGCCGAGACCGACGACGAGGACGAAGCGGAAGCGGAAGAACCGCCCATCCAGCCGCCTCATTCTTGGGACAAGGAGTCGAAAGAGTGGTTCTCCACACTCGACCGCAAGACGCAAGAAATTGTGTCAGCGCGGGAGAATGAGCGGGACCGCGCGACGGCTCAAAAACTCAACGAAGCCGCAGAGGCGCGCAAACTCGCAGACCAGCGCTCATCGGAGATCGAGCAATACGCTGAGGTTTTCGGCCAGATCGCCAAGAATGCGAAAGCGCAATTCGCGAACCGTTGGGAGGGAATGGACTGGGAGAAAGCGGCCCAGCAGCTTGACCCTCAGCAGTACAACCAACTCAAGGCGCAATACGAGCGGGACCAGCACATCCTGCAACAGACCACTCAGGCCCAGCAGGCCGCGGAGGCGCAAAGCCACCGCGAATTCCTGCAGCGTGAGCAGGCCCGGTTGCCGGAAGTCGCCCCTGACCTTGCCGACCCCGAAAAGGGTGCAGAGCGTCGCCAGAAGCTGGCGAAGTTCCTCACCGACCAAGGGGTGGACAAGGAGGCCCTGAAATGGGCCAGCGCTGACGAATTGGGCTTGGCATATGACGCCATGCGGTACCGCGAGCTTCAAGCGCAGCCGAAGACGACCGCCAAACCCACTCCGAAGCCCGCACCCAAGGCCGTGAAGCCGGGGGCGCAGGCGAAAACCACCCCAAGGAAGGCACAGGTTCGCACCAAAGCCATGAAGCGCCTCGGGACAACCGGGAGCGTGGATGACGCTACGGCCGCGATCCTTGCCATTGAGGATTAAGGAGACGGGCAATGGCAGCCCCTACCAATCTTGAGACCACGGTAAACTCCGTTGGTCAGCGTGAAAGCCTGGACGATGTGATTCATCGTGTCGTTCCTGAAGAAACCCCGTTCTATTCGCTCATCCGCAAAGGCAAGGCCAAGGCCCGCTTGGAAGAGTGGCAGACGGAAACCCTGCGTTCCCCGAACGCGGACAATGCGGCCCTTGAAGGTAACGACGTTGGCACGCTGGACGCTCCGAACCGCACTACGCGGGTTGGCGTCTACTGTCAGATCTTCGATGAGACGGGCGGCGTTTCCCGTACTCAGGAAAAGGTCGATCTGGCAGGCCGCAAGTCGGAAATGGCCCGCCAGAAGGCGCTGAAGGGTATCGAGGTTCGCCGCGATATCGAGGCGCGGATCATCGGCAACTATGCCAGCCAGAACGAAAGCGGCTCCAACCCGCGTAAGACGGCTGGCATGCTCTCGTGGATCGAGACGAACGACGACCGTGGCGTTGGCGGTTCGGCCGGTGGCTGGAATACCGGCGGTGTGGTTGATGCTGCATCGAACGGCACGCAGCGCACCTTCACCGAAGCGCAGGTCAAGAGCATCATGGCTGCGGCGTTCAACAATGGCGCCAAGCCGACTGTGTGTTTCGTTTCGGCGGCGCACAAGCAGGCCTTCTCTGCCTTCACCGGCATTGCGGACATCCGCCGTGACGTGAAGGGGCAGGAACAAGCCGTCATTCACGCCGCGGCTGATGTGTACGTGTCGGACTTCGGCGCGGTGCAGATCGTTCCGCACCCGTATGGCCTGACCCGTGACGCTCTGTTCGTCACGCCGGGCATGGTCGAGTGGCGGGTGCTGGACGGCTGGAAGACCAAGGCGCTGGCCAAGACGGGCGACAGTGAGCGCTTCTTGATGACCCATGAGGGTTGTCTGGCCGTTCTCAACGAGAAGGCCCATGGCGTGATTGCTGACCTGTCGTAGGTCGCAGCGCATATCACTTGACGAAAGGGCGGTCCTGAGTGGCCGCCCTTCGTCGTTTCTGGAGACAGTTATGAGCGAAGATCGTGCGGCCCTCGCCGCTGAATACGAAGAAGTGACCGGCAAGCAAATCTTCAAGGGCTGGAAGGATGAAGAAATCCGCGAGCGCCTGGACAAGGCGAAGAAGGCCGCGGCAGACCTGGACGAAGAGCCGGCCTATCAGCCGCGCAAGGTCAAGGTTCGTATTCTTCCGATGGGCGACGGCAAGGTTCACACCGGGCGCAGGGCGTTCGAGAAGGCTGGCCGGGGCGACATTCTGACAGTAGATGTGCCTGTCGGCGAGACGCTGCAGGCGCGTGGCTTCGCAGAGATTATCAATGCCTGATTGGCGCGACTTCGGCACCTCCAAGGTTCCGGGCATCAAGCGATATTGGCGTGATGACGGTAATGGGGGCGGCGAAATCCTGTCTGCGCAGGACGTGGGCGCCGTGCTGGAGCGGAACAAGGTGCTTGCAAACCACAATGACGGCTATTCCCCCTCTCGGGAGATGCGCCGGGCTGGAAGCGTGCCGTATCTGACGCTCTACAAGTGGATTGCCGAGGCAGGCCTTGAGCCGAACGATCCGGATTTTCAGGACAAGGTGAACAAGCTGATCCTGCGCAAGTTGGATGACAGCGATTACCGGTATCTGCGCACCGCTCCGGGGAGGCTGACCTGATGGCACTGTCTTCCTACGCTGAGCTGCAAGCATCTGTAGCGGATTGGCTGAGTCTGAGCAATGCGACCACACAAATCGTGGACTTCATCGCTCTGGCGGAAGCCGACATGAACACCACGATCCGGGCGAGACAGAATACAGCCTATGCGACGGTCACGTTCGCCAGTACCGGGCTGGCAAGTTTGCCGGAGGGCTACAGGTCAGCCCGCACGCTCCGCCTGTCTGGCAGCCCTGGTTACGATCTGGAGAGTGTCTCTCTTGATCGGATGAGCGAGCTTCTGGCGGGGGCTGGCGCGGGAGGAAACCCGGAGGCGTTTGCGGTCGACGGGGATAGTTTTCGTTGCTTCCCCACACCCTCTGCCGACACGGACACGATCTGTCACTACTACCGGACGATCCCGGCTTTGGCCGATGACAACACGTCGAATTGGGTCTTGGCGGGATATCCGCAGGTCTATCTTTTCGGCGCTCTGGCGCATGGCTTTGGCTGGCACGATGACACCGAGAATGAGCGCAAGTATCGCACCAAGTTTGAAGACGCCATGAAGCGGTTGAATGCGGAAGGCCGCGAGGCTTACGGCGACAGCGCGACCATGCTCATGGAAGCGACCACGCCGTGACGGTTCGCATTCCGCCGGACGCGCCGGTCTGGGCGCAAGCGCTTGTACGCCAGCTTCGCCAGCTCTTCGCGGCGATTGATAACCCGCAGCGGCCGGTACGTGTGCCGGTGTTTGCCAATGCCGCGGCGCTTCCGCCTGCCGGTCAGTGGGAAGACTGCATTGTGCGCGTCTCTGACGTGGGCTCGTCCACGCCGGGCATGGCCTACAGCGACGGTACGAACTGGCGGCGGCTCGACACGAACGCGACCCTTTAGCACGGAGTCTGATTGATGCCTTCAACTGCCTCGCCTTCGGTGCTGGCGGAGCTTCAGGCTGCGGGTGAGAACCTGAACACCTGGGGCGACACCCGCCTGAATACCGCGCTGAAAATGCTGGAAGCAGCAGGCCACGGCCTGACGAGCCACACGCTCACCGGCAATGTTTCGCTGACCTACACGAATTACACGCAGACCAACGGCAGCGATTTTGTCCAGAAGATCGCGGCTGGCTCTGATGGCAGCTATACGCTGACGCTGGGCGGGTATGAGCGCTCTTATCTGATCTGGAACGCGTCGAGCTACAGCCAGACCATCGCTTGTTCCGGCGTTGATGCGACGGTCTATGCGGGCGAAATCATCCCGATTTACTGCGACGGGACGGATGTGGTGCGACTGGAGACGCGCCGGGTCAATGGCAACTTCTCCGTGGGCTCAAACAGGGTCACGGATCTTGCGACCGGCACGGCGAACACGGACGCGGTCAACAAGGCGCAGATGGATGCGGCCTTACTGGACCTGTCCGGCGGCAATCTGCCGTCGCAGGGCTCAAGCACGCGCGGCGCGGCGATTGTTTCGGACGGCACGGATGCCAACTGGGTTCGTCAGATCGCCGGAACGCGGATTACCTCGACCACGCAAGCTGTGGCGAACGCTCAGCCCTATTACTGCGACCTGTCCGGCGGTGCGTTCACGCTGACACTGCCCGCCAGTCCGCAGGAGATGGATTATGTCATTGCGGACACATCAAGCGATGCGCCCGCCAACAATCTCACCGTGGGCCGGAACGGCGAAACGATTGAAGGCGCCAGCGAAGACTTTACCGCCGACTTGGGGCCGCGCCGGTTCATCTTCGTCTATCTCAATTCGGACTGGAAGGCGCTCTAATGGTTGCTGCATCTGCGCTCTTTTCGGCGGTGCCCGCAGGCGCCGTTATGCCATATGCCGGGTCGGTCGCTCCGGCCGGCTGGCTGCTTTGCTACGGTCAGGCCATATCGCGCACCGATTACGCTGCTCTTTTTTCGTCGATCGGCACGACGTATGGCGTTGGCGATGGTTCCACGACCTTCAATCTGCCGGACATGCGCGGCCGTGCCGTTTTCGGCAAGGACGACATGGGCGGGGCGGCCGCGGGGCGGCTCAACAACACGTCGATTAGCGGGACGGCGCAGAACCCTGATGGCACTACGCTTGGGGCAACAGGAGGCTCGGACCGCCGCGCTATCGCCCGTAACGCCGCAGTCACCCCGGTTGGCACGGGCAGCGCGGTCGCAGACACAATCGCATTTGACGGCATCACGGTGGCCGAAAACGGCGGTTATGCAGGCGGCACAGTCAACTCAGCTGCAACCCCGCCCGCCATCGTTCTCAACTATATCATAAAGGCCTGACCGATGCGCGCCGCGCTTGAGTTCGCGCCGGGACTGGTCCTTGACGATACAGGGTTCAAGGTGCGCCAAGGCGGCTGGACGGCGGTCAACAAGGTGCGCTTTTACCGTGGCCGACCGCAGGTCATCGGCGGATGGGAGGCTATCACGTCATCGACGCTGACGGGCAAGTGCCGCGGCATCCTGCCGTGGCGAGACAACAACGACCGGCTGAATATCGCACTCGGCACACACTCGAACCTTTACGCTATTGTCGGCGGGGACTTGTTCGACATTACCCCTTCGGGGCTTGCCGCCGGACTGGAAGATTCCACCGGGGGCCAAGGCTATGGCACCGGCGCATATTCGACAGGCACATATTCCAGCCCGTCCACAGCGGATTATGTGGCCCGCACATGGTCGTTTGCGCCCTACGGTCAAACCCTTCTGGCCACCCCCTCGGGCGGGACGGTCTACCAGTGGGCGAACGATACGAGCGCGGCGGCGGTCAGCCTTGGGGCGACGACCGAGGTTGAAGATGATTTCTCAGCCTATGCCGATAACACGGCCCTCGACGCGGTGTGGACGCGCGGCACCGGCTGGTCGATGGACGCGGCCAATGACCAGGTGGACTGCGATGGCTCTCAATCTGGCGATAGCGATCTCAAGCGCGCTTCCTACGGCCTGACGGCAGGTAAATGGTACCGCGTCGAGGCGGATTTCTCGAACCGCTCTGCGGGCAGCATTTCAGCCTTTGGCGGTGGCAATGCGGGCACGGCTTCAACCGCGGCCAGCGGCACGGTGACGCTGCAATTCCGCGCCGCCAATGCGTCTGCAGATGTCGGGGCCAGAGGGGACACAGATTTCGTCGGCTCGGTGGATGAGATTCGCATTGTCGAGCTGAACGCCCCGGACGAGGTGCAGGCGATTTCGGTTCCGATGAACCGGCGTCACGTCATCGCTTACGGCTGTAGTGAAGAGGCGACAAATACGTTCAATCCTCGCGCGATCCGCTGGTGTGATTTCGAGGATTTGAACGCCTGGGCATCTCTCTCCAGCAACAATGCAGGCGAATACGTGCTGGAGGGTTCCGGAGCCATCATAGGCGTTAAGGAAAGCGCCTATGGCGCGTTCATCTGGACGACGAACGAAATCTGGTTTCAGGAGTATCTCGGCGCGCCGGACCAGACTTATCAATTTACCCGACTGGGTACGAATTGCGGCCTGATCGGCCCGAATGCTTGCGTGGTGTTCGAAGGCTCGGCCTTCTGGATGAGCCCTGACGGTGGGTTCTGGACATGTCCGGCGGGTGGCGTACCGACGCGGATTTCAACGCCGGTAGAGCAGACCGTGCGGGCCAATCTTGCCTTTGTTCAACAAGCAAAGGTCTATGCCTCGTCTGTCTCTCAGTTCCGGGAAATCTGGTTCTTCTATCCCGATAGCCGCGACGGAAACGAAAACAGCCGCTATGTCAGCTTCCAGCTTGATGATGCAGCGTGGTCTGCAGGGGAGTTGGCGCGAACCGCGTTCTGCGACGCAGGCGCCGGGCCATCGCCGGTCGGGGTCGATGGCGGCGGGAATGTTTACTATCACGAGCGCGGCGCGTCTGCGAATGGCGACAGCATCGATTGGTCTGCTGAAAGCGGCGATGTCTATGTCGACGAAAGCGATCACCACCTGATGTTCAGGGGCATCCGCCCGGACGTTGAGGATCAACAAGGCCTTGCCCGGCTTGAAATCATCACCAAGGCATATCCCCAGGGCGATGAGACGACGCATGGGCCTTATGACTTGACGGTCAGCCGAGACAAGGTGGACTTCCGCGCGACGGGACGTATCGCACGGGTCAAGCTGTATGGCAGCGCTGCGCCGTGCCGCTTCCGGCTGGGCCGGATAAATATGGACATGACCGTGCGGGGGCGTCGGTGACGCCTGCGCGGGCGGCCGAGCTTATCCAGTCAGCAATCAATCAGTCCAAAGAGGGCTACACGCTCGAAGAGGTTCTGACGGAAATCGTCGAGG
The DNA here is from genome assembly GCA_036231565.1 of Pseudomonadota bacterium. Classification (GTDB taxonomy): domain Bacteria; phylum Pseudomonadota; class Alphaproteobacteria; order Caulobacterales; family Maricaulaceae; genus Maricaulis. Next base: position 14,139 of record JAZAHA010000045.1, read on the forward strand.
GCCGATCAGTTCTGCTGACGAGTGAAAACGCGCTGCTAGTGGCCAAGCTCTACGGCCGCCACGGCCGCATCACAGCGCATGGCTGGCTGGGGGCCGGGAGTCTCACCGAATTGATCGACGAAATTATGCCGCAAGCCGAGGCATGGGCCCGGCGGCAGGGCGCGTCTCGCATGACTGTGGACGGGCGCCGCGGATGGGCGCGAGCGCTTCGGGACAGCGGCTTTGAAGAAGAATCCGTGACGGTCGGGAAGGATATTTAATGGGCAAGTCAAAGCAGAAGACGACGACGCAGCAGACGCAGACCGTCACACCGAGGCCTGACCCGGTTCTTCAGCAGGGTGTCTACGGCCTGCAGGACATGATCAATAACCTGCGAAGCACCGACCCGACTGATTTCGTCGCGGGACCGTCATCGTTACAGAACTCGGCTTTCTCGGCAGCGGGCGGGCTGGCCAATCGAATGATGGGTTCGACAAGTCTGCCTCTCGGCATGCTTTCAGGCGGGGCTGTGAAAAAGCCGGTGATGGATAAGGGGCCGGCCGCTCTGCCAATGGCACCGGGTGGCACGCAGGCGGGCAATATTGCGGCGCCCACGACCGCTGACCGCTTCCAAGTCGCTGACGCAGGAACGCTGGCAAGCCCCGATCCTAACACGATGTTTGCTGGCGCTGGCCTGCTGGCTGCCAACGCTGGCATGGCGGGCCCGAACACGGTGGGCAGTGTGGCCATGTCGCAGCCGGGTATTCTGGGTCCGGCAGCTGGTTATGACGCATCAGGTCCGGCGGGTGTAGAGCGGGGTCAAGCCGCACTTGGGGCGGCGGGCGCCTTGGCCCCCATTGCACAAGGGGAGACTTCAGGTCCGGCAACGGCGCAGGCCGTCAACGCTTCAGGTCCGGCAGCCGCGCAGGCCGTCAACGCTTCAGGTCCGGCAGCCGTCGAACGGGGTCAGGCTTCGTTGCTTGGCGATCCTTCCCTGGCATCGCTCAGCGGCTACAATGCCTCAACAGGTCAGGCTGTGGGTGTAGGCGATCTGCCGACTATGAACGCGGCCCAGATCGAGCAGGCGGACATTGATCGCTTCATGAACCCGTACCTGTCTGACGTGGTGGGTTCGACCGCAGCCGATCTTCAGGATCAGTTTGGACGTGTTCGGGCGGCCAACGCTGCCAATGCGGCTGGCTCCGGGGCGTTCGGATCTTCGCGCTACGGGGTGCGCGAAGCGCAAACCGAAGGTGAGTTTGCGCGCGCCCTTGGGTCGACCCTGGGCGGCCTGCGCGCGGACGGGTTCAATGCGGCTGCCGATCTTGCCAATCAGGATGTGGGCCGTCGTCAGGATGCCAACGCAGCGAATTTCAATCTGCAGGGGCAGGCTGCCCTTACCGATGCGGCGGCGCAGAACCAGTTCGGGCTGGCCAATATGGATGCCCTCAATCAGGCGGCGGCCTTTGGAGCAGATGCGCGTAATGCCGGTTTGCTGGCCAATATGGACGCGAAGAATGATTTTGCTGCGCGCAACCAGGCGGCCACAAACCAATTCGGCTTGGCCAATATGGACGCAGCGAACCGTTCGGCGCTTGATTATGCTGGCCGGTCGGATGTGGCTGATCAATTCTCAGCCGATGCAGCGAACCGTTCCGCGCTTGATTATGCGGGCCGGTCTGACACGGCGGGCCAATTCTCGGCAGATGCAGCGAACAGGTCAGCGCTTGACTATGTGGGCCGGTCGGATGCGATGGGCGTGGCGAACATGGACGCTCGCAACCGGGCCTATCTGGACGCGGCTGGCCGGGGCGACACGATGACGTTGGCTAATATGAGCGCGCTCAATGACATGAGCCGCTTTAACGCTGACGCAGCGAACCGCTCCGCACTTGATTATGCTGGCCGGTCTGACAGTGCCGGTCAGTTCAATGCCGGGCAGCGCAATCAGTTCGGCCTCGCCCAATTTGGCGCCGATACGGATGCGAATTTCCGCAACGCGGACGCCTTGAACAATATGAGTCAGTTCAACGCCGGACAGCAGGACGCAGCGCTAGCGCGGATGCTGCAAAGCGCGGGCCTGTTGGGCGATCTTGGCGCAACGGTGGGCTCGGAAGACCGTGCCAATATCGGCCTTCTGGCGCAGCTGGGAGAACAGCAACGCGACATCGAGCAGGACGCCCGCAATGCGGCGCCGACGCTGGCGCAGCTTATCGCTATGCTGCAAGGCTCGCAGCCGTTCGGGGCGATGGCAGGGCAGCACTCGACGGGTACCGGCACAAGCACGACGACTAATTCTCCGTCTGCGCTACAAACCCTCGGGCAAGCTGGGCAGGCTGGCGCAATTCTCTTCTCCGATGCCCGGCTGAAAGAGGGCATCGAAACGGTGGGATATGACGACAAGCGCCGCCGCTGGGTGGACTTCTCGTACATCGGCAAGCCCGAGCGCTACCGCGGCGTGATCGCGCAGGAGATTGCAGAGAGCGATCCGGACGCAGTGATCGAACACGAAAGCGGCTTCCTGCAAGTCGATTATTCCAAGCTGAACTAGGAGGGCGGATATGCGCTATGGTTTGTTCGGCGCTAGTGCGCTGCCGTCTGTGAGCAACCCCTTTGCCAGTGGGCGAGAGCGTGATGAGGCGAAGGCGGCTCTTTCCGGCGCTCCGCAGCGTCGCAGCCTCTTTGGCAGGGCTGGTGAGATGCTGCGAGAAAACCGGCAGGCCGCCCCAACGGGAGACAGGCTCGTTATGGCTTTGGCCGCGCTTGGTGGGGACACGACGCCTTGGCAGCGCCACCAGATGATGCGCGCAGAAACCAGCGCGACCCAGCAAGAGGCGCGGGCGGAAAACGCGCAGCAGAAAGGCATGACCAACCGCGCCATTCAATTAGCGAACGAGATCGCGCCCGGCAACCGTGCGATGATGAATGCGGCGATGCTGGACCCGGAAACTTTCGTCGGAACCTATCTGGGCAATATGGAGGCCTCCACGCTTTCCGGCGGCCAGACCCGTTACAACCCGATGTCCGGTGAATCCTACACTGCGGACACCTACGATATCGACAGCGGGCAGGCTTATCGTCAGGGCCCCGGCGGCTTTGAGATCCAGGGCGAGACCCTTGGGGCGGATGAAACCCGCCTTGGCATGGCCGACACCCGCGACCAAATCCGCTCGCGCCAAACGGGCGATGCATTGGCACGTGATCGGCTGGCGCTCGATACGCGAAACATTGACAGCCAGATCGGAGACCGTGCGGCTGACAATCAGCGCGCCGACATGGACGCGCAGCGTCAAGCAGGCACCGCAACACGCGACCGCGAAGACACGATCCGTGGCGAATACGGCGATGTGGCGAACGACTATCAGGACCTTCTGCGCCAATACGATGTGGCGGAAACCGCGTATGCGCAGAACAATGCCGTTGGGGACCTGCAGCTTGTCGTGGCCTTCACCAAGGCGCTTGATCCGGGATCGGTGGCGCGCGAGGGCGAAGTCAACCTGACGAGTTCTGCGCAGTCCACGATTGAGCAATGGCAGAATTCGGGCCGCCGCCTTGCGGAGGGCGGAACCCGCCTTGGTCCGCAGGTGCGCCAAGAGCTTATCGCGGCCCTGCGGGATCTTGAGCGGCGCGACCGTGATGCCTTCCAGCGCCAACGCGGCTTCTATGAGAGCATGGTAGAACGCGAGCAGCTGAACCCCGAAAATATCTTCTCCTGGTCGCCGCGTGAAAGCCGCGGGGCGGATCAGGGCAACATTGACGATCTGCTGGACCGCTACGCCCCGGAGTAAGCCATGCAAGACACTTCGCGCCTCGAACGGGCATTGCGAGCGGCGCATGCGGCCGGTGACACGCAAGCGGCAACTCGGCTAGCTCAAGAAATTCGCAGGACCGGATCTGCGCCACAGCAATCCGCGTCGGACATGATCCCTACAGACAGCGATCCGCGCGGCTATGTCACTCGACAGGAAGAACAAGCGCAGAGGGCACAGCGCGACCCCGCGAGGCAGCAGCAGGGAACGCAATACGCTCGTGACTTGCCGTATGCCTCTATGTTCTCTCCGCGCGGTATGGCGCAGGCCTTCAATTTCTCTGACGAGCTTGTCGGCCTGAGCGCCCGCGCGCGCGGCCTTGACGGTCAAGCGGCAGCGCAAGAAGAGCAGGACCGCGTTGCCTTCAACCGCCGTGAAGCCCCGATCCAGACCGGCATTTACGAAATGGGCGCAACCCTACCGCTTGCCCCGTTCGGCGGTGCAGGCTTGCGCAGCGCGATGACGGCCGGCGCCGTCTATGGCGGTGTTGCGGGTGCGGGTTCTGGCGACACTCTGGAGGAGCGCGCGGGCAATGCCGCGTTCGGCGCTCTGGCTGGCGCGGGCACGGCGGGCACTCTTGATAGGCTTGGCGCGGGCACGCAGCGCTTGGGCCGCTATGCCACAAATCGCGTTCGCGGCCTGTTTGGTGGCGGACAAGACCAAGCTCGCCGCCGGGCTGGCGAGCGTCTGGCGAAAGCCTTCAGCGATGACGGCATTAGCCCGGATGCAGCGCGCCGCAACATGCAGCAAGCACTGAGTAGCGGCTTCGATGATGTGACGCTTGCGGACGTTGGCGGGGATACGGTTCGCCGCGAGATGCGCCGCGCCGCCGGTCAGGCTGGACCCGGATCGCAGCAGGCCGAACAATTCGCGCAACAACGCATCAGTTCGCAGGCGGATCGCGTGGCGGATCGTATTGCGTCGGCTATCTCTGACAGCGACAACTTTAATCGAGCGGTTGAGGAGGTTATCAGCCGTAGAGTAGCAGTTGCGGAACCGCTGTATCATCAGTTCAGGCAGCTTCCGCCGATCAGACGCGGAATCCGGGCGGGTTATGGGCACACCCAAAGCGCTGAAGCGCGAATCAGCCAGCAACTTGATGAGCTGTTCCAGAACCCCACATTTGCACGAGAAGCAAGGCGGGCCCGCGCATCTGCTATGGCACGCGAGAACGTGGAATTGCGTCTTGATGGCCAGGTGCGGCCGGGAGACCTTCAGCGCGTTTATGCAACGCTGGGCGAGCAGATCCGGGCGGCCAAGAGAAGTGGAGACCTTACTCGCCGTGGGGATCTGACAGCGCTTCAGGGCCGGTTGCGAGATCTAATCGATGATGCTTATCCGGGCGCGCATCAGGCCGCTCGCAACGCCTATGCGGGAGAGAGCGAGCTTCTTGATGCTCTTGACGCGGGCCGCAACATCCTGCGCGGTGACGCCGAAGATGTGGCAGACCTCGCCGCTCGCATGTCCGATAGTGAGCGGGAGATGTTCCGTATCGGCGCTGTGCGTGCCGTGCGTGAGCGGGCTTCACGTGTTCGGGATGGTCGCAATGTCGTGGACGCCATCATCGGCAATGCAGACCAGCGCTCGCGGCTCCGTCAGGCATTCGACACAGACGGCGACTTCAACGCCTTTATCCAATCCCTGCAGAATGAAAGCGACCGGGTGAACAATGCCCGGTTTATTCGCCCCTCGACCGGCTCACAGTCCACACCGCGTGAAATGGACGCAGTGGCAGCTGGTAGCGACCTCATCGGAGATATCACAGGCGGGCGGCCGCTAAGCGCTGCTGGCCGTGTTGGCGGCATGGCTCTAGACGCCGTGCGTGGAGGTACTGCGCGGGCACGGGATCAGGCCATTGTGGACATGGGTACGCAGCGTCTTAGCCAGCGCATGATCGACCAGATTGTAGCGCAGGTAGAGCGTGAACAGGGCAGAGCGGCTGCGGAACAGGTTCGCCGGACGCTGATGCGGCCCGCAATCCCCGGATTGGCCGCTGGCGCTAGTTCGCTGGCCACCCAGCCTCAATAGCAACCCACAGGGCCCGCCCTAGCACAAACACGCCCATGAATACGGCGAAGCCGAGCCATCCCATGTAGCGCCGCATCAGGCGCTTTGCTTTGATGTGTTCGGGTTCGAACGGTTGCGGGTGTTCCATGCCCGCAAGCTACCACACCTCGCCACCGGGGCTAGTGGAATCTTCCCTCTGAAATCCAACGGATACGCTATGCCAGAACAAGAAGGCGGCCCCCTGCAAGGCTGGCACCTCGATAAGCGCGTACCTCTGGCCCTGATTGTGGCCCTCATCGCGCAAACTGCGTCCGTCATCTGGTGGGGTGCGTCCATCAACGAGCGCGTCAACACGCTGGAAAGCCAAGTCACCGGCTCGCAGGAAATCCGCGAGCGGCTGGTGCGGATTGAAACCATTCTCGACGAACGACTAGGAGGCAACTGATGACCCGAGACCAGTTCATTTGCTTCATGCGCAATTTCCGCCGCCCGTATGCGTCGATCATGTGCGCAACGGCCCTTGCCGGATCGGTATGGGTTGGCGGCTTTACCGGTCACTTCCTTCCCGCTGCGCTGGGATGGGTTCTGGCTGCCGTGATCGGCTTGGACGTGTCGGCCCGGATGGTTGAGAAGATCCAGGGGGCCGCCAGTGCTTAGCCGTCATTTCTCGCTGGGCGAGTTTACCCGCTCCGACACTGCGCGGCGCCTTGGCATCTCGAACATGCCGGAGCCGCGCCATAAGGCCAACCTGCGAGCGCTGGCGTGTGGCCTTGAGCAGGTGCGCCGGCTCCTTGGCGATGTGCCGCTGACGATCACGTCAGGCTATCGCTCCCCGCGTGTCAATGCGGCAGTCGGCGGCGTCCCCACATCGGCGCATGCACTTGGATATGCTGCCGACTTCTCGCATCCGGAAATGTCGCCTCTGGAGGTGTGCCGGGCCATAGAAACAAGCGTCCTGACGTTCGACCAGCTCATCTATGAGCCGAGCCGGAATATCACGCATATCAGCTTCGACCCCCGCTTCCGGCGCGAGGTGAAGACGCAGGCAGGCGGGCCCGGCTCGCCTGTGACGTGGGGGCTGCCGTGACGGCCCTGCTCTCCACCCTGTGGGGCAAGATCATGACAGGAGTGGCGGGGGCTTTACTGGCTCTCGCCGTTTGCTTTTGCGTTCTGTGGTTTTTTGCTGATCGAGCGCGCGAACGAGAGCGAGAGGCGAGGCTTGCGGCAGAAGATGCTCAGATCACAGCCGAAGCGGAAACGAAGCGCACACAGCAAGCCCTGACGGCTGCAGAGGCCCGCGCCAGCGCCAGAGCGGCGCAAAACACCCGGCAGCGTGAAGATGAAGAGGCGATCCGCGATGAGCCCGAGACTTTCAATTGCGCTGCCAGTCCTGCTGTCAGCCGCGCTCTTGGTATCCTGCAGCAGCGTCGAGCGGGTGATACGGCCCCGGCTGGTGATCCCGCCCAGCCTTCTGACGTGCTCGGATTACCCGCAGCCGCCGGACCAGACCGCGAGTGACGTAGACCTTGCCGTCTACATGCTGCGCGGTGAAGACGCATGGCGAGACTGCCGCGATACGCTCGCGGATGTGTCCGCCCTTGTCGCTACACAATCCCCCGACAACTGACATAGGAGCGGCCCATGACGGACGCGCCGTTTGATGCGAAGCTGCTGGACTATGCGAACACACCGCTTCAACGCGAGAGGCTGGAAGCGTGGTTGAAGCACGGCAAACAGGCCGCCGCTGCTCGGGCGTGCGGGTGCTCTGATCGAGAGATCAGGAGGGCGCGGGATGTTGCGGCCCGCGCGGCAGCGAGAGCCGGGTACGCTCCGGGTCATTTCGTGTCTGGCGTGGCGCCCGGAAATGTCATGGGCAAGGTCACTGTCCAGCGTAATGCGGCAGGGGAGGTGCTGCAGACGTGGGAGCGCCAGAGCCCCGGCGATAAGGACTGGAGCGACATCTTTGGCGAGCTTCTGGGCGGAATGTCCGGCCTTCCTGCAGCTAGCCCGCGGACCTACACCGAAGAGGCGGACGATCTGCTTTATGTCGTGCCAATCGGAGACGCGCATTTCGGGCTATACGCATGGGCCGGAGACACGGGAGACACCTACGATCTGCAGACGGCATCCGACCGGCACCGCGGCGGGATTGATGCGCTTATGGCCGCGGCCCCGGCCTGCAAGAGAGCCGTCATTCTGAACCTGGGGGACTTCTTCGACAGCAATTGCAGCAAGAACCGAACGCCTAAATCAGGGCATGTGATGGACCCGGCGGGAACATATAACGAGATCCTTGCGGCGGCCTGCGAAACCACGATCTACATGATCGATCGCGCACTGGATCGAGCCGAAGAGGTCGAGTATGTCGGCCTTGAAGGAAACCACGACCCGGAGGCCAGCGCCGCGCTGTGCGCCTATGTGTACGCATGGTATCGAAACGAGCCCCGCGTGACGTGCCAGCTTCGCCCGCATGTGTTCTGGTATCTGCGCTACGGGAAGAACCTGCTAGGCGCCCACCACGGCCATGGATGCAAGCCCGCTGACCTGCCCGGCGTGATGGCGGTTGACAGGCGCGAGGATTGGGGGGAGGCGGAACACTGCCACTGGCTGATCGGTCATTTCCACCACAAGCAATTGCTCGGCAAGGAATACAACGGTGCTACTGTGGAGGGCTTCAACACCCTTGCTGGCAACAACCTGCATCATCATGCGGGAGGCTACCGTGCCCGGTTGACGATCACCGGCATTCTCTATCATCCGGAATTTGGTGAGTGGGGCCGCGACGTGCGCAACGTGAAGGCCATTGAGGCGCAGCAGGAAGCCGCATGACCCGCATCCTGAACCGCATCAAGCAGTGGCTCTACGCCAGAAAGCGCGCGGCATGGCGCCGGAAGATGGGGATACCGGACCACCACAAGCGGGGGCGGTGGGCTGCATAATGTATCACCCCTGAGGCATTACAGGACAGGAATGTCCAGTTAAGCCGGTATTGGGGGATTAGAGGACAGGAATGTCCTAGATGGTTTCAGTGGCGGTCATGTCAGCATCCGCCGATACGTTGACCGTGTGCCACGGCCCCGGACCTTCGCCCTGCACGACGCAGGCGCGATACATGAGATCCTGATACAGCTCGAAGAGCCAAGACGCGAGCCAGCTTTCGTCGATGCCGCCGTCAAGACGCTCGAACGCCCAGCACGCTACGCATCCGGCGTAGTAGAGCATCCATGAAATCAACCAGCGCATATCACTCTCCCGGCCCGCAGGCCTTAGCCGAGGAAACGGAGCAGCGATAGCTGCCACATATAGGTATTGGGCACCGCCATCTAAGGGCGCCGGGTTGCGCTGGTGCTACGGCAGAGCCCGGCTTGATGAGCGGCAACCCCGACCCCCACACCAGCGAGGGGACAAGGCTTGCCCAATTCTGTTGCCCCTGGGGGCGTGTAGTGTCGGACGGCGCGACATGGCAGTTAACGCTTCGCGCGGGCCTTCGGGGTGTTATGCGGGAGGGGTTCTGCCACAAACGCCGACATCACCGCGGTATCCTTCCGTTGGCTTTCGTCCGATCTCTCCTCGCCATCTGGCGAAACTCTTTACCTCTTTCGATAA
>JAZAHA010000046.1:0-115887 GCA_036231565.1 Pseudomonadota bacterium
GGTCCCGCAAGGGATCCGGGTAAATCTCCGCGTGCGGGATGCCTCGGGCATCACCACCAACACTTCAAATCGGACACGATGTCCGCCGTGCATCCCGCACCCCTCTCATATCTCCAGGGCGCAAGCCCGTGGAGGGTTTTGTGCTGACACGCCTTTCCTCCCCATTCCATGGGGAGGTGGATCGCCGCAAGGCGGCGAGACGGAGGGGCGCCGCGTCAGCGGCGGTGTGTTTGAGACACGCTCCACTGCCTCCCGGCGCTCACGCGCCGGCCCCTTCGACCCGCGGCTGACGCCGCGGCCCACTTCCCCACGCAGTGGGGAAGAAAGAGAGCGCTGATGCTTTCCCCGGATTCATTCCGGGGTCTGGCGGCGTTTCAGATGCAGGCTCTGCCGGGCCCCGGCACAAGGCCGGGGGAAGCGGGGCGTGATGGGAAAGGGGAAATGCCGGAACTTATCCGGCCGCCTTGACCCGCCGGACCTGGCAGGTGGCGCTGGAGCGGGCGGCGATTTCGCCGGACGGGGTCCAGATCGTGCCTTCCATGAAAGCCACCCGGCCGCCGATCTTGGTGGCGACACCGCGGGCCCGGCAGGGCTCGACGGGCAGGGGGGCAAAGAAGCTGGTCTTGATCTCCAGTGTCGGCACGCCGCACATGAAACGCTCGGACACCAGCACGGCCAGCGACATTACCTCGTCGAGCATGGCGGTGACGATACCGCCCTGCACGGAGTTGCGCAGATTGGCGAGTTGCTGTGTGGGATGGAAGTCCGCCTCCAGCCAGCGCTCCTCGATCGAGAAGTCGGCCAGCCGGAAGCCCAGGAGTTTGGACGCGTAGGGGTGGTTGCCGCGCTGGCCGAGATAATCGCGGATCTGGTCCGCCGTCATCGGTTCGCGCGGTGTACCGGCCAGATCCGGGGCGACCAGGTCGGGACCGGACATCACTTCTTGCGGAAACTGTCCAGCGAGACGACTTCGGCGCCGTCGCCGCCGGGGGTCTTCTTCTCGTCCTTGCCGGTCTTGCCACCGGCGGCCGACCTGGGCGTCTCGACCGGTGCGGCGTCGGTTTCGTCCTCCGCCGGGTCCTGTTCGAACTGCAGATGAAATCCGACGCTGGGGTCGTGGAAGCGCGAAATCGCCGAGTAGGGCATTTTCAGATATTTCGGTACGCCGGAGAATTTCAGCGTCACCTCGAAACCCGTCTCGGTGACGTCGAGGTCCCAGAACTGGTGTTCCAGCACGATCGTCATCTCTTCGGGATATTTTTCAAGCAGGGTCGGATCGATATCCACCCCCGGTGCCTGGGTGCGGAAGGTGATGTAGAAATGATGCTGTCCCGGCAGCCCGTCAGGGCCGGCCGCTTTCAGCAGAGCCTGACGGACCACGCCGCGAAGCGCGTCCTGCGCCATCAGATCATAGCGCATCAGGTCCTTGGCCATGTCGATCTCCCCCGATCTCCCTGTCGAAAAAAGGGTACCCCAAGCCGGGGGCAGGTCAACGGATATCGGCGGCTTGACTGCAGAAGGGGAGCGGTGTGGTGAAAGGCAGCCTAATCGGCCGCCGGCCCGCTGCGCCGGAATATCCGCATGGGGATGAGTGGAGGCTTCTGTTGCCAGGCGCCTCCGAGCCCCGCCTGGACCGGCTAAAGGGTCCAGGACTTTAAGGCGAGATTACCCGCGCTGCATTACGCAGCGAGAGCGACCTCTTCAGCAAAGTTGTCGTTGGCAACTTTCATAAGCGAGCCTGTAACGGGCCTCACCCGGGCGAAAGCAATCCCCTTTACCCGTCCGTCGATCCTGTTTCGGCCCCATGCCATTCCGCCCACTTGCTGAAGGTGGCGCGAAGAAGGATATGGTGGAGCCGCCGGGTACTGCCCCCGGGTCCGGTCCGGTTATTACGAGCGCGTTTATCGCCATAGTCGGCAAGCCGACGCTGAGGAATATAGGCAGGAAATGTGGCGAGTTGAAGGGGCGGCTGCGGTTACGGTTCAGGCCTGCAGCCGCCCCGACAAGCGTCAGCCCATCGTGAACACATTCAGCTTGTTGCCGTCCGGGTCGCGGAAATAGCCGGCATAGAAGCCGCTTTCACCGCGCGGGCCGGCCGGACCCTCATCCTGGGCGCCCAGTTCGATGGCAAGCTTGTAGACCTTGTCGACCTGGGCGCGGTCCCTGGCCTGGAAGGCGGCCATCACGCCATTGCCGACCGTGGCGGTATTGCCGTCGAACGGCTTGGTCAGGGCGATGCCGCAGCCGCCATTAGCCGTGCCCCAGGCGATAAAGGTGTCTTCTTCCATGAAGCGGCCGGCGCCGAATTCGGCGCAGAGCTTGTCATAGAAAGCGGCTGCGCGGGGCAGGTCATTCGTCCCCAGTGTCACGTAACCCAGCATGTCGATAGTCCTCCGTTGCGGGGGTGTTCCCCGATTGTTCCGCCCGGTAGGCTATCGCAACACGGTGTCGTGGCAAGCCGGAAACAACGTGCTGCCGGATCATTCCTGCCAGCACGTTGTCGGGAGGGGCCGCCTGCCGCTTCAGCTGACCGCGGGCTGGTTCTGGAAACGGGTCACGACTTCGACAATGACGGTGGTGGCAATATGAGCAGCGGCCCCCACCGTCCACCAGATCGTGGCCCACAGCATGACGGATGAGCCGGTGCCGATATTGATGCCGGTGAAAATGATCATGCCGAGCACGTAGCCGGCCAGGTGGATCCACAAAGAGAGCCGCAACCCAGCCGTCACCCTGGCGTTCTTGGTCCGTATCGTGCGGGCGGCTTCCTCCTCCGGGTCGACGCACAGCGCCAGGGCATCGACCTGGAAGGCCGCGGCGAGGGCGGTGAGGGAGTCGCGGGAGGCCTGTTCGCCATTCTCGATCCGCTGCACGGTGCGAAGCCCGATCCCGGCCAGCTCTGCCAGATGTTCCTGCGACCAGTGCCGCTCTTCGCGCCAGCGCTTGATCTTCGCTGCGTCTGCCTTGAAAGCCATGTCTTTCTCCTTGAGGCCTGTTGTAATCCGATGAGCGGGATTGACCAGACCGGCAGCGGGTGCGCCACGCCTGCCTTGCGTCATGAGCCCGCCAGGCGGCCGCCACAGCCCCGCCAGTTGCGTGCTCGAAAGCGTTGCGGGCCCGCAGGCAGCGAAGCGGCCGGAAGTCTTGGGGCTTGGCCGGTTTTCCCCGGCGCTGCGCTGCAGGCAGGCTCACGGGCGTGCTTCAAGCGGCTAGACTTGCAAGGTTCGAATCAGTCGAATTGCGCGGATCGCAGGAGGAATTCATGGCGGACCTGGCCTTTGCGGATAGCCGGCCGGAAGCGGTGGGCGAGGGCAGCCTGCCCGGTTCGGCCGTGGAGCGTGCCTATCTCGATCTTCTGCGCGACATCCTCGAGACGGGCGCCGAACAACACGACCGCACCGGCGTGGGGACGCGGGCTGTCTTCGGCCGGCAATTGCGCTGCGACCTGTCGGAAGGCTTTCCGCTTCTGACCACCAAGAAGGTGCACTTCAAGTCGATCGCGATCGAGCTGCTGTGGTTCCTGCGCGGCGAGACGAATGTGCGCTGGCTGCAGGAACGCGGCGTGACGATCTGGGACGAGTGGGCCGACGAGAACGGCGATCTGGGGCCGGTCTACGGCAAGCAGTGGCGCCGCTGGGAAGGGCCGGACGGCACCGAGATCGACCAGTTGTCCAATATCCTCGAACAGATCCGCAACAATCCGTCCTCGCGCCGGCTGATCGTGTCCGGCTGGAATCCGGCCGATGTGCCGAACATGGCGCTGCCGCCCTGCCACACGCTCTACCAGTTCAATGTCGCCAACGGGAAACTCTCCTGCCAGCTCTACCAGCGCTCGGCCGACATGTTCCTGGGCGTGCCGTTCAACATCGCCTCCTATGCCCTGCTCACCGCCATGGTGGCGCAGGTCTGCGGGCTGGAGCCGGGCGAGTACATCCACACATTCGGCGACGCCCACATCTATTCCAACCATATGGACCAGGTGGAAGAACAGCTGTCACGCACGCCGCGTCCATTGCCGCGCCTGTCGCTCAATCCGGAGGCAAAGGACCTCTTCGCCTTCGAATACGACGACATCACCCTGGACGGTTACGACCCGCACCCGCGCATCGCAGCGCCGGTCGCGGTTTAGGAGGCGGCATGTCCGGCCCGCTGACCGATCTGGGCGCGCAGATCGCACAGGTCTCCGATATCTATGCCCGCAATTACGGCATCGACCGGTCGGGCGACTGGTATCTGCTCAAGCTGCAGGAAGAAATGGGCGAGCTGACCCAGGCCTATCTCGATGCGACCGGCCGGTCGCGCCGACCGGCCGACGATGAGGCCCGCGCCGCGCTGCGCCGGGAAATGGCCGATGCGCTGGGCATGCTGCTTCTGCTGGCGCGCTCCGAAGGCGTCGACCTGGACGCGGCGGTGCAGGAAAAATGGCTCAGCTGGCTGGACAAGCCGGTATCGGCATGACCGGCACGATCCTTCCTAAAGTCTGCCTGGTCGCGGCGCGCGGCCGTAATGGTGTGATCGGTGCCGATGGCGATCTGCCCTGGCGTCTGTCGTCCGACATGAAGCTGTTCCGCGACACGACGCGCGGCAAGCCGGTGATCATGGGGCGCAAGACCTGGGAAAGCCTGCCGCGGCGGCCGCTGCCGGGACGGCTCAACATCGTCATCACCCGCCAGTCCGGCTATCAGGCCGACGGCGCGACGGTGGCCGGCAATCTCGGCGATGCGCTGGCGGCGGCCTTTTCCCGGGCCGACGAGGACCGCGTCGACGAGGTCTGTGTCATCGGCGGCGCGCAGATCTACATGGCTGCGCTGGAGCTGGCCGACCGGCTCTACCTGACCGACGTGGATGCAGCGCCGGACGGCGATACCCGCTTCCCCGAGATCGACGAATCCGTCTGGACGGAGGTCCGTCGCGAGGTCCATCCTGCGGGTGAGGGTGACGACCACGCCTTCGTTTTCCGGCGCCTGGATCGCATCTGATACGCGCGAAAATGAGGGACGCTGCGTCTGCGTGTCCCGCTTGCATGCTCTTGAACGCCGGCGCGCATACGTTCATGTAGAGCACAAGACTAGCAAGAGGATCGATCCAGCCCATGCCGTGGAACGACAATCAGGGTGGAGGCGGCGGAGGCCCTTGGGGCTCCGGCGGAGGAAATAACAACAACCAGAACCCGTGGGGCGGACGCCGCCCCCAGGGCGGCGGCGATGAAGGCCCCGATCTGGACGAGGTTGTTCGCGACATGCAGCGCAAGCTGCGCGGCCTGTTCGGCGGCGGCAGCGGCGGCAACGGCGGCGGCAAGAAGGGTGGCGGTGGCGCCAGCGCCTTCGGCTTCGGTTTCATACTGCTGGTGATCGTCGGCGTCTGGTTCATCATGCCGGGTTCCGGCTGGTACCAGGTCGGCCCGAACCAGGCCGGCGTCGTGCTGCGCTTCGGCGAGTATTCCCGGACCTCCTCGCCGGGTTTCCACTTCAAGCTGCCCACGCCGATCGAGACGGTGACGCTGCCGGAAGTGACGACGACCAACACGATCACCATCGGCCAGGGCAATGAAGGCCAGATGCTCACCCGTGACGAGAATATCGTCGACATCGACTTTGCGGTGCAGTGGCGTGTCGATCTGAGCTATCCCGACGGTGTTCGCGATTACCTGTTCAATGTGCGCGATCCGGAAGCGACCGTGCGTGCTGTTGCCGAAAGCGCCATGCGCGAAGTGGTCGGTACGTCGGACCTGCAATTCATCATCACCGAAGGCCGGACCGAGGTGTCCCACCGGACGCGGGCGCTGCTGCAGGAAACGCTGAACGAGTACAATGCCGGCATCGAGGTTCTGCAGGTCAACCTGCGCAACGCCCAACCGCCGGAGCGGGTGATCGACGCCTTCCGCGGCGTGGACGTCGCCCAGCAGGAAGCCGAGCGTGCCCAGCTCAACGCCACCGCCCACGCCAACAGCGTGATCCCGGCGGCCCGCGGCCGCGCCGCCCAGGTGACCCAGCAGGCCCAGGCCTACCGGGACTCGGTGATCGCCGAAGCCCAGGGCCAGGCCGACCGCTTTGTCGCGATCTATGACCAGTACCGCCAGGCACCGAATGTCACACGGCGCCGCATGTATCTGGAGACGATCGAGGAAATCTTCCGCCGGTCGGACCTGATCGTGCTTGATGACCAGGCCGGGGCCGTGCCCTACCTGCCGCTCAACGAACTCGGCCAGAACCGCAACCGTACGCAAGGAGGCAATCAATGATCCGCACGCTCGGCATTATCATTCTTGCGGTTGCCGTCTTCATCGGCCTGCAGAGTGTCTACACGGTCTCGGAAACCGAACAGGCTCTGATCCTGCGCCTCGGTGAGCCCGTCGATGCGGTCAACGAGGTCGGCGAGCCCGATCCGGGTCTGCACTTCAAGACGCCCTTCATCATGGAGGTTCTGACCTTCGACAAGCGCAATATCGAGCTCGATCTCGATCCGGAAGAAATCCTGGCCTCGGACCAGGAGCGTCTCATCGTCGACGCCTTCCTGCGTTATCGCATCACCGATCCGCTGCGCTTCTACCAGACCTTCCGCGACGAGCGCGGCGCCCGCGTTCGTCTGCAGCAGATCATGGATGACAGCCTGCGCGGCGTCATCGCGTCGATCCCGTCCTCCGAAGTCATCTCCGGCCAGCGTGCCGAGCTGATGGACCGGGTGCAGACCGCGGTGGAAGACCAGGTGCGCACCGGCAGCTTCGGCATCGAGGTGATCGATGTGCGCATCCTGCGGGCCGATCTGCCGCAACAGATCGCCGAGAACGTCTTCCAGCGCATGCGCTCGGAACGTGACCAGGAAGCGGCCCGTATCCGCGCCGAAGGCGAGCAGCGGGCGGCCGAAATCCGCGCCAATGCCGATCGCCAGGCGGCGATCATCGAGGCTGAGGCGCGCGCCGAATCCGAACGGATCCGCGGTGAGGGCGATGCCCGCCGGAACGAAATCTTCGCCGAGGCCTACAGCCGCGACGAGGAATTCTTCGCCTTCTATCGCTCGATGCTGGCCTACCAGCAGGCGATGGGCGACGGCACGCCGATCGTGATTCCGCCGGACAGCGAGTTCTTCAACTACTTCCGGTCGGAAACCGGCGAATAGTGTGGACCGTCCTGATCGCCGGGCTCGGGGTGGCGATCGCGCTTGAAGGCGCGGTCTACGCCCTGGCCCCCGGCGCCATGAAAGACGTGATCGCCAGAATTGGCGCGATGAGCCCGGACCAGCTTCGCCTGGCCGGGCTCACGGCTTTGTGTCTCGGCGTCGCCATCGTTGCTTTGGCGGTGCGCTGAGCGCCCCCGCGAACCTTACGCCTGCATCACTGCGGTTGCAGCGGGGTGCCGCGAAGCGGTATTCACCTTGTCCTGTATTCCGGTTCCCGAAATCGAACGGATATTTGCAATGCGGCGTTTTCTTGTAGTCTTCCTGGTTCTTCTGGCCACCCCGGCGGTGCTGGCACATCCGGCCCCTGATGGTTTCGCCGATCTGGCCGAGCGTCTGTCTCCGGCCGTGGTAAACATCTCGGCCGCCCAGCGCCTGGACAGCGGAGACGGCTTGCCGGAATTCCCCGAGGGCTCGCCGCTGGAGCGCTTCAACGACATTTTCGGCGATGCGCCGCGTATCGCCAACTCGCTCGGTTCGGGCTTCATTATCGACCCGGAAGGCCTGGTGGTGACCAATAACCACGTGATCGACGGGGCCGACGAGGTCGAGGTCGCCCTGCCTGACGGGCGTGTCTTTGCGGCGGAAGTCGTGGGGATCGATCCTGTCACCGACCTGGCCGTCCTGCGCATGGAGGTGAACGAGGCGCTGCCGCATGTCGATTTCGGCGACAGTGACACGGCGCGCGTCGGCGACTGGGTGATCGCGATCGGCAATCCTTTCGGCCTGGGCGGCACGCTGACGGCCGGCGTGGTCTCGGCGCGCGGCCGCGATGCCGGCGGTCAGTATGACGACTACATCCAGACCGATGTCGCCATCAATACGGGCAATTCCGGCGGTCCGCTGTTCGACATGGCGGGCAATGTGGTGGGTGTGAACACGCTGATCCTGTCGCCGACCGGTGCCAGCGTGGGCATCTCGCTCTCCATCCCGTCCAACCTGGCGCGCCGCGTGGTCGATCAGCTGATCGAATTCGGCGAAACCCGCCGCGGCTGGCTGGGCGTGAGCGTGCATCGCGTCACTCCGGAACTGGCCGAGAGCTTTGGCCTGACAACGCCTTACGGCGCCATCGTGTCGCGCATCGAGGAAGACGGTCCGGGCGAGGCGGCCGGCCTGCGCCAGGGGGATCTGATCCTGAGCTTTGACGGTGAGCGTGTCCGCGAGAGCCGCACCTTCCCGCGCATGGTCGCGGAAAGCGAGATCGGCCGCGAGGTCGAGGTCGAGATCATCCGCCGCGATCGCCGCATGACGCTGGACATCACGGTCGGCGAACTAGAGCGCGAGGGCGATGAAGATGCGACGGCGGGCAGCGGTTCCGCCGGCGGCGTGGTCAATCCCTCCCAGGGCAGTGCCAATGAAGTTCTCGGCATGACGCTGGCCGCACTCGATGCCCCTTCGCGCCGCCGCTACCGCGTCGATCCCGACGCCCAGGGCGTGCTGGTCACCGATGTCGACGCGTCCAGCGATGCCGCCGGCAAGATCCGTCCCGGCGATGTGATCGAGGAAGTGGAATTCACCCGCGTTGCGACCATCGCCGATATCCGCGAGATCGTTGCCGGCCATTCCGGCGGTCCGATCCGCTTCCAGGTCAATCGCGGCGGCCAGTACGTGCTGCATTCCATCCGGCCGTGACATCGCGGGCCCTGCTGATCGCGGGACCGACGGCGGCGGGCAAGACCGCCCTGGCCATTGCCGCGGCCGAGCGGCTGGACGGCGAGATCGTCAATGCAGACTCCATGCAGATCTATGACGGTCTGCATCTGATCACCGCGCGGCCTTCGCCCGAGGACGCTGCGCGTATTCCCCATCATCTCTTCGGCGTGGCCGACCCCGGTGAGCGTTGGTCGGCGGGGCGATGGGCCGAAGCCGCTCTGGCCGCCTGCGCGGATATCCGGGCCCGCGGACGCACGCCCATTCTGGTCGGCGGTACGGGGCTCTATTTCCACACACTGACGGTTGGCCTGGCGCCTGTGCCGGAGATCGGCCCGGCGGCCCGGGAGAAGGCTGTGGCGCTGTTCGAAGCGGGCGGTATGGAAGCGTTGCGCGATGAGGCGCGCCGTCTGGATCCGGTTGCCGAGGCGCGGATCGAGCAGGGCGATCGCCAGCGCCTGCTGCGCGTGGTGGAGGTCGGCCTTGAGACCGGCCGGGCCCTCTCGGATTTCCAGGCCGATACACAACCGCTCCTGCCGCCGGGCAGCTGGCGCGGCCTCGTTATCGAACCGGACCGGGCCGCGCTCTACGACCGTATCGACAGGCGTTTCGACGGGATGATGGAGGCCGGGGCGCTGGCCGAGGTCGAAGCGTTCGCGGCCCGCAATCTCGATCCGGATCTGCCCGCCATGAAGGCGCTGGGCGTGCCGCCGCTGATTGCCTACCTGCGCGGCGAGATCGATCTCCACACGGCGGTCGAAACGGCAAAGCGTGACAGCCGCCGCTATGCCAAACGCCAACTGACATGGTTCCGTAATCAAACGGCCAGCTGGCCGCGGATAGTCTCGCTCGATCCGGCAGCGGCGCAGGCCGAACTCGCCGGCATTCTGGACGAGGGGGACTGACATGCATCCAGGCACCATGATCAACGCAATCACGGCCCTGACCCTGATGGCGACGCCGGCGATGGCCCAGGGCACGCCCGTCGATGCCATCCTGCAGGCCGACCGCGATTTCGCGGCCATGGCCGCCGAGACCGGACCCGGGCCGGCCTTCGAAGTCTATATGGACGATGTCGACGGGCGGTTGATCCGCGGAACGGCGGCCGCGCTGGTCGGTTCGGCCGAGATCCGCGGTTCGTTCGACGCCTGGCCCGAGGGCATCCTGCTGCATTGGGAGCCGCTGGAAGGTTTTGCCTCTGAGGGCGGTGATTTCGGTGTCACCTGGGGCCTGTGGTCGCTGCACCCGGATGGCGACCGCGCGAGTGCACCGGCCGGGCGCGGGACCTATGTCACCGTGTGGCGGCAGGACGATGCGGGGAATTGGCGCGGTTTGCTGGACATGGGGACGAATGATCCGTCCTATCGGCCCGAAGCACCGGAAGCCGATTCGCAAAGCACCCCCGAGGATGACTGACCCGCTCTATACCAAAGACATCGATCTTGAGCCGATCCGCAAATGCCGCCTGGCCATTCTGGGCTATGGCAATCATGGCCGGTCGCACGCGCTCTGCCTGCGTGACAGCGGTGTGCGGGATATCCGGATCGCGCTGCGGGAGGGCTCGCCGTCGCGCAGCAAGGCCGAGGCGGACGGGTTCGAGGTGACCGGCCTGGACGAGGCGGCGCGCTGGGCCGATGCCATCGCACTGCTCGCCGCCGACGAGGCGCATCGCCAGATCTGGGACCGGCATATCGCCCCCCATCGCAAGCCCGGCCAGGCGCTGATCCTGTGCCACGGTTTCTCGATCCATTACGGGCTGATCGATCCGCCGGCCGATGCCGATGTCATCCTGGCCGCGGCGAAGGGGCCGGGCGGGGCGGTGCGCCAGGAATTCGAGAAGGGCAAGGGGCTGATCGGCTTCTGGGCGGTGCACCAGGATGCCTCCGGCCACGCCCGCGAGCTTGCCCTGGCCTATCTCGCCGGCATCGGATCCGGTGAAGTCGGCATCTTCCCGACAACATTCCGCGAGGAAACCGTGTCCGACCTGTTCGGCGAACAGGTCGTTCTCGTGGGCGGGATGGTTGCTCTCGCCAAGGCCAGTTTCGACCGGCTGGTCGCCGCCGGGGTGTCGCCGCGCATGGCCTATATCGACTGCGTCCACGAGATCAAATATCTCGCCGACCTGATCCAGGCGCGCGGGATTGCGGGCATGTACGAGGCGATCTCCGACACTGCGGAATTCGGCGCGCGCCAGATCGAGGATGCGATCGCGGGACCGGAGCTCCGGCGCACTTTCGACCGCGCCATGGCGGCGATCGAGGATGGCAGTTTTGCAAGGCGCTGGGTTGAAACTTATGAGGCCGGCGCGGCCATGACGTCAGAGCGCGCCCGCGACCGTGAGCTTCCGGTCGAGGCCGCCGGCGCTGAGCTTCGCAGCCGCATCTACGGTGACGCGAAATAGCCAAGCCGCCGATGGGGCTGTATTAAGCGGCTATTGTTGTTTCTCACTGCGGGGGCAGGACATGTCATTCAATCCGGTCAAAGTCCGGCGATATGGTGAACCCAAGGAAGTGGTGGCGCGCGTCTTCGAGGAAGTCGGCGGCATCCCGAAGGTCATGGAATTGCTCGATCTGAGCCGCACGCGTGTCTATGCGCTGGCGGACCCGGATTCCAGCAATGAAATCTCCTACACCCGCATGGCCACGCTGACCGAAAACGGCGCGACGGCCGCGGCCCAGCACCTGGCGGCGCTGGCGGGCGGGATTTTCCTGCCCATCGAGAAGGCGGACGATGCCAACTGGCTGGCACTGGCCGGCGATGCCAGTCGCTCCAATGCGCGTAATATCTCCGCGCTGATGGAGTCGCTGAGCGAGACCGAGCGCTCGCCGGGCCGGGTTGATCAGGATGAGGCCCGCGGCATTCTCAAGGTCCTGGACGAACAGCTTGCCGTGCTGGCCATCCAGCGTGCCAAGCTGGTGGCCATCGCTTCGGGCGAAGCCGTCGACATGGACGCCGAAATGTCCGACGGTGAGGCGGGTTCCAACTGATTTGCGCACGGCCCGGCCTGTGACCTGTCAGACGAACTGCGCCATACGGAACGGTCGAGCATGAACCGGATTTTCGATTTCATCCTGCGTATGGATGCGCGTGCGGCGCGGGCTGTCGGCGTGTCGGTGGCTCTTTTTTTCGTGGTCGCCATCATCTTCCTGATCGGACGTTTCGTGCTGGAGATCGAGCCGGGTGCGGCCGGAAGCTGGTTCGGATCGCTACAGGACCGCTGGTATGCCCTGCCGGTCACGATCGGCGTCTTTATCGCCCTGTCTTTCCTGGGCGCGCCGCAATTCGGACTGATGGCCGCGGCCATTGTCGCCTTCGGTCCGGTCACCGGCGCGTTGTACGCCTGGATCGCGACCCTGACGGCAGCATCGGTGAATTTCTGGATGGGGCGCGTCTTCGGCGCGCGCATTCTCAAGCGCTATGGCGGCGACTGGGCCAACCGGATCTCGAGTTTCATCGGCCGCAACGGGCTGGTGGCGTCCATGGTGGTGCGCTGGGTGCCGTCGGGGCCCTTCATTGTCGTCAATATGGGCTTCGGCATCGCCCGTACGCCCTATTGGGCCTTCCTGCTGGGCACGGCCCTGGGAACCGGCCCCAAGATCATCGTGGTCGGCCTTGCAGGGCAGGGGATTCTCGCCATGCTGGGCGAAGGCCGGGTGCTGGTCGGACTGGCCCTGTTCGGGGCCGTCGGGGCCTGGTTCGGCATCATGCTGGCCGCGCGCAAATGGCTGCGCCGGAACCGGCCCGGTCCGGCCGCCGAGACCGAGGCAGCGACGCCCGAATAGCAGGCAGACCTGCCATGACATGTGCGCCCGCACCGTTGCGCCCCTTGCAATCTATCGCGGACCATCGCACAAGAAAAACAAGTTGCACCGCGGCTTTGCCGCCACACGTCTGAACGCGCCACGCTCATGCTCAACAGCCTTTTCGGTTTGCTCTCCGCGGATATTGCCATCGACCTGGGTACCGCGAACACGCTCGTCTACGTCAAGGGGCGCGGCGTCGTCCTGAACGAACCTTCCGTGGTCGCCTACAAGGTGGAGAAGGGACGCAAGCACGTGCAGGCGGTCGGCGCCGAGGCCAAGCTGATGCTGGGCAAGACGCCGGGCAATGTCGAAGCCATCCGCCCGATGCGCGACGGCGTGATTGCCGATTTCGACGTGGCCGAGGAAATGATCAAGCACTTCATCCAGAAAGTGCACAATCGCCGTGCGATGGTGTCGCCGCAGGTGGTGATCTGCGTGCCGTCCGGCGCAACCGCCGTTGAACGCCGCGCCATCCATGAGAGTGCTCTGGGTGCCGGCGCCCGCAAGGTCTATCTGATCGACGAGCCGATGGCGGCTGCCGTCGGTGCCGGACTGCCGATTGACGAGCCGACCGGTTCGATGATCGTCGATATCGGTGGCGGCACGACGGAAGTGGCCGTGATGTCGCTGTCCGGCATCGTCTATTCGCGCTCCGTCCGCGTCGGCGGTGACAAGATGGACGAAGCGATCATCAACTATATCCGCCGGTCGGCGAACCTTCTGATCGGTGAGACCTCGGCCGAGCGGATCAAGAAGGAAATCGGTTCGGCCATGCCGCCGGTGAAGGGCGAGGGTCTGTCGCTGGACATCAAGGGCCGCGACCTGATGAATGGCGTGCCGCGCGAGATCGCTGTCACCGAAGCGATGATCGCGGACAGCCTGTCCGAGCCGGTCGAGCAGATCGTCGAAGCCGTCAAACAGGCCCTGGAGGCAACGCCGCCGGAATTGGCGGCCGATATCGTCGACAAGGGGATCGTGCTGACGGGCGGCGGCGCCTTGCTGCGCAATCTCGACACCGAGCTGCGCGAACGCACCGGCCTGCCGGTGAGCCTGGCCGACGAGGCCTTGTCCTGCGTCGTGCTGGGTTGCGGCAAGGCCGTCGAAGACTTGCGGATTTGGCGCCCCATTCTCTCCGAAGCCGTGTAACCTCCGCCCCTGCCGGTGGAGAAGGAGTGAGTCGCGGTGGCCACGAGGCGCTCGACACGACATGATGGCGAGCAGGGTGTCCGTTTCTCGCGGACCGTTTTCATTGCGCTCCTTGTCCTGTCCTGCGCACTGATCGCTTTCGATCGCCCGCAATCGCGATCCGACACATTTGCCCGGATCCGCGCCGGATTTACCGATCTGACCGCTCCCGTGCTGGAGCTGGCGGCCCAGCCATTGCGGGCGATCAAGAATATCGGTCCCTATTTCCGCCGGCAGGGCGAGCTTGCCCAGGAAAACGCGGATCTGCGCCAGCAATTGATCGAGGCGCGCTACTGGGAAGATCTCGCCTATCGCCAGCGCGACCGGATTGAGATCTATGAAGACGCTCTCAATGTCGACACGCCCGCCACCCAGGACCGGATCGGCGCCTGGACCGTGGCCGACCCGCGCGGGCCGTTTGTGCGTGCCCGCCTGATCGGCCGTGGCGCCCAGTCGGGCATCGAGGATGGCTATCCGGTCATCAATCTCTACGGCCTCGTCGGGCGGGTCTACGAGACCGGCCGGCATTCGGCCCGTGTCCTGCTGCTGACTGACCTCAACAGCCGGATCCCCGTGATGGCCGACCGGTCCAATGCCCGGGCCATTCTTGTCGGCGACAACTCGCCCTATCCGCGTCTGGAGTATGTCGGCCGGGCGCCGGATATCCAGCCGGGTGACCGCATCGTGTCGTCGGGCGATGACGGCATCCTGCCGCGCGGCCTGCCCGTTGGTGAAGCGGTGGCCACGCGCGAGGGCGGATGGCGGGTCCGGCTCTATTCGGATCAGGCGCCGATCGACTTCGTCTGGGTGTGGCCTTACCGCCGGGTGACGCCGCCTGACGAGGAGGTCAGCGCCGACGAAGCCGGACTCCTCGACCCCGAAGAGGCCGGCCCGGCGACAGCGGCGCCGGTCGCCGAAAATGCCGTAACCGGCGCTGAAAGCACAGCCGGCGAAGCGGAAGAGGCCGCGACCGCGGACCCGGAGGCCCAGCCATGAGGAAGCCCACGGACCGTAGTTCCATCTGGTTCTCTATCTCGCTATGCGTTTTTACCGTCCTTCTCGCCTTGGTCACCCAGGCCGCTCCGACGCGCCTGATCGACGGAATATCGGTCATGCCGACCTGGCCGCTCATGGTGATTTTCCTGTGGTCGGGTTTGCGCCCGCACTTCATGCCGCCGATCGTGATCTTCGCCATCGGTCTCGCCCAGGATCTCCTGACCGGTGCGCCGATGGGGGTGTGGGCTCTCTCCTATCTGGTGGCGCTGGCGGTCTGCCGCTTCCGCGGCGAGGACGGCATGCCGCGCGATCTGCCGCCGGTTCTGCTGCGGTTCGGGGCAACCCTCCTGCTGGCGCACGGCATCGCTTTCGCCGCCGGGAGCTTTGCGCTGGAGCAGATGGCCGACCTGCAGCTCTTGATCATCGAACTGGCAGCCACGATGCTGATGTTCCCGCTTCTGGCCTTCCTGGCGCTGCGTAATCGCCGCCCGGGCCGGTCCGGGTTCATCGGGGGCTGATCGCGAGGCAAGATGCGCGCTGACCGCCAGGAACAGGATCTGAAATTCACCCGCCGGGCGCTCATCATGTCAGGCCTTGGCGGGCTGGCCTTCATCGGGCTGGGCGCGCGCCTGTACTCGCTGCAGATGCTGGAAGGCGAGCGTTATCGCCTGTTGTCCGAGGACAATCAGTTCAATTTCGATCTCCTGCCGCCGTCGCGGGGGCGTATCCTTGACCGCTTCGGTGTCGCGGTCGCCGACAATCGTGACAGCTATCGTGTGCTTCTGGTGCCCGAGCAGGCGGGCGATGTCGGGGCTGCCCTGGACCGGCTGTCACGCTTCATGCCGATGTCCGACGCCGATCGCGAGCGGGTGCTGCGCGCGGTGCGCCGCCAGTCGCGCTATCGCCCGGTGACCGTGGCGGACGATCTGGACTGGCAGACTTTCTCGGCGATCAATCTCAATGCGCCGGATCTGGGCGGTGTGCGCCCAGATGTCGGTGAGGTGAGGTCCTATCCTTATGGAGCCGCCTTTGCCCATGTCATCGGCTATGTGCAGACGGCAAACGAGGACGATATCGCCGCCAGCCCCCGCGAGGAGGAGGGGTTGTTGCTGCATCCCGGCTTCCGGGTTGGCAAGACCGGGGTGGAGGTCGCGCGCGAGCGTGATCTGCGCGGGGCTGCCGGCGCGCTGAAGACCGAGGTGAATGCCCGCGGCCGGGTGATCCGCGAACTGCCCGAACAGTCCACTGCGCCACAGCCCGGCCGGGATGTGGTCCTGACCCTCGACGCCGATATCCAGCGCTACGCCCATGAACGGCTGGGCCAGGAGGCGGCGTCTGCGGTGGTGATCGACGTGAATACCGGCGAGCTCATTGCGCTTGTGTCCACGCCCAGCTTCGATCCTAACATGTTCGTCGGCGGCATCTCGTCGGCCGATTACTCAGCTCTGCGCGCCAACGACCATAACCCCCTGTTCCACAAATCGATCATGGGAACCTACCCGCCCGGCTCGACCTTCAAGGCCGTGGTGGCTGCGGCCGCGCTGGAACATGGCCTGGTCGATCCCAACGAAACGATTTTCTGCAGTGGATCCACCATGCTGGGCCGGCGCGAGTTTCATTGCTGGCGCCGCCGCGGCCACGGCCGCGTCAATCTGCACGAAGCGGTGAAGACGTCGTGCGATATCTTCTTCTATGAAATGGCCGACCGTCTGGGGATCGACCGGCTCTACAATATGGCGGTCCGTTTCGGTGTCGGAGAACAGTTCGACATCGGCATTGCCGGTGTGCGTTCGGGCAATATGCCGAACCCGGCCTGGCTGCGCGCCCGCAGCAACGAGCCCTGGACGACGGGCCACACCTATAATGTCGGCATCGGGCAGGGCGCGGTGCTGATGTCGCCACTTCAGCTGGCGGTGATGACGGCCCGCGTCGCGTCCGGCCGGGCTGTCGAGCCGACGCTCTACCGCAATGCGCTGGCCCGTCCGGCGCCGCATATCGGCGTGTCCGAACCGGCATTGGCCCGCGTGCGGGCCGGCCTTCGCGGCGTGGTCGAGGAACCGGGCGGCACGTCCTATTCGCTGGGCGGGCTGGGCATCGAAGGCGTCGCCATGGCCGGCAAGACCGGTACGGCGCAGGTGTATTCCATCACGGCGGAGGAACGCGCCTCTGGCGTTCGCGACCAGGACGACCTGCCCTGGCGGCTGCGCGATCACGGCCTCTTCATGTGTTACGCACCAGCCGACAATCCGAAATATGCTGTGGTCGTCGTGGTCGAGCACGGCGGCGGATCGAGCGCCGCAACCCGCCCGGCCCGCGATATCCTGCGCCGCGTTGTCGCGCGCGACCCGTCGAGCCGCGCCGGCGTGTTTGCCGATCTTGCCGGCAATGAGCGGCGCGGGGGCGCGTGATGGCGGTTTTTCGCGAGAGCGTTCCGCGTGATCTGCGCGGCAAGCTGATGGAGCTGAACTGGACTCTGGTCCTGTTGCTGATTCTGCTCGGCGGTGCCGGTGTCGGCATGCTCTATTCGGTGGCCGGCGGCAGCTGGACGCCCTGGGCGGTCAATCATGCCATCCGCTTTTCGGCGGCTTTCGGCGGCATGATGGTGATCGCAATGTTCCCGCCGCGCTTCTGGATGGGCGTGGCCTATCCGATCTATGTCGTCGCCCTGGTCCTGCTTGCGGGTGTCGAGGTTGCCGGTGTCACGATCAACGGGTCGCAGCGCTGGCTGGATATAGGACCGATACGGGTGCAGCCCTCCGAAGTCATGAAGCTGGCCCTCGTGTTCGCGCTGGCGCGCTTCTACCACGACCTGCCGACCGAGAAGGTCTCCAGCCTGGGCGGCCTTCTCGTCCCGGCAGCCCTGATCGGCCTGCCGGCGCTGTTGATTGCGAAGCAGCCGGACCTCGGCACGACCCTGCTTCTCATTGCAACGGGCGGGGCGATCGTTTTTCTCGCCGGTCTGAGCTGGAAGATCATCCTGCCGGGCGCGATTGCGGGTGTTGCGGGCGCCGTGGGCTTTTTCCGCTACGGTCTGCACGACTACCAGCGCGAACGGATCATGACGATGTTCAATCCGGATGCAGACCCGTTGGGTGCGGGTTACCAGATCCTGCAGTCGAAGATCGCACTGGGGTCTGGCGGGTTCACCGGCAAGGGGTTCATGGAGGGCACGCAGTCCCAGCTGGAATACCTGCCGGAAAAGCAGACCGACTTCATCTTCACCATTCTGGGTGAGGAATTCGGCTTCGTCGGCGGGCTGGTCGTCATGTCGATCTACGCGCTCGTTCTGGCCAACACGATCGCAATTGCGATCAGCTGCAAGTCGACCTTCCTGCGGCTGTTGAGCATGGGTGTGGCGACGACCTTCGCGCTCTACGTGATCATCAATGTCGGCATGGTGATGGGAGCCCTGCCGGTGGTTGGCGTGCCCTTGCCGCTGATCTCCTATGGCGGCACGGTGATGATGGCCGTGCTGGCCGGCTTCGGCCTGATCCTGGGTGCACACATTCACCGCAATGCCGAACCGCCGCGGGGCGCGGGACTGTTCGGCTAGCGGTTCCGGTTCGGCATCAATCGCTGCCATCGTTTCGAAATCGGGCGCTGCCGCGCACATTGGTTGCGCTGGCGAAGCCAGCTTGACCTGATCGGGCCGTTGGGGAAGTGTGCGCGACAATTTTTCGCAATTCGGGCGCGGGGGGCCGCGCCCAGGCAGGGGAGAGTTTTCATGGCGGTTACGCCCACGGGGACGCATGCGCACTGGTCGTCGCGCTTTGCATTCATCATGGCAGCGGTCGGCTCCGCAGTCGGTCTCGGCAATCTTTGGCGCTTCCCGTTCATGACGGGACAGAATGGCGGCTCGGCCTTCGTGCTGATCTATATCGGCTGTGTGATCCTGTTCGCGCTGCCGGTGCTGATGGCGGAAATCGCCATTGGCCGCCATGCCCAGCAATCGGCCATTTCCTCGACGCGCAAGATGGCGCTCGAGGCCGGCAAGTCCGGCAAATGGTCCATCGTGGGCTGGGTGTGTACCGCGGCCGGCTTCCTGATCCTGACCACCTATTCCGTCATCGCCGGCCAGGTCATGGCTTTCTCTGTCGCCGGTTTTGCCGGCGGCTTCGGGACGGAAGAGGGCGCCACCATGTTCTACAATGGCCAGGGCGTTCAGCTGTTCTGGCACATCCTGTTCATGGGCCTGACGGTCGGCATCGTCGCCCAGGGCCTCAAGGGCGGGATTGAGCGTGTCGCCACGTTGCTCATGCCGCTCTTCTTCATCGTCCTTATCGGCCTGACCATCTACTCGCTGGCCAATGGTCATGCGGGCGAAGCTGTGGCTTATCTCTTCCGTCCGGACTTCTCGGTCGTCACCGGCCAGACTTTCGTCCAGGCGCTGGGACAGGCCTTCTTCTCGGTGTCGGTCGCATCGGCCATCATGATCACCTATGGTTCCTACCTGCCCAAGGATACCAATATCGGATCCTCCTCGGTGACGATTGCTTCGGCGGATACGCTGGTGGCGTTGATCGCGGGCCTGATGATCTTCCCGATCGTCTTCATGGTGGGTATCGATCCGGGTGAGGGCCTCGGCCTGATCTTCTCCGCGCTGCCGGCCGTCTTCGCCGACATGCCGGCAGGCAATATTATCGGCGGGTCCTTCTTTGCACTGGCGCTGATCGCGGCCGTGACCTCGTCGATCTCTCTGCTGGAGGGTGTTGTGGCCTTCGTCGATGAGCATGCGAATTTCGGCCGTGCGCAGACGGCGGTGCTGGTCGGCTTCTTTGCCTTCATGATCGGTGCGGGTGCCGTCTACTCGCCGGAGTTCGGCGGCAATTTCGTCGACTGGCTCTCGGGTAGCCTGCTGCTGCCGCTGGGCGGTTTCCTGGTGGCGGTTTTCGCCGGCTGGGTCATTCCCAAGGCACTTCTGCGTGACGAGCTCGCTCACACCGGCAAGGGGCTGTTCGAGTTCTTCCACTTTGCGGTGCGCTGGATCGTGCCGCCGGCGATCTTCGTGATCCTGGCGCTGGGTCTGGACGCCCAGTTCAATAGTGGCAACATTGGTGCGATGCTGGGGCTCAGCTAGAGCCTCATAACGGCATCATTGAAGTAACACGGGGTCGCATCCATCGGTGCGGCCCCGTTTTCTTTTGAGGGATCAGCTCATGCGGTCGGCAAAGGCGTCGGTCGCGCGCACCAGGGCGTCGACGATGCCCGGCTCCCCGGCCGCGTGGCCGGCATCGCCGATCATCTGCAGCCGCGCCCGCGGCCAGGCGCGTGCCAGTGACCATGCGGAATGCGGCGGGGTCACCATGTCGTAGCGGCCCTGCACGATGACGCCGGGCAGGTGGCTGAAGCGGCCGGCATCCTCCAGCAGCACGCCATCGCGTTCCAGAAAGCCCTTGTGCACGAAATAGTGCGTTTCCAGCCGGGCCAGCGCGTCGGAGCGGATCGGGTCGGCGAGCGGGGCGGACGGGTCGCCGGTCATCGAGATCAGCGCGCTTTCCCAGCGCGCCCAGGCAAGAGCGTCGGGCCGCCGGCGGATGATGTCCGGCTCGGCGAGGCGTTCATAGTAAGCGCGTACGACATCGCCGCGCTCTTCCGGTGCCAGCGGGTCGACCAGGCGTTCCCAGGCGTCCGGAAACAGCATGTTGGCGCCCTGGCGGTAGAACCAGTTCAGCTCCAGCTCGGTGCACAGGAAGACGCCGCGCAGGACGAGCCCGAGGCAGCGGTCCGGGTGCTGGCGGGCATAGGCGATGGCGAGTGTCGCGCCCCAGGAGCCGCCGAAGACCAGCCATTTGTCGACACCCATGCGTTCGCGGATGCGCTCGATGTCGTCGATCAGGTCGGCGGTGGTGTTGTTCTCCAGTCCGCCATGCGGTGTGGAGCGGCCGCAGCCGCGCTGGTCGAACAGGATGATGCGATAGCGGCGCGGGTCGAAAAACCGGCGCAGGGCGGGCGATACCCCGCCGCCCGGACCGCCGTGCAGGGTGATCACGGGCAAGCCGTCAGGACGGCCGCATTCCTCGACATGAAGCTCGTGGCCGCCGCTCACCGGCAGGCGGAAGGTCTGCGTTGCGTGGATCGGCGGATACAGCAGTCGGCGGGAGTAGGCGGCGTCCATTCCAGTCCTGTCCTGTTAGCGTGGCGTAAACGCAATAAACCATAGCCTAGGCCCTCATGTCCCTATATCATCTTTCATCTTGGGGCTAATCAGAGACTGTTGGGAAACCACCGCGTAATGACCGGACTTCGGCGCTTCCTTGTGGCATTGGCCGCGTGTTCCTTCGTCGCGGGCTGTGCCAGTGCCCCGATTTCCGTCTCCTCCCGCTTTGCCGGAGCCGGTGAAGCCTCGCCGCAACAAGCCAGCGTCAGCCGTGCCGCCGCCGATTTCGAGGATGCCGCCCGGGCGCACGGCTGGATCCGCGAGGCCGGATCGATGGAAACTGCGATGTCCTGGATGGGACGCCTGGCGGGTCAGTCGGACGAAGACGCCAGCGCTGACCGCGCACCGGTTGCCCGTTATCTGGAAGCCAGCGAGATGGGGCTGGATGCGCCCGGCTTTGCTGCCCATTTCCTGACCGACATGACCCTGGCCTGGGAACTGGCCGGCGCGGTCGACAATGCCGCGGTCGAACTCATCGCCCAGGGCGGCGGTGTCTCCCGCAGCGCTCTCAGCCGCAGCATCGGCGATGTCGAGACCGTCACCGCCCGCGCCCGCGACACACTGGCCCTGTTCGATGCCGTTCTGGCGGAAATGCCGGTTCCCGGCGACGAGGAACTTGCCAGCCAGCTGGTGTCCGAGCGCGACCTTTTCGCGGTCCGCACCGACAGCCTGCGCGAGCGCGTCGACGAACTGGTCAACCTGCGCCGCAGCAACGCGTCCGGCGACAGTCTCTCCTGATGCTCGATCCCGATAGCGTAAAAGGCTTTCTCGCACCCGAGGAAGGCGCGGACCTCGCTGCCTGTGCACGCGAGGCCGGTCGTCTCGGTCCGGTGCTGGAGATCGGCAGCTATTGCGGCAAGTCGGCCCTCTATCTGGGACCGGCCGTGCGCGAGGCGGGCACGGTGCTCTTCACGCTCGACCATCATCGCGGTTCGGAAGAACACCAGAAGGGCGAAGAGTATCACGACCCGGATCTCTACAATGCCGAGCTGGGCGCGGTGGAAACACTGCCGGCGCTGCGCGAGACGCTGTTCCGGGGCGGCCTGGAAGACTGTGTGATCCCGGTGATCGGCAAGTCGGCGACCGTGGCCGCCCACTGGACCACGCCGCTGGGCATGGTCTTCATCGATGGCGGGCATTCCATGGACGCGGCTTTGGCGGATTATCGCGGCTGGAGCGGACGCGTCCTGCCGGGCGGATTGCTGGCCATTCACGATGTCTTTCCGAACCCGGAAGATGGCGGCCGTCCGCCTTACGAGATCTGGAAGCTGGCCTGTGCCTCCGGCCTGTTCGAACCGGTCAGGCGGACAGGAACGCTGGAAGTGCTTCGGCGTCTGGCCTGACCGGATATTCCACCACCCAGTTGCGCACCAGCAGCCCGGAGCCCGGGGTGAGGGTGTCCAGGGCATCGGCCGCCATAATCAGCGCGCCGGCGGTCCAGCTGGGCCGCTCATAGGGCCAGACGACTTCCTCGACGAATTGCCAGCCCATCCAGTAGCCGCCGGACTTGGCTTTCAGCGGCGCGAGATCGGCGATCAGCGTTCGGGCCTGGTCGCGCTTGCCGGCGGCGAGGCAGGCCAGGGCCAGCTCGGCCGTTTCGGCTGCCGTGACCCAGGGCTCGTCTGAAACGCAGCGGCAGCCCAGCCCCGGCTTCACA
Organism: Pseudomonadota bacterium; assembly: GCA_036231565.1. Lineage (GTDB taxonomy): Bacteria > Pseudomonadota > Alphaproteobacteria > Caulobacterales > Maricaulaceae > Maricaulis. The sequence goes on from JAZAHA010000046.1 coordinate 22,622, forward strand.
AAATCGGTCCAGCGGGCATAGAGGCGGGCGCGGGCGGCTTCGCCGGTCAGCACACCGGCCAGAACCGGATAATACCAGTCCATCGCATAGCGGCGGCGATCCGTACCCTTGCGGTCGAAGCGGGCATCATTCTCGCGCAGGGCGGCGCCCAGCTTGCGGCGGGCCTGGGCCCAGTGATCGACGGGCGCCTCCATCAGGCGGCCCATCAGGATGGCGCATTCCAGCGATTTGTAGAGCGAGGCATTGCCGGCCCGCAGCGAGTCGATCGTCTCCAGCGGCTCGTCGCCCTCGCGGGCGCGCCAGACGATATCGCCCTGCAGGGTCTGGTGGGCGAGGATGAAGTCCATCGCGCGCTGCACCATCGGCCAGTAGCGCGGCAGGTCCGACAGGGCGCCCAGCGCGAGCAGGGAGCGCAGTACGGTGACGGCGGCATAGCCGGTGAAATTCGTGTCGCGGGCCGTGTCCGGTGTGCCGGGGACGAGATGGCGATTGGTATCGTCCAGCGGGACCGAGGCCCCGAGATCGCCGGTCCAGCCGCCATCGGCTTCCTGGCGGTCGGCAAGATGGTCGAGGGCGCGGCGCGCGGCCGTTTCGCGGCCGGCAATGGCCAGCCCCATGGCGCCTTCGCCGTGATTCCAGGCATCCCAGATACCCGCCTCGATCCAGGGAATATCGCCGCCGGGACGCTGCAGCGCCTCGATATGCCGGGCACAGGCGCGGATGTCGACCAGCCCCGCCACTACGCCGTCTTCCGGAAATACATGACGACGGATTTGCCCATCACCGGGTCGAGCACGGCTTCCATCGCCCGCGTCAGCCAGGGCCGGTCCAGCAGGTCCCATTCCAGGAATTTGCGATAGATGCGAACCAGCGTGCTGGTCTCGCGGCTGTCCCAGAGCGCGCATTGCAGCCACCAATAGGGGCTGTGCAGGCTGTGCGCCCAATGGCGCAGATAGCGTCGGAAACCGTGTTTCTCGACCTGGGCCTTCAGCGCGTCCGGCCGGAAGATGCGCACATGGCCGCCCGGTGTGCGCGGATAGCCCGGCGCCAGCCACCAGCAGATTGCCTCCGGCCAGTAGCGCGGCACCGAAGCGACGAAGATACCGCCGGGTTTCAGAAGGCGCGAAATCTCCGACAGGAAAAGATCCGGATCGGGGACGTGTTCGAGCACTTCGGAACAGATGATCCGGTCGAAACTCCTGTCGGGAAAGGGCAGGGTCTCCCCGTTGGCAGTCGCCAGCACGGCATGGCGCAGCGGCGAGGCCGGTTCCGGTGGCGGCAGCTCGAAGAATTTGTCGAGCGCGATGACGACATCGTCATGGCACAGGTCCACGCCCACGGCGGTGACCGGCGTCTCGTCCCAGTAGAGGCCGTGCAGGTGGCGCCCCTGGCCGCAGCCAAGGTCGAGCACGCGCTGGCCTGCATCCAGGTCGAGCGCTTCGAGGCGGACAGTCAGCATGCGCGGGCTTTCCCCCGTTCGGCGAGCGCTTCGGCATAGAGCCGCGAGGCGGCCAGGGCGTGGGACGACCAGTTGAACTCGGCGCGGGCACGGGCGCTGGCCCGTTCGCCCAGTTGCGCGGCCTCGGCCGGCGCATCGAGCAGGCGGGCGAGATTGGCGGCCATTGCCTCGGCGTCGCCGGCCGGCGAGACGAGGCCGGCATCGCCGACCACTTCAGGCAGGGCACCGCCGTCGCTGGATACCACTGCCGCACCGCAGGCCATGGCTTCCGCTGCGGGAAAGCCGAAGCCTTCGAAGCGCGCCGGACAGGCGACGATGTGCGCACGGCGATAAAGATCGGCGACTTCGGCGCGGGTCAGGTCGCTGGAGGTGGAGACGCGCTGGGACAGGCCGTGTGCGGCCAGCCGGCGCCTGGCCGGTCCGTCGCGCAGCTGGCCGACGATGTGAAGCCGGGCCTTGGGCCGCGCGGCGGCGACCCGGGCCAGTGCATCGATCAGCACGTCCAGACCCTTGATCGGCACGTCGGCACTGGCCGTTGTCACGATCAGCCCGGTCTCGCGCGCAATGGACGGATCCGGACGGAAGACGTCATGGTCGATACCGTTATAGGCGACACGCACACGCTCCGGGGCGACGCCATAGCGTTCGGCATGGGTGTCGCGTGCGGCTTCGGACACGGCGAGATGCCGCTGCAGGCGGCGCGCGGTGCGGGCCTGCATGCCGACAAACCGGTACCAGCGCCGGGTCAGGAGCGCCTTCCACCAGGCATCGCTGGCGGCGAGCGCATAGTCGTGATCGATCGCGATGGGATGGTGCAGGGTGGTGATTACCGGCAGGCGGCGTTCGATCCGCAGGAAGGGTGTCGAGAGCGTCTGGTTGTCGTGTACGACATCGTATTCGCCGGCATTGTCGGCGAGATACCGGTCGAGGCGGCGGCCGAAGGCATAGAGCTCGCCGAAAGCGCCGGAATTGTGCGCCAGCCATTCCGACAGATCGGCCCAGGAGGCCAGATGCTTCGCACGCAGCGCCATGAAGGCATTGTCTTCCGCAAACAGGTCGAGCGAGGGCAGGCGTACCAGGTCGATGCCGGGATCGAGTTCGGGATAGGGCGGGCCGGAGGCGACGGTGACCTTGTGGCCCAGCGCAGCCAGTCCGCGCGTCAGCTCGCGGATATAGACACCCTGACCGCCGACATGCGGATGCGAGCGATAGCCGGTGACGAGCACGCGCAGCGGCCGGACGGGATCTGCGTCCGGTGTGTCTTCCAGCTGTGTGGAAACAAGGGTATCTCGGCCCATGACGCGTGATTCCGGCGGTGGTGTTCGAACCGCGAACCTATAGAAGTGAACATTGTTCGCCAAGCATGCCGTGCCAGCCTGCTGCATGGCAGGATCCGCAGCGCCACGCCAGGAAGGCAAGATGATCCGCACGCCCGCATTCCGCTTCGCTGCCTATTACGGCGCCTTTTACCTGACGCTGGGCTGTTTCCTGCCCTATTTCCCGCAATGGCTGGACGGGCGCGGACTGTCGCCGGAATGGATCGGCTGGATCGTGGCGGCCGGCATGGCCGGGCGCACACTGGTCTCGCCGGTCGGCGCCCGCTGGTCGGACCGGGCCGTGCGCCGGCGCGATCCGATCCTGGTCTTCGCCATCGGTTGTGTCGTGGTGTTCGGCCTGCATGGACCGTCATCCCTGCCCTGGGTGCTGCTGGTCCTGTCCTTCCTGTCCGGCGCGCTGCTGTTCGGACAGATCCCGGTGATCGATGCCTTCGCCATGCGTGCAGCCCGCGACGACCGCTTCGCCTTCGGCCCGGTGCGCGCTTTCGGGTCGGCGATGTTCATCGTCGCGAATTTCTCGGCCGGCGCGCTTATCGACCGTTTCGGCACGGAAAGTATTCTGGCCTGGCTGATCCTGGGGGCGGGCCTGCTGGCACTGGCTGCGTCCTGGCTGCCCGAGGGGCGCCGCCCGGACACGCACCGGGCCGACCATGCCCGGCTGGGCCATATTCTGGTGATGCTGGGCGGCCCGCTGGGGATCGCGCTTCTGGCTTCGGCCATGGTGCAGGCCGGACATGGTTTCTACTACGCATTCTCCGCCAAAGCCTGGAGCGAGCAGGGTCTGTCCGGCACCGCGATCGGTGCGCTGTGGGCGACCGGCGTTGCCGTCGAGATCGGCTTTTTATGGCTGTCCGGGCGCGGCCTTCTGGGACGTGCAAGCCCGGCCATGCTGATCGGCGCGGGGGCGGTGGCATCCATTCTGCGCTGGGGGCTGACCGCGTTCTCCCCGCCGCTCTGGGCGCTCTTTGCACTGCAATCCTTGCATGCGCTCACCTTCGCCGCCACCTATGTCGGGTTCCTGCGGTTCGCGTCCGACCATGTTCCCGATGAGCATGCTGCGCTGGCTCAGGCACTCAACTCGGCCCTGTCCGGCGGAGTTGTGATGGCCGCGGCCTCGGCGGTGTCGGGATATTTCTATGCCCGGATCGGCGCGGGCGGGTTTGCATTGATGGTGATTCCGGCCGTGTGTGGCCTGGCTGCCGCAGTTTTGCTGCACCGCTTCCAGGCACTCCCGCGGGCGGAGAAATTCGACTAGGGTCAGGGGCATGAGGGGAGAAACTGTCATCGCTGCGGACCCGGCGGGCCTGACCGTCCGGGAGGACGGGGGGCGCACCGTGCTGGAGCCGAGCGGCGACTGGCTGGTCGATACCGTCGGTGTGCAGGATGCAGCTATTCGCGCCGTCGAGGAGAACAGCGAGCCGGGCGATATCGTCATCGACCTGGACGGGCTGGGCCGGATCGATACGGCCGGCGCCTATCTGCTTGGCCGTGCGACGCGGCGGTGCAGCGAGCCCGATGGCGACATCCATTATCGCGGCGATCATCCCACGGCCCGGCGGCTGATCGAGGAAGTACGCTCGCGCACCACGATCTGCCAGCCGGAAAGCGAACCCGTCTTCGGCTTCATGGGGGCGATGGCACGGATCGGCGCCGGTCTGGAAGCGGCCTGGACGGAGGCCGTTGATACGATGGCCTTCTTCGGCCGCACCGTGACGACGGGGCTGCGCATGGCGGCCCAGCCCTGGCGTTTCCGGCTGACACCGACGGTCTGGGCGATGGAAGAGGTGGGGGTGAATGCCCTGCCGATCGTCGCGGTCCTGTCTTTCTTCATCGGTGCAGTGGTCGCCTATATGGGCGCCAACCTGCTGCGCAGTGTCGGTTTTTCGGTCTTCACCGTCGAGCTCGTCGGCATCGCCGTGTTGCGGGAGTTCGGCGTGCTGATCACCGCGATCATGCTGGCCGGCCGGTCCGACAGTGCGTTTACCGCCTCGATCGGGGCGATGAAGATGCAGCAGGAAATCGATGCCATGCGCGTGCTCGGCCTCGATCCCTATGAGGCGCTGGTGATGCCGCGCGTGGTGGCCTGCGTGCTGATGGCGCCGCTTTTGACCTTCGGGGCGATGATCTCCGGGATTTTCGGCGGCATGCTCGTCGCCTGGTCGGCGCAGGATATCTCGCCGACCCTGTTCATCACCCGCTTCCATTCGGAACTCGACTGGAGCCATTTCTGGGTCGGCATGTCGAAAGCGCCGGTGTTCGGGCTCGTCGTGGCCATCATCGGCTGCCGGCAGGGCATGCAGGTGCAGGGCGATGTGGAATCGCTGGGGCGCCGGGTGACGGCGTCGGTGGTGCAGTCGATCTTCGCCGTTATCGTGCTCGAGGCGCTGTTCGCCATGATGTATCTGGAGCTGGGCATATGAGCGGAGAGGACATTCTCATCTCCGTGCGGGGGCTGCGCTCCCAGTTCGGCGATCACGTGGTACATGACAATCTCGATCTGGACATCCGCCGCGGCGAGATCCTGGGCGTGGTCGGCGGGTCAGGCACCGGCAAGACGGTGATGATGAACGCCATTCTCGGCCTGAGAAAACCCGAAGCCGGCGAGATCCGGCTGAATGGCCGGCTGTTTGACGAGATGAGTACGGCCGAACGGCGGCGCGTCGACAGCCGCTGGGGCGTGCTGTTCCAGAACGGCGCCCTGTTTACCTCGCTCAATGTGCTGGAAAACGTCATGGCGCCGTTGCGCGAGCATGTCGACATGCCGGTCTCGCTGATGGAGGAGATCGCCGGCATGAAGATCGGCCTCGCCGGTCTGCAACCGGAAGCGGCGACACGCTTTCCCGCCGAACTCTCCGGCGGCATGCGCAAGCGCGTCGCCCTGGCGCGCGCGCTGGCGCTGGATCCGGAGATCCTGTTTCTCGACGAGCCCACGGCCGGGCTCGACCCGATCGGTGCGGCCGCCTTCGACAGCCTCGTACTGGAGCTGTCGCGGGCGCTGGGCCTGACCATCATGATGATTACCCACGATCTCGACAGCCTCTACGCGATCTGCGACCGGGTGGCCGTACTCGCCGACAAGCGGGTCGAGGTTGTCGCTCCGATCCGCGAACTGCTGGATCATCCGCATCCGTGGATCCAGGAATACTTCCACGGTCCGCGCGGCCGCGCCGCGCTGGCCGGAAAGGAGATTTAGGCATGGAAACCAAAGCCCATCACGCGCTGGTCGGCCTGTTCACCGTCCTGCTTGCCGCCGCCCTCGGCTTCTTCGCTCTCTGGCTGGGCAAGATCTCCTTCGACGAGGATTACGCTCTCTATGACATCGTGTTCGACGGGCCTGTGCGCGGGCTGCGCGAGAGCGGCGAGGTGCGCTTCAACGGCATCCAGGTCGGCGAGGTGATCGAGCTGGAACTGGACGAGCAGAGCCGGGTGATCGCCCGGGTCCGCGTGCTGGCCCAGACGCCGGTCAGGGTGGACAGTTTCGCCCAGCTCGAACCGCAGGGTCTGACGGGCCTGTCCTATATCCTGATCTCGGGCGGCTCGCCCAATGCCCAGCGCCTGCTCAGCCCGCCGGGGCGCCAGCCGCCGAAAATCTTCGCCCGGCGGGCCCAGCTGGAAGGCCTGTTCGAAGGGTCTGAAGACGTGCTCGATGCGGCCCAGACGGCGCTGTTCCGCCTGTCGGCCCTGCTCAGCGAGCAGAATGTCGACGAGGTGTCGGAAACCCTGTCCAACCTGCGCGCCCTGACCGAGCGGCTGAGTGCCGAGGACGCCCTGATCGCCGACATGCGCCAGGCGATCGGCCGCATCGACACGGCGGCCGGCGATATCTCGGCTGCGGCCAATTCGCTGGAGCAGTTCGGCACCACCGCCGAGCGCTTCCTGGTCAATGATCTGACCCCGGCGGTCAACGAGACCACGCTGGCAGCCCAGGCGGTCAACCAGGCGGCTGTCAATACCGACACCATGATCCGCACCATCACGCCGCCGCTGGAGGACTTTGCCGACAGCGGGCTGCAGGATCTCAACCGCGCCTCGTCCGACCTGCGCCGCCTGATCGCGACGCTGGAGCGCATCGCCCTGGAAATCGAGAGCAATCCCGGTGCCTTCGTCGCCGGCTCGCCCCGTGAAACCGTGGAGGTCCCGCAATGAGCGGAACACGTTTCCTCAAGCCCGCGCTGATCGCGCTGGGCCTGCTGCCGGTGGCAGCCTGTGTCTCGCTGCTGCCCGAGAGCGTACCGGTCTCGGTCTATCGCCTGTCCTCGCCGGAGCCGCGCGAATGGAGTGGCAACAGCGAGAACTGGACGATTATCGAGATCGAGATGCCGCAGGCGCCGCGCGGCCTGTCCGGCGACCAGATCGCGCTGGTGCGGGACGGGCAGAGCCTGGCCTATATCCATGGCGCGCGCTGGATCGCCCCGGCGCCCGGCCTGCTGCAGAGCCTGGTGATTGACACCTTCAACGCCGAACAGGCGCGCCTGGCGCCGGCCCGGCCGGAGGACGGGGTGCGGGCCGATTACGAGCTGCATCTCGATCTGCGCCAGTTCGAGGCGGACTATGATCATGGCGACAGCGCTGCGCCGACCGTGCGTGTGCGCATCGCAGCGCGGCTGGTGGCCGAGCATGGCCGCCGCTTTGTCGGCGCGCGGGTGTTTTCCGCAGAACGCCGGGCGTCGGAGAACCGCACCGGCGCCATCGTGGACGCCTTCGATGCAGCCGCGATCTCGATCAGTCGTGATATCGCCGGCTGGACCGCCATGGCGACGGACGGGCAGCACAGCGAGGCTGGCGGCGAATAGCCGGCGCCGAGCCCCGGTCAGATCTAGTCGTCGGAGCGCTTCTTGCGGTTTGAGGGGGCAGGCCCGCCATCCTCGTCCTGAGGCATGTTGGACAGCAGGTCTTTCCAGCGCCAGCCGGGATCGCCCTGGCTGCGGCGGCCGCCGCGTTCCGGGAAACCGACACTGTTGTCGCCGCGCGGACGGTCCTCGGCCGGCGCTGCCGGTGTTTCGCCATCCTCGTCCGAAGCGTTCTTCGTGTCCGGATCGGCCGCAGCCGCATCCGGTGCAGGCGACGAGCGCCGCCGCTGCAGCGGGTCCGGCAGTTCGTTGGCACCGAGATCGGGCACGCGCCGCCCGCCGGCCACGCTGCCCATGCGCAGCATGAAGTCGCTGAGCAATTCGTAATTCTGGCGGATGCGGGCCTGGAAGGCGGCGTCGATTTCCTGGGCTTCCTCGGCGGCTGCCATGGCGGCGGCATTCAGCCCGTCCAGCCCGCGGCGCAGAGCATCGGCGGCTTCCTGGGCCCGGTCGCGCGCCATGACGGGCATTTCCGCGAGACGTTGGGTCATGGTCTCGATCTGACGTTCGACCGACTGGCTCTCGGTGCGCGCGGTCTCCAGGACAGCCTCGAGACGGCGGCGCACGGAATCGGCGGCCTCGTCAGCAGCCCGCGATGCGCGTTGTGTGAGCTTCTCGGCTTCGGCCAGGCGGGCTTCGAAAGCCTCGTCGGAGCGGCGGGCGGCTTCATAGGCCGTCTCATTGGTCTTCTCGACCTTGGAGGAGACGATGTCGGCCTGTTTTTCTATCGCCTCGATCGCGGCTTCGGAGACCTCCTTGGCCTCCTGCGCGGAGGCGATCAGGCGGGCCAGTGCAGCCTCGTGCTCGCTGGCGGCGTGTTCGGTTTCCGACCGGACCCGGCCGGCCATGTCGTCGGCCCGGGCCAAGGCGGCGTCTACCGCCTCGCGGAAGGCTTCGGCACCGGACGATGCCGCCGACTTCAGTGCGCCGGCGCCTTCCTGGGCTGTCCTGGCCATGACTTCCAGCTCGGCCTTGTGGAAGTCCAGCGCAGCGGCGATCTTTTCCTGCTCCTGGCGCAGCGCCTCGCTGGCCTCGCTCAGGCGCTGGCGGTGTTTCACATAGGCCGCGTCGAGGTTTTCGGAGCGCTCCTTGAGACCGTTGGACAGGTCACGCAGATGATCGGCGCGCTCGGTGATGACGGAGGCAGCCTGGTCGCTGCGTTCGACAATCGCCGTACCGGCAGCATCCAGGTCGCTCAGGCTGGCGCGGATACGCTTCTCGCTGTCGCTGGCCTGGGAGGCGGCGAGCTCGGCTGCGGCGGCGACCATTTTCGACTGGTCGGAAATCGCGGCGGCAATCAGGGCGGCCTTGTCGTCGAGGGATTCGGAGACCTCACCCAGGCGCAGGCGTTCGCTCCGCAGATCCTTCAACAGGCCTTCTGCACGGTCGCGCGCATCGGTCGCCGACTGCTCAAGCGTGTCGGCATGGTGCGCGATGACCTCTTCCATGGCGGCAAGGCGGGCGAGGGCGCTTTCCAGCGCCGCATTGATCCGCTCGACCTCGTCGGAGACAGCATCGGACAGGCTCTGGACTTCATGTTCGGCGTAACGCGCCGGTTCGACCAGCTTGCGCAGGGCGATCTCGACGCGTCGCGTATTGCGGCCGCTGCGTACGACTTCCCGCGCCATCAGGCCGCTCATGATGAAGAGCAGGGCCGGGGCAATGGCAAAAACCGACAGGCCGGTCAGCTGACCGAAACCGTATTGTGTCAGTGCATCCAGCGACTGGATGCCCAGATATCCCCAGATGAAAGCGCCTGCGGCACCGATCCACAACAGTGCGAACGTGTTGCCCAGCCAGACCATCCAGTTGCCGCTGGACTTGCCGCCGGCATCGTCCCATTGCGGATTCTGGGAAGCCTGGGTGGACAGCGCATGCGATTGCGCTGTGGCGACCGGTGAATCCTGAGCGTCATCCGCCATATTCATCTCCGCCAGTTCGATTGTCTGGTCCTGGGTGTGTCTGGTCATTCCGGGCCCGATTGGCTGCCTGCACCCGGCGCCGGATCAAGCCCTGCGCGCGCCGGATTGTTCATTATGGCAGACAATAGGCGTAAATGCGCGCCGGACACACAGATAATCTATGCGGAACCGGTATTTGACGGAAAACCGGAGACTGGCGGCACGGTCAGCTGCGATAGCTGAGCGGCGGCTCGGACACCAGGCGCGGTGTCTCCTCGATCCGGAACAGGCCGCCGGCCGCATCCGCGCAATCGCCCAACGAAGTCGACTTGTAACCCACGCCTTGGAAGACGTAGTCCTGACCGGTCACATAGACAGCCGATAGGGTGCGGTATTCGGCCGGGCCGACCGCGGCGCAATCGACCGCCTCGACCTCGATACCGACGGAGGACAAGGCCGCCAGCGCGAGCCATTCAATCAGCGAAGCGAGAAACTGGATCATCCCAAACGTGCACCCTACGATCCGATTCAACCCCTCACGAGGGTATGACGCGTTATATCCAAGACGCGTTCATGGAAGATGGGAATTTTGTGAATTGTTTGTAAGCATGGTGGCGGAAATGCGGCAGGAGCAGCACGATCATGGATGAGCGCGACGGGGCCGGGTTGCATCGCTTGCTCGGGCTTTGCGCTTTTGGTCTTCTGCTGGCCAACCTGCCGGGCATGGCGGGCGTGTGGCCCTCCGCCGACCTGCCGGAGATCGGCGGCCGGACGCTGGGCGCTGCCGGCTCTGTGGTCTGGTGGACAGGTCAGACCTTCGTCTCATGGACGTTCAATATCGTGCTGATCGCGGCGTTCGGGGGCTGGTTGGGCTGGCAACAGGACCGGGGCTTGCGGGTGCCGCTGGGCTGGATGCTCCTGCTGGGCCTGGTTCTGGCCTATCTCGTCTGGTTCGGAGAGCTGATCTCGATCCTGGCGATCGCAAGCATGATTGCCTTGCCGCTGCGGGCCATGCAGCCGGTATCGCGCCTTGTCACGGCGCTGGTCCTGGTCGGCGGGACGCTGCTGATCGTGGTCGCGGGGTCGGCCGTGACGGCGCTCCTGCCCGATACGATGGAGCCCGGCCAGCTGCTGGGTTTCGGTGCCGAACAGGTCGCCGAAGCCGAAGCGGCACACCGGGCCGGCTATTTCGCGCAATTGCCCCGCAACATGGCAACGGCGTTGCAATGGCATCTCATGGAGGTCGTCTTCCTGGGCGGCGGCGTTCTGGGGCTGGCAATGATCGGCATGCTGGCCCTGGAGACCGGATTTGCCGGCGGGCGGTGGGCACCGATGCACTATGTCCTGGTCGCGGCCGTCTGCCTGGGGCTCGGCCTGCCGCTGACCGGATGGGCCGCTGCGGCGGCTCTGGCGCGGGACTTCGCTCCGTCCGGCCTCTGGCAAAGCAATGGCGCCCACGCGACTGGCGCCTTGCTGTGCGCGACCGGGTTCGCGGCGCTGATCAGTCTGGCGGGCAATCAGGTCCGTCTCGCACCGGTCACCCGACTTCTCGAACAGGCCGGTGAGATCTGGCTCAGCCTCTATACCGGCCAGCTTCTGATCGGGCTTGCCCTGTTTTCCCTGCTGCCCGGCCTGTCGCTTTACGGACGGCTGAGCCCGGCCGGGCTGGCCCTGACCGGTTTTCTCCTGTGCGCGGTGCAGGCTGTGGCGGTCTGGGCCTGGAGCCGGTCCTTCCGGACGGGCCCTGTGGAGTGGCTGCTGGACGGGCTGTCCCGCCGGCAGTTCGGCCCGCTGCGCCGTTTGTCTTAAGCCTCAGCGTCAGGCTGGTTTTCCGGTTCGGCGTCCCGGAAGGCGGGCAGGGCCCGCGCGGCCTCGTCCGCCGCCAGCAGGGTGGGGCAGTTCGAGATGTCGGCGCCCCACCGGCGGGCATTGTACATCTGTGGCACCAGATAAACCTCGGCGAGACCGGGCTTGTCGCCATGCAGGAAAGGCGTGGTGCGAGGATGTGCGGCGACCATGGTTTCCAGTGACTGCAGACCGGACCCGATCCAGCGCTGGGCCCAGGCCTTCATGCCCTCCGGGCCCTGGCCCAGATCGCCGGCGATGGCCTTCAGGATGCGCAGGTTTTGCACCGGATGGATATCGCAGGCGATCACCGACGCCCAGCCGCGCACGAGGCAGCGCGCTTGCGCGGATGAAGGCAGCAGGGCCGGCTGCGGCCAGGTCTCCTCGATCCATTCCAGGATGGCCGGCGATTGCAGCAGGCGCTGGCCGTCGTGTTCCAGCACGGGCACCAGACCCTGCGGCTGGATGCGCCGCCAGTCCTCACCATTCTGCTCGCCGTCCTTCAGATTGATCGAGACCTGCTCATAGGCAACGCCCTTGAGATTGAGGGCGATCCGCAGGCGGTAGGCGGCGCTTGAGCGCCAGTAGCCATAGAGCGTTGTGGTCATGAGCGGGCCTCCGGGATGGAGAATTCCAGCACCGGCAGGCCGGCGATCTCCGCCTTGACCGTGTCGCCCGCCTTGAGCGGGCCGACGCCGGCCGGCGTGCCCGTGAAGACGAGGTCGCCGGCGCCGAGCGTGAAGAAGCGGCCCAGTTCGGCCAACAGCGCATCCGGTGCCAGGATCATCTGGTCCAGATCGCCCGACTGGCGGGTCTCGCCATTGACCGAGAGGCTGATCGCACCGGACGCCGGCGGCGGTCCGGCGCGCAGGGCGCTGACCGGCGCGCTGTCGCGGAACGCCTTGGCGATTTCCCAGGGCGCGGACTTTTCCTTCAGCCGGGCCTGCAGGTCGCGCTTGGTCAGATCCACCCCGACGCCGCTGGCGACGACCGCCCCGTTCTCGCCGAGGGCCAGCACGAGCTCGACTTCATGGTGCAGATCCGCGGTCTCGGCCGGATAGGCGATGGTGCTGTCCGGTGTTACGGCGTCGGCAGGTTTCATGAAGAAAATCGCCTCCGCCTTCGCCCCCATCTCCTTTGCGTGATCGGCGTAATTGCGGCCGATGCAGAAGACACGGGCAACCGGGAAGGAACGGCTGTCGCCGTCGATGGCAAGGCGGGGCCGGGCAGGCGGCGTCACGAAGTCGGTCATGGCGTTTGAGATAGCGCGAGCCGTGCCCTTCCGTCGAGACAACAATCGCTTGCGGCCTGCGGCCCTGTGTTGCACCACTGCGGCATGACCCGTCCGACCGTGCCTGATACCCCGTCACACCTGCGCCTGCGGGATTATCTGCCCTACCGTCTCGCCGCCACATCCAACCTCGTGAGCCGGCTTGTGGCGCGCGCCTATCAGGATCAGTTCGGCGTGACGATCTGGGAATGGCGCGTGATCGCAATCCTGGGTGAAGGTGTGCCGATGACGGCCCAGGCGATCAGTGACAGTGCGGCCATGGACAAGGTGTCCGTCTCGCGGGCTGTGCGCAGTCTGGAAGACCGCGGACTGGTGGAGCGTGAGAACCATGCCGCTGACCGGCGCTCGCGCATGTTGCATCTGACGGCTGATGGGCGGCGCGTTTATGATGAAATCGCGCCGGTCGCTCTCGCGCAGGAAGCGGCCTTGCTGGCCGAGTTTTCCAGCGCGGAAATCAAGATGCTGGCGGGCCTGCTGGACCGGCTGCGGCAACGGTCCGAGGAATTGTCCGGGGTTTGATCAGCTGAACGCGTGCGGAGCCGCGCGGCGTGCCGCTAATGCGTGTATCAAAGCCTGATCACCGCGAGCGGTCTGCCCGGCGCTGCTCGTCATATTCTATGAAATCTTGAAATCTTTCCGTTAAGGCTCCGGTCCTAAGAAACGTTTCATTGACGCCGATGGGCGGCTCCCGGGACAAGGACAGGGGTCCAGAGGATGCGTTTTCTTGATCTGCCGGTTATTGCCGGATCCTTCTTCGCTGGCCACGCGCGCCTGCTTCCTCAGACGGTGGCGCAGGCCGCAGAGGCCGCGCGCAGCCTGTGGGAGCATCCCCCATCGCCCCGGGTGACGGGCAAGTGACCTGCCCAGGTTCGCAAGGCCGGCTGATCTCCCCCCTCCTGACGCCACCTTGCAACGTTGAAGGCCCGGAACCGGCGCCCCTCCCGGTGCGGGGCCTTCTTGTATCCGCAGATCAACGTTCGCCCAGGGCGCGGGCAGGCAGGTAGATGATCTGGGCCGCCAGATCGGTCAGCATGCCGATGCCGGTGGAGCGGACATGGGTCGACTCGCCCATCAGGGCATCGTTGAGAACCCCGCTCGATGACAGACGCATCAGGGTGGGCGAGCTGGCGAACGTGGTGTGGTTGATGAAGCCGCGGCCGTCGGCAATCGGCGAGAGGTCGATCACGGCGACGCCCAGCGCGTTGAGCTCGTCCCGATAGGCACCGGATCCGATGCGCGGATGGCCGCCGCCGCGAAGCTGCTGTGACAGGAAGAGCGCGCGGTCGCGGCTGGAGGAAAACACCGCGAGGTGCCGGGGCGGCGGATCCAGCGAGGCGAGCTGCATGCGGAAGACGTCAAAATCGATATCCGGCGAAGCGAGCAGGACCGGGTCTATCTTTTCCAGCACGTCGCTGCGACCACGCAGGCTGAGTTCGCGCAGGGCCTCCATCGTCACCAGCGAGCCCATGGAGTGCGCCAGGATGGTGATGCCCATGGTCTGCGTATCGGCCAGCATGGTCAGTGTTTCCGCCAGCCCGTCGCGGGCGAACTGTGCGCTGTCGCGGTCATAGAGATAGGCCGGCAAGCGTCCGGCCGAGGGCCAGGCATAGTGGACCCCGACGCCGGGGATGCCGAAATCATTGAGCACCTGGGCATTGAGATAAAGCCCGTCGGAGAAAGGCGTGTTGAAGCCGTGGACGAAGAGAAAGATGCGTCGCTCGTCCAGTGCGATCGGTGCGAGAGCTTCGTCGATCCGGCCGATAAAGTCGGACCCGTCCGCGAGGTTTTCGAAACCGGTCAGGGCAAACTCGCGGGCGGGGTTGGCGCGCCGCGAGGGCAGGTTGACGCTGCCCGGTATGCGATTGTGCGGCACCCAGACGCCGGCCTCTGCGAAATGGAGTGCGTTCCCGCGGCCGGGACCGAAACGGACGGCCGGGTCGTCAGACGGGGTGCGCGTCGTGGCGATGAAGACCGTTTCGTCGCTGCCCTTGGCCTCGCCCGGGTCCACCACCGGCAGGCGTGCCGGATTGGACGCACAGGCGGCTGTCATCGTCAGGACAGCAAGCACGATGCCCATGAGGCGGGCTGGCGATGCAGAAGAGGACATGCGGCACTTCCCCGGACGGACCACGCTAAGCCGCATCCCTAGGCATTTGCGCGCGCCGTGGCAACGTCGTGCAGGGCGGCGGGTACGGGATAACCCGCTTTCCAGGCGGGGCGAGGGAAGTGTTGGTGCGCCCACTAGGATTCGAACCTAGGACCCGCTGATTAAGAGTCAGCTGCTCTACCAACTGAGCTATAGGCGCGCCGGTCGGGAGCGCGGAAAATACGCAGGATCGTGACAAAATCAAGTCACTCCTTGCGCGCCCCGCACATGGCAGACATGCGCGAGGCGCAGGGCTGTGTAAACGGCCGTCTATTCGACCTGCGCGCGCCCGATCGTACCCATATCCGAACCGAACCAGATTTCACCGGTCTGCGGCAGGTATTGCATGTGGCGCACGACACCGCCGCCGGACGGGACGGCCGTTACCGAGAAGAAGGTCTCGCTGGCCGGGTCGAAGCCGACGAACCAGTTGGGGTCGACACCCGTTTCGACGAACCAGATCCGGTCCTGGCCATCGACGGCGAGGGCGTAGGGGCGGGCATTCTCGCCCGAAGGCATTTCCCACTCGGTCGCGCCGTCGCTCTGCGGATCGTAGACGCCGAGATAGCCGCCATTGTAGTCGCCATACCAGATGCGCCCGTCCGAGGTGATGCCGATACGGCGCGGGCGGCTGTCTTCGCGCGGCAGGTCATGTTCGGTCAGTTCCATGGTCTGCGGATCGATCGAGGCCAGCTTGTGGGTGCCGAACAGGGCAACCCAGACCGTGCCGTCCGGCGCGATCTTGATGCCGTAGGGGCGGGCGCCCTCGGTCGGTACGGGCAGGATCTGCACCGTGCGTTCCGATACATCAAGGAAACCGACGGAATTGGCTTGCTGGCTGGAGAACCAGATATTGCCATTGGCGTCCCAGACGAGGGTGTGCGGGTCACGGGCGGTATCTGCCGGCGTGTCGATGATCTCGAATTCGCCTGTTTCGACATCATAGCGGCCGATATGCGCATCGCGATTGCCGGCATACCAGACGTCACCGTCCGGAGCGACGATCAGATTGTGCGGGCCGGCGCCCTCGCGCAGGTCGATCCGCTCCATTTCGCCGGATGCGACATCAAGGCGGGCGATGTAGGAATTCTGCTGGCCGACGAACCAGACGGTCTGGCCATCCAGCGTGTAGGGATCGCGCGGGCGGCCTTCCCATGGCACGTCCCATTCCTCGATATCGATACCGGCCGTCGCGGTCTCCTCGCCGGCCGGCTCTCCGGCAGCGGGCTCGACCGGCGTGGGGTCCTCTGCAGAACGGTTCTCCTGCATATTCCCGGCAGCGTCGTCATTCGAAGGCGCGGGCGCATCCTCGGAACAGGCGATCAGGGCCAGGCTGGCGAGGAGGGCAAGCGGCGTGAGTGTGTGGCGCATAGGTCTTCTCCCGTTTGCGCCGAACACTAAAAGCGGGAGGGCGTTGGCGGCAAGGTGAATCGCGCCGGACGGGCGCGGAAAATTCGCCTCGTGCGCGAACCTAAACATGCTGTTCACTGTGAGCACAAATCACAGGCGGGGTGGTCTGGCCGTGAAGGCCGTTGTTAAGACTGGACGGCTAGAAGGGCTGCATGCTTGCTGACAGGACATTCTCCGACCGGCCCTTGTTCGATCAGGCCCATCTCGACCGCTATACCGGCGGTGACGAGGCGCTGACGGCTGAATTGCTGGGGTTGATGTGCGAACAGGCGGTCCGCTGTATCGGCCTGATGGCCGATGCGCGTGACGAAACAGCCTGGCAGGCAGCGACGCACACGCTGAAAGGTGCGGCGCGCGGCGTCGGCGCGTTTGCTCTGGCGGAGGTCTGTGAAGCGGCCGAACACCAGCCCCAATCGGCCTGGCCGGGAGCCCGGCTCGCCATCGAGCGCTGCTTTAAAGAAACCGAGACGGCGTTCCGCGCGCCGCGTTAGCGCGTCTTGTCCCAGATCTTGAACTCGTAGGCGATCGAGCGCTCGACCAGTTCGCGCCAGACCGGCTCGGCAATGTCGAGGGAGAGACCGACGCGGCTTGCCTCGGCCTTCACTTTCGACACGACATCCTCGATACGCCATTCATCGCGCACGGCGTCACGGTGCGGCTTGATGCGGGCGGCCGCTTCCATGTAGCGCGCGCGTTTTGCGATCAGGCCGACCAGCTCCCGGTCGAGCGCATCCACGCCGTCGCGGACTTCGGCCATGGTGCGGCAGTCTTCCGGAGAAAGGGGAGAGGTCGACACTGAGCTCATCGGGCAACCCTGCGAAGTTTCGTTCCTTATAGGCGGGCGCGCCGCCAGTCCCAAGCCGTCAGCTGTCAGAGGTGGTGAAAACCGTCCCCGCAGGGCTCGCCATCGCCGCGGGTGGCGCTATGGTGCCATCTAGCACGAGGAGTCCCTGTCATGTCACAACCCGTTCGGATCTATGGCGACCGGCGCAGCGGCAATTGTCTCAAGGTGAAGTGGACCGCGGATTATCTCGGTCTGGACTATGACTGGCACGAGATCGACGTTGTGAAGGGCGAAACCCGGTCCGACGACTTTCTCGCGATCAATCCGGCCGGGCAAGTGCCCTGTCTCGAACGGTCCGACGGACGTATCCTGGCCCAGTCGAACGCGATCATCTTCCACCTCGCGCGCGGCTCGGCACTGATCCCGGACGATGATTTCGACCAGGCGAAAATGCTGGAATGGATGTTCTGGGAACAGTACAGCCACGAGCCCTTTATCGCGGTGCGACGGTTCCGGAAGGCTTTCATGAATACGCCGGACGAAGAGATTGATCCGGGTCTCATGGCGAAGGGACGGCGGGCCTTGGGCGTGATGGAAATGCGCCTCTTGTCACGCGATTTCATCGTGCGCGACAGGGTAACCCTCGCCGACATCGCCCTGGTTGCCTACACACGCGTGGCGGATGAGGGCGGTTTCGATCTGGATGAATTCCTCGGCGTGCGTGCCTGGGTGGCGCGGGTCGAGCAGGAAATCGGCATCGACATGGACGACGGCCGCATGAACCCGCCGGGCTAGGCTGAACGAGCGGTTTAAGGGTGCCGGACCGGACTCGGACGCGATCCGGCACCCGTTCCGGCCCTGTCTGGGGGCAGGCCCGGAAAAACCACGCGCGCTCAAAAGGCGACGTTCAACGCGTCTTTTATGCGAATGATTTGCAAAGTCAATAGGGGCCGAAGGCAACCCAGCCGATTTCATACAGGATACTGTCCCGTATGATGGTCTCGTCGGGGACGAGACCCTCCAGATCGCTTATGCGGGTGCGAAACCAGTAGATGGGCCCGTCCGGTTCGCCGACCTGTTTGCAGAAAAGATCGGCTTCTCGGCCGGGGATCTCATTGGTCGCGAAGCAGTCGTCCGGGCGCAGAAGCGTGTCACCGAAGCGGCTGCCGAGATGCCAGGCATTGGCAATGCGTCCGGGTTCCCGGACGCGGATGGAGACGATGCCGGGCACATCGTCATGACCGAGGAAGTCGATAGTCGGCGCGTCTTCGCCAGCCGGGGTGGCCGCGATCCGGCGCGCGCCGGGCGGACTGCCAGGGTCGGGATCGACTGTCTGGATTGTGTATCCCGGCAGATGTGCCGTCAGGCTCTCTTCGCGACATGGCGTCTCACACGTGAAGGGACCGAGCGCCGCGCGCGACCACATCCACGTATCGGCCGTCATCGGCCGACAGTCCGCCAGACTATCTCGTACACGGTCCCGCCGGCGATGAGGTCGGCCGGTGGCAGCATTCCGTCGGGGCCGGCATAGTCCACCGATATCCAGTAGGACAGACCCGCGATATCCGGATCGTCGCAGTGCACATCGCCGGAACGTTCTTCCATGCCGGCGACACAGAGCGGTCCGACAAGGCCTGCTTCCCCGGCAGTTTCGCCGATATCGGCGGCAGCTTCGACCAGCCCGCCAGTGCGTACACGGACAGCCAGCAGACGTTCGCCTTCACCGTCGAAGACGACCTCGGCCTCGCCGTCAGCATTGCGCCGGGCCTCGATGACCGGATACGCCATGCCTTCCGACCAGGCTTCCGCCTCGGCCACGTTAAACCCGGGCAGGAGGCCGGCGAGGGTGTCGCGGTCAAACGCGGTGCGGGCTGTCACCGGGCCGATCTGGCTGTTGGAAACACTCCAGCGTTCCGCGGCTTCACCGCTGCTGCAAGCCGTAGCGGCAAGCGTTGTGGCCGCAAGTGCGGGCAGGATGCGGATGATTGAGATCGTCATGAAGCGCCCCCCTTGCGCTGCCTGTAGCGGTCTGGATTGCACAGGGGAGCCGCGGCATCAAGCGCAGGACTAGCGCGCCAGTTCCTTCATGGCCTCGTCGACGCCTTCCAGCGTCAGCGGGAACATGCGGTCGGCCCCGATGATTTCCTGCACCAGACGCGTGGAGTAGGAATGCTCCCACCACTTCTGCGGCGTCGGATTGATCCAGATCAGGTGAGGCCAGGTGTCGACGATGCGCTGCAGCCAGGTGGCGCCGGATTCCTCGTTCCAGTGCTCCACCGAGCCGCCTTCATGGGTGATCTCGTAGGGTGCCATGGCGGCATCGCCGACAATGATCACCTTCCAGTCGTGTGGATATTTGTGCATCACATCCATGGTCGGCACGGTCTCGGTGCGCCGGCGCAGGTTGGAGCGCCACACGCCCTCATAGGGGCAGTTGTGGAAGTAGAAATATTCCAGGTTCTTGAAGGTCGAGCGCGCCGCCGAGAACAGCTCCTCGCACAGCTTCACATGGGGATCCATCGAGCCGCCGACATCGAACAGGGCGAGCACCTTGATCGCATTGCGCCGCTCCGGACGCATGACGACGTCGAGCCAGCCCTGGCGGGCGGTGGCGCTGATCGTGTTGTCCAGGTCCAGCTCTTCATGGGCGCCGTCGCGAGCGAACTTGCGCAACCGGCGCAGGGCGACTTTCAGATTGCGGGTGCCGATCTCGCGGTCGCCATCCAGATCCTTGTAGCGGCGCTGCTCCCAGACCTTGGTGGCGCGCTTGTGCTGGCTCTTGCCGCCGATCCGCACCCCGGCCGGATTATAGCCGGAATGACCGAAGGGTGAGGTGCCGCCCGTGCCGATCCACTTGCTGCCGCCTTCGTGCCGCTCTTCCTGCTCCTCGAGACGCTTCTTCAGCGTCTCCATCAGCTCGTCGAAATCCATGGCCTTCAGCTCGGCCATTTCCTCCTCGGTCAGAAGGCGCTGCATCATGGCTTCCAGCCATTCGTCCGGGATTTCCTTCTCGCCGAACATCTGGGTCAGTGTCTCCACGCCCTGGAAGACGTGGGCGAAGACCATGTCGAACTTGTCGAAATCCTTCTCGTCCTTCACCAGGGCGGCGCGGCTGACGGAGTAGAAATGGCCGATCTCCGGCTCGATCACGCCCTTGTCGAGCGCTTCAAGCAGGGTGAGATATTCCCGCGTCGTCACGGGAATCCGGGCAGAGCGCAGTTCGGTGAAGAAGTGATGCAACATACCGCGCAAACTAGGCGCGCACCGGGGCAGGCTCAATAGGCAAGGGCGGAGGCCGCGCGTCCGGCGCCTTCCTCCGCCCGCCGGTTCAAGCCTAGTCGACCGGCGTCAGGGCCGGCTTCACGACCTTCTTGCGGCTGTCGAAGCGCTGGCCGAGATCCTCGGCTTCCTTGTCGGACAGGTCCTTGCGGGCAAGCGTGAAGAACTCGCCTTCCTCTTCCTCCATGTGGTGGTCGAGCAGTTCGGCCAGAGCGTGGAATTTCTGGCCCCACTCGGCATTGTCCTTGGGCATGGTGTCGAGCTCCTCGATCAGCGAGTTGATCATGTGGTGCTCGTTCTTGGCCTCGAGGCTCTCGTCCTCGTCACCCTTCTGTTCCAGCTTGGCGTAGAAGGTCGCTTCCTCGACCTTGTTGTGCGTCCACAGTTCCAGCTTGAACGTGTCGAACAGCTCCTGGCGCGTCTTGGCCGCGCGGTCGGTCGTGTCCTCGATCTGGCCGATCAGCTCACGGGCCTTGTCATGGTCCTGTTTGATCCGGTCGAAAATGTCGGTCATGAAAACCTCCTCGCGCGTGTTGATGGATATGCAAGCAACGCGCGCGAGGATGAGATGTTCCGTGAGATGGGAGCCTTACGCCGCGCCCGGACCGCGCGGGCCGCTGCCGGGGCCGCCGGCGCCACCCGGGCCGCGGCGGGCCATGAAGGCGAGCTTTTCGAACAGCATGACGTCCTGCTCGTTCTTCAGGAGCGCGCCGTGGAGCGGCGGGATCAGCTTGCGCGGATCGCGTTCGGTCAGCACGGCCGGGTCGACATCCTCGACGAGGAGGAGTTTCAGCCAGTCCAGCAATTCCGAGGTGGACGGCTTCTTCTTCACGCCCGGCACGTCGCGGATGTCGTAGAAGAGTTTCAGCGCATCGGCGAGCAGACGGCCCTTCAGGCCGGGGAAGTGAACCTCGACGATCTTCTTCATCGTCTCTTCGTCCGGGAAGGCGATGAAGTGGAAGAAGCAGCGGCGCAGGAAGGCGTCCGGCAATTCCTTCTCATTGTTCGAGGTGATGATGACGACGGGACGGGTCTCCGCCTTCACCGTCTCGCCGGTCTCGTAGACATGGAACTCCATCTTGTCGAGTTCCTGCAGGAGGTCGTTGGGAAACTCGATATCGGCCTTGTCGATCTCGTCGATCAGCAGCACCGAGCGCTCCGGCGCGGTGAAGGCTTCCCACAGCTTGCCGCGGCGGATGTAGTTGTTGATGTCGTGGACGCGATCGTCGCCCAGCTGGCTGTCGCGCAGGCGGGCGACGGCGTCGTACTCATAGAGGCCCTGGCGGGCCTTGGTGGTCGACTTGATGTGCCATTCGATCAGCGGCATGCCCATGGCGCGCGCGACCTGTTTGGCCAGCTCGGTCTTGCCCGTGCCCGGCTCGCCCTTGACGAGCAGCGGACGCTCGAGAGCCACTGCAGCGTTGACCGCAGCGCTCAGTTCGTCGTCAGCGACGTATTGATCTGTACCTTCGAAACGCATGACTGCCGACTTAGCGCGTCCGGGCGCCGCCGTGTAGTCCCGCCATACCGATTATTTTGATGCGGATGCAGATCGGTTCCAGTCGACCATGTCCATGGCCAGCGGCTCGCCGCGCTTCAGGGCGCGTGTCGCCGGCCGGCCGATCACCTCGCCATACCATTTCGGCGCCAGCCCGTGACCGGGCCGGATCGAGCGCACATGGTCGGGTGTCAGGACTTCGCCAGCCCCGATATCCTTCACGATGTAGAGCGAGCGTCGATAGGTCACCGAGCCGCGCTCGCAGCCGGCCAGATCGTAGCGCACGCGGCCGAGGGCCTGGAAGGCGGCGGTGCAATCCTCCACCAGGCGCGTCATCTCGTCCGGCTCCAGCGAAAAGGCGCTGTCCGGGCCGCCATCGGCGCGCGACAGGGTGAAGTGTTTCTCGATCACCCGGGCTCCCAGGGCGACAGCCGCGACGGCGCAAGCCGTGCCGGGTGTGTGGTCGCTGAGGCCCGGGATCGCGCTGAAACTCTCGCCCAGATGCGGCACGGTGCGCAGATCGGCTTCCTCGATCGGCGCGGGATAGGAGGACAGGCAGTGCAGCAGTGCCAGGCCGGTATTGCCATGCTCGCGCGCGGTGCGGACCGCGTCGTGGATCTCGGCCAGGTTCGCCATGCCGGTCGACAGGATGATCGGCTTGCCGGTCTGTGCCACGCGGGCGATCAGCGGCAGGTCGGTCACCTCGAAACTGGCGATCTTGTAGGCCGGGGCGCCCAGGCTTTCGAGCAGGTCGACGGCGGTGTGGTCGAACGGGGTGGAGAAGATCGGCACGCCCAGCTCGGCGGCGCGGGCAAACAGGGCTTCATGCCATTCGAACGGCGTCTCGGCTTCGCGATAGAGCGCGTGCAGGGTGCGGCCCTTCCACAGACCCTCCTCGATCCGGAAACCGGGACCGTCATGATCGATCGTGATCGTGTCGGCCGTATAGGTCTGGATCTTGATGGCATGCGCGCCGCAGGCGGCGGCCGCCTCGATCGTTTCCAGGGCGCGGTCGATCCGGCCGAGATGATTGGCAGAGACCTCGGCGATGACGAGCGGGGGATGATCGGGACCGACCAGGCGTCCGGCGATATCGAAAGAGGTGGGTTTCATCGGTCTGACCCGTTGCCGGCCTGCCGGGCATCACCGGCCCAGCGGTCGCGGTGCAGTTCCAGACAGATCGCCGCGACCGCACGGCCATCGCGTTGGACTCGGTTTTCGATGCGGTCTGTCTCTTCAAAGCCGAACTTGCGATGCAGGCCGAGCACCGGTGCATTGAACTCCAGCACTTCGCAGCGCAGCGTTTCCAGGCCGAGCGTGGTGAAGGCATGGTCGATGATCAGGCGCTCGACCGCGCTGCCGACGCCGCGTCCGGTGAGGCCCGCTTCGCCGATATAGAAAGCCCAGCTGGCCGAGCGCCTGTGCGGATCGATCTCGGACAGGATCACGACGCCGATATCCTTGCCATCGCACTGGATGATGCGGATTTCCCGCTCCGGATCGCCCAGGGCAATGCGGTACCAGGTCTGGTGTTCCCAGGGTTCGATCGGATGGTCGGTATACATGTTGCGGCGGACATGCGGCCCGTTCCGCCAGTCATGCACCTGCCACATGTCGGTCATCGTGGCGGGTCGAAGGGTGACGGCGCCGTCGGTGAGGACGGGCTTTTCCGGCAGCGGATCAAACGGGTTCATGACCGGCCTCCCGCTGGCGTTCGATCCGTTCGACCAGGGCCTGGGCGACCCGCTGTGCGCCGCGTCCGTCGCACACGGCAGCTGCGCGCTCGGCCATGCGGGCCCGCGCGGCCGGGCGCTCCAGCCGGCGGATAAGACCGGGCAGTTCGGCAAGCACGTCTTCCGGACTGGCAATGGCGGCCAGGGCGCCGTCGGTATCCAGGAGACCGGTCATCTCCTGCTGATTGCCGGCCAGTACGACAGCGATGCTGGGCAGACCGACCACACAGCGCTCCAGCGCCGTGCCGCCCCCTGCGCCGATGGCGAGATCGGCCTGCACCATGCGCTGAGCCATGTCGTCTATATCGATGTGAACCGTCAGGCGCGGTTCGGTGCGGCACAGGGCTTCCAGCGCCGCCCGGCTCGGCGCGCGGGGCCCCAGGATCACCTCGACGGATGCCTCGGGCAAGGTGTCGAGCGCCAGACGGGCAACCGGTTCGGAGATACCGCCCAGATCGGTCAGGCCCATCGAGACCAGCACGCGCCGGACCGGGCCCGGGTTGACGTGGCGGTCGAGGGCGCGCTGGCGCTGGTCGGCAAATTCGCTGCGCACCAGGGCAAAGGCGCCGCCGGCCATGATGTTGCAATCGCCGGGAACGCGCCCGGCATAGTCGAACGGGCTGCCGCCGGGCATGGGGTCGACCAGAAGGTCGCAATCATGTGTGCGTTCAGGCAGGTCCTCGATCACGGCGATGATACCGGCGCGGTCGCGCATGCGGGTCTCGTCGGCCCGGGTCGAGGTGTAGAGATCGACGAAAATCGCGTCGGCGCGGCCGTCCCATTCGGCCGGAAAATCGAAGTCGGCTTCGCTTCGTGCGGTGGTCACGGGAAGGTTCGCACGGGCCAGCGCAGGTGCTGCATCCAGCGTCCCTTCGCGACACGCAAAGGCAACATTGGTGCCCCATTCGTGTGACATCGGGTGACACAAGGCGCGCGCCAGGGCCAGGCAACGCATCACGTGTCCGCCGCCCAGGCTGGGCGAGGCGTCGGCACGAAACAGGATGCGGGGGGCGTGGCGTGTCATGATGGGCCCGATAATACCATGGTACAGAATGGGGGCGGACGAGTTAATGCGCCGTTAGGTGCAGGCGCGAAGATTGGGTGGTCCGGATGGAGGATAAGTCATGACGCTCGCCGTTATCGTCCAGGCCCGCGCCGGCTCGTCCCGGCTGCCGCGCAAAGTGCTCGAACCGCTGGGTGAGAAATGCGTGCTGGACCGGGTGCTCGATCGCTGCCGGCGTATCGCGGCTGCCGACCATGTGATCTGCGCCATTCCCGAAGGTGAGGCCGACGATCCCGTTGCCGATGCGGCGCGGCGGGCCGGTGTCGCGGTGTTCCGCGGCTCTGAACAGGACGTGCTGGCGCGTTATGTCGGGGCGGCAAGGATGGTCGATGCGGACGAGGTGGTGCGGATCACCAGCGACTGCCCCTTCATCGATCCCGGCATGGTCGATCAGCTGGTCGCGCTCTTCCGCGAGAGCGCGGCGGATTATGCCAACAACACGCTCCTGCCGGGTTTTCCGCGCGGGCTGGATTGCGAGATCGTCTCCACGGCCTGGCTGGAGCGGGCCGATGCGGACGCGACCGATCCGGCCGACCGTGAACATGTGACGGCCTGGATCCGCAACCGGCCGGGCCTGAAGCTCGCCTGTCTGGAAGGGCCTGGCGGGGAGGCTGCAAACTGGCGCTGGACGCTGGACTATCCGGCCGATCTGGCCTTTTGCCGGGCCGTGTTCGAACGGGCGGGCGAGGCGGCGGCAGAGCTGGATTTTCCCGCGCTTTCAGAACTTTGCCGCAAGGCGCCGGACCTGGTGGCGATCAATGCCGTGCATGCCGATCCGGCGCGCCCGGATATCCGGCGTCCTGCCGCCATTGTCCGCGACTATCTGCCCGCTGACGCCATACCATCCGCGCGCTAGCATGCGCGAAAGAATTTGTTCACCGACACACCCGAACTTGCTGGCAATTCTTGATGTGGCACCAGGTGATTCGGGGTGCCGAACCGACGAGGTGCAGCGATGGCTGACGGGATGGCCCGGATCCGGAATTTCTTCACCTTCGAGTGGACGGCCGGCAAGGTCGCCGATTGCGACCCCAATTTCCCGACCACGCTCTATGCCTGGGACGGTGAGGCGCTGGCGCTCGATGCGACGGAGACGGCTTTCTTCGGTTTCGTGCAGCAGGGTCCGGCCGAGCTGACGACGGCGTCCGGCACCTTCACCCTGGGCACCGGCATGTATTTCTCCGCCAACAATGTGCTCTCGGTCAAAGGCGGCCAGGGCATCGTGGTGGCGCGCGAGCATCACCAGGCCTTCTTCATGGTCGGCGGTCCGGTCGAGCCGCAGGGGCGGCTGAAATATATCGACGGCTGCACGGACAGCCTGCTGATCGCACCGGTGAAGATGGGCGATCCCTGCCTCAATCTTCTCTACTTCCCGCCGGGCATCGACCAGACCTCGCACACCCACCCGTCCGACCGGATCGGCGTGGTGTTCTCCGGCGAGGGCGAGTGCGAGACGCCGGAAGCCATCATCCCGCTGAAACCCGGCGTGATGTTCCGCATCCCCTATGAAGGCCACCACAAATTCCGCACGGCCGGCAGCGAGATGCGCGTCATCGCCTACCACCCCGACAGCGATTTCGGCCCGCAGCACGAAAACCACCCCATGATCAACCGCACCATGGTGGAGGGTGTGTCCGCCTCCAAGATCGACGCAATCCGCACGGAGTAGGGGGGCGTTGCTCCTCACCTGCCTTCGTTCGTCGGGATGACGGTGTGTGGGGTGGCGATGGCGCTGATCTTGAAGCCGTAGAGACTGCCGCAACCGTGCTGAAGCTCCCAAAGAGCGTCACCCTGACGAAGGTCAGGGCCCAGATCGAAAGGCTGGATAGCGCCAGACCTGGCTCCAGCTCGCTTTGTGAACTGGGTCCCGATCTTCATCGGGATGACGGAAAAACTGCGGGATAAGTATGATGTCGGTCACATCGCTGCCGTTTGCCAGACCTTACCCTCATCTCGGCGATCATCAGGAGAAAAACAGGTCATGGCCAGACATCCGTGTGTCTACATGATGGCCAGCCAGCGCAACGGGACGCTCTATATCGGCGTGACGGGCGACATCGCGACGCGGGTCATGCTGCACAAGCAGGGCAAGGGCTCGGCCTTCGTTCGCAAGTACAAGGCCCATCGCCTCGTCTGGTATGAGTTTCACCAGGACTTCGGATACGCCATCGAGCGCGAGAAACGCCTGAAGAACTGGCATAGGGCCTGGAAGATCAATCTCATCGAAGCGACCAATCCCGATTGGGAGGATCTCTACGGGACCATCCAGATGTGGGCGCCGATCGATTGAGGGGGATTGGCGAGGTCTGCGCCTACTTCCCCGCCCGTTCGTCCGGTTCCCATTGGGGGCGCAGCCAGACATCACCCTGGGCGTCTGGCTTGCCGTCGGAACTGTAGCGGCCGCGGCGGAGATTGCGGCGGCGGTTGATTTCGCTGGGGGCGGGCTTTTTTTCGCCATCGCCTAGGGCAGATTCCAGGATGCGCAGATCGGCGATCATGGCGGCGAGTTCGTCGAATTCCATCGCGAAGGGGTGATCCGGTCCGTCGAGCGAACGGTCGAAGGTGACGTGTTTCTCGATCACCGTGCCGCCCAGCGCGGCGGCGGCGATGGGGGCGGTGTGGCCGGGCGAGTGATCGGACAGGCCGACCGGACGGCCCAGCGCGGTTTTCAGCTTGGTGATGGCGGTGAGGTTCATGTCGTCCCAGCCGGGCGGATAGCTGGCGGCGCAATGCAGCACGGTGATGTCGTGACAACCGGCATGCTTGAGCGTGGCGACGGCCTCCTCGACCTCGTCGAGATAGGCGGCGCCGGTCGACAGGATGACCGGCTTGCCGGTGCGGCCGAGCTTTTCCAGCAGCGGGACAAAGGTGAGATCGCCCGAGGCGACCTTGTAGCGCTTGACCCCGATCCCCTCCATCAGATCGACGGCCTCCAGCGAGAAGGGCGTCGACATGAATTCGATGCCATTCTCCTCGCAGCAGGCCTTCAGCGGGGCATGCCAGTCGTCCGGCAGGCCGGCATTGGAAAAGGCAGCATGTTTGGGATTGGCGACGATCCCGCCGCTTTGCGGATCGTGCACGAAACGGGCGATCAGCCCGTCGCGGGTCAGGGTCTGGAATTTGGCGACATCGGCGCCGGCGCGGGCCGCGGCCTCGATATAGCGTTTCGCCGTGTCCAGATCGCCGCCGTGATTGGAGCCGATTTCCGCAATGATATCGATATGGGGCATCAGGAGGCGAGGCTTTCCAGGCTGGCGTTCGGACCGCGCTTCTCGTCCATCAGGCGGCAGATATGCACCGTGTCGACGGGCCAGTTGCGGGCGTTGAGTTCGGCCAGTACTGAACGGGCTGTGGCGAGGTCGTCGGGATGGTCGACCGACAGATCGACTTCAGGATGGTGAAGATTGGCCGGAAAGCCGACCAGATGGACCCGGTAGGCCGCCATGTTCTCGCGTATCCGCACGGTCACATGTTCGCGATCCCGGCTGGTGGTGTCCGGGTCTTGGGCAATCCGGCGCAGTACGGCAGTCTCGACGACCTCCGCACGCAGGCCCTTGGGCAGATGCCCGTCGGCAGGCCGTGTGTAGTCGGCGGTGTGTTCGCGGTGTTCGACGAGGCATTTCGCGACTACTGCCGGATCCCGGAACGGGCTGTCCCCGGTGATGCGGACAAGGGTGGTCGCGCCGGTCTCGTCAGCGACGCGCAGGAAGCGGCTGAGGACGTCTTCCTCCGACCCGCGAACCACACCGATGCCTTCGGCCTCGGCAAGGCTGGCTACGGCATCGTCCGCCGAACTCTCGGTGGTGGCGATCACCAGCTCGTCAATGCCGGGAATATGACGCAGGCGGCGGCATTGATAGGCGAGCAGCGAGGTTTCGCCCTCGATCGGTTCGAGGACCTTGCCCGGCAGCCGGTTGGAGCCGGTGCGGGCCTGAATGACGGCGACGGGACGGGTCACGTATCACCCTCCTGGAGCGGCGGGAGCGCTATGTCCTGCCAGGTGCGAACCATACGCGCGGGAGCGAAGGGCGGAAAGGTTGACGGGATATGGCCTGCCAGGTGTTCCCGGCCGGCCAGCATGCGCACGAGCAGGGCCGGCACGTTCAGCCCGGCCAGGGTCATCAGATAGCCGAACCCCCACATGCGCGGATTGATCTCCAGCAGGAAGGCCGGCTCGCCCGGCGCCGGGCGCTTCACCTCGACGGCGGCGAGCCCGTGCCAGGGACCGCTGGCGCGCAGCACGGCGAGGCCGGCATCGCGCAGGGCCTCGTCGACCACGGTCTCACCCGCGACGGCGACGCCGCCCGTGGGCGGGTTGGTCTGCAGTTTTCGGTGCAGGGTGGACACGATCAGTTCGCCGCGATCCCACAGCGAGCCGATCGTGTAGACCGTGTCTGCGCCGCCGGGGATATATGTCTGGACGACGCAGGGCCCGTGTTCCTCAGCGGTATCGGCCCAGATGCGGCGCAGCTCGTCCATGTCCTGCGGATAGGACACGCCGCGGGCGCCGCGCGAGCAGCGCGGCTTCACCACACAGGGAAACCCGCCGGTCCAGGCGTTCAGATCGGCCGGGCTTTGCGGCTGCAGGGTGACAGGGCAGGGCAGGCCGGCTTCGGCGACCCGGGCCAGCAGCTTGCCCTTGTCGATGCCGAATTCGAGCACGTCCGGATCGGGCACGGGCACACGCAGGCCCTCGGCTTCCCACTGGCGCGCGACCGGGGCGAGGGCGGCGGCTTCGGCCTCGGAGCCGGGAATGATCGTGTCCAGGCCCTGCAGGGCGCACAATTCGCGAACCGCGTGGAGATAGGCTTCGCGATTGCCGGCCGAGGGCAGGACACAGCGCCCGGCGCCGGGCTCGTAGAGCCCGCCGGCGAGCGGGTTGATGTCGGCGGCGACGAGTTTGAGATCCGCATCGGCCTGGCGCAGCGAGCGCAGCGTGCCCAGGCCCGGCGGTGCGCCGACCCCGGTGACCAGCACGCCGGTGGAGAGTTCGGACAGCCTCATGCGCGCCGCCAGTCCGGGATATCCCGGCCGATCAGGTCTTCCAGGGCGGCGATTTCCGGCGCGAAACGGTCTTCCAGCATTGCGCGGATCGCCGGATCCATGGGCGGCACGGTGACCTTGTCCTGCTGGATGGGCGGGTAGACGCCATCGGCCGAGGTCGCGCCCGAAATGCCGCTCACCGGCGCGACGAGTTCTGCGTGGAGCGTTTCGAAGGGCGTGTCCGCGCGATCGTCGCACAGCCCCTTTAGGATCGGGATTTTCGAGGCTGGGATGCCGCCGGTATTGTAACGCTTCTCCATCGCCACCGGCACGGGATCGAGTTCCAGAAAGCGGAAGATGCGCGCCATGACGGCCTCGCCATCGCGGTCGAGCTCGTCCTGCAGCAGGATCAGCGTATCGAACCGGTCGGCATAGTGGCGCAGGCGGCCGGCATAGCGGCCGGTCCCGGTATAGAGCCACTGGAAGCCCCAATTGCCGGCCACGCGCTGCGGCTCCACCTCGAGCGTCTTCGCGAAGGACAGG
Source organism: Pseudomonadota bacterium (assembly GCA_036231565.1). Taxonomy (GTDB): domain Bacteria; phylum Pseudomonadota; class Alphaproteobacteria; order Caulobacterales; family Maricaulaceae; genus Maricaulis. The sequence continues at coordinate 52,744 of JAZAHA010000046.1, forward strand.
AATTCCGCATCGCGCCGGACATTCTGGAGATAGTGGGACCAGGCCCGGTCGACCGGGTTGCGCAGGATGGCGATGATCTTCGTGGCAGGGCCGCAATAGCTCATCACCCGCGGTGCCGCGATGGGCGCGTAGGCGTAGTAGTCCGGCGAGACGTCGCCGATGCGCGCCGCGCCGTCATAGTCCGCGAACAGGGCCTGGTAGGCCTCGACCGTCGGCGCGGTGTCGAAATGATAGAAGGCGGGCCAGTAGACCGAACCGTCGCCGACACCGGAAAAGAAGCGGCCTTCCTTGCGCACCTTGGACAGGAAGATGTCCGGGTGCTGGCTGAGATAATGGTAGAGCGAGGTCGTGCCGGATTTCGGCGCGCCGATCACCAGGAAGTTCGGCCACACCTCGCGGGGCTTGTCGGTCTGATTGTCGCTCGGATCGGTCACGCGGGGCTCTTTGATGGACTGGGTCAGGACGGTCGAATCAGGAGTGGGACCGGGCACAGGAGCGCCCGGCCGGTCTTAAGAAATTACTGCATCGCCGCGCCGGCCGGCAGGACGAGATCGATCAGCCGGCGCGCCACGCGTTCGGCACCCCGTCCGTCGACGAGCGCCTGGCCGGCGCGTGCCATGGCACCGCGGCGCTCCGGATCGGGGATCAGGGCCTCCAGCGCCGCCGACAGGCGTTCGTCGAAAGTCTCGCCCGGCACGATGGTGAGGCCCAGGCCCAGCGGCTCGACCTGGGCGGCCCGGTCTGCCTGATTGCCGGCGATGGGTACGCAAATCACCGGCAGGCCGGTGGCGGCCGCTTCGTGCAGCGTGGTGCCGCCGGCGAGAATGCCGATATCGGCCTTCTCCAGCGCCGGCCGCAGGCGCGGCGGCATGCCGGGCCGGGCAGCAGGGCGGCGGATTTCCACCTGCAGGCCGTGCGTGATCGACAGGCGGTCGAGTACATGTTCGATCCTGCCGAGAAGCGGCGTGTCGGTACCGCCCAGGCTGACCAGGACGCGCTGCGCCTTCGGCGCAATCTCGCGAGCCGGCAGGCCGGCATAATCGGGATGCAGCAGCAGGACGTCGGGGCCGTCGAGCACGGGGATGGCCGGCCCGGAAACGCTTTCCACCAGGGCCTGGCGGATCAGGAGGTCGGGCGTCGCGCCGTCGGTGCGGCCGCCGACCAGAACGGTAAAAATACCGGAGGCGCGTACGGCAGCAACGAGGGCTGCATCGACCTGCTGCCAGTCGCCGACGAGCAGTGCGGTGCCCGCGCTGGCGAGATAGCCGGTCAGGCTGGCCCCGGTCTCATGGCCGTCCAGGCAGCGGATATCGGCGACAGCGTCGAGTCCGGCGGGCAGGTATTCCGGTGTGGCGGTAACGAAGAGCGGGCGCTGGCCCCGGGCACTGAAGGCTCCGGCCAGCGCGCTGCAACGCATGACATGGCCCAGGCCGATCTCCCCGCCGCCATCGGCGCGAATTGCGATGCGGCCGGGGAGAGGCGGGTTCATCAGCGGGCTCCTGCCTCTTCGGCAAGAGCCTGTTCGACCTTGCGCATCGTGTTCTCCCAGTCCTGGAAGCCGGTGCCGAAGAAGGAGCGGCTCTGGGGATACCAGTGCTGGTGACCGGTGCCGAGCAGGGTCCAGGCGCTGGAGCGGGCATGGATGAACCACACTCTGCCACCGCAGGCCGCGGCGAGGTTCGAGGTGGCGTTCATGGGGGCGATCACCAGATCGCAGACGCTGGACAGGGCGGCCACCTTGTCGAGATCCATCTTCAGATCGATATCGCGCGGCTGGTGGATGGTGATGCCGAAACGCTTGCCGGCCAGTTCGAGCTCTTGTTCGACCTCGCCGTATTGCAGGTTCACGAACTGCACGCCCGGCACGCGCAGCACGCCTTCCCAGGCGTCGAAGGCCGAGAAGAAGCGCGAGCGGCGCGGATCCATTTTCAGCGACTTCCAGAGAATGCCGACCTTGAGGCCCTCACCGAAACTGTCGAGCTGCTTGCGGAAGGCGGCCTGGTCGGCCGGATCGGCCTTCAGGAAACCGGGTTCGGACGGGAAGTCCTCGATCCGGTTGCGGAAGGCACGCAGCGGCGTTGCCATCGGAGTCCAGAAATCGGCGCCGTCGCCGATCTTCGGCACGGCCCGCACTTCGCGGCCCTCGACCGTGGCCGACATGTGGTGGCCCACGACGGCTTGCGGGAAGGAGCGTTTGACGATCGGCATCAGGCGGTATTCGCAGGCGATGCGCAGCTCGCCGTCCGGGCCGATGGCCTCGATCAGATCCTTCACCGTGTTCATGAACAGGACTTCGTCGCCCAGACCCTGTTCGCCGACCAGGACGAGGGTCTTGCCGCGAATCTGTGCCGGGTCGACGCCATCCCACATGGGTGCGTCGATGGTGAAGAGTGTCGCCTGGGCGCGGTTCGGGTCGAGGCGGGCGGCATTGGCGGCCCAGCCTTCTTCAAGCCTGCCGCAGGCCAGGAGCACCATGGAGCGGGAGTGGCGCATCGAGGCCTCTTCCATCTCGTCGGCGGGGTCCTTCAACGCCATTTCATAGTGCGGCAGGGATTTTTCCGGCTCGCCCAGCAGCTCATAGACATTGGCCATATTGTTGTGGGAGCGGCCATAGCCCGGATTCAGGCGCAGCGCTTCTTCATAGAAGGTGATGGATTCGAGCGGCCGTCCGGCATCGTTGAGCACGGTGCCCATCGAGTTCCACAGCTCGTAATTCTCCTGGTGCGCATAGATCGCGGTGCGCAGGAGTTCGATGGCTTCCTCGAACTTGCCCTGGTCGCGCAGCACGCCGGCCAGGTTGATGATGGCGTTGGGATTGCCCGGCGCGAGCTGGCATTCCAGGCGGTAGAACTTCTCCGCCGCCGGCAGCATGTCCAGCTTCCAGGCGACGAGGCCGAGCTTCTGATAGATTTCCGCATCCTGGGGGTCGAGCTTCCAGGCGGCCTCGAAGAAGTCGAGCGAGCGCGACAGGCGGCCCAGCCGGTAGAGCATCAGTCCCATGACGTGATTGGTCAGGGCGATGTCGGGGGCCAGCGTGACGGCCTTGTAGGCAATGCGTGCGGCTTCGGAATGCTGGTTGTCGGCGGAGAGTTTCAGGGCCCGCTTGGCCTGGGCGACGACTTTCTGATAGTCGCGCCGGCGGTTCTCCGGGATGCGCAGGGCCGTCTTGTCGAGCTGCAGGGACGTGGCGTCCAGCGGGACGGCATCACGGGCCTCGTTCTTCTCGACTTCGGCGTCTGCGGCGAGTTCCGCATCCAGATCCAGCGCGGGTGCGTGGGTCATGATCAACAAACCTGTCCTTATTTTCCTCGCATGAGGGCCGGGATTCGCTTTAAGAAGTTGCTAACGATACCGGCGTGGCAGGCTTTGACGGCGGAAACGATTTCTTCACCCGGACTTGTCAACCTGCCGCCAGCTCGGCTGTGACCGCCGTCCTGCGCAACGGAGTTTGCTCATGCCCCTGAAGATCTCGCTCAAACCCGGCGAGAAGTTTGTCCTCAACGGGGCCGTCATCGAAAACGGTGACAGGCGCGCCAATCTTGTGCTCAAGAACAAGGCTGCCGTCCTGCGCGAAAAGGACATTCTGCAGGAAAGCGACGTCACCACGCCGGTCCGCCGAATCTATTTTCCCATCATGATGATGTACCTGTCCGACAGGAAGGATGACTCCCTTTACGACGAGTTCGTGCTGCGCATGAACGAGTTCATGGGTGTCGTGTCGGATCCGGGCGTGCTGTCGGTCTGCGTATCGGTCAGCCGCGATGTCATGGCGGGCGAGCATTACAAGGCCCTGATGGGCTGCCGCAAACTGATGACCTACGAAGCCGAGAGACTGGCCTGATGTCACTTCAAGCTTACCAGCAGGCAAGCCAGCGCAGCGAGGACCCGCGGGCGACCGAATACCGGTTGTTCGCCCAGGTCACGCGGGCGCTCATGGCGTCCAAGACACTTCCCAAGGAAGACGTGAAGGGCCGGGTCGAGGCACTCGACTGGAACCGCCGCGTCTGGAGCAATCTGGCGATCGACTGCGCCAGCCAGGACAACAAGCTGCCGGAGAGCCTGCGCGCCGCGATCATCTCGCTCTCCATCTTCGTGTCCAAGCATGCCAGCGTGGCGCTGCGCAATCCCGATGCGGTCGACGACCTGGTCGACATCAACCGTACCGTGATGCAGGGGCTGATGCCCCAGGCCAATGCCGGCGCCGAGGGCCAGGCCGTCGGGTAGGAATTGCCGCCCCGGCAAAAAACGACAGGCAGGAAAGGGCGTCTCCGGTGAGGGGGCGCCCTTTTCCTTTTTCAACTCACTGAAATGTCGAGGTGATTTGTCAGGCCTGCGCGGCACGCCGTTTGCGAAGTCGTGCGCAGGACAAAACGTCCACGGCCGAAAAATTCGGTTTGGATACTTCCAGAATGGAGGACTGACAAAATGGCACTTTCTGTCAACACCAACGCTGGGGCGATGATCGCCCTGCAGAACCTGAACAAGACGAACTCGGATTTGGAAATGGTCCAGAACCGCATCAATACCGGCCTCGAGGTCTCGAGCGCGAAGGACAATGGCGGTATCTACGCCATCGCCCAGCGCATGCGCTCGCAGGTCGCCGGCTATGGTGCGGTGAGCAACTCGCTCGATCTGGCGATTTCCGTGACTGATGTGGGCCTGGCTGCCGGTGAGGCGATTTCGGACCTGCTCGTCGAAATGAAGGAAAAGGCTCTTGCTGCAGCCGATGCGTCGCTCGACGCGGCCTCGCGCACAGCCCTGAACGAAGATTTCAAGGCCCTGCGGGACCAGATCACGACCATCACCAGCAATGCCGAGTTCAACGGTACGAACCTGATCAACGGGTCCGTCACCTCGATCTCGGCTCTGGCCAATGCCGATGGCTCCAACACCATCACGGTCTCCGATGCGAACCTTACGCTCGGCGGCGGTATCGTGACGGTGGCGGCCACGGCTTCCTTCGCTACGGCGGGTGACGCGTCCACGATGGTGACCACCATCGAGACCTCGCTCGACAACCTGAATGCCTCGCTGGCGAAACTCGGTACGGCGTCGAAGTCGCTGGAGGTCCACAAGACCTTCACGTCCAAGCTGTCCGACTCGCTGGAAAAGGGCATTGGCAATCTGGTCGATGCGGACCTGGCGAAGGAAAGCGCCCGGCTCCAGTCGCTGCAGGTCAAGCAGCAGCTGGGTGTCCAGGCGCTCTCGATCGCCAATCAGGCCCCGCAGACCATTATGTCGTTCTTCGGCTAAGTTCGTCCGTCGGGACCGCCTTATGGCGGTCCCGACATTTTTTTTCTGCAAATCCGGCGCTGGCGCCTCGGCATGCCCGAATTCCGGAATTAACTCATTTTTAAGCATAAATTCTTGCCGATCGGCAAAATTTGCCGGTCATTTTTGCCGGTTTGCCAGGCAGATTATTCCCGGTGAATGGTTACCGAGGCAGCCCTTGCCGGGTGAAAAGCGCCAGCCGAATCAGGGGCGGCCGCATTAACCGGTTATGACAAGCGAAAACTGGCCCCCGCCTTGCTCTCTCCGTTGATGGGTCAGAAGACCTGGCGAGCAAAACGTTCGTTACATCACTAGAATGGAGAGGGCCAAGAAATGGCTACCATCAACACCAATGCCGGCGCCATGGTTGCGCTGCAGAACCTGAACCAGACCAACCGCGACCTGGAGCAAGTCCAGAGCCGCATCAACACCGGTCTGGCGATTTCCTCCGCCAAGGACAATGGCGGCATCTACGCGATCGCCCAGAAAATGCGTTCGGACGTTGCCGGTTACGGCGCTGTCCGCAACTCGCTGGACCTCGCGCAGTCGACGACCGACGTGGCCCTCGCCGCCGGTGAAGCCATCTCCGACCTGCTGGTCGAGATGAAGGAAAAGGCCCTGGCCGCTTCCGACACCTCGCTGGACACGGCATCGCGCACCGCCCTGAACGAAGACTTCAAGGCGCTCCGCGACCAGATCTCCACGATCACGTCGAACGCCGAATTCAACGGCACGAACCTGATCAACGGTACCGTGACCTCGATCTCGGCCCTGGCCAATGCTGACGGCTCCAACACGATCACCATCTCCGACGCGAACCTGACGCTCGGCGGCGGTACCGTGACGGTTGCTGCCACGGCGTCCTTCTCGTCCGCTGGCGATGCATCGACGATGGTCACCACCATCGAAACCTCGCTGGACAACCTGAACGCTTCGCTGGCCAAGCTCGGCACGGCTTCGAAGTCGCTGGAAGTTCACAAGGGTTTCGTCGGCAAGCTGTCTGACGCCCTGGAAAAGGGTATCGGCAACCTGGTCGACGCGGACCTGGCAAAGGAAAGCGCCCGCCTTCAGTCGCTGCAGGTCAAGCAGCAGCTGGGTGTGCAGGCACTCTCGATCGCCAATTCGGCGCCCAGCACGATCCTGGGCTACTTCCGTTAATCGCGGGATATGGGATGGCGGAGCCTCGCTCCGCCATCCACGTCCGCGGTTGACGTGAGGGATTAGGAGGCGTCGGCGCCTCCGCGTCGACGGTTAGGACAATGGCAGAAACGGGGTTCAATCCAAGAACTGTTCCGGTGTCCGGCTACACCGAAAACAGGGATCTCAGCGTCGACCGTCCGCGCGAAGGCGTGCGGCGGGTCGAACCGCTTGAGCAAGCCGACAAGTCTGCCCGGGCCGGCATCGGCCAGGAGCAGCGCGCCGAGGAGATCGCGCGCATGGTGGAATCGGCGCTGAGCAATTCGCGCCTGAAAATTCTCCAGGACGAGACAGATGGCGGCTATATCTATCTGATGGTCGACCAGGACACCGGTGAAACCGTCCGCCGCTGGCCACCGGAAAAGCACAATGATCTTGTCGAATACCTCCGCACCCGCCAGGCCGGTCTGATCGACCGTCTCGCCTGAGCCTGACCGGCAGGTCGGCGACCCGGCAAAAACTGACCGGTCGGGCCGACCTTGCTGGGCAAATTCCGCAAACCGGAAAACCGCCGTCTGACGGGAAATCCCATAACACGCTGATTTTTAACGTCTGGCCGACTTAACCATAACCGGCACGGCATTTGCGCTTGTGTGTTCGAACCGCCGCTGAAGGTGGCGAACTGGATACGCGGGAGAATGTCGCATGACGATGAGCGTCCACACCAATACCGGGGCCATGATCGCCCTGCAGAACCTGAACAAGACCACGGGCGAGATGCAGGAAGTCCAGACCCGCATCAACACGGGTCTGAAGATCTCGGGTGCCAAGGACAATTCGGCGATCTACGCGGTCGCCCAAGGCATGCGCTCCGACATCGGCGCGCTGGAAGCGGTGCAGAACGGTCTCGATCGCGCCTCCACCATCGGTGATGTCGCCCTGGCCGCCGGCGAGTCGATCTCGGACCTGCTGGTCGAGATGCGCGAAAAGGCGACGGCAGCGATGGACCCCTCGCTTGATGCCTTCTCCCGCCAGGCCTATGACGCCGACTTCAAGGCGCTGCTCGACCAGGTCCAGGTGATTATCCAGAACGCCGAATTCGACGGTGCCAACATCCTCAATGGTTCGATCACCGGCGGGATCGAGTTTCTCGCCGACGCCGATGCGGCCCGTACGGTGACGCTGAAATCCCAGGACCTGAGCGTTGGCGGCACGATCATCACGCTCGCCGCGACGGCCAGCCTGACCTCGGTGACCCTGGCAACGGCCGCGGTGACTGCGATCAAGACCAGCCTGGAAAACGTCAACCAGGCGCTCGCCAATCTCGGCTCGGATGTGAAGAAGCTGGAAGCCCATTCCGGCTTCGTCGACAAGCTGCGCGACAGCCTGACCGAGGGTGTGGGCAATCTGGTCGATGCGGATCTCGCCCGGGAAAGTGCCCGACTGCAGGCACTGCAGGTGAAACAACAACTGGGTGTCCAGGCCCTGTCGATCGCCAACTCCCAGCCGCAGACCATTCTCAGCCTCTTCCAGGGCTGACCGGCTCTGGCTACACACTCCACCACCCCGGCGCGGCCTCCGGATTTCCGGAGGCCGTTTCCGTTCGGGCGACTCATTTCATGATCGCGTCTTCAAGGAGGCCCGCCGATGTCCGCATCCTTCCTGCCCTATGGCCGCCAGGCCATTGACGAAAGCGATATCGAGGCCGTTGCGGAGGTGCTGCGCGGCGACTGGCTGACGACGGGGCCTGCCGTTGATGCCTTCGATGCAGCCTTTGCCCAGGCCGTCGGCGCGCGGCATTCGGTGTCCTGTTCGAATGGCACGGCCGCGCTGCACCTGGCGCTGGCCGCGCTGGGTGTGAAGGAGGGTGATACCTGTGTCGTGCCGGCCATCACCTTCATGGCGACGGCCAATGCTGCGCGCTATTGCGGCGCGGAAGTGGTTTTCGCGGATGTCGATCCGGACACGGGGCTGATGACGCCGGAAACACTGGATGCGGCGCTGGCGCGTGCCGAGGGCACGACCCGGGCGGTGCTGCCGGTGCATCTGGCCGGCCAGTGCGGCGCGCTGGGCGAGCTGGCGCATGCCGCAACGCTGGCCGGCGCGGTTCTGGTCGAGGATTGCAGCCATGCGGTGGGCTCTTTCTATCAGGGCGAACCGGTAGGCAATGGCCGTTATTCGGCGGCCGCCACCTTCTCCTTCCATCCGGTCAAGACCATCGCGGCCGGCGAGGGCGGGGCGGTGACGACGAATGACGATGCGGTTGCGGCACGGCTTCGCCAGCTGCGCAGCCATGGTATCGAGCGTGATCCGGCGCGTCACCGGCGCCGGCAGGGCGAGCCCTGGTGGCACGAGATGCACGCGCTGGGCTGGAATTACCGGCTGAGCGACATTCATGCCGCGCTGGCACATTCCCAGCTCAAACGCCTGCCGGCCTTCATCGAACGGCGCCAGGCGCTGGCGCGGGCCTATGACACGGCGCTGCAGGACTTGCCGGACATGGTGCGGCCGCTGGCGCGCACGCGCGACTGCAATCCCTGTCTCCATCTTTATCCGGTGCGGATCGATTTCGAGGCTGCCGGACGCTCGCGCAGCGCCGTGATGGAGGCGCTGCGGGCGCACGGTATCGGCACCCAGGTCCACTACATCCCGGTCAATGAGCAGCCCTATTACCAGGATCGCTATGGCCGGCAGGAGCTGCCCGGCGCGCGCCGGTATTACGAGCGCACGCTGTCGCTGCCGCTGTTTGTCGGCATGGCAGACGACGATCCGCAGCGGGTCGTTGACCGGCTGGCACAGGTGCTCGGGCTCTAGAACAGGACCGCTTCCTGCGGAATCGCCCCTGCTCCAGACTCCTGAGCGGTCGCGTGATCGAACCGGTGAACCGGTACCCACTTCACCTGATCACGCTTCAGGCGGCTTCGGCTTGTCCGATCAGGCGGCGCAGGGCCTTGCCGTCCAGCTGTTCCGGATTTGTGTTCGAGGCATAGCTGAACCCGTCCGGCACGAGGTGCGCGCCGGTGGCCAGATAGCGGGCCATCAGCTTGGCGCTGTGCGCGGGCAGGATGGCATAGCGGTCCTCGAGCTCCACCGTGGTGCGCGAATCATCTTCCGGGATCATGATCTCGTGCAGCTTCTCGCCGGGCCGGATGCCGATGATGCGATGGGGCACGTCCGGCGCCATGGCGCGCGCCAGGTCGGCGGTGCTCATCGAGGGGATTTTCGGTACGAAGACCTCACCGCCACGCGCCATCGCCAGGCTGGACATGACGAAATTCACACCCTGCTCCAGCGTGATCCAGAAACGCGTCATGCGCGGATCCGTGATCGGCAGTTCGCGGGCACCGTCTTTCACGAGCTTGCGGAAATAGGGAATGACCGAGCCGCGCGAGCCGACGACATTGCCGTAGCGAACGACCGAGAAGACCGGCCCGCCATCGCCGCCCATGTGCTGGGCCGCCGTGAATATTTTATCCGCGGCCAGTTTCGAGGCGCCGTAGAGATTGATCGGGTTTGCCGCCTTGTCCGTGGACAGGGCGCAGACATGCGACACCCCCCGCTTGATCGCCGCGCGGACGACATTTTCGGCACCCATGACATTCGTCTTGATGCATTCGAACGGGTTGTATTCGGCGATCGGGACGTGCTTCAGCGCGGCCGCGTGAATGACGATGTCGACATCGCGCATCGCCTGGTCCAGCCGCGACTCGTCGCGCACATCGCCGATGAAATAGCGCAGGAAGGGATAGTCGCTCGGCGAAAAATCCTGAGCCATTTCATACTGTTTCAGTTCATCGCGCGAGAAGATGATCAGCTTCTTCGGCTTGAACTCGGCACAGATCGCCGCGGTGATCTGGCGTCCGAAGGAGCCGGTCCCGCCGGTGATCAGAATGGTCTTGCCGTCCAGCGGCATGCGCGGCTCGAGAAAGCTGCGCTGGGGCAGCAGCTTCTCCAGGGGCGTCTCGGGCGCAGTCCTGTCAGACATGCATGGCCTCGCGATTCGATTTCGATGACCGACGCTGCGCCGACAGGGTTAACGGCGCGTTAGGCCCCGCCGGAACGCCGATCCTAGCAGGTTTTTACCGCGCGGGCCGCAAATGCGGCGTCGAGCGCCTGAAAAAGCGTTTGAGAGCAGGTTGTTTACGCTGTCTGGCAACACTTTGTTTGCGTTCTGGAGCGACACTCTGCAACCAGGAAAAAGGGTATCGGATCGTGGCAATCGTCGGGATCAACCAGTCATTGCTGACCAGCTGGTATTCGGCTCGGGTCACCACCGCCACGGTGGGCTCGTCGCCGCTTGCCCAGTCGGCCGCCGGCCGCAGCCAGGCGGGCGAGGATGTGGCTGCGCCCTGGGAGCTGGAATCCGAAAACCTGCAGACCCTCGAGGAGATGCGGCGCCGCGTGATGGCGACGCAGGATTTCTTCCTCGATCCGGGCCGTGAATTCTCCGATGTCGATGCGCCGGACGATCACAAGGCGCTGTTCTCCCTGCACCAGGGCCTCAAACGGCTGGTCTCGCTGGCCGAGGAGGCCCGCGACAAGACCACCAATGACGCGCGCCGGATGATCCTGGAAAAGGCTTTCCAGAACGGTCTCGGCCAGCTCGACGAATACTTCCAGGATATGCGCCTGGAAGAGCTGACCCTGCTGAAGGGCGAGGAGCTGCGCAAGATCGAGAGCGGCGTTGCCGTGTCGCGCGGCCTGTCGCAGTTCAAGTCCGGTATCATCCACACCGGCGAATTCGACGCCGAAGTGCCCAGTCTGACCGGTGATGTGCAGTTCAATATCTCGGTGAGGAAGAATGGCGTGACGACCGATGTCGCCATCAATCTCGCCGATATGGGCGGCCAGACGCGCAATCTCGACAACATCGTCGCCCACATCAATACCGAGCTGGAAGCGGCCGGCATGGTGACGCGGTTCGAGCGCACCAAGATCGGCGAGAAGAATGATATCGGAGTCATTCCCGGAAACGATCACGGTTTCCTGGTGCGCGGTGTGTCGACGGAACAGATTTCCTTCTCCGCGCCCGCTGCCCAGCCGGCGCTCTATTTTGCCGGCGTGTCCGGCATCAACGAGACGGCCGGCGGCCAGATCGTCAAGCTGACGGATCTGGCCAGCGGCGACCCGTCGATCGGCTATTCCACCCGCTTCTCGGCCGACCCGACCAAGAGCGAGGTCGATGTCGTCGGCGGCGAGGACGGCGAGACCCGCACCAAGCTGGTCGACAATCCGCTCGAAATCCAGGCGACCGCCGCGGCGATCGATGGCGGCATTTTCGTGGTCGGCAAGACGACGGCCTCGACCGATGGGCAGACGCTGAAGGGCGAGCAGGACCTGGTCCTGGCCAGGTATGACTCCGCCGGCAATCGCGTCTGGAGCCGGGTGCTCGGCGCGGCCGACGATGCCGAGGGCGCCAGCGTCGCCGTCGATGCGGACGGCAATGTCGTCGTGACCGGCCAGGTGACCGGCGGTCTGGGCGACACCACCGATATCGGCGGATCCGACAGCTTTGTGGCCAAGTATAATTCTGCCGGTGTCGAGCAATGGCTGCAGCGCTTCGGCGGCACCGGCGACGACAAGGGCACGGCGGTTGCGGTCGGCGATGACGGTACGATCTATGTCGCCGGCAAGGCGGCCTCGGCCTTCGGCAACCAGCCGCACCAGGGCGGGGTCAGCGACGGTTATCTGCGCGCCATCGGCACCGACGGACAGACGCTGTGGACCCGCCGCATCGGCGATGCCGGCGACGAGACGGTGTCCGCGGTCGCGGTGGCCGATGACGGCAATATCCTGGTCGCCAGCAATGAAGGCGGCACGGCCGTGCTGCGAAAGTTCGATGCGTCCGACAATACCGCGCCGGCCCTGTGGGAACAGTCGCTGGGTGATCTCGACGATGGCTCGATCGGCGGCATCGCGGTCGACGGCACCGATGTCTACATCACCGGCGCGGCCGGCAGCGCTTTCGCGCCGAGCGCCCCGGTGGGCGCCCATAATGGCGGCGTTCGCGATGCCTTCGTGGTCAAGCTGACCGACGGCGCCAGCGCCAGCATCGACTATACAACTTTTGTCGGCTCCGATTCCGATGACGGTGCGGCCGGTATCCAGGTCTTCAACGGCAAGGTCTATATTGCCGGCAAGACGCTGGGCGGGATCAATGGCGATACGCTGAACGGCGAGCGCGATGCCTTTGCGGCACAGCTCGATGCGGCAACCGGCGCGCTGGACTGGTCGCACCAGATGTCCGGCCGCAACGGTTTGTCCCAGGCCACGGGCCTGGCGATCGGCGCGGGCGACGACTCGGTGCTGGACGCGCTGGGCCTGCCGGCCGGCACGCTGACCTATTCCGACACCCGCGTGGTGACCGACCGCAGCTCGGCCCGCGAGGGCGATCATTTCTATGTCTCCGTCGATGGCGGCCGCCGCAAGAAGATCACCATCGACGGCGATGACACGATGCGGTCGCTGACCTTCAAGATCAATGCGGCCCTCGTGCTCAACGGCACGGCGGATGTGCGCCGCTCGTCCGATGGCGACCAGCTGCGGATCAAGGCGGCCGAAGGCAAGACGATCGAGCTGTTTGCCGGCGCGGATGGCCGCGATCTGCTGGAATCGCTGGGCATTCAGCCGGGCGCCATCGTCAATACCGGCTCCCTGCTGGACGATGACGAGAAGACCTCTGACGGTCCGCCGCTGTTTGCGCTGGAACTGCCGGTGTCGATGTCGCTGGCTGACGAGAAGTCCGCGGAATCCGCCTTCGAGGCGATCCAGGATGCGATGTCCAAGGTGCAGCGTGCCTATCGCGAGATCACCATGGATCCGGCGCTGAAGGCGCTGCTGGAAGGTCCGCAGGCAGGCAAGAAGGGCGGCACGGTTCCGGCCTATTACAGCGCCCAGCTGGCCAATTACCAGGCCGGTCTGTCCCGCCTGAGCGCCGGCCCGCAGGGCGGCGGCCTCTTCCTCTAGTTCCGGTCCTTGCCGGTCAGAGCGGTTTCGAGAAAGTGAGGGCGAGCAGGCGCGGCGGGGTGTCCTCGTCGACCTCGGCACCTGCCTCGATGGCCTCGTTGAGCCCGGTCAGCACCAGGCCTGCGGCTTCCGCGCCCGCCACATAATCCGACACGGAATGGACATAGGCCTCGACGAGCGCGGCTTCGCCATTGCGTTCGAACCGGGCCCGGCTGCCGCGCATCTGGCGGTCCGGATGAAGTTCGCAAATGAAGAGCAGGCCGCCGGGCCTCAGGGCGCGGCCGATCTCGGCATAGACCGGCGCGAGATCGTCGACATGTTCCAGCACGAGATTGCCGATGACCAGGTCGGCGACCGCATCGGCGCAGGGCCAGGGACGGGTGATGTCGTGTTCGGCAAAGCGCACATGATCGCCCAGCCCGCGGGCGCGGGCACGTTCCAGCATGGCGGGTGACAGATCGAGAGCCAGCACGGAGGCAGCGCGGGAGGCAAGGTATTCGGTATTCTTGCCGGTGCCGGCACCGATCTCGATCACATCGGCGCTGTCGAGCGGGAGTTCCGTAGTGCGCAGGACCAGGGCATCGAGGTCGCGGGTGCGGTTCTCGTTGCTGTCATAGATCTTCGCCCATTCGCTATAGGCGTCGCGGGTCGGAATCGGCTCGGTCATGATCGGCTCCTTCACCGTATGACCGCTTGCCGCGATTGGCCCGGCAAGTAAAGGCCGGGCCGGTTCGCGGCGGATGTTCCGGGCAATCAGGCAGTATGATTTACCGCCATCGCGAAACCGCCGGTGGGGGCGGACGGGCGGTTGCCATTGGCGCCATAGCCCGAGCCGGCATGACGCTGGCGGGCGGCCTCGTCGGCGATAGCCTTCACCACGCCTTCGGTCAGCACTTTCATGGCGTTGACCACGCGGCCGTTCTCGTCGAGCGCCGTGTGGAAAGCCTTCGTTGCGTCGCGCAGCAGGGCCTTGGCCTGTTCCGGCGCACCGGAAAAACGGCCCGGTTCCTGGCGGGCGCGAGCGACTTCGGCGCGGTAGATATTGGCGAGCTCGGTTTTTTCGGTCTGCAGCTCGATCGCCTCATGGGGACGGCGGGCCTTGAACAGGCGCGTCTCCTCCTGGATCAGCGCGGTGAGGCGCTGGGTCAGCTTGAGCAGGGCCTGGGTACGTTCCGACCCGTTTGCGGCTGCCAGTTCCGTCATGTCAATTCCCTCCTCCGGCTTCCTGATAGCGCAGGATCTCGGCCGTCAGCCGGTCAGCGAGACCCAGCCCGCCCGATTGCGCCATCACCTTTGCGTATTCCTCGTGCAGCAGTCCCTTGAATGCCTTTTCGCCCGGGCCGCCGCCAAACGGATTGTCCTCGCCCACGCCCGAGAACATCTGTTCGAGCATCTGGGAGAGGAAGAAGGCTTCGAACTCCTCGGCGGCCGCGCGGGCCTCGGTCTCGGTGCGCGCAGCGGTGGTGTTCGGGGCGCCCTGGGAGCGCCCCGCCGCGGCGGCATTGGCCATCTGGAGCTCGAACAGATTGTCCATGGTGCTTACAGGACCTCGATATCGGCCTGCAGGGCGCCGGCCGCCTTGATCGCCTGGAGAATGGTGATCATGTCGCGCGGGCTGACACCCATCGCGTTCAGGCCGTCGACCAGCTCGCGCAGCGAAACGCCGCCGCGGTCCAGCACGCCCAGCTGCATCGTGTCTTCCTCGGCAGTGACATTGGTGCGCGGCAGCACGACCGTTTCGCCGGCGTCGGCGAAGGGCGAGGGCTGGCTGGCGACCGGGGTTTCCGAGACGGTGATGGTCAGGTTGCCCTGGGCGATGGCGACGGTGGAGACGCGCACATTCTCGCCCATGACGATGGTGCCGGTATTCTCGTCGATCACGATGCGGGCCGGCAGGTCGGGCTGCACACGCAGCTGCTCGACTTCGGCCAGCAGGTCGATCATGTCGCCGTCATAGCTGGCCATGCGATTCAGGCGGACCGTGGACGGGTTTTCCGCCCGCGCGGCGCCGCGGCCGATATAGGCATTGATGGCGTCGGCCATACGGCGCGCCGTGGTGAAGTCGGGATTGCGCAGGGACAGGCGCAGGCTGTCACGGTTGGCGATCTCGGCCCACGGGTCGATACCGGTGCCGTCGAACGGGTTTTCCACGATACCGCCATTGGCGATCCGGCCGGAAGTCGGCACGCCGCGGGTGATCGTCGCCGCATCGCCGCCAGCCTCGAAACCGCCGACAGTCAGCGAACCCTGGGCGACGGCCCAGGCGCGGCCATGGCTGTCGAACAGCGGCGTGGCGATCAGCGTGCCGCCCTGCAGGCTGTCGGCATCGCCGATGGCCGAGACCGTCACGTCGATGCGCGAGCCCTGGCCGGAGAAAGCCGGCAGGCTGGCGGTGACCATCACGGCGGCGACGTTGTTGGTGTTCAGGTTGGCATCGCGGGTGTTGACGTTGAAGTGTTCCAGCATCGCGTTCAGCGACTGGTTGGTGAAGGCCGAGTTGCGCAGGCTGTCGCCCGAGCCATCGAGGCCGACGACCAGGCCGTAGCCGACCAGCGGGTTGTCGCGAACGTCTTCGACGTCCACCATGTCCT
Source organism: Pseudomonadota bacterium (assembly GCA_036231565.1). GTDB lineage: Bacteria > Pseudomonadota > Alphaproteobacteria > Caulobacterales > Maricaulaceae > Maricaulis. Next base: position 68,709 of record JAZAHA010000046.1, read on the forward strand.
TGATGCGCGAATTGGCCAGGGCCGGGGTGGCCAGGGCGAGGGCAGCGATCAGGGCGGTCAAGATGCGCATTTTGCGGTCTCCGGAACGGGTTCGCCCACGTCCTTGCGAAGACCATGCCAGTCTGGCAAACTTGGTTAATATAATAAAACGCTGAAAAATATAGACTTTATTGCCAGGTTGGCGAGGTTGAGGGCGGAAAACCTGACCCGTGCAGCTGTTTGCCGGGCACAAATTGCCGGGCAAACCGCGTCGGTTAAGCCTCTATTAAGTGGCCCGGTTCATCCATTAACGCATCGCAGAGAGGCATCGATTCCCGCCATGAAGATCCAGGGACCCAGCTCGAACTCCGCCGTTTCGGCCGGCAAGCGCAAGACCACGTCCGGCGCGTCCTCCCAGGGATTCTCCGTCGACACAGGCAGCCCGGCGGGCCGCCCGGCCTCGACGGGGGCCGCGGGTGCGACCTCGGCGGTCCAGTCGGTTGATGCCATCCTTGCCCTGCAGGGCGTGGAAGACGCGACCCAGGCCAAGAAAAAGGCGACCGAGCGGGCGATGGATCTGCTCGATGTGCTCGATGAGCTGAAGCTTGCCCTGCTTGAAGGCGGCCTGCCGCGTGCCAAGCTGGTGGCCCTGATGAACCTCCTGCAGACCCGTCGCGACCAGACTCACGACGCCCGGCTGGAAGCCGCGCTGGACGAGGTGGAGACGCGTGCGGCCGTGGAACTGGCCAAGTTCTCCTGATCGTGACCGCGTCTCGCGGACCAGAAAAGTCACGCTATTTCTGAAGCTTTCCGGTGCGGCCGGTGAATTGCAGGCGCGCCAACAGCGCCTGCGCGTTGACTTGCGGGGATCGGTGCATATTCTCCGCCCCGCTTTCTGGGGAGCGTGGGAAACCGTATTGTGGTGAGTGGAAAGCGATGAGTGAATCCGAACGCATCGAACTGCCCAAGAACTATTTCCCGTCGGACGACGAGCCGTTCATGAATGACCGGCAGAAAGAGTATTTCCGGCGCAAGCTTATGGCCTGGAAGGAGGAGATCCTCCGCGAGAGCCGTTCGACCATCTCCAACCTCCAGGAAGATATGGGCTCGCTGCCCGATCTGGCCGACCGCGCCTCGACCGAGACCGACCGGTCGCTGGAGCTGCGGGCCCGCGATCGCCAGCGCAAGCTGATTTCCAAGATCGACAGCGCCCTGCGCCGCATCGAGGAAGACAATTACGGCTATTGCGAAGAGACCGGCGAGCCGATCTCCCTGGCCCGTCTCGATGCCCGCCCCGTGGCGACCCTGAGCCTGGAAGCCCAGGAACGCCACGAACGCAAGGAACGCGTCCACCGCGACGAATAGGGTTTCGCGGACGCGTATCTGCGCGCTTCTGTTTTCCCACACCTCGCTCCGCTTTCCCCGGCCTTGTGCCGGGGTCCGGTTGAGCCTGCGCCTGAAACGCCGCCAGGCCCCGGAATGAATCCGGGCAAAGTGCGATCATTCATTTCGCTCCCCATTTTTCCCGGATGAAAGCCTGCGCAGGCAGGCTGAAGATCCGGGATCGACCGAGGAACACTCCAGGCGTGAGTGTCCGGTAGGTCCCGCCACTCCGCCCGGCTCAAGGCCGGGCTTCAGGCCGGGAAAAATGCGGGGTGGCTTTTGGGATGACGGTGGCTGTAGCGGGTCCCGCAGGCACCTCCTCCCCGATGGGGGAGAAGGTCGTATCTTCTCGCACAAAAAATAGGCCGCCGCGAGTGAACGCGACGGCCTCAGTGGAACCCGATGGTGGCGGGGTCTTTGGTCCTAGAACGGCATCAGGAGGTCGTAGATCTCCTGGCCGTAGCGGGGGCGCTGGACGTCGGTAAGATGTCCGCGGCCGCCATAGGAAATACGGGCTTCGGCGATCTGGGTGTGCGCGATCGTATTGTCCGAAGCGATGTCCTGCGGGCGCGCGATGCCGGTGATCAGCAGTTCGCGCACTTCATTGTTCACACGCACTTCCTGACGGCCGGCGATCACCAGATTGCCATTGGGCAGGACCGAGGTGACCAGGGCGGCCACGGTCAGGGAGATGCTTTCCGTCCGGTTGACCGAACCGGTGCCCTGCGAGGAGGAGGACGAACCCAGGCTGGCGAGTGAGGACGGGTCGATATTGTCGTTGAAGAAGCCGGTCAGGTCGGCGCCGAAGAATTGCGTCAGGTCGGCATCTTCCGCCGAGGAACGCGTCCGGTTGGTCGAGTTCTGCAGCTGGGCGCGGTCGGAAATGTCGATATTGACCGTGACGATGTCGCCGACGCGGGCGGCACGCGGGTCGCCGAAGAAGGTCGGCGAGTTGGCGTTCCACAGCGAGTTGGTCTGCGAGGTGTGCTGACGCGGCGCGGCATAGACCGGCGGCATCGGGATCTGCTGCGGACCGGCGCCGGCGAGGGCGGCGGGGTTCTCGATCGGTGTCATGGGCGGCGTCTGGCCGACATAGGACAGGCGGTCGGTGGCTGCGCAGGCCTGCAGGGTTGCCGCGCCGATGATGAGGATTGCGATTTTGCGGATCATGGGGGTTCTCCCTGGATATCAGAAGCTGGCAGCCGGCGAGGCGCCGACGCGGGCACGGCCCGGCCCGTCGACGAGGGCCTCCACCGTGCGGCTGGATTGCAGATTGACGAAGCGGGCGATCTCGCCGTCGGCGGCGTTTTCCATGGCGCGGGCGCGCACGGAGAGCTGGATGCCCGGGGCTTCGAAGACGAGGGTGACGAGTTCGCCGCGCTCGATCATCAGCGGGCGCTGCAGGTCATAGCCGCGCAGCGGCTCGCCCGGGCGCAGGGCGCGGCGGGTTTCCAGGCCGATAATGGCATCCGGATCGAGCAGCGAGTCCGGACGCAGACGGTCCGAGCGCAGCGAGACCCATTCGATATCGGCGTCGGAGATCTCGGCACCGGCCGGAATGGCGCGGGCCAGGACCGGCACGTCGACCGTGACATAGGCGCGGCCGGTGATACGCACCGTCTGGGCACCGTCATAGGGCGTGATATCGGCGACAAGCATGCCCGAGCGCGGGTCAAAATTCATCGAAGCGACCTGCAGTCCGCCGGTCGCATCGACCGGTGCATGCAGGGCCAGGGCGGTGTTCGACAGACGCACTTCGTGGACGCGGCCCTCTTCGGCGAACAGCTCGCCTTCCAGAAGGTCGGTCAGCGTGGCGGCGTCGATCACCTGGCTGTCGCGGGCCACCGTGATGCGGCGGACGCTGGCGGCATTGGCCCAGTCCAGACCGTTCTCGGCGGCGATACGGCGGACATATTCCACCGTCAGCGAGGTACGGCTGCCCGGTTCCGGGGCGCGGGCGACCACGACGTCGGCAGCTTCGCCGTCGACCGTGAAGAGATCGCCGAGCGTGATGTGCGCGCCGTCGACGAGGAGGGTTTCGCGCAGCACCACCGTGTCGCTGGCGAGGGTCTGCGGCGCAATCAGCGCCGAGGCGGCCAGGCAGGTGAGGGCGAGGAGAGACTTGCGGGTCATCTATTCGCTCCGTTAGCGCAGGTTCGAGGAAGCGGCGAGCATCTCGTCGGATGCCGTGATGACGCGGGCATTCATCTCGTAGGCGCGCTGCGCCTGGATAAGAGCCGTGATCTCGGCGACCGAGTTGACGTTGGAGCCTTCCACGAAACCCTGGCGGATGATGCCGTAGCCCGGCGAGCCCGGCGTGCCGACAGAGGCGGTGCCGGAGGCGGCGCTTTCCAGATAGAGATTGTCGCCGGTGGCTTCGAGGCCGGCCTCGTTGAAGAAGGTCACGAGTTCCAGCTGGCCCACAGTGGACGGTTCGGTCTGGCCGTCGATGAGCGCCTGGACCTGGCCCTGGGCGTTGATCGAGACTTCGCGGGCGCCCTGCGGAATGGCGATACCCGGTGCGACCGTGTAGCCGTCGGAAGTGACGATCTCGCCTTCCGGGCTCAGCGCGAAATTGCCGGCGCGGGTATAGGCATCGGAACCGTCAGGCAGCTGGACGCGGAAATAGCCGCGGCCGGAGATCGCCAGATCGTAGGTATTGCCGGTGTTCGACAGGGGACCCTGTTCGGTGATCCGGTAGATGGCGTCGGCCTGGACGCCGAGACCGACCTGGACGCCCGTCGGCACGATGGTGCCGGCGTCGGAGGAGTTCATCCCCATGGCCTGGACGTTCTGGTAGAGCAGATCCTGGAACTGGGCACGCTGGCGCTGGAAGGCCGTCGTGTTCATGTTGGCCAGGTTGTTCGAGATCACTTCGACATTCAGCTGCTGGGCCTGCATGCCGGTGGCGGCGGTGGTGAGGGAGCGCATGGTTCAACTCCTCCTTAAGAGACGCGGCCGAGGCGCTCGATGGCGCGCTTGTTCAGGTCTTCGGCGTCGTTCAGGAATTTGGACACGGACTGGTAGGTCCGCATGATGCTCATCATGTCGGTCAGTTCGGTGATCGACTCGACATTGGAGCGCTCGACATAGCCCTGGCGCACGACCGGATCGAAGGCCGGCTGGGGCTGGTTTTCCGGATCGTCGGCATTGGCGACCGTGTAACGGCCATTGCCTTCCTTGGTCATCAGCGAGCGGTTGGGCACTTCGAACACGCCGATGCGGCCGACGGCCTGGCCGTCCTGCATGATCACGCCGCCGTCGACGATGACGGTCTCGGTCGCGTTGGGATCGAGCAGGATCGGGGCGCGGGTGTCGGCGTCGAGCACCGGGGCACCGTCGGCAGCGACCAGCTGGCCGTCGGCATCGGTGCGGAAGCGGCCGTCACGCGTATATTGTTCGGTGCCGTTGAAGTCGACGGCGAAGAAGCCTTCGCCTTCGATGGCGACGTCGAACTGGCGGCCGGTGAAGTCCAGCGCACCTTGGCTGAAGTCGCGGCCCATGCCCCAGTTCGTCACGTACTGGAGTTCTGACGGTCCGTCGGCGTGTTCGGCGGTGCGGGCGGGCTGGTTCTCGAGAAGCAGCGACTCGACCTTGAAGCCGGCCGTGTTCGCGTTCGCGATGTTGTTGGCGATGACGTCCATGTCCCGGCGAAGGGTCATCTGGCGCGTCAGGCCGATCATGATTGCGTTGTCCATCGGGCGGTTTCCTTTCTGGATACCTGGTGTTCGCCGTCGTGTCGCAGCGATTGCCCGACAAGTTGCACGCAGCGTGCCAAGGTTAATTTTGTTGGTTATCAGCCACTTGGCCGGATTGCCTTGGGGGACAGGCCTGCCGGGTCCGGCAATCCTGTCCGGGCGGGTGGGAAGAAGTTGCCGGGGCGGGGGGAGCACTACGAAACGTTAACCGCAGTGACCGTTAATAGGCCCAGGACGATTCCCCCGTTTGGAGCCCGCAATGGCCGACGAAGAAGCAGAAATCGAAGACGGCGCCGAAGGCGAAGAGAAGGCCAAGAAGAGCCCGCTAAAGCTCATTCTTTTCATTGGCTTGCCTGTGCTGATCCTGCTGCTCGCGGGTGTCGGCGGCTTCCTTCTGTTCTCCGGCGGCGGCGATGATGCGGCCGAGCATGCCGATTCGTCGCATGGCGAATCGGGTGGCGACGGGCATGGCGGCGATACGCATGCCGCGGCCGAACAGCATGCCGAACCGCATTATTTCGACCTGCGCGAGGGCGATGGCGAGGTGGAGACGATCACCACCAACATCCGGTCTTCGGATGGCCGCCCGGTTCTGGTGCAGCTGAAACTGTCCTTCGAGTCCACGAATCCGGAGATGGAGAGCATTCTCCAGTCTCATGTGGATCCGATCATGGACCAGTTCATCATGTTCCTGCGCGAGCTGCGCGAGGACGATCTCTACGGGTCGGCGGGTATGCACCGCGTGCGGCTGGAACTGCTGCGCCGGGTGAATCTGGCGATCGAGCCGGCCCAGGTGGATGCCGTGCTCATCCAGGAATTCCTGATTGTCGACTAACGCTTAACTGGACGGATTTCGATGTCTGACGACTTGGATCAAGACGCGCTGGCCGCCGAATGGGAGGCAATGGCCGAGGACGGTGACGACCTCGACCTGGCGTCCGAATGGGAGGCAATGGTCGGCGGCGGCGACGATGACGACCAGGATCTGCCCACCGTTGGCGGCGGTCCCGAGCGCATCCTCAACCAGGACGAAATCGACAGCCTGCTCGGCTTCTCGCTGACCGACGACGATGCCGCCGACAAGTCCGGCATCCGCGCAATCATCAATTCGGCGCTTGTAAGTTATGAGCGCCTGCCGATGCTGGAAATTGTCTTCGACCGCCTGGTGCGGCTGATGACGACCAGCCTGCGCAATTTCACCTCGGACAATGTCGAGGTGTCGCTGGATAATATTTCATCCATCCGCTTCGGCGACTATCTCAACTCGATCCCGCTGCCGGCGATCCTGGCCGTGTTCCGGGCCCAGCAGCTGGACAATTACGGCCTGCTGACGGTCGACTCCAACCTGATCTACTCGATTGTGGACGTGCTGCTCGGCGGCCGCCGGGGCACCTCGGCCATGCGGATCGAGGGGCGTCCCTACACCACGATCGAGCGCATGCTGGTACAGCGCATGATCGAAGTCGTGCTGGGCGATGCCAAACAGGCTTTCCAGCCGCTGACCGAGGTGGATTTCGACCTGGAGCGCGTGGAGACCAATCCGCGCTTCGCCGCGATCGCCCGCCCGGCCAACGCCGCCATTCTCGTCAAGCTTCGCATCGACATGGAAGATCGCGGTGGCCGCATCGAATTGCTGCTGCCCTATGCTACCCTGGAGCCGATCCGGAAGATGCTGCTGCAGCAGTTCATGGGCGAGAAGTTCGGCCGCGACAATATCTGGGAAGGCCACCTGGCCACCGAGCTGTGGTCGACGAACATGGAAGTCCAGGCCGTTCTGGACGAACAGCGCCTGCCGCTTGGCAAGGTGGCCGACCTCAAGGTCGGCGACACGCTTTTCCTCGACGCCACCCCGAACAGCGAGGTGGAGTTGCGTTGCGGCCAGGTGCCGCTCACCCGCGGCCGCATGGGTCGTATCGGACACAATGTTGCCCTGCGCCTGAGCGGTCCGCTCTCGCCGGGGGCCAAGAAAGCGATGATGAGGTTCGCATGACGCTCGCAGCTCTGGTTTTCGAAGGCCTGGTGGCCGCGCTTCTCGTCGTTGCCGTCGTGATGTGCTGGCGTGTCGACCGTCGCCTGAATGCGCTGAAGAAGGGGCAGGACGGTGTACAGTCCTCCGTGATCGCGCTCAATGAGGCGACCGACCGTGCCCGGGCCAGCCTGGCTGCCCTCGAACGCGCCACCAGCCAGTCCGGTGACGTGCTGGAAACGCGCGTCGCCGAAGCCCGCAAGCTGGCCGACGAGCTTCGCCTGATTACCGGCGAGGCCGATCGCCGGGCGGACAGCCTGTCGTCGCGCCGGGCGCCGGCTCCGGGCCGCCGCCGCGCCAGCGAGATCTTTCCCGAAGGCGCCGGCTCGCGCGTCATCAACGATCTGAAGGATGTGAGATAGGTCATGCGCGAACCGGTTCGTCTGCTCGCCGTTCTTGCCGTCCTGATGGGCGGCCTGTTCGGCCTGAAAGCCCTGTCGGTCGCCAATGGCGCTGCCGACTGGTGGGAAGCCCATGCCGCCACGCTGCTCGCCGAAGAGGCGACGCCGCAGGAAAGCGGTGACGGCCATGACGCGTCTGCCGATGCGGAGGCCGCACATGATGCCGAAGAGGGCGAGCATGCGTCGGAGACGCCGGCCGAGCCGCCTGTCCCTGACACGGCGTTCCAGCCGGCCGGTGACGTGTCTGCCGCCTTCGCCGAACGCATTGCCAGCGGCATGCGCACGGCCGAGGAAGACCGCGTCTTCTATCGCCTGCGTGAACGCTCTGCCGAACTGGATCGCCGCGAACAGGAACTGGAAACCCGCGAAGCCCTGATGCTGGCCATGGAGCAGCGCGTCGACGGAAAGATCGAGGAGCTCAACACGCTGCGCACGCAGATCATGGAGCTCACCGACAGCCTGTCCGAACGCGAAGGCCAGGACATGCAGGTGATCGTCGACTGGTATGGCGCCATGGATCCGGGCGATGCTGCCGAGCGGATCGCCAGCCTGGACATGGAAACCCAGATCCAGATCGCCTCGCGCATGTCGCAGCGAAAGTTCGGACCGATCCTGGCCGAGATGACACCGGAAGCAGCCGCCGCCGTGACCCAGCGCATGGCGACCCGCAGCGACCTGCCCGAGACCGTTGCGGAGCTGGAGGCCCGGCTTGCCGAAGGCGGCTAGACATATCGCCTCCCTGACCGGCGGGCTTGCCCTCGCCTTGCTCGGTTCGACAGCCCTGGCCCAGACGGCCGGGGCGTTTGTCGTCGAGCGCACGGGTGCGGGCGCACGCATCGTCATTGACTATGACGATGCGATCGCGAATGCGCGCCCGTCTGCCGCTGCCGATGTCGAACACACTGTCCTGATCGTTCGCCTGAGCGAACCGCTGGAGGCGGATGTCGCCGGTCTGGTGGACCAGCTTGGCGATCTGGCGGCCCGCGCGCGTCTCGATCGTGACGGCTCGACCCTGCGTATCGCCCTCAACCAGACCGCCGACGCCCATGTGTCGTCGAGCTATGACCAGGTGGCGATCGACATTGTTCCCGTGGGCGTGCCGGCGCCTGCACCGATCGTGTCGCCGCGCGAGGCGCGCGAGCGCGAAGAGGCGCGCCTGGCTGCCGAGCGGGCGGCCAATCCGCCGCCTGTGCCGCTGGTCGACGCACTGCCGGTGCAATACCGCGTCGGGCAGGCGACCGAATACACACGCATCGAGTTTCTCTGGCCTCGCGAGGTCGGTTTCGAACTCGCGCAGACCGGCAATACCGCGACCATCCGCTTTGACGCCCCGGCCGATATCGAGCTGGGCCGTCTGCGCGGATCGCCGCCGCGCTTCCTGGAAAGCGTCCGCGGCGAACGCGATGTGAATGACTGGGTTCTCACGCTGGACGTGATGGACGGTGTCGAGGTGCGGGCCTGGAATGAAGGTGGCCGCGTCGTTGTGGACCTGCCCGATCCGGACGTGGCCAGCGCGGCAGCGCTGCTGGCCCAGCTCGGCGATCTGTCAGCCGAAACGGGCGGCGAAGCCGAGCCGGAAGAGACCGTTCCGGAAGAGGCTGCCGATACCGTGTCCGCCGCGGATGCCGCAGAGACGCCGGCCCGCGGTCCTGCACAGCTGCAGCCGGAACCGGCCGCCGAGCCCCGGTCCGCTGAAGATGAGCCTGCAGAAGACGAGCCGGTTGCAGACACCCAGTACGTCTCGGCCGACGCCTCGATTGTCGCTGAAGGCGGCGACCCCGTACCGGCCGATGGTCGCGTGCGCGCGAATGTCTCCGAGTTCAATGGCGATCTGCGGGTCGAGTTCGACTGGGCGGCGCCTCTCGGAGCGGCCGTGTTCCGCCGCGGCGAGGCGGTCTGGATCGTGTTCGATGCGGCGGCCGATATCGACCTGCGCGAGATGGAAATGGCCAATCGCCGCCATGTGCGCGACTACACGGCCGTGCGCGGTGAGGACTGGTCGGCCGCGCGCATCGCCGTGCCCTCGACTTCGCAGGCCGAGGCACGGATCGAAGGTGCGCGCTGGACGGTGGTTTTCTCCGAGCGGATCGACTCGCCGCCGCGTCCGATCAATGTGCGCCGCGATGCTCGCCGCACCCGGCCTGGCCGGATCCTGATGGATATCGCCGATCCGCGTGCGATCCGCTGGATCGAGGACCCCGTTGTGGGAGACCGGATCGGCGTGGTCACGGCCGGTGCGCCGGTGCAGGGCCTGACCGCCCGCCGCGACTTTGTCGGCGGTGCGCTGTTACCCAGTGCCCAGGGCGGCGCCGTGGAAGCCATCGCCGAGGATATCGAGATCAGCCTCATTACCTCGGGTGTGGCGATCAGCCGGCCGGAAGGGCTCAACCTGTCGCCGGCATCGGAAGCCGCTGCCGCGGGCGCGGAGAGCTCGGTGCTCGCGAATATTTCCTCGCCGGCGCTGATCTATTTCGACGCCTGGGACGGTGACGGGTATTTCCGGCGCGACTGGAATGCGCGTCTGCGCCGGGCTGCGCTGGAAGAGGGCACCGACGGCAAGGTCGCGCTGGCGCGCTTCCTTCTGGCCAACGAGCTCGCAGCGGAAGCGCTGGGCATGCTGGACCTGGCGATCCAGCAGGATGCCTCGCTGGCGAACGATCCCCATGTCCGCTCGCTGCAGGGCGTGGCGAGCTACATGATGGACCGTCTGACGGACGCCCAGGCCTATTTCTCGCACCCCGCGCTTGCCGTTGATCCGGCAGCCGACCTCTGGCGTGCGATGACGGCCGTCGGTGAGGAGCGCTGGGCGGATGCCCGCCGCCGTTTCGCGTCCGGTGACAGCACGATCTACTATTACCCGCCGGTCTGGCAGTCGCGCTTCCTGGTCGCACACGCTCGTGCTGCCATGGAATTGCGCGACTATGCGGCCGCCCAGGACCTGCTTTACCAGGCGGAGGCCGGCGAGCCGGATGACCGGACGCGTCGCGAGGCGCAATACATCCAGGCTCGGCTGGCAGAGGCCGACGGCCAGGTCGAACAGGCGATCGGGCTGCTGCAGGATCTGTCGGATTCCGGTGATGCACAGATGGAAGCCAAGGCGCTGTCCGACCTTTATCGCCTGCAGCTGGCCGCGGGGCAGATCACCCGCACCGAGGCGATCGATGCGCTGGAAAACCTGCGCTTCCGCTGGCGCGGCGACACGATCGAACTGGATACCGTCCGTGCGCTGGGCGAGCTCTATGTCAGCGCCGGTGAATATGCGCGCGGGCTGGAAACGATGGACACCGCCCAGGCGCGTTTCCCGGATACCGAAGCCGGCCGCCGGATCGGTGAAGACATGGATGCGATCTTCCGCCGTCTCTTCCTCGACGGCGAAGCGGATCGCATGGATCCGGTCGAATCCGTCGCCATCTTCTACGAATACCAGCACCTCGTGCCGATCGGGGCCGATGGCGACCGTATGGTGCGCCGCCTGGCCGAGCGCCTGATCGCCTTTGACCTGCTCGATCCGGCCTCAGAACTGCTGCAGCACCAGGTGGAATACCGCCTGCGTGAGCCGCTCGCCCGGGCCCGCGTCGCGACCGATCTCGCGGTCGTCTACCTGATGGACCGGCGCTATGAGGACGCGATCAACGCCTTGCGGACATCCCGCATCGCCGGCCTGTCCGAAGAGCTGCGCAATGAGCGCTACCTGCTCGAGGCCCGCGCCTATTCCGAGCTGGGCCGTCACGAGCAGGCGCTGGAACTGATCGCGTCCGATCGCTCGGCCCCCGCCAACCGGCTGCGTGCCGATATCGCCTGGACCCAGCGCGACTGGCCGATGGCCGGCCGGCGGCTCGAGGCCCTGCTGGGCAACCGCTTTGCCGATACCGAGCCGCTGGATGCGTCCGAACAGGCCGATGTCATGCGTGCGGCGATTGCCTATTCGCTGGCCCGCGACACCGAAGCCGCCGTGCGGCTGGGCGAGCGTTATGGCGAGGCCATGGCCGGGACGGAACAGGCCGCAGCGTTCGAGCTGCTGACCGACGAAAGCGCGCCGGCGGGCAATGCCCGCTTCTCCGATCTCGCCACGCGGATCGCCAGCATCGACACGCTGGACGCTTTCATGGAGCCCTTCCGCGACCGCTTCACCAATAACGGTGGACCGAGCTAGGGCCGCTGCATCAGCTGCGCTGACATATCTCTCACAAGGAAGACACTGGCCTGCGCGGACGAGCCGCGGAGCGTGATACGTCGTGGGCGACCGGCTCCGGTCAGCCCCCGCCTATCGTCCCGAAACTCTGCATCAGCGAGCCGGTGACGAGGCGCCAGCCGTCGATCAGGACGAAGAAGATCAGCTTGAAGGGCAGGGAGATCACGATCGGCGGCAGCATCATCATGCCCATCGACATGAGGATGGAGGAGACGACGAGGTCGATGATCAGGAAGGGGATGAAGAGCAGGAAGCCGATCTCGAAGGCGCGGCGCAGTTCGGAGATCATGAAGGCCGGCGCGACGATCCAGAAAGAGGTGGCTTCCGGCGTATCGGGCAGGGGCTGTTCCGACATCTCGATGAACAGCGCCAGATCGTCCTCGCGCGTATGGGTGAGCATGAAGGTTTTCAGCGGACCGGTCGACAGGTCGAAAGCTTCGGTCAGCTCGATCTCGTCTTCCATCAGGGGCTGGATGCCCTGTTCGTAGGACTGGGTGAAGACCGGTGCCATGATGAAGCCGGTCAGGAAGATGGCCAGCGAGACGAGGACGGCGTTCGGCGGGCTCTGCTGCAGGCCCAGCCCGGTGCGCAGCAGGGACAGGACCACGATGATCCGCACAAAACTGGTCGTCATGATGACGATGGAGGGCGCCAGCGACAGGACGGTGAGCAGGGCGACCAGCTGCAGCACGCGTTCGGTCAGATCGCCCTCGGTGCCGGTATCGATCGTGATACTCTGTGCCTCGGCGCCTGCACCCAGAAGGGTGATGATGCCCAGGACGAAGAGCGCGGCGCAGACCCAGAAGCCCTTTTTCATGCCGCATCCTCCGTCTCGATGGCTTGGGCCGGACGCGCGGCGACCGGCCGACTGGCCAGCACGGTTTCCGCTTCCGCTCCCAGAAGGACCACATGTTCGGTGTCGTCAGCCTGCACGATGACCACACGGCGGCGCGGGTCTATCACCAGGGTCTCCTTGAGGCTCAGCCGGCGCTCCATGCCGGTGCCGAAACCGCGCAGACCGGTCATGCCCTGCAGGATCCAGCCGCGGCGGACTGCATAGCCGAACAGGCCGAGCGCGCCGACCAGCACGGCGAGCACCGACACGGCGAAGAAATAGTGGGTCCAGTCGACGATATCGGTCATCGGGCTATTGCCTCATAAGAGATTACCCGCTTGTCCGGTGATGCGGTTAAGTGCGCGTTAACTGTGACGGCCCACCTTCGTTAACGGTAGAAAAGGGGATTCGCGGATGCGGCCCGACGACGTGTCAGTGCTGGCACTTCTTCGACAGTCGATGAGCTTCAATTCCGAGCGCCAGCGGGTGATCTCGGAGAACGTGGCCAATGCGAACACGCCCGGCTACACCGCGAAGGATCTCGACGAGAGCGAATTCAATCGCGCGGTACAGCGCCAGCTACGTAGCCACGAGGCCGGCAATGGCCCGTCGCGCGTGCGCATGCTGACCAGCGAGGCCGGGCACATGTCCGGTTCTGCCGGCGGTTCGGCGTCGCGCAACTGGGAAGCGTCCGACGCGCCGGATTCCGAAACCACGGTCAACGGCAATTCGGTCGTGCTGGAAGAACAGATGGTCCGGGCCCAGGAAACGCGCATGCAGTACGAGAGCGCGCTGACCCTGTACCAGAAGAGCCTGGGGCTGATCCGTATGGCGATCAAGCCGGCCGGCCGCTAAGTGAGGAGCTAGAGGATGAGCGACGCATCTGACGCCATGTCGATCTCTGCTGCCGGCCTCCGGGCCCAGGCAGCGCGCATGCGCATCATCTCGGAAAACCTGGCCAACGCCGATTCCACGGCGCGCGAGCCGGGCGGGGATCCCTATCGCCGCCAGATCCCGGTCTTCGAGGCCGAGCTGGATCGCGTGACAGGGCTGAACCATGTCCGCATGAATGATGTCGCCTATGACCAGACCGAATTCACGCTGGAATTCGATCCGGGCCATCCGGCTGCGGACGAAGCCGGCTATGTGCGCACCTCCAATGTCGAGACCCTGGTCGAGATGATGGACATGCGCGAGGCGATGCGCTCCTACGAAGCCAATCTGAACATGATCGAAAACAGCCGGCGCATGCAGGAGCGTACGCTGGACCTGCTGCGCCGCTAGAACCGCGCGCGCCGCTCTCAGAATGAGGATGTGAGCCCATGGCTGCCGATCTTTCCGCCGTCCAGGCCTATCAGGCCGCGGTCCGTGCTGCCCAGCAATCGGTGGGTGGAGCCAAGGAAGCCGAAGCGACGCCGTCGCTCGACTTCGGCAATATGGTCTCTTCGGCCATTGCCGATACGTCCGGCGCCCTGGCCAATGCCGAACAGATGACTGCCGCTGCTGCCGCCGGCGAAGCCGAGCTGCTGGACGTAGTCACGGCCGTGTCCGCCGCCGAAATCTCGCTGGAAACCGTCGTTGCCGTGCGCGACGAGGTGGTCCGCGCCTACCAGGAAATCCTGCGCATGCCGATCTGATTTCGGTTTGTTCCCCAAATAGAAAAGGCCTCCCGGCGAGCCGGGAGGCCTTTTTTGTTTCGATGCCGAAGCGGTTTATTCCGCCGCCTGCGTCTCCGCGATCCAGTTGTTCACGCGCTCCTCCAGCACGGCCAGCGGCATGGCGCCCTGGGTCAGGACAACATCGTGGAAGTCGCGGATGTCATAGGCCTCGCCGAGGGCCTCTTCGGCCACGCCGCGCAGGCGCAGGATTTCCAGCATGCCGACCTTGTAGGCGTTGGCCTGGCCCGGATAGACGATGTAGCGGTCGATGGCATTGCGCACATCGCCTTCCGGATTGGGCGTGTTTTCCAGCAGGTAGTCGACCGCTTCCTGGCGCGTCCACTGGTGATAGTGCAGGCCGGTATCGACCACGAGACGGCAGGCCCACCACAGCTCCATCGCCAGCCGGCCGAAATCGGAATAGGGGTCGGAATAGAAGCCGAACTCCTTGGGCAGGTATTCGGTGTAGAGCCCCCAGCCTTCGGTATAGGCGGTATAGCCGCCAAAGCGCCGGAAGGCCGGCACGCCGTCCAGCTCCTGCATGATGGCCAGCTGCATGTGGTGGCCCGGAATGCCTTCATGATAGGCCAGCGCTTCCATCTGGTAGGTCGGCATGTCGGCCATGTCGCGCAGATTGGCGTAGTAGACGCCGGGGCGCGTGCCGTTCGGGGCCGGGCGCTGGTAGAAGGCCTTGCCGGCTGCATTCTCACGGAAAGGCTCGACGCGGCGCACTTCCAGCTCGGCTTCCGGGAAGGTGTTGAACATCTGCGGCAGCGTCTCGCGCATCGTGTCGATCAGCGCGGTGGCGTCGGCGAGATAATCGGCCCGGCCTTCATCGGTGTTGGGATAGTAGAACTGCTCGTCGGTGCGCATGAACTCGAAGAAGTCCTGCAGGGAGCCTTCGAAGTCGACCTCGTCCATGATGGCGCGCATCTCGCCATGAATGCGCTCGACCTCGGACAGGCCGAGCTGGTGGATCTCTTCGGCCGACAGATCCATCGTCGTATAATTGTTCAGGAGGTAGTTGTAGAACTCGCCGCCATCGGGGTGTTTCCACACACCGTCATCGTCGGTGGCGACTTCCGCCTGCTCCTCGAACAGGGCGATGATCCGCTGATAGGCGGGTTCGACGACGGTCGTCAGGGCCGCCTCGGCTTCGGCGATCAGGCGGCCCTTCTCGGCCTGGTCGATGTCCAGCGCTTCCACCTTGCCACGGAAGTCGGCCATCAGCGGGCTGTCCTCGCCGCTGTCGTCGAAGGGGGCGCCCGTGATGACGTTGCGCGCGGTGGCGATCATCGGATCATAGGTCCAGCGCGGCGTGAGAATGCCCAGCTCGGCCGAGCGGCGCGAATTGGCGATATTCTGGTCAAGATAGTCGCCCATGCCTTCCAGCCGCGCGATATAGGCCTCCGCGTCGGAAAGCGTGTCCACCCGGTGATTGTTGATCAGGAAGGTGGGCGTGTTCATGTGCGGGCCCGAGCGCGGCGTGAAAGTGTAGCCGTGATCGCGCCAGCGCCAGCCGGCTTCGCTTCGCTCGGCATCATATTCGAACAGGCGCCAGGAGAGTTGTGCGCTCTCGTCCAGCGCATCGAAATCGAAATTCTCGCGCATATGGGCGAGATTGGCCTGGCCGATCTCGTAGCTCTCGGCCTCGAATTCCGGCGAGGCATCGTTCCAGCGATCATAATCCGTCTTGCGGCCCAGATAGGTCTGGTACATCGGGTTACGGGCCAGGTTTGCCTCGAATACCTCGTTGAACCAGGCGTTCAGGCGCTCGCTTTCGGTCTCGGTGGCGTCGGCCATCTGTGCGGCTTCGTTCGCGGCCTCAGCGCCCGTGGAGCCGGGCTCCTGCTGATCGGCCCCGGCCGGTGTCTGTCCCGCAGCAGCATGCTCTTCGGCAGGTTGCGAACAGGCGGCCAGAAGGGCCAGCGCCGACGCCCCGGCCAGCCAGGTCATTGCGGTCTTTTTCATAACTCTTCCCCTCACTCTTGGGCGTCGCCGCGCTTCCCGGCGACATAATCATTAACCAGTTCGGTCAGTACAGGCAGCGGCAGCGATCCGTTCGTCAGCACCACATCGTGGAACTCGCCCCAGTCGAAATCCTCGCCCAGCTCTTCGCGGGCATAGTCGCGCAGGTCGCGGATGCGCATCTGGCCGACCTTGTAGGAGGTCGCCTGGCCCGGCCAGACGATGTAGCGTTCGACCTCGCGGACGATCTCCTCCTCGGTGAAGGAGGTGTTCGCCATCAGATACTCGATGGCATCCTCGCGCGACCATTGCAGGTAATGGATGCCTGTATCGACCACGAGGCGGCCGGCGCGCCAGAGTTCGTAGGCGAGGCGGCCGAAGTCCTGATACGGATCGGTGAACAGGCCCATTTCCTTGCCCAGGCTCTCGGCATAGAGCGCCCAGCCCTCGCCGAAGGCCGACAGGTAGAGCAGGCGCTGGAACATCGGCGTGCCTTCTCGCTCCTGGGCGAGGGCCAGCTGGAAGTGGTGGCCGGGAATTCCCTCGTGGTAGGCCAGCGTTTCCATCTGGTAGGTCGGCAGGTTCCGCATGTTCAGCGTGTTGGCGTAGTAGATACCGGGGCGCGAGCCGTCGAGCGCCGGCGAATTGTAGAAGGCCGTCGGCGAACCGGCTGCCCGGAAGGCTTCGACTTCGCGCACGACCATGGGAGCCTCGGGCATGGTGTCGAAATAGTCCGGCAAAACGGTGCGCACGCGATCGAAAATGGCGTTGGCACCGGCGATGTACTCAGCGCGGCCCTCATCCGTGTTCGGCAGGTAGAACTGCTCGTCGGTGCGCATGAATTCGAAGAAGTCCTGCAGCGAGCCTTCGAAGTCCACCTGATCCATGATGGCGCGCATCTCGCCATGGATGCGGTCGATCTCGGCGAGACCGATATCATGGACTTCCTGCGGCGACAGGTCAGGCAGAGTGGTGAAGCTGGCCAGCTGGCTTTCGTAATAGGCCTGTCCGCGCGGCAGTTTCCAGGCGCCGTCGCGTGTGTCCGTCATCTCGGCATGACGCTCGAACATGTCGATCAGGCGCCCATAGGCCAGGCCGACAGAACTCTCCAGCGCCTCGGTCGCGCGGGCGATGAGGTCGTCCTTCGTGTCCTCGTCGATATCCAGCGCCTCCACCTTGCCGCGGAAATCGGCCAGCAGCGGGCTTTCACCGTCGCTGTCGTCGAACGGGGCGCCGGTGATCAGGGCTCGTGTGTTGCCGATGAGATAGTCGAAGGCGAAACGCGGCGGCAGGACGCCGGCCTCGGCGCGTTCCTCGGCGCGGGCGATCAGCGTGTCGAGAACCGGGCCCAGCCCTTCCAGGCGGCGGATATAGGCCTCGGCGTGATCCGCATTCTCGATCCGGTGCTGGCTGATCAGCAGGGTCGGCATGCCGGTGTGCGGGCCGAACATCTGGGTGAAGACATAGTTCTGGTCGCGGAATTCATACTGCCGGATGCCGGTTTCCTGCAGATATTCGAAGACGCGATAGGAGACGCGAGCGTCGGCGTCGAGCGCGTCGTAGTCGAAACTGTCACGCAGATAGGCGAGGCGATCGATACGGCGCTGCTGGTCGGCGGCGGCAGCTTCATCGGTCACGGCATCCCAGCGGCCATAGGCGTCCAGATTGTCAATTCGGCCGAGCTGGGTCTGGGTTTGCGGCGAGCGGACGAGATCTGCTTCGAACAGCGTGTCGAACCAGGCATAGAGGCGTTCGCTTTCACTCTGTTCTGTCTGCGCCGACTGGGCCGCTTCAACAGCAGCGCCGGAAAGCTCGTTCTGCGGCGTGGCGCTGTCCTCGGGTTGCGAGCAGGCCGCCAGCAGGGCAAGGAGCGAAACGGCAAGCGGTGTGCGGATAGAATACGTCATGTCGGTCTCCCCAGACCGGCGGCGGCTGGGTCACAGGCCGGCGCCATTATCCGAATTGGCTACGATCAAACAGACGTCAGCCGCTGCGCCGGCAGCGGCTGACCCCTGTCACGTCCTGTCCGGCAGGATAGCCCTGTGAGGGCCCTGCCTGTCAAACGCGCTTCGTTTATTCGGCGGCCTGTTTGCCGGCAATGTAGTCATCGACCAGCTGTTCCAGCAGGGTGAGCGGGATCGAGCCGTTGGTCAGGACCACATCGTGGAACTCGCCCATGTCGAAATCATCGCCGAGGGCATCCATGGCGCGCTGGCGCAGCTCCAGGATGGTCAGCATGCCGATCTTGTAGGACACGGCCTGGCCCGGCCAGACCATGTAGCGGCGCACTTCATTGCGAATATCGCCTTCCGGCATCGGCGTATTGGCGACCATGTAGTCGATCGCGTCCTGCTCGCTCCACTCCATGGCGTGCATGCCGGTGTCGACGACCAGGCGCGCAGCCCGGAAGACTTCATAAGAGAGCCGGCCGAAATCCTGATAGGGATCAGTGAAACCGCCCATCGTCTTGCCGAGGTTCTCGGCATAGAGGCCCCAGCCTTCGGAGAAGGCCGAGTAGCCTTGCAGCCGCTGGAACATCGGCACGCCTTCCAGCTCCTGGGCGAGGGCAATCTGGAAGTGGTGGCCGGGCGCACCCTCATGGTAGGACAGGGTCTCGATCAGATAGTTCGGATTGTCCCGCATGTGGGCGAGATTGACGTAGTAGGCGCCGGGACGGGAGCCGTCGAGTGCACCGGACTCATAGAAGGCGCCGGTCGCCGTCTCGATGCGGTATTCCTCGACCGCGCGAACTTCCAGATCGGCTTCGGGCAGCGTGTTGAAGTATTGCGGCGCGATCTCCATCACATGATCGACATAGGCGGTGGCCTGGTCGAGATATTGCTGACGGCCTTCCTCGGTATCCGGATAGTAGAACTGGTCGTCGGTGCGCAGGTGGACGAAGAAGTCCTGCAGCGAGCCTTCGAAACCGACCTCATCCATGATGGCGCGCATCTCGTCATGGATGCGGGCAACCTCGTCCAGACCGGTCTGGTGGATATCGGCGGCCGAGAGATCGGTGCGGGTCGTGTAGTTGTTCAGCTGGCTGCGGTAGAAGCTTTCGCCTTCCGGCAGTGCCCAGGCGCCCTGGTTGCGGCCGTCGGCCATCTCGCCATGACGCTCCATCGTCTCCACCAGTGCCGTGTAGGCCGGTCCGACCTCGGCCGTCAGCGCGGCCTCGGCTTCGGCGATGAGGCGATCCTTTTCGGCCTGGTCGATCTCCAGCGCCTCCACCTTGCTGCGGAAGTCAGCCAGCAGCGGGCTGTCCTCGCCGCTATCATCAAACGGTGCGCCGGTGATGAAGCGCCGGGCGGCGGTGACCACGATCGGATAGGCGAAGGCCGGGGCCAGCACGCCGGCCTGTGCGCGGGCATCGGCCTGGGCCGTATAGGTCTCGATCACATCGCCCAGACCGTTGAGGCGGCTGATATAGGCCTCGGCATGCTCGACCGTATCGACACGGTGATAGCCGATCAGGATGGTCGGCAGCTGGGTATGGGGACCGAAGAACTGGGTGAAGATGTAGCCGTGATCCCAGAACTCGCCCTGCTGGGCGTTGTTGGCGGCGATGAATTCGGCAAACCGCCAGGCGACCTGGCCCTCATGGGTAAGAGCATCATAGTCGAAATTCTCGTGCATGTAGCGCGTGCGGGCCGCTTCGCGTGCGAGCGAGTCTCGGAAGGCCTCTTCCGAAACGTCATCCCATTCGCCATAGGCCTCGACATCGTCGATCATGCCCAGATAGGTCTTGAACAGGGGTGAGCGGTCGAGCTCTTCCTGGAACTGTTCGTCGAACCAGGCAAAGAGGCGCTCGGTCTCGGTCTGCTCGCCGGCATCAGCCTGTTCGGTGGATTGCGTATCCGGCGCCGCCGCCTCGGCTGCAGAGGTCTCGGACGCCGACGTCGCGGTTTCGGCGGTATCGTCGGTCGGTGCGCAGGCGGCCAGAAGGGCCAGGCAGGACGTACCGATCAGAAAGCTGCGAAGACGCATAATGGATAACTCCCCCGATTAAGCTGAATTGACTCTTTCTTAACGCGCGGCGCGCATTCGTAAACATAATTAACCGTAAACCCGATTCTCCCCGCAGAAGGTGAGGCGAGGCGTGACCGGACCGGAAGTCCTCGATTTTGCACGCGAAGCGATCTGGCTGATGCTGGCCATGTCGGCCCCGATCATGCTGGTCGGTCTGGCCGTCGGTGTCACCATTGCCCTGTTCCAGGCTCTGACCCAGGTGCAGGAGATGACGCTGGTCTTCGTGCCGAAAATCATCGCCATCTTCATTGCGCTGCTGATCTTTCTGCCGCTGATGGGCGGTCTGATGTCCGGCTTCATGACGGTGATCTTCGACCGGATCGCCACGCCATGATCCCGCAGGCGCCTGAACTCGTCTTTGCCGGCGGTCTCGTGTTTGCGCGGATCGGTGCGATCCTGATGCTGATGCCGGGCTTTGGTGAGCCGAGCATTCCGATGCGCATCCGCCTGTCCTTCGCGCTGCTGGTGTGCGTTGTGATCGGGCCGCTGATCGCGCCGCGCCTGCCGGCCCTGCCGGACCAGCCGCTGATGCTGGCCGGACTGGTGATGGGCGAGGTGGTGACCGGCCTGATGATCGGTGCCGTGGCGCGCATCTTCATGTCGGCCGCGGCCGTGGCCGGCCAGGTGATCGGTATGCAGTCGGGTCTGGCGATGGCGCAGAGCTTCGATCCGTCGCAGGGGCAACAGGGTGCCCTGATCGCGACCTTGCTCAATCTCACCTTCCTGCTGCTGCTCTTCGCGACCAACACGCACCATCTTCTGCTGGCGATGATGGTGAATTCCTACGACGTCTTCGATCCGGGCCAGATGCCCTCGATGGCGGACGGCGCGCAATGGGCACTCAACGCCTTCATCGATGCCTTCAATATAGGCGTCCAGCTGGCTGCGCCGCTCATCGTGTTCGGCCTGGTCTTCTATCTGGCGCTGGGGGTGCTCTCGCGGCTGATGCCACAGGCGCAGATCTTTTTCATCGCCATGCCGTCGAATATCATCGTCGGCCTGTTCATCCTCACCATCTCCCTCGGGGCGATGAGTGCTGTCTGGCTGGAGCGCATGCAGCGCTTCGCAACGGACATGAATTAGGGAGGCTGGCGTGGCAGAAGGCGAAGACGACAGCCAGAAAACAGAAGAGCCGACGCAGCGGCGCCTCGATGACGCCCGCGAGAAAGGCGATGTTGCCAAATCCCAGGAAATCCCGGGCTGGTTCGTGCTGGCGTCCGGCCTCGCCCTGATCAGTTTCGCCTTTCCGCCCATGGCCCGCGCGCTCGCCTCGGACCTGCAGGTCTTCTTCGCCGAGCCGCATAATTTCGACGTCGATCCGAATGCCGTCATGCGCATGATGCGCGATACAGCCTGGCATGTGACGGGACTTGTTGGCCTGCCGATCGCGCTTCTGGCGGTTGCCGGTTTCGCCGGCCACTATGTCCAGCAGGGCATGCTGTTCACCACCGAGAAGATCCAGCCCAAGCTGGACAAGCTGAACCCGATCGAGGGCTTCAAGCGCAATTTCGGACCCCAGGGCATCGCCAACTTCCTCAAGGGGATCGGCAAGATGGCTCTGGTCGCGGCGGCGGCCTTCGTCGTGCTCTATCCCAAGCGCGAGATGCTGGCGGGCTTGCCGGCGCTCGATATCGCTTCGGTGCTGGGCATTGTGCGCCAGTCGGCGATCGAGCTGATGCTGGCCGCGCTGATCGTCTATGCGATCATCGCCGGGCTGGACTACATGTTTCAGCGGCAGAGCTTCATGAAGCGCAACCGCATGTCAAAGCGCGAGATCAAGGACGAGCTGAAGCAGTCCGAGGGCGATCCCATGGTGCGCGCCAAGCTGCGCCAGATCCGCCAGGAACGCTCGCAGCGCCGCATGATGGCGCAGGTGCCGGATGCGACCGTGATTGTCACCAACCCGACCCACTACGCCATTGCGCTGAAATACGAGCAAGGGGTGACCCCGGCGCCGATCTGCGTCGCCAAGGGGGTCGATGCGGTGGCCCTGCGCATCAGAGAGATCGCAACCGAGCACGCCATCCCCATCGTCGAGGATCCGCCGCTGGCGCGCGCCCTGCACGCGACCGCCGACCTTGATACGGAAATCCCCACCGAGCACTTCCAGGCCGTGGCCAAGGTGATCGGTTATGTTCTCTCGCTCGCACAGGGACGCCGCGCGCGCTATCGTCCGAGCGAGTCGACCGAATAGGCTCACGCCTTCCACCGATCCGTGCCGGAGCATCCCATGGCCGAGACGTCTGCCCCCGACCCCAAATCCCGCAAGCCGCTGTGGTCGCGGCCGATCGGCCGGGTGGCCTTCTGGGTGTGCGGCGCCATTGCCGTGGTTGCTTTCGGAGCGGCGGTCGTTGCTGCAGGCGAGGATGGCTGGCAGGGCTTCGTCTACCTGTCCGGCCTGGCTGCCGTTGGCTTCCTGGTACTCTACGCCATTGCCGCCGGCGAGACGGCCGGCCGCAATCTGCGCCGCAAGATCGAGAAGAACCGCGCTCCCACACCGGCGGCGCTGGCCTTCCGGGCCATCGAGAGCTTTCCCGAGCCTGTGCTGATTTCCGACCGGCGGGGCGCGCCGCGCTGGGGCAATGCGGCCTATCACGCGCTGGCCCGCAAGGCGGGTGGTTTCGGCCAGAGTTTCGGCTTGCCGACCATTGACCGCCTGTGGGCGGGCGCCGGTGGTGGCGATGGCACGGTTTACCGTCTCGCCCGGGCCGCTGCCCGTGGCGAGGGTGCCTGCGAGATGATGCCGCCGCTCGATCTGGGCGAAGGCGATATCCGGCGCTTCCACCTGGAAGCATCCCCCCAGGCCGACGGGCTGATCCTCTGGCGCCTCGTCGGTGCCGGCGAGCGCAGCGGCGAAGCCGGCGCGGAGCCGGTTTCCGCCGACTGGAGCCTGCATGCGCCCGTGGCGCTGTTCTCCCTGCGCGCCAATGGCGAGATCGTTGGCGGCAATGCCACCTTCCGCGAATGGCTGGGCCTGGCTGAGGGGGCGCCGTTCCCGTCGCTGCGCGATATCCTCGCCGGCGATGGTGCGCGCAGCGTGCTTTACAGCAGAGGCGGCGAAGGCGCCGCACGGATCGACGCCCGCCTGAAGGCGCGCGACGGTATCGAGAGCCCGGTTGCGATCGTGGTCGAATGGCTGCCCGGCGAAGGTGCGCTGGGGCGTGCCGTGATGTACGGCCTGTCGCGGACCGGTGCGCCTCCGGGCGTGGCCCAGTCGATGGCCGAGAGCGGTGCGGCAGCGGGGGCGACCATGGAAGACATGTTCGCCAACGCCCCGTTCGGCGTGGTGCGTCTGGACGGTGCCGATCCGGAAACTGCCATCATCGAGGATACCAATCCGGCCCTGATGCAGCTCACCGGCGGCCGTGCCATTCCGGGTACGCGGTTCTGTGATCTGTTCAATTGGGATGATGGCCGTTCGCCCGTCGACGCCTTCTCGGCCGCCATGGCCGGCAGCGGCGATCCGGCAGAGGCCCGGCTCGAGACGCCGGACGGTCAGCTTTACGTCCACCTCGCCTTTGCGCCGGCGCGTGGCGGCAAGCGCGTTGCCTACGTCATCGATGTGACAGCGTGGAAGGAGATGGAGCGTCAGCTCTCCCAGTCCAACAAGATGCAGGCGGTCGGCCAGCTGGCTGGCGGCGTCGCCCACGACTTCAACAACCTGCTTACCGCCGTGCGCCTGAACACGGACGAGCTGCTCAATCGCCATCCGGTGGGCGATCCCGACTATTCCGAGCTGCAGGCAATCAACCAGACCGTCGCCCGGGCGGCCGGCCTCGTGCGCAAGCTGCTGGCCTTCTCGCGCAAGCAGACTTTCCGCATGGAGACGCTGGATATCGGCGATCTCCTGTCCGACGTTTCCGTGCTCCTGCGCCAGATCGTCGAGGAAACCGTGCGGCTCGACATCATCCATGGCCGCGACCTGCCGATGATCAAGGCCGACAAGGGCCAGCTGGAAACCGCCATCATCAACCTCGCTGCCAATGCCCGCGACGCCATGCGCGAAAAGGGTGGCGGTTCGCTGACCGTGAAGACCTCCCGCGTCAGCGCCGATACCGTGCGCAATACCGGCGCCCCCAATCCGCGCGAGGGCGACTGGCTGGCCATTGCCGTCACCGATGAGGGGCACGGCATGGACAAGGCGACGATGGAGAAGATCTTCGAGCCCTTCTTCACCACGAAGGAAGCCGGCAAGGGTACAGGTCTCGGCCTGGCCACCGTCTATGGCATCGTCAAACAATCCGGCGGCTTCCTGTTTGCCGATTCCGAGGTCGGTGTCGGCACGACCTTCACCATTTATCTGCCCGGCCATGAACCGACCGAGGAAGAGACGGTCGAGCTGCGCGAGGCAGAAGCCGAGAAAACCGTCGAGAAGGCGCCCGAGGACCTGTCCGGCCGCGGCCGTATCCTCCTGGTCGAGGACGAGGACGCGGTGCGGGCCATCGCGGCCAAGACGCTGGCCAAGCGCGGCTATGACGTGGTGGAAGCCTGTGACGGCGAGGAAGCCTATGAAATCCTCGAGGATGACGAGGAAGGGTTCGACCTCCTGATCTCCGACGTCGTGATGCCGGGCCTCGACGGTCCCGGCCTGCTGGAAAAGGCCCGCGACATGCTGGAAGGCACCCGCGTGGTCTTCATCTCCGGCTATGCCGCCGAACAATTCTCCGACACGCTCTCGAAGGAACAGGATGTGAGCTTCCTGCCCAAGCCCTTCACGCTGACGCAGCTGGCCGAGAAGGTGAAGGAAGAGCTGGGAGAGCAGGCGGGGTAGGGGCTAGGCCTTCCTCTCCGTGTGCAGGCGCACCCAGTCCGCGAAGTCGGCCATCAATTCCTTGACGAAATCGCGGCTTTCCTCGTCGACGAGGCGGCCGTCCTCGATCTTGCTGCCGGCCTTCATCACCAGCACTTCGTCATACGGCAGCAGCGGCATGGCATTGTAGAACACGACCTGGCGCAGATGCGCCTGGGCGCGGGCCGTGCCGAACGGGCTGGGCGATGCGCCGATAATGGTTGCCGGCTTGCCGGTGATCGGGCCCTTGCCGGTGGGGCGGGACAGCCAGTCTATGGCGTTCTTCAGGACACCCGGGATCGAGTAGTTGTACTCCGGTGTCGCAAACAGCACCCCGTCCGCCGGGGCGACCTTCTCGCGCAGCGCGGCGACGCCGTCCGGCCAGCCTTCGGCCTCGGTGTCCTCGCTGAACGGTTCGATATCGTGCAGCGTGAGCAGGTTCACCGTCACCTTGTCCGGGGCCAACTCGGCCGCGGCCTGCAGGGCCGCCGTGTTGAAGGAATCCTTCCGCAGGCTGCCGGAAATGCCGGCGATCGTGATGGGGCGGGTCATGACACACCTCCCTTATTTCTAGTGGTTGCGCAGGGCGTCGATCAGCGCTGCCTTGTCCATGTCGGAGCGGCCTTCGATGCCGATCTCCTGCGCGCGGTCGTAAAGCTCCTCCTTGGTCCATTCCTCGTAAGGCGGCGACTTGCCGCCAGCCTGCATCGGCCGGTCGCCCGCCGCTTTTGCATTGGCGATACGCGCGGCCTTTTCCTTGCTCATGCCCTCGTCGCGGAGCTTTTCGTAGAGTTCGTCATCCTTGACCGAGGGGCCGGGATCTCTCTGTGGCATGGCGGAACCTTTCCGTTGCGGGTGTTGGGGCTCATGACGGCCCGTTGCCGGCCGAGAAATCCGGCACCGGACGTTCAGCCGCTTCCGCGGCCGTTTGCGCTTCACCATTGGCGGCGATGTCCTCGAGCAGCCAGTGCATCTCGTCGATCTCGCGCCGCTGGGCCTCGATGATGCCGTCAGCCAGCTCGCGGACGCGGACATCGGATATTTCGGCACGTTCGGAGGTGAGAATGGCGATCGAGTGGTGCGGGATCATGGCCCGCATCCAGGCTTCGTCGTGGATCGTGATCTGGTTTCGTGTGAGCCAGAGCGCGGCGAGAAACACCACCACACTACCGGCATAGATAGCCAGATTGACCCGTGAGCTGCGGTACATGGACAGCATGAAGGACAGCATCACCACGGCCATCGCCGCGCCCATCATGAAGGTCATGAAAAGGCGCGTGCGCGAGAAATGCACGTGGTCGGCCGTGTAGGTGTTGAGATACTTGATCGCGAACATCGCCACCATCGAGGTGAGGATCATCGCGGCGAACTTCAGATAGCGTTGGGCAGTCGGGGACATCGTGCGAGCTCCGTGCCAGCCAGTGCCCATGCAACGGGTGCGGGGCCGATGGAGTTCCGTTGCATCTGTTTATGTGTGTGCGGGCATCTCCTGATCGAGACGAGAGGGAGCTACTCATGTTGCGAACAGTCATCACGGCCACGATCACGCTTGCCGCCGCCGCGACCACCACGCTTGCCCAGACGCCACCGCGGCCCGAACCGGTCGCCGAAGTGCTGATCCTGGGGACCTATCATTTCTCCAATCCGGGGCGGGACCAGTACAATGCGCGTGCTGACGACATGCTGTCGGAGCGCCGCCAGGCCGAGATCGCAGACCTGCTCGACGGTCTTGCCGTTTTCGCGCCGACCATGGTCGCCGTGGAGGCCGGTCGGGAATCCCCCATCAATGAGCGCTATGCCGCCTGGCGCGCCGGCGAGGCCGAGCTGTCGGTCAATGAACGCCAGCAGATCGGCTTCCGCATGGCGGACCGCATGGGGCTCGACCGGGTTGCGCCGATCGATGCCGATCATCGTTTCATGGCCTATGAGGACTTGCTCCTCGCCTACCAGCAACTCGCCGGATCGGAGCCTGACCCGCACCTGGCAGAAATCGAGGCGGCGACCAATGCGCTCGGGCGCGGCTTTACGGCCGAGACCGAGGCGCGGCAGGCGGCTCATACCGTGGGGGAAGTGCTGGCCTGGATGAATACCGACGCGGCACTCGACGCCAACCAGGATTTCTATCTCGCCTACCAGATCCGTCGCTGGGAGCCCGATGGCAGTCCCGCCGGCGCCTATACCGTGGGCAACTGGTACACGCGGAACCTCCTGATGCTGCAGAACCTGCTCTACGAGCTGGAGGGACGGGAGGATGAGCGTGTCCTGTTGATCGTCGGCCAGGGGCATGCCGCAATCCTGCGCGAGCTGGTGGCGGCTTCGCCCTGGCTGACACTGGCCGATCCGCTGGACTATCTGCCGGATGTGCCACCCGCGCCGGCGGTGGAATAACGCAATCTAGATGCCCTGGGCGTCCAGCAGGGCCCGGTATTCCCGCACCTTCTCCACATAACGCACCGGCTCGTGGCCGCGGGCATAGCCATGGCGCAATGTTTCATAATAGCGCGGGTCCGACAGCAGGGGGAGGGTGCGGGCCAGGTCGTCCCAGGAGTTCTTGTCGCGCCCGAGGCGTTCGGCGAGCGCCCGCGCATCATACATGTGCCCCATGCCGACATTGTAGGCCGCGAGGGCGAACCAGATCCGGTCCTCGCCCGTCACCCCGTCCGGCACGCGCTCATAGAGGTCGGCGAGATAGGCCGTGCCGCCGGCGATGCTCTGCTCGGGGTCATTGCGGTCCTCGATGCCCACCCGGCGCGCGGTCGACAGGGTCAGCATCATCAGGCCGCGCACGCCCGTCGCACTGACGGCATCGGGATCCCAGTGGGATTCCTGATAGGCCTGCGCCGCCAGCAGCTCCCAGTCGAAGGGCAGTTCTGCAGCGGCCCGTTCGAAGGCGGGGCGATATTGCGGCAAACGGCTCTGCACACGGCGTACGAAGCGCGCCACATCGACATAATCGAAAGCGCCGAAACGGCCGAACCAGCGTTCGTCCAGATCGGCGAGCAGGCCGGTTTCGTGCGCCGAGGCAAACCAGTCCGCCATCGCCTGGTCCAGGCCTTCGATACGGCCCGTATGGGCCCAGGCGAGCGGCCGGTCCTCGGTCAGCGTCATGGCGACATCCAGTTCGGGATGCCGGCGGCGCGCGAAGTCCGCGAGATGGCTGTCGGAGACGGTACAGTCGAACGTGCCGCGATCGACACCTTCCAGGAGCGGCATGGCCGAGCCGGCGGTTCGCGCGCTCCAGCGCACGCCCGGCTGCTGCCGTGCGAGGGTTTCCAGGGTTTCCTCGTAACTCGACCCGGCCAGCACGCGGATCGTGGTGCCGGGCAAGGCGTCCGGCGTGGTCGGCTCGCGCCCGCCACGGCGGCAGATCAGCTGTTCCGTGACGGACTTGTATGCCGGGCCGAACGAGATCCGGGTCCGTCGTGCCGGCGTGACGGTCAGATTCGCCGCGGCGATATGCCCCTCACCGGCGTCCAGGCTGCGGAACAGGCTGTCGATATCGCGCCGCGTCTCGAACCGGGCGGTAACGCCCAGACTGTCCGCGAAGGCCTGCGCCAGATCGACTTCATAGCCGGTCGGCGTCTGGCCATTAAGCTCGAAACTGGTCGGTCCCTCCAGCGTGAGGACGATGAGTTCCCCGCGGGCCTGGATATCGGTCAGAGTGGTGTCTTCCAGACCCTGCGGGCCAGGCGCACACTGAACGAGAATGAGTCCGGCAATGACGGTCAGTACCGCTTTCGCCGCTGACAGAAACGGACGTCCCATGGGCCCGGACTGTAGCGCGAATGGGCCATTGTGCAATCGGAATGTACCCGTTTGTTCCGTTTTGTTAACCATAAATGTTCCGCTTGTGTTCCCGGAACAAAACTGGTACGCCTGACATCGGTTGCCCGCACCCCGGGGGCGTGAAATAAGGGATGAAGGCTATGAGCAAGGGCGCGATTCGACTCGTGAAGGACGACAAAAACACCGACAAGCAGAAGGCCATCGAGGCCGCGCTGAGCCAGATCGACAAGGCCTTCGGCAAGGGCTCCGTGATGAAGCTCGGCCAGCGCCCGTCGATGGATATCGAAGCGATTTCCACCGGTTCGCTGGGGCTCGACATTGCCCTGGGTATCGGCGGCCTTCCGAAGGGCCGGATCATCGAGATCTACGGTCCGGAAAGCTCGGGCAAGACCACGCTGGCCCTGCACACCGTCGCCGAGGCCCAGAAGGCCGGGGGCGTGGCAGCGTTTGTCGATGCCGAACACGCGCTCGATCCGGTCTATGCCGGTAAGCTGGGCGTCGATGTCAGCGAGCTCCTGGTCTCCCAGCCGGATGCCGGCGAGCAGGCACTCGAGATCGCCGATACGCTGGTGCGCTCCGGTGCGGTCGATATCCTGGTGATCGACTCCGTGGCGGCACTTACCCCGCGCGCCGAGCTGGAAGGCGAGATGGGCGACAGCCTGCCGGGTCTGCAGGCGCGCCTGATGAGTCAGGCGCTGCGCAAGCTGACAGCCTCGATTTCCAAGTCGAACTGCCTGGTGATCTTTATCAACCAGATCCGCATGAAGATCGGTGTGATGTTCGGCTCTCCGGAAACGACGACCGGCGGCAACGCACTGAAATTCTATTCTTCTGTCCGTCTCGACATCCGCCGTATCGGTGCGATCAAGAACCGCGACGAGGTGATCGGCAACCAGACCCGCGTCAAAGTCGTCAAGAACAAGGTTGCCCCGCCTTTCCGGGAAGTCGAGTTCGATATTCTTTATGGCGAAGGCATCTCCAAGATGGGCGAGCTGCTGGACTTGGGCGTCAAGGGCGATGTGATCGAGAAGTCGGGGTCTTGGTACTCCTACAATTCCGAACGCATCGGTCAGGGCCGGGAAAATGCCCGGCAGTTCCTGCTCGACAATCCGGATATCTCCGACGAGATCGAGAAGAAGGTCCGGGCCAATGCCGGTCTGATCGCCGACGAAATGCTGACCGGGCCGGATGCAGATGACGAGGCTGCGGCAGGCTGATCGCCCGCGCTATTGAAGCGCGGTTGGCGCGGGCCGGTTCTTGTTGACGGTCCCCGGCCTCCAATCCCCGGTTCTTGTTCATGGTCTCCAGTCCCCAGTCTCCGATCCCTGGTTTCCGGTCTCCAGCCCAGCCTAGCCTAGCGCCCGGGCCCCCAGCCCGGCCCAGTCCCCGGCGGGCTGATAGCCGGGCCGGCTGAAGAGGCCGGCAAGGCGACGTTGAAGAGGCAAAAGAAGCGGCAGGGGCGGGTCGTACGGGCGCGGAACAGGCGCCAGTGTCACACCGCTCCGGCAATCGCAGCTTGATTGTAAACGGGTGCTTGGCTAGGCCGGGCACCCGTTTCTATATGATATCCTGAAAAATCGGCGGGTTTGCGGCCATCACGGTCTCGCCCGCGCCCGCAACACGACGGACCGTAATCCATGGCCAGCCTGCGCGACATCCGTGCCACCTTCCTCGACTATTTCGCGAGCCACGATCACGAAGTGGTGCAATCGGCTCCGCTGGTACCGCAGGATGACCCGACCCTGCTTTTCGTCAATGCGGGCATGGTGCCGTTCAAGAATGTGTTCACCGGCAAGGAAAAGCGCGCCATTCCGCGCGCGACCTCGTCGCAGAAATGCGTGCGCGCCGGCGGCAAGCACAATGACCTCGACAATGTCGGCTATACGGCGCGCCACCACACCTTCTTCGAGATGCTGGGGAATTTTTCCTTCGGCGACTATTTCAAGGAACGCGCGATCAGCCATGCCTGGGAGCTGGTGACGAAGGAATTCGCCCTGCCCAAGGACAAGCTTCTCGTCACCGTTTTCTCCGAGGATGACGAGGCCCGGGCGCTGTGGCGCAAGATTGCCGGTCTGCCGGACGAGAAAATCATCGGCATCTCCACCTCCGACAATTTCTGGTCCATGGGCGATACCGGTCCGTGCGGTCCGTGTTCGGAAATCTTCTTCGACCATGGCGAGGATATCCCGGGCGGCCCGCCCGGCTCGCCAGACGAGGATGGCGACCGCTTCATCGAGATCTGGAATCTCGTCTTCATGCAGTTCGAGCAGATCGACGCGGATACCCGGATCGACCTGCCCAAACCGTCCATCGATACCGGCATGGGGCTGGAGCGGATCGCCGCGATCCTGCAAGGCAAGCACAATAATTACGATGTCGACCTGTTCGCCAATCTGATCCGCGCCGGCGAAGACGTGCTCGGTGTGAAGGCGCAGGGCGACGCCCTGGCAAGCCACCGGGTCATCGCCGACCATTTGCGCTCGACCTGTTTCATGATGGCCGATGGTGTGTCGCCGTCGAATGAAGGCCGCGGCTATGTGCTGCGCCGGATCATGCGCCGCGCCATGCGCCATGCGCACCTGCTCGGCGCGACCGAGCCGGTGATGTGGAAGCTGGTGCCGGCCTTGAAGGCCGAGATGGGCGATGCCTATCCCGAGCTCGGCCGCGCCCAGGCGCTGCTCGAAGACACGCTGAAGGTCGAGGAAGAGCGTTTCCAGCGCACGCTCGGCCGCGGCCTCTCCCTGCTTGAAGAGGCCACCGAAGGTCTGGGCGAGGGCGGTGTGCTGCCTGGCGAGACGGCGTTCAAGCTCTACGACACCTACGGCTTCCCGCTCGACCTGACCCAGGACGCGCTGCGCGCCAAGGGCATGACGGTCGACGAGGCCGGTTTCGACAAGGCAATGGACAAGCAGCGCGCGGATGCCCGCGCCAGCAAGTTCTCCTCCGGTGATGCAGCGCCCGAAGCCGTCTGGTTCGGCGTGCGCGACGCAGCCGGTGCGACGCAGTTCCTCGGCTATGACGGCACCGAAGGCGAGGGCCGTCTGGCCGCCATCGTATCCGGCGGGGCCGAGGCCGGCAGCCTGGCGGACGGTGAGACGGCAGAACTCGTCTTCGACCGCACGCCCTTCTACGGCGAAAGCGGCGGCCAGTGCGGCGATACCGGCGTCATCCTGTTCGAGAATGGTGCTGTGTTCCGGGTGGAGGACACGCAAAAGCGCGCCGGCGATCTGCATGCCCATATCGGCGTTCTGGAGAAGGGCGCGATCAAGGCCGGTGACACGGCGCGTCTCTCGGTCGATGCGCCGCGTCGCGTGTCGACCAAGGCGAACCACTCGGCCACGCACCTGCTGCACGCCGCCTTGCGCGACGTGCTGGGGCCGCACGTCACCCAGAAGGGCTCCTATGTCGGTCCGGACCGGCTGCGCTTCGACTTCAGTCACAACAAGTCGGTGACGGCCGAGGAGATCGCGGCGATCGAGGCGCAGGTGAATGCCGTGATCCGCCAGAATGTCGCCGTGTCGACCCGCGAGATGAGCCCGGATGCGGCCATCGAGGCCGGCGCGCTGGCCCTGTTCGGCGAGAAGTATGGCGACAGCGTGCGCGTGCTCACCATGGGCCGTGCCCTGGCTGATGCCGACACGGCCTATTCGGTGGAATTGTGCGGTGGTACCCATGTCGACCGCACCGGCGATATCGCCCTGTTCAAGATCGTGTCGGAAAGCGCCGTCTCGTCAGGTGTGCGCCGGATCGAGGCGATGACGGGCGAGGGCGCCCGCCGCTATGTCGACGAGCAGATCGGCTTCGGCCGGGCCGCGGCCGACGCGCTGAAGGTCACTCCGGCCGATCTGGCGGCACGCGTTACCTCTTTGATGGAGGAACGCAAGAAGCTGGAGCGCCAGCTCGCAGAAGCCAAGAAGCAGCTTGCCATGGGCGGTGGCAGCGGCTCCGCGCCGGCCGGTCCGGAAGAGATCGCCGGCACCAAATTCATCGGCCGCGTGGTCGAGGGCGTCGGTGGCAAGGATCTGCGCGGCCTGATCGACGAGGCCAAGGCCTCGATGGGGTCGGGCGTGGCCGCCTTCATTGGTGTCAATGAGGGCAAGGCGGCTCTGGCGGTCGGCGTGACTGATGACCTGACAGGGCAGTTCAGCGCCGTCGAGCTCGTCCGCGCCGGGGCCGGCGCTGTGGGCGGCAAGGGTGGTGGCGGCCGGGCCGACTTCGCCCAGGCCGGCGGTCCTGACGGCGCGAACGCAGCTGCCGGGCTGGACGCCATTCGTGCGGCGCTGGCGGGCTGATGTCCCGCAAGGCCAATCAATCCGCGTCCCGCGATGTCCAGTTGACCGGCGACAAGGCGCTGGCGCGGCAGGTCGCGACGGCGCGGGAGGCCTTCAACGCTGCGCTCGACGCGCGCGACATGCCAGCGATCGCGAAGGTCCTCAGTGAGGACGTCATGCTGGTGCCAGGCGACGAGGCTCAGCTGATCACGGGACGGCAAGCCCAGCTGGATGCCTGGGAAGGCGTCTTCGCCAGCATGCCGGACATTGCCTATGTCCGCGCACCGGCGCGGATTGACGTGAGCGAGGATGGTCTGCTGGCCGCCGAGACGGGCCGCTGGCGCGGCAGCTGGTCGATGGACGGGATGTCCGTGCGCTATTCCGGGCCGTATTTTGCCAAATGGCGCCATGACGGTACTGCCTGGCGCATCGAGGCCGAGACCTTCGTGACCATGAGGCGTACGGGCGGCGCCGGCTAGCGGCGGCGAGAGCAAAAATGGGCGTGTGTGTCACAACCGCCCGGCCTCATACGTCTGGTTTCCCGAATACAAGGGAGTTCCAGATGATACAGCGCAGTCTTCTCTATCTCGGTGCCGTCTTCTATCTGCTCAATGGCGTCAGGATGATCGCGAATCCGCAGGGTTTTTTCGATGGCACGGCGGGTGTCAGTGCGACCGGCGGATACAACGTCCATTTCATCGTCGATATCGGATTTGCCTTTCTGGTCTCCGCCGGGGCGATGGCGGCCGGCGTCTGGCTGCGCCGCCGCAGCCTGATCCTGGCCGGCCTGGCCTGGCCGGTCCTGCATGCCGCTTTCCACACGGCAGGTCTCGCCATGCACGGCGCGGTGTCACGCGCAGCCTGGATGGTCGAGACCGGTGGGGTGATCCTGCCGGCGCTCCTCCTTGCGGCCCTTGCCCTGAGGGTGCCGCTGTCGGGGTTGGGCGCAGGGATGCCGCGCCTGGTGCATGCCGGGCTGCGGCGTTTCGAGGCGCAGTGGTCCTACAATGCGGCCTATCTGCACCGGCTTGTCGATACGGTGCCGGACAGTATGCGCTTCCTGACGGCATTGCAGGGTCTGTCCGCTCTTTCCTCCAGGCAGGCTCCGCCCGCACTCCTTCATGGTGCCTCGCTGGCCGCTTCGCTGCACGAGGATTGCGGGCCGTGTGCGCAGATCACGATCGACAAGATCTGCGCCGATGGTGCCGACCCCGAAACGGTGCGGGCGCTCATCCGTCAAGATTTCGAGCGGGCCGACCCGGTGTCTGCCCTCGGCTTCAGCTATGCGGCCGCGGTCCTGGCCGGTCAGGCGGAGGCGCTGGCGATGCGTGATGAGATCGTTCAACGTTACGGGCAGACGGCGCTGTCGGAACTCGCGCTGGCGGTCGTGGTCTCGCGGACCTATCCGACGATCAAGCAGCTGACGGGCTTCGGCGCGGCCTGCCAGAAGCTTGACGTGGCCGGTCAAACCGAAACAGTGGCAGCCGCATGACCGCCCTTGAAACCGATCTGTCGGCCTTCCAGGCCGAACGTCCGCGGCTGGTCTCGATTGCCTATCGCATGCTGGGCGAACGGGCGGCTGCCGAAGATGTCGTGCAGGATGTCTGGCTGCGCTGGGACCGCGCCGATACCAGCGATGTCGCCAACCCCCAGGCCTGGCTGACGGCTGCGACCACACGGCTGGCGATCGATGCGCTGCGCAAGGCGCGGGTGCGCCGCGAGGCCTATACGGGGCCCTGGCTGCCCGAACCCTGGCTGCATGATCCTGCAGACGATCTGCTGGAGCGCATCGAGACCGCGCAACAGGCCGAACTCGCCCTCCTGTGGGCGATGGAGGCCCTGACACCGCGCGAGCGCGCGGCCTTCATCCTCCACGAGGCCTTCGACACTGGATATGACAAGCTCGCCGAGGTTCTCGATACAACGGAGGCAGCCTGCCGCCAGCTGGTCTCGCGAGCCCGGCGCAAGACACGCGGAGGCCCGGCACGCCCGGGAAGTGCGCCAGAGGCTGTCATGGAATTGCTGGCCGGCATCATGACGGCCTATGCCAGGGGCGATATCCGGCAGATTGCGGCTCTCCTGTCCGACGATGTGGTCGCGATCAGCGATGGTGGGGGCAAGGCCCGCGCGGCCCTGCGTCCGCTCATGGGGGCGGGAGAAACCGCGCAGGTCATGCACGCCCTGGCGACGCGAAAGCCGCTGGACCGGGTGCCGGATCTGGTCTGGATGAATGGCCGTCCCGCGATCGGTATTCTCGACGGGGGCGCGGATGATTTCCTGATGACCGTCACGCCGGCCGACGGCAATCCGTCCCGAATCGGCTGGATCTATGTCATGCGAAACCCGCGGAAACTGCCGCTCTAGTTCGCTGTATTGCTCATGGTGCGGGCGGCGGCAAGCCAGGCGCGGGCCTGCGTTTCGTGTTGGAAAACCCGTTCCTCGGTGGTCAGCCTGTTACGGCTCGCCAGCTCCCAGTAAGTCAGCGTCGCCTTGGAAAACGGGTCGTTGCAGACAATGGCCGCACGACGTTTGTGGGGTGGTTCGGCATCGTCATTCTCGCGCATCTTGCCCATCATGCGGGTCACGGAATCGGCCCGGATGTCGCTCAACGAGACATGATCCAGAATGGTCAGGAAGTCATAATCGTCCGACCAGCCGGGCTGGGCCCGGGCCATGGCGAACACGGACAGGAGTTCGTCGGGCGCAAGCTTCCCCGATATGCGGTAGACGCACAGACCGTTCTCGGCTTCGAAATCGATGCTGAAATTCACCCTGCGTCCCCGTGCCCGACAGCGGTCTGTCCTTTATGACAACTTCTCGAGTATCGGCCCTGGACGCTCAAAATCAAGGTCACGCGTTACTCGTCGACGTTTTCCAGCGCTTCGCCGAATTCTGCCGCGGGAATAACAGGCCGCGACATGGTGAAACGGCCCGACCATCCGCGCGTGCGCCAGATGCCGGCAACCGTATTGCCATCGGCGCTCAATTCGCCCGTATAAGCCACGGAATGGATAGCGCCTCCCGTGCCGTCATACGTCTTGGTAAGCGAGACGATGCCGTCCCTGCAGGCGCCCCGGACATGGGCAAACAGACGAGCAGTACCGGGCATTGCAAACGTGTTGGGCTCGTCGATCCGGCCAGCCAGCATGCCGCCGCGATCGTCGATACTGGCGATGAAAGACACAGGCGCCTCGCCGAGCGGATAACCGTACTCGCCGAACCAGACGCCGGTCAGGTCGTTTGTCATCTTGGTCCCTTGCACGGTTCAGTGGTGTCGGTTGAGACCGCACTCGTCAAGGGGAGGGTAAAAAGGGCGGAGCTTTTCGGCTCCGCCCTTCTTGAGATTCGTCTGATCGAAGGATCAGCTCCAGTTGGCCATGGCCTTCTGGAAGTTCTCGTCGACCTTGTCGAGGAAGCCCTCGGTGGACAGCCAGCCCTGCTGCTCGCCGACCAGGAGTGCGAGGTCCTTGGTCATGTAGCCGGCCTCGACGGTCTTGATGATCGTGTCTTCCAGCGTCTTGGCGAACTTCTGCAGGTCTTCATTGCCGTCCATGCGGCCGCGATGGGTCAGGCCCTGCGTCCAGGCAAAGATCGAGGCGATGGAGTTGGTCGAGGTCTGTTCGCCGCGCTGATGCTGGCGGTAGTGGCGGGTGACGGTGCCGTGCGCGGCTTCCGCTTCCACTGTCTTGCCGTCCGGCGACATCAGCACCGACGTCATCAGGCCGAGCGAGCCGAAACCCTGGGCGACGGTGTCGGACTGCACGTCGCCATCATAATTCTTGCAGGCCCACACAAAGCCGCCGGACCACTTCATCGCCGCAGCGACCATATCGTCGATCAGACGGTGCTCGTAGGAGATGCCCTTGGACTGGAAGGCGTCCTTGAACTCGGCGTCGAAGACTTCCTGGAACAGGTCCTTGAAGCGGCCGTCATAGGCCTTGAGGATCGTGTTCTTGGTCGAGAGGTAGACCGGCCATCCGCGCTGCAGGCCGTAATTGAACGACGCGCGGGCGAAGTCGCGGATCGACTCGTCCAGATTGTACATGCCCATCGCGACCCCGGCGCCGGGGAAGTTGAACACTTCGTATTCGACCGGCTCGCCGCCGTCTTCCGGCGTGAAGGTCATTGTCAGGCGGCCCTTGCCGGGGACGAGGAAGTCGGTCGCCTTGTACTGGTCGCCGAAAGCGTGCCGGCCGATCACCATCGGCTGCTGCCAGCCGGGAACCAGGCGCGGGATGTTGGAAATCACGATCGGCTCGCGGAAGACAACACCGCCGAGGATGTTGCGGATCGTGCCGTTCGGCGAGCGCCACATCTTCTTCAGGCCGAATTCCTCGACGCGGGCTTCGTCCGGCGTGATCGTGGCGCATTTCACGCCGACACCGTATTCCTTGATCGCGTTGGCGGCGTCGATGGTGATCTGATCGTCCGTCTCGTCACGCTTGGTGACCGAGAGGTCGTAGTATTTCAGATCAATGTCGAGATAGGGCAGGATCAGCTTGTCCTTGATCATCTGCCAGATAATGCGGGTCATCTCATCGCCGTCGAGCTCGACGACCGGGGTATCGACTTTGATCTTCGCCATGGGTGTTCTGCTTTCTTTTCGGACGTACGGAAGGTGCGCCCGGAGGCGCACGAGAGAATTTGCGCGCTCTCTAGCATCGGTCATTGAGTCAAGGAAGGCCCGGCCTGAAAAAGCGCGCGCCTGTGCGCCACCGTAACTTTCTCTCCGTTCGCGAACATTGTTAACTGTGACCGGGCGCCGGGGGCGTATCGGCACGGGGACGCATGAATGACAGCCATTCGGATCGGGGTTGCGCTGGCGCTGGCCATGATCGCGTCGGCCTGTGACGGGGCGGGCGGCGCGCCGGTGGGAACCGCGGCGCTGATCGAGGGGACCGGTGTGACGGCAACGGTCTCGGAGCGGGCCGATGGCCGGTTCGATGTCGACTACGTCTTTGCGGCGCCGCAGACCGCCATGATCTTCAGCCGGTCCACGGGCGATTATCGCGTGGGCGCCTGGGAGGTCGCGGGGGAGGGCGCGCGTCTCGAGCGGCTCAACGGTTTCGATACGCTGGTCTTCGACGCGCCCGTATCGCAGGTCTCGCTGGTTGCCGAGCCGCGCTTCGTCAATCCGGAAGGCGATTACAGCCCTTTCGTCGACTTTTCCGATGGCGGTCTCGCCCTGTTCACCGGTCAGTTCGACCTGATGCCCGTGGCAGACGCCGATGCGGCTGCAGCGCTGGAAGGCCGTCTTGACCGCTGGCGCGGCGACCAGCCCGTGCTTGGCGTCCGGGTCCGGTCCGGCCGGCGGATGGTGTTCGACGGTGCCGTTCGTGACGGTGCAATCGAAGACGTGTCGCTCGGCGGAGGAAGCTTCGTTTATCTGGGTGATGGCGAGATCGTTGAAGGGCGCAGCTATATCGGCGTCATCGACCGGGGCCTGCCGGACTGGGTGCGTGCATCCATCGATCGGGACATGGAGGCGATCTTCGGGCTCTATGAAACCCGCTGGCAGCGTCCGCTTGAAGAGCGCGCAGTGCTCTATTTCGCCTTTGGCGGCTACGATGATCCGGGGTTTTCCAGCAAGGGTGGTGTCTCCGGATCCGTGATCATGCTGGACACGTCCGGTGAGGCGATGCGAACGGAATCGCCGCGGCTGCGGAATTATCTCAACTGGTTTTTCGCCCATGAAGTGGCGCACCAGTTCCAGAATGCCAGCGGCGCCCGCAATGGCGATACGGCGGACAGCTGGATCCATGAAGGCGGCGCCAACACGATGGCGAATGCGCTGATTGCCGGTATGACCGACGACCCCCATGCCTATCTCGACGCCGCCTATGCCCGGGCCTGGGCGGATTGTCTCCCCGCACTGCAGGACGGGCCGCTGCGGGGTGCCGGTGCCCGGGGCCGTTTTGGCGCGTATTACGACTGCGGATCCCTGGTCTCGCTGATCGCCGCGGCCGGTGCACCGAACGGGGATATCTATGCGATATGGCAGGCGATGCAGTCGGCGGCACTCGACATGGATGAGCCGGTCAGCGCGGACCTCTTCTTTGCGGCCATGTCGGGCCTGGGGGCGGATGCGGATCTTGTCCGGCAATTGCGCCGGATCGTGATCGAGGGCGTCGTCGACCCGGCCGGCGAACTGCGCACGGCGATGGACTTGGCGGGCCTGATGCCGGAGTTCGATGAAGATGGCCAACTGACAGGGTTTGTGCGTAATCCATGACTGATACCCCCGCCTTCATCCTCCATACGCCGCAGCTGGGCGAGAATATCGGTGCGGCGGCGCGGGTGATGGGGAATTTCGGCCTGCCGGAGCTTGTCGTGCTGGATCCGCGCGACGGCTGGCCGAATGATAAGGCGATCACGATGTCGGCGGGCTCTCCGGTGCTCGACAATGCCCGTGTGGAATACCGTCTGGCCGATGCGACGCACGATTTCACCCGCCTTTATGCCACCACGGCCCGGCCGCGCGGCATGGAGAAGCCGGTTCTCACCGCCCGCCAGGCGGTGGCCGAGATGCGGGCCGCCATCGCCGCCGGTGAACGGGTGGGTGTGATGTTCGGCGGCGAGAAGTCGGGTCTGCCCAATGAGGCGGTGACCATGGCCGACGCGATCATCACCCTGCCGGTCGATCGCAGCTTCTCCTCGCTCAATCTTGCCCAGGCGATCGCCGTGATTGCCTATGAATGGAAAGCCGAGGAGGCGCCGCCGGCGGAGTTCGAGCCGGTCTCGGATATCGCCAGGCGCGAAGATCTGGAGCGCATGTTCGAGCATTTCGAATACGAGCTGGAGCGGGCCGGCTTCTTCTATCCGCCCTCCAAGACGCCGTTGATGGTCCAGAACCTGCGCAATGCCTTCATCCGCGGCCGCTGGACCGAGCAGGAAGTGCGCACCTTCCGCGGTGCGGTGAAAGCGCTGGCTCTGGGCCGCGGCAAGGCAAGGGTGGTGCGGGAGGACTAGTCCGCCGTCAGCCCCTCGAACAGCGCAAAGGCAAAGTCGGGCGCCTCGAATTCCTTGTCATTGCCCTGAACGGCGAGGGTCAGGCCGGTGCGACTGTCATGGATCGCCGCCGACCGGTAGCCGCCGAAATCGCCGCCATGGGAGATGCGGTAGCTGCCGTCTTCGCCGTAGCGCACATAGATGCCCAGCCCGTAGCCGCGCGTGCCGGCCTCGTCGAACGGGTTGAGGCTGGCGCGCATGATGGCGCCTTCCGCGGCGAAACGGCCCTCATCGCCCAGCGCGCGGTACAGCGTGACCAGGTCGCCCGGTGTGGTGATCCAGCCGCCGCCCGTCCATTCATGATCGAGGTTGGATTTCAGTGTGCCGCGGCGCGCAGTGGCCTGACGTCCGAACAGGCCGCGCGTATGACCGGCCGCGAGGTGATCGAAAGTCCGGCCCTGCAGGGGCTCGGTGCTCGCCATGTCCAGCGGCTCGACGACGAGGCGCCGGGCCAGGTCGTAGAAGGTCTCGCCGGTTGCTGCCTCGATGATCAGGCCGACCAGGATGTAGTCGGTATCGGAATAGGAGAAGTGCGCACCCGGTTCGCCCTCGGCCGCATCGCCCGCGACAAAGCCGACCAGCTCGTCGGGGGAATAGCCGCGATTGCCGCGGGTCAGGCCGGCGAGGAAGAAGTCGATGTCTTCCAGATAGTCCGGCACGCCGGCGGAATGGTTCAGCAGCATTCTCAGAGTCAGCGCGTCAGCATTGACCAGCCTGTCCCACCAGTCCCGGCCTGACAGCCAGGTCGAAACCGGCGCATCGAGATCGAGTGTGCCCGCCTCGGCCAGCTGGACGGCGACGAGCGCGGTGATCGTCTTGCCGACACTGCCGGACAGGAAACGCGTGTCACTGCCCACGGGAAGGTTTTCGCGCGGGTCGGCGAGGCCTGCGTGCAGGTCGATCCGCGAGCCGTCAGCTTGTTGAAGCGTGACCGAGAGGCCGGGGGGCTGGCCGTCTTCGATGGCGGCGTTTATCCGGGACGAGGCAAGGCTGGCCGGGTCGTCAGCCTCTGCAGGCGCAACAGCGAGGCAGAAAATCATCGATATAATCAGGCGCATAGCGCTGCCTAGAACCGGGGACGGGCTGGGTCAAGCCAAGGTGTCGTGATCACGGGCCTGCAATGGCATGGCAATCCGGCCGCCGACGCCCGCAGCGCCCCCATTGACTTCCCTGTCCTGGCAGGTAAAACCCCCGCTTCCCTCGCCGGGGCCTGACCCCGGATCGTTTCATTCTAACGGGACGATGCGAGAACCGCCGTTTAGATCGCACGCCTTTGAGGGAGGGCGCGCCGGGCCGCATCGAATAGAGAGAACATGTCGAAGCGTCATTCGCAGAAATACAAGATTGACCGCCGCATGGGTGAAAACCTGTGGGGCCGTCCGAAGTCTCCGGTCAACTCGCGTTCCTACGGTCCGGGCCAGCACGGCCAGCGCCGCAAGGGCAAGATGTCGGATTTCGGCCTGCAGCTGATGGCCAAGCAGAAGCTCAAGGGCTACTACGGCAACATCACCGAGAAGCAGTTCCGCCGCACCTATGACGAGGCTTCGCGCCGCAAGGGTAACACGACGGAAAACCTGATCGGCCTGCTGGAAAGCCGTCTGGACGCGATCGTCTACCGCGCCAAGTTCGTGCCGACCGTCTTCGCGGCCCGTCAGTTCGTCAACCACGGCCACGTCAAGGTGAACGGCGTCAAGACCAACATTCCGTCCTTCCGCTGCAAGCCGGGCGACGTGATCGAGGTTCGTGACCGTTCGCGTTCCATGGCCCTGGTGCTGGAAGCGCTGGAAAGCGCCGAGCGCGACATCCCGGACTATATCGACCTGGATCCGAAAGCCATGAAGGCCACCTTCGTGCGCATGCCGGAATTCTCCGAAGTGCCGTATCCGGTGCAGATGGAACCGAACCTGGTCATCGAATTCTACTCCTCGTAAGAGGACGAAATCCGACCTGGAAAACAGGCCGCTCCGGTTCTCCGGGGCGGCCTTTTTCTTGGCGCGACAGTCCCGGATCAGGAGGCGTCCGGAGGTTCATGGTCCTGCTTGTCATCCAGGCCCAGCAGACGCGCCGAGACGCCCGCGGTCAGCCCGTGAACCAGCAGCGAGATTACCACGATCACGAAAACCAGGTTGAAGAAGACCGGCGTGATGGGGCCGGGGCTGACTACCGGAAAGATCGCCAGGAAGATCGGCACGGATCCGCGCATGCCCATCCAGCTGATATAGGCCTGCTCGCGCCAGGGCATGCGCGCCGGCAAAAGGCAGGTGAAGACAGCCAGCGGCCGCGCGACCAGGATGAGCGCTCCGGCGAGAACCAGTCCGCCGACCGCAACACTGCCCAGCTCGCTCGGCGTCACCAGCAGGCCAAGCAGGACGAACAGGCAGATCTGTGCAATCCAGGACAGGCCTTCGTGGAAGTGGATGGCGCGTTGCGGCGGCCGGCTGCCGTGATTGGCGACGACAAGTCCGAAGAGATAGACCGCCAGAAAGCCCGATCCGCCGGCCAGTCCCGTCCCCGAGAAGGTCGCCAGGCCCGTTGCCAGCAGGAAGGGGGAGGCAAGGCCTGCGGGCAGTCTGAGCCAGCTCAGCAGGCTGGAGGCCAGCCAGCCGCCTGCAAGGCCGGTCAGCAGTCCCAGCCCGAGCTGGCTGGCGAGGAGAGGCAGTGTGCCTGCAAGGGCGTTCAGCGAGAGGCCGCTGCCGCTGTCGACGATCTCCACCAGGCTGATGGTGAGAAAGATCGCGACGGGGTCGTTGACGCCGGATTCCACCAGCAAGGTCTGGCGCGGCCGTTGGGGCAGCCGTATTCCGCCGTGGCGGAGCGACATGAAGGTTGCGGCGGCGTCCGTGGAGCTTACCACGGCGCCGAACAACAGGCCTTCCGCCAGCGAGGCATCCAGCAGAAGGCTGTAGGCGACGCCGACGAAGGTCGCGGTCAGCACCACGCCAGGCCCCGCCAGCAGACCGGCCGGCAGCGCTGCTGCCTTCATGTCCGACCAGCGCGTATCGAGACCGCCTGACAGGAGGATCAGCGCCAGGCAGATCGATCCGGCCGAATAGGTCAGCGCAAAGTCCTCGAACTCGATCCCGCCGGGGCCGTCCTCCCCCAGGGCCATGCCGATCGCCAGGAAAACGAGCAGGATCGGCGCCCGGAAACGCGATGAGAGCGGGATCAGCATGATGCTCAGCGCGATAGTGGCACTGATCAGGAGCAGGGCTTGCAGCATGGGCGTCGGCGGTGTCAGGGGCGGTCAGAAAGAGCGTGCAAATTACAGTCTATCCGGTCGCTCGCACATTGCCGACTACCGTTGGGAACAGCCGGTGATGTAATGGCAGGCTGACCTGCTACGGATACAGGCAGATGGCGAGTGCGGTTCGCCCGGGAGGAGCAAGGGGTTGATTCTTGCGCAATAACCGGTTCCATGTGATCTCCATCACGGTCGCTGGGGGAGTTTGCCGGCCGGGTGGAATTCGTGTTGGGCAACACGGACGGGGGCAAGGGTGAAAGCAGTTTGGGGTGTTTTCGCAGGCGTGGCGGTGATGGCGTCGGCATGTTCGACGACCGGGAGTGCGGGCGATGAGGGACGTTCCGCATTCCTGCCGTCACTGCCCCCGATGCCCGCCATGCGGGCGCTTCCGCGTATCCGCTTTTTCGACATGCGAGTGCCCGGCTTCGGCCAGGCGCCGGCGACCGACCCGTCGCTCGAACCGGTGATGCACTGGCGCGTTATCGACAACGAGATACTGGTTGTACATGCAGACAGTCATGGCTGTACCGTCCGCTCGGATTTCACGGTCGATGTCGGCAGCTATGAGGGTGATGTCTATGCCGTCAGCCTGTCCCGGGATACTCCGGATGGTTGCAGCCGGGATATGCCCTGGGGTGTGCAGCTGGCGTTTGCGCTCGACGAGCTCGGCGTGCCCGCACAGGGCGAAGTCGTCGTGCTCAACCCGCTGGAAAATGCCCGGCCTGCACCCGGCCGTCGCATCGTCGCCGCACGCTGATGCAAGCCGGCCGGTATCCCGACAGGGTTCAGGCGGGTTCGATCAGACCCTTGTCGCGCAGATAGGTCTGCAGTTCACCGGTCTCGAACATTTCCTTGACGATGTCGCAGCCGCCGACGAATTCGCCCTTGATGTAGAGCTGGGGAATGGTGGGCCAGTTCGAGAATTCCTTGATACCCTGGCGGATACCGTCATCCTCGAGCACGTTGACGCTCTCGAAATCGACCTGGAGATGGTCCAGCACACGCGCCACCACCGAGGAGAACCCGCATTGCGGAAACACCGGCGTGCCCTTCATGAACAGGACGACGTCATTGTTCTCGACGGTGGATTTGATGACGTCATGGGCAGTGGTCATGGCGGGACTCCCTGTTGGATCTGTCCGTTCAGCTAGGAAGCGGAGGCTTGGGCTTCAAGGGCCGCCAGCCGGGCATTCTCGGCCAGATTGGCGTGGCGTGTCGTCAGGCACATTAGCGCATCTGCGGGTCCGTTTTCGAGCGCCCATTTCAGGCCCAGCTGCGGCGTATTGACCGGCACGGCCGGCGTGGTGCCGGAAAGACTGCGTCTGGCCTGCCGGGCCCAATACCACAGATCACCGCGCGACCGGGGGAAACGG
The DNA here is from genome assembly GCA_036231565.1 of Pseudomonadota bacterium. Lineage (GTDB taxonomy): Bacteria > Pseudomonadota > Alphaproteobacteria > Caulobacterales > Maricaulaceae > Maricaulis. Next base: position 113,346 of record JAZAHA010000046.1, read on the forward strand.
CGGCGTGTGGTGCCGGCCATCACCTCGATACCCAGCACGCGCAGCCCGGCCGCGCGGGCCCGTTGCAGCCGGGCCGTCTCGGTGTCGGACAGCCCGCGATTGACCGGCGCCATGATCGCCTGGAAGGCCCCGCTGTCTATGGCGGCATCAAGCTCCTCGCCGCGCCCGCAAACGCCGAGAAAGCGCACCATGCCGCGTTCGCGGAAGGCCTGGAGATGCCGGACCAGCTTGTCGCTCATCTCGGCGGGAGCCGGACCATGCAGCAGCAGAAGGTCGACATGGTTCATCGACAGCCGCTCCAGCGAGGCGCGCAGGGACATTTCCACGGCACCGGCGGAGAAGTCACGGTGCCCGCCCGGACCGATACCCGCCTTGGTGGCCACGAAGACCTTGTCGCGCGGCACCGTCTGGAGCGCGCGTCCCAGTCGGCGTTCACCTTCGCCCTTGCCATAGGAGGGACCGGTGTCGAACAAGGTGATGCCCAAGCCGACGGCCCGGCGTACAAGGTCTTCCGTGGCATGGCGGGGCATGGCCCAGCCGGCGTGCGGGCCGGATACGCCGAAGCCGAGACGGGAGAAGGCCGGATCGTCGATCACGCCGGCTCAGCCTGCCGGTACGCGGGTTTCCAGGGCGAGGGCGTGCAGCTCGCCGCCCATCTTGTCGCCGAGTGCCGCATAGACCATCTGGTGCTGGGCGACGCGCAGCTTGCCGCGGAAGCTTTCGGATGTGACGACGGCCTTCCAGTGGTCATTATCGCCGGCCAGGTCTTCCATCTCGACATCGGCATCGGGAATGCCGGCCTTGATCAGGGCGATGATATCCTCGGCGGGCATGGGCATGGCGGCTCTCCGGGCGGTGACGGATGTGTGATCCGGCGTGTTGCGTTGTGCCTTTTACCGGACCGGTATCGGGCGCATATCGAGGGCCAAGCTAATCGCCACGACCGTAAGGGAAAAGACCATGAACCCGCTGTCGACTGCCAAAACCTGCCTTCGCCGGCCCCTTGGCGCCGAGCCCGCCGAGCGGCTGGCTCCGGTGATCCGCAGATACTGACCGAAAATTCAGTGTGTTCCCGGCCTGTGCCGTGGCAAGCTCCCCCGGATTGATCAATCCGGGGGAGTTTTCATGCGGTCCATCCTGTTCAGCGCTGCCGTTTCTGTCGCCGTCTTCACCCAGGCCGGGTGTGCCCAGGAGGCCCCGGCGCTCGATCGCGAGCAATTGCTGGAAGACCTGCGCATCCTGGCCGCCGACGACATGGAAGGCCGCGAAGTGGCGACCGAAGGCAATGCCCGGGCCCGCGCCTATATCATCGAGCGGCTGGAGGGGATCGGCGTGGGGCCGGTGAACGGCAGCTACGAGCACAGCTTCACGTTCTCGACGCCGCGCAATCCGGACGACAGCATTACCGGTGTGAACATCCTGGCGCAGGTCGAGGGGACCTCGGACAGCGAGCGCACCCTCGTCGTCACGGCCCATTACGATCATGAGGGCATGCGCGACGGACAGATCTGGAACGGCGCCGACGACAATGCGTCCGGTGTGGCCTCGGTGCTCGCCATTGCCGCGGACTTTGTTGCCAACCCGCCCGAGCACGACGTGATCTTCGCCTTCGTCGATGCCGAGGAGCGGGGCCTGCAGGGCGCGCGCGCCTTCGTCGCCAATCCACCCATCCCGGCGGAGAACATCACCTTCAATCTCAACATGGACATGGTGGCGATGTCGCAGGACCGCATCCTGTGGGCCGTCGGCACCTATCACTATCCCTTCCTCGTCCCGATGGTCGAAGAGGTCGCCGCGCGCGCCGAAGTGTCGATGCCGATGGGCTATGACGAGCCGACCGAGGAGCCGGGCGGTGACTGGACGCTGCTGACGGATTCAGGTGCCTTCCACGTCGCCGGCATCCCCTTCATCTATCTCGGCGTCGACTTCCACCCGCACTACCACCAGCCGACCGACACCTATGAGAACATGACGCTGGACTTCTTCCAGGACGCCTCCGCCGCCATCCTTGACTTCGCCCGGGAGGCGGATGAGAGGCTGGACGAAATCGGCGAAGCCGCGGGGCGGTAGGCCCTTTTCCGCTTCTCCCCTTGTAAGGAGAGTAGGCGTCACCCCCTAAACACCATTCCGCTTTTCCCGGCTGAAAGCCCGGCGAAGGCCGGGCGGAGTGCCGGGACCTGCGGGAAGCGCATCGCTTGAGGTGATCTCCGGTCGGTCCCGGATCCACAGCCTGCCTGTGCAGGCTGTAGCCTGCGCCCGCGAAAGCGGGTGGCCGGGAGAAACTGAAGTGGTTGTAGTGAATACTTTCGTTTTCCCCGGATTTATTCCGGGGTCTGGTGGCGTTTCAGGCGCAGGCTCCTCCAGGCCCCTGTGTGTTGGATGTGTTGTAGGGTGGTTGCGCGAAGGAGGCCGTCAGGCCCCTGGCGCTTGTGACGCCGTGTGCCGGCTTGGGCCCCTTCGCGCGTGTCTGCGTTCAGCCTGAACAGTTGCACGACGCCGGTTGCAACGGACGTCGCATCACAGGGACAGACCTCATGAGCTT